>CP041667.1:2282500-2882500 GCA_007361935.1 Lachnospiraceae bacterium KGMB03038 | reverse complement strand
CTGCGTTATTTTTTAACGGTGGTCAGGGAGGAAAGTATTACAAAGGCGGCGGAGAAGTTCATCGCTTATGTGAAAGAGCAGGTTAATTGAAAAATTAATTGCAACATAGGTTGTTGCGGTTAGAATTACAAGGCATATGAGCCATGGAGTTGCAGTTGTAACTTCATGGTTTCTTTTTGCCTTTTTTCCAGTATACTATCCTTGTCCTGTCTTCGGATTGGAGGTAACCATGAGTAATAAACACCTTACATATGACGACAGGCTCGCCATCCAGTCAGGTCTGCAGCAGGGATTGAAGGTCGCACAGATCGCCAAAAACATTGGAAAGGATCGGTCTACTGTCGGCAGAGAGATCAAAGCACACCGCAGGCTGGTCAAAACGTCAGGGGGCAATAACTGTATCCACCATTGTACCTGTACCAGAATCCCAAACTGCCGTCAGGGATGCTTTCGTGGGAAGAAACAGTGCCAGACAGCATGTGGACGATGTCAGGAAGGATGCCCTGATTATCAGGAAGAGTTCTGTACAGATTACGAAAAGTCGCCGTTTGTCTGTAATGCCTGTGACCACCGGCTTCGCTGCCGTCTGCGCAGGATGCTCTATGACGCCAAGCATGCTCAGCAGCAGTATGAACAGATGCTCTCTGAATCCCGTAAAGGAATCTCTCTTACAGAGCAGGAGTTAAACCGGATCAATGATACGATCACACCGCTGTTAAAAAAGGGGCAGTCACTCCCGGTTATCTGTGAACGTCACAGAGATGAACTGCCCGTATCGGAACGGACGATCTATTCCTATATTGATGCAGGCCTTTTGGATGCCAGAAATATAGACCTGAGAAGGAAACTGCGCAGACCGGAACGGAAAAAGAGCGGTCCGGTTCTCCGGGTAGACCGGAAATGCCATATCGGACGCAGTTATGAGGAATACGAGGAATATATGCGCCAGAATCCAGATGCCATAGTCAGCCAGATGGACAGTGTGGTCATACACAAAGGCGGCCAGACACTGCTGACAATCTTGTTTACCAACTGTGACGTACAGCTCATGTTCCTGAGAGAGCGCAACACAGCGGGATCAGTAACAGAAATATTCTGCCGGCTGCGGAAAGCACTTGGAGATGAGAAATTCCGGATGCTTTTTCAGGTTATTATTACCGATCGGGGAAGCGAATTCAGCGATCCCGAAAAAATCGAAGCAGATATGGAGACCGGAGAGATCCAGTGCCGCGTATTCTATTGTAACCCGATGAATACAAATCAGAAGAGCAACTGTGAACGGAACCATGAATTGATCCGTTATATCATACCTAAAAATCATGCAAAGGATGAATATACGGAAGAAGAAATCAGGGAAATGATGAACCACATCAATTCCTATCCCCGAAAAAAGTGGAACGGACAGGCTCCTATAGATCTTTTTATCAAGATCTACGGCCAGGAGACTGCGAACCTCCTGGGCCTTGAAAAGATCCCATCCGATTCCATAACCCTTACACCGGCTTTATTTAAGAAGTAAACCGGAATTTAAGAGAAGACAGGACACGATAAAAAAGGAAACACAAACAGGGTGCATTTACAACTTCTGCGAAAAGTAAAAAATGCAGTCTGTGTTTTGTCATGCCTTCCTTTAAGAAATTTTACAAGGAAAATCGGAAAAAGGCAATCCAAAGCCAGAAAAACAGCTTAAAACTGTTGCAGTTACTCATGATATTATGCAGTTACAACTTCATAAAGTTTTCAATGTGCAGTTACAACTTCAATGTTGCAGTAAGGATTTCAATTAACCATGTGAAAGAGCAGCTGGCATGAACCATGCTTTTTAGGTATGGTCAGACGTGAAAAGGAAGTATTGGACAGGAAATCTGAGCAAAATTATAATAAATGATGCCAGGGGCAGCAGGTCACAATCCGCAGGCATCATGGTTTATAGAAGAAACAGATTCAAGAAGGAGGCACTTTTATGAGTTACAATTTTTATCAGCCCACAAGAGTATTATTTGGCCCAGGCCGTTTGAATGAATTGGGAGAAAATATAAAGACTTTGAACCTTGGCAAAAAAGCGGCGGTGGTGATCTCCAATGGGAAATCCACCCGCGCCAACGGATCTCTTGAACGGACGGAAGAACAGCTTCATAGCGCCGGTATTGAGACGGTGCTCTTCGATAAGATCCAGGCCAATCCTCTGGCCAGTACGGTGATGGAAGGCGCGGCTTTTGTAAAGGAAAGTCGATGCGACTTTATCGTCGCGTTAGGCGGCGGAAGTGTCATGGACGCCTCTAAGATCATCGCCATCATGGCCACAAATCCAGGAGATGTGTGGGACTACGCGTTTGGAGGCCACGGCGGCTGCAAGCCGTATACAGAGACGCCGCTTCCGGTAGTGGCTGTCACTACAACGGCAGGCACGGGATCAGAAGTGGACGCCTGGGGCGTGGTCAACAATGAAAAATATGATGAGAAGATCGGCCTTGGCGGCGCGGATGCCAGCCATCCGGTACTGGCAGTGGTGGATCCGGAGCTGATGACCACCGTTCCGCCTAAATTCACAGCCTATCAGGGATTTGACGCCTTATTCCACAGTACAGAGGCCTACATCACCAGTCCGGCCAATCTGATGAGCGATATGTTTGCCCTGACAACCATTGAGAATATTGGAAAATATCTGGCCAGGGCTGTGAAAGATGGCCAGGACCTGGAGGCAAGAGAGCACGTGGCATTTGCCAATACCTTGTCCGGCCATGTGATGGAGCTCGGCGCGTGCAGCAGCGAACATTCCATGGAACACGCTATGTCCGCCATGCACCCGGAACTGCCCCATGGGGCGGGACTGATCATGATCAGCCTGGAATATTATAAATACTTTATTGAGAAGCACGCCTGTGACGACCGGTTTATCCAGATGGCGAAAGCCCTTGGGAAAGAGGATGCGGAAGAACCCATGGATTTCGTCCATGCCCTTGCGGATCTTCAGAAAGCCTGCGGCGTAGACGATCTGAAGATGTCTGATTACGGACTGAAACCGGAAGAGTTCCAGGAAATGGCCCAGAAAGCCAAAGATACCATGGGAGGCCTGTACGCGGCAGACCGGGTAGAACTGAGTGTGGAAGACACAGCCCTGATCTATCAGAAATCTTATCGTTAATTACAGGAGGAAGAGAGACATGCAGTATCGGACACTTCCCCATGGCGGGGAGAAGATCAGCATCCTGGGACTGGGGACCAGTTCCATCCAGGAGGCCAGTGAGAAAGAGATTGAAGAGACGATCGCGCTGGCAGTGGAAGAAGGGATCAACTATTTTGACATGGCCTCCGCGGAAGCCAAACCATTCCCTGCCTACGGAAGAGCGCTTGCAAATGTTCGGGACCAGGTGTATTTTCAGATCCATTTTGGAGCGGATTACGCTTCTGGTACCTATGGGTGGACCACCAGCCCGGAGAAGATCCGGCGGTCCATCGACTGGCAGCTTAAAGCCTTGCAGACAGATTATATTGATTTTGGATTCCTCCACTGTATCGATGAAACATCGGATTTGAAACAGGTGGAGAAAAGCGGTGTCATCGACACGATCCTCAGACTGAAAGAGGAGGGAGCGGTCCGCCATGTGGGACTGTCTACCCATACGCCTAAGATCGCGCAGCAGGTACTGGATATGGGAATCCTGGATATGATGATGTTCTCCGTGAACCCGGCCTATGACTATCAGAAAGGGACTTACGGCATCGGGAGCATTGACGGCCGGATGGAACTGTACCGCCGGTGCGAGAGAGAAGGCGTGGGCATCTCCGTCATGAAAGCCTTCGGCGGCGGACAGCTTTTAGACGGGCGGACATCCCCTTTCGGAAAAGCGCTGACAGAGTACCAGTGCATCCAATACGCTCTGGATAAGCCGGGAGTGCTGACGGTGCTTCCAGGAATCCGGGGCAAGAAAGATCTGAAGAGGATCCCGGGCTTCTGCCAGGCTTCCCAGGAGGAAAAAGACTATTCTGTGATCGGAAGTTTCGCGCCCCAGGATGCGGAAGGAGTCTGTGTCTACTGCAACCACTGCGCGCCCTGTCCAAAAGGCCTGAATGTAGGCCTGATCAATAAATATTACGATCTGGCGAAGGCAGGGGACGCTCTGGCACGGGATCATTACCGGAAGCTGGAGAAGAAAGCGGATCAGTGTATCCAGTGCGGACACTGTGACCGCCGCTGTCCCTTCCACGTGGCCCAGGGAGAGCGGATGCGGGAGATCAGCGATTATTTTGCCGGGCAGGAATGATGGAAAACCATACTCTTTGGGCATGGTTCTGTATGAAAACCAAGTATTAGACGCGGGAGCAAAGGCTCGCTTATAATGTAGGTGCAGAGCAGGAAGGTCCTGTGACTGCACTTACTTTATATATTGTTTTGTGAGAAAGCGGACCAAAAAGGAGGAACACAAACATGAAGCGAAGACTTGTCAGTATATTACTTGTAGGAATTCTGATATTTTCGATCAATGGCTGCGGAAGCGCAGAAGAGGAAGCCCCGGCAGAGAACTCCCAGCAGGAAGAGGCGGCGCCGGAAGATACAGAGGGAGAGGATGAAACTGCCTCCCAAGCAGAAGGAAACACGGACGCTTCTGTCCTGGTAGCTTACTTTACCTATGGAGAGAATGCGGATCTGCCGGAGGACGTGGACGCATCTTCCAGCGCCAGCATCCAGAGCTACAATGGCGAGACAACAGGAAATACAGGTCTGGTCGCCCACATGATCAGCGATGCGCTGGGCGCGGATCTTTTTTCTATCCAGACCACGGAACCCTACCCGGACAACTATGACGATACGGTAGACCAGGGACAGGAAGAGCAACGTTCGGATGAAAGACCTCAGCTTGCGTCTCAGCTGGAAGGTTTGGACGGTTATGACACCATTTTCCTGGGATATCCTAACTGGTGGGGAGATATGCCGATGGCGGTCTATACCTTCCTGGAGACCTATGATCTGTCCGGAAAGACGGTGATTCCCTTCGTGACCTCCGGCGGCAGCGGCTTCTCAGGAACCGTGGAAGAGATTGAGAGCTTACAGCCGGATGCCCAGGTAGAGGAAGGGATTGCCCTTGGAGCCTCAGAAGCGGCAGAGGCCCAGGGAGAAGTGGAAGACTGGCTGGACAGCCTTGGGTATTAAAAAGCAGGGAGGAATTTAGATGAAACCAGTGTTGAAATGGAAAATGCTGATCGATCTAGTCATGACGGTATGCCTTCTCTTCCAGATGGCATATATGCTGGTGGGGAATACGGTCCATGAGTGGATGGGAGCCGGGATGTTCCTTCTATTCCTGATCCATCATGGGCTGAATTGGAGGTGGTACCGGAACTTGTTCCGAGGCAAATATATGCCGGCCCGAATCTTGCAGACGGCGGTGAATTTCCTGGTATTGCTGTGTATGCTGGGATTGATGGTAAGCGGGGTTCTTCTGTCCAGAGATGTTTTTGTATTCCTTAACGTGCAGGGACATTCAGGGACTGCCAGGATCCTCCATATGCTGTCGGCTTACTGGGGCTTCCTTTTGATGAGCGTCCATATCGGCCTGCACTGGGGTATGGTTCTGGGAGTGATAAGAAACAGGGCGGGGCAAAAGGGAACTTCTCCGGCCAAAAGATGGGGGCTTCGAGCGATCGGAGCCGCGGCAGGGATCTATGGACTCTATGGATTCCTGAAGCACGATATTGTTTCCTATCTGTTTCTGCGCAGTTTGTTCGTGTTTTTTGATGGATCACAGCCTCTATGGTTGTTCCTGATAGAATATCTTGCTATAATGTGCCTGTGGGCGCAGATCGCCTGCTATCTGGCGCGGGGTCTCCAGAAGATCCAAAGCCTCGGAGGAAGGACTGGCGCCGGAAAGAAATAACAAGATCAAAGGAGCAGCAGATGAAGAGGATGATCAGAAGCCTTATCATAATACTGACACTTGGTTCTCTGACGGCGTGCGCGTCAGCGGGGCAGGAGGCGGAGCAGTCCCAGGTGAGTTTCTTTGCCATGGATACCTATATGACGCTGACGGCCTACGGAGAAGGCGGAGAAAAGGCCTTAGGAGATGTGCGGGAAGAGATCCAAACACTGGAGAGCGAATGGTCTGTGACAGATACGGAAAGCGAGATTTATCAGGTCAACCACAGCGGCGGAAATCCGGTGGAATTAAGCGGCGATACCGCGAAGGTTGTAGAGTTTGCCCTGGATATGGCTAAGAAGACGGAAGGGGCTTTGGACCCGACCATCTATCCGGTGCTGGAAGCCTGGGGATTTACCACAGATGAAAATCGGATTCCAGAGCCGGAAGAACTTCAGGCACTGCTGGAGCATGTGGGCTATGAAAACGTAGAGCTGAATGGACAGGAGATCCTGCTTCCAGAAGGGATGGAACTGGATCTGGGAGCCGTAGGCAAAGGCTATGCGGGAGACGTGGCGGCAGAAATGCTGGAAGAGCAGGGGATCACATCCGCGCTCTTAGACTTGGGCGGCAATATCCAGGCGATCGGGTCCAGACCTGGCGGCGGAGATTGGCGTCTTGGCATCCGCAATCCCTTTGGCGATGGACAAGTGGGAATGCTGACGGTCTCCGACTGCGCGGTGGTCACATCAGGAAGCTACGAACGGTATTTCGTAGGGGAAGATGGCAGGGAGTACTGCCATATCATTGATCCGGCGACCGGATATCCGGTGGACAATGGATTGGTTTCCATGACGATCGTGACAGAGGAGGGAAAGGTGGCCGATGCCCTTTCTACGTCCATGTTTGTGAAAGGATTGGAAGAAGCGGAAGAATACTGGCGGGAGCACCAGGATTTTGAGATGATCGCCATTACCAAGGAAGGAGAAGTGTATGTGACGGAAGGGCTGGAAGACCGGTTTACACTGGGCAGTTCTTTTGAGAATATGGAGCTTCATATCGTGGAGGCATAGGGAGAGCTGATGACGATCGTGACAGCAGACTGCAGGCAGGCGCCTGCAGTTTTTTTGCGCGATACGCCGGACTGAATCAGTTACAAAAAATAAAAATTTTTCAAAATCCTCTTGACCGGTTGTTACAACCGGTTGATACAATCACAGCGTAAAGAGAAAGAAGAACAAACATCAACCAGACAGGAGGATTTTACTATGGATGCATTTACATTTACTTACCCCACAAAAGTTTATTTTGGAGAAGGAGCCGCAAAGAAAGCGCTGGGAGCGGAACTGGCCAAGGCTGGGAAGACAGTCATGCTGGCCTATGGAGGGAACTCTCTGAAAGCCAACGGCATCTATGACGAGTTAAGAGGAATCCTGGAAGAAGCGGGAAAAGAAGTGGTCGATTTCCCAGGCATCATGCCCAATCCAACTTACGCGAAAGTCCAGGAGGGAGCGGCGCTGGCCAAGGAGAAGAAGGTAGATTTTATCCTGGCCGCAGGCGGCGGAAGCGTGATCGACTGCTGTAAAGTCATTTCCGCCCAGGCAAAACTGGATCAGGATATCCGGGAAATGGAATATACCTCCTATCAGTTCCCTACAGACGGGATTCCTATGGGAGCTGTGGTGACTGCTTCCGGAACCGGGGCGGAGATGAACGCCGGCGCGGTCATCACCTGCGAAGACTTAAATTGGAAAGGACTGATTGTTGGAAAGGGCGCGGAATTTGCCATCCTGGATCCCGCTTACACGGCTTCTGTTCCAAGAAACCAGGTGCTTTCCGGAGCCTTTGATACGCTGAGCCACGCTATGGAAACCTATCTTGGACAGTCAGACCAGGACAATGTATCGGATGAAGTGGCCCTGGCGGTTATGCGCAATACGGTAGTCAACATGCGCCGTCTGCTGGCGGATGTCAATGATATGCAGGCAAGGAGCAATCTGATGTGGGATTCCGCAATGGCGGAAAACGGCATCTTAAAAGCGGGGCGCCTGACAGACTTCCAGGCGCATCAGATCGAGCATCAGCTTGGAGCGTATACGGACTGCAACCATGGACAGGGACTGGCTGTGATCCACCCGGTATACTACCGGCACATTCTGGAAGACGCGAGGGAGAAATTCACCCGTTTTGCCAGGGAAGTATTTCAGGAAGAAACAGCGGAAGAAGGAATTGAGGCTTTGGCCTCATTTATCCAAGAATGCGGCCTTCCAACCCGTCTTGGCCAGTTGAGATCCAAGGCAGAAATCACGCCGGATATCCTGCGCAAAGTGGCGGATACCTGCAATATCATCAAATGTGGCCCTCGTGAATTGAGCCGGGATGAGATCTATGAGATCCTGATGGAATGTAAGTAGGAGGGAAAAGGTTAGAAAGGAGACAAATGCTATGAAAAGAAAGATCATCAGTATCCTTTTAACGATTGCGCTGGCCGCCGCGCTGACTGCCTGCGGCCAGACCCAGAACAGCGCGGAAACGCAGACGGAAAGCGGGAATGTACTGATCGCTTATTTTTCCTGGTCAGGGAATACCGCCCAGATGGCTTCCTCTATCCAGGAGCAGACAGGAGGGGATCTGTTTGAGATCCAGCCGGTGACTCCTTATCCGGAAGATTACAGCGAATGTGGAGATGTGGCCCTGGAAGAGCGGGACAGCAACGCAAGGCCAGAGATCCAGAACCTGCCAGAGTCCCTGGAGGGTTATGATACCCTTTTTATCGGCTATCCGATCTGGTGGCATACCGCGCCGATGATCATAGGGACATTCCTTGAGAATTATGATCTGACAGGCATCGATGTATATCCGTTTACCCAGTCTGCTTCTATGGACACGGAACAGTTTGATAATTCCATGGAATTTGTCAGAGGATGCGCGGGAAATGGAACGGTCCATGATGGTCTGTTTGTGGATGAGGAAGATACAGAGGCGATCAGCGCCTATCTGACGGAAAATGGATTTGGCGAGTGAAGAGATGAGATGACCTATGAATACAAAAGCCAGGAGCTGTATGCCAGGCGGGGAGATCACCGGATCTACGGGGTCATCTATATCCCAGAAGGCGCCGACGGACCGTTGCCGGCGGTGATCTTCTCCCATGGCTTTGGAGGAAACTATCAGGTGGGAATTCCTTACGCCCAGGCCCTGGCCCAGAGAGGCTATGTGGTTTACTGTTTTGATTTCTGCGGAGGTTCACCGGGAAGCCGGAGCGATGGCTCTACGCTGGAAATGTCCTTATTTACGGAGCGGGAAGACCTGGAAGCAGTGATACGCATGATCCAGGGACTGGATTATGTGGATCGGGAGCAGTTATTTCTGATGGGGACCAGTCAGGGGGGAGCCGTATCTGCCATTACCGGCGCGGATCATGAAGAAGAGATCCGTGGGATGATCCTCCTGTATCCGGCGTTTATCCTGGCTGACCAGGCAGGTGAGATGTTCTCCAGCAAAAGAGAGATCCCGGACATAATGTATTTTCTCTGGATGGAAGTGGGGCGGGCCTATTTCGAACCCTTGATCGGCTATGATATTTATGGAGAGATCAGCCGTTATGAAAAAGATGTGCTGCTGCTCCACGGCGACCAAGACAGCATAGTTCCTCTTTCTTCTTCAGAACAGGCGCTGAAGGCATACCAAAGCGCGGAATTAGAAGTCATATCCGGGGCTGGGCATGGATTCTACGGCGAGGAAGAAGAGCAGGCGGTGGAATCGATCCTGACATATTTAGAAGAACATAAAAAAGGAGGAAATTAAAATGATTTTTTATTTCACCGCTACGGGCAACAGCCTGTATGCGGCAAAATATCTGGAGGAAGAGAGAATCAGTATCCCCCAGATTATTGACAAGGAGCACTTAGAGTTCCAGGCGGACAGGATTGGGATAGTCTGTCCGGTATATGGCCATGAGGTTCCCCAGATGGTACAGGACTTCTTGGCAAAGGCTTCTTTTGAGACCGATTATTTCTATATGGTGCTGACCTATGGAAACCGGCATGGCGGGGCGGCGGAACTGGCCTGGAAGCTGTGCCGGAAATGCGGGATCCAGCCAGATTATATCAATGTTTTAATGATGGTGGACAACTGGCTACCTAGTTTTGATATGAATGAGCAGAGGGCCATCGATAAGAAGGTGGATGACCATCTGGAAGTGATCAAGAAAGAAATCGAAGGAAGAGTCCATAAGATCTCAGAGGTGACCGATACCGACCGGGCGGCTCACCAGCAGTTCTTGGAAAACCAGTCAAAACTTCCGGCAGATCTGTGGCAGCATCTGATCACCGTGGGGAAAGGCTGCGTAGGCTGCGGACTTTGTGAACAGGTCTGTCCTTCCGGATCTATCCGTGTGGAACAGGGGAAGGCGGAAGTAAACGAAGGATATACGCCCAAGCTCAAGCCTCTGGGGGTATCCCTGGACGCCTATGGCACCATCATCCTGGGAACCCCTACTTGGTGGTATACCATGGCCCCGGCAGTCCTTTCGTTCCTGCGGGAAAATGATCTGTCAGGGAAAAGGGTGATCCCCTTCCAGACTCATGCGGGATGGCCGGGACATGGACTAAAAGATATAGAAGAGGAGCTTCCGGGAGCTGTAGTAGAAAAAGGAAAGATGATACAGTTCAGTGCACAGGAATTTGGGAAATTGGTAACGCCTAAGAAGGAGATCCAGCGCTGGATCGCGGAGTTGTAAGATGAATACACGAAAGAAGATCGACATGATAATGGCAGTCCTGATGATCCTGACCATGTCCTATCAGGCCACTGGAAATCTATTTCATGAGCTGGCGGGAGTCCTGCTGCTATTGCTGTTTCTTGTTCACAATGTGATAAACCGGAAATGGTACGCCAGCCTTTTCAAAGGAAGATATTCCGGCTGCCGGAAAGTCCTGCTTACCGTAAATATACTGACGCTTTTTTGTATGCTGGCGGCTATGGGGACAGGAATCTATATATCCCAGCGTTTGTTTGCGCCCCTGTGGGGAATGAGGGAAGCTTATCTGATTCGTCCCCTGCATGTGGCCGCGGGAAGCTGGGGAACGATCCTGATCTCCATCCATGGAGGGCTGCACATTTCTCTGCCAGAGAAAAGGAAGCCTCTTATGCTCGTGGAAGGGATCGTGACGGCAATCCTTGGAATCTTGGCATTTATCGCGCTGGATATGCCTTCCCGGCTGGTCCTGCGGGATACGGGCATGTACTGGTCCTATCCGGGAGTTTTGCTGTTTGCCGCCAATGTCGCAGTGATGACCCTTTTTATGGGAATTGGGGCGGCAGCGGGAGATTTCCTCAAGAAACAAATTTCAATAAAAAGGAGATGAAAGAGAATGAAAAAAAGAAAAATAACCGCGCTGCTTCTGTGTGCGGCAGTAATTTTTACACTCACCGCCTGCGCGGGCCAGGAGGAATCCGGCCCGTCTGTGTCCCTGGAAGACACTGAGGATACGGCCGGCACGCCTGCGGGAGGAGACAATATTTTGATCGCCTACTTTTCTGTGCCGGAGACAGACGGCACGGACACGGTGGCTGGCGCAAGCCGGGTGTCTGTGGATGGTCAGGTAATGGGAAATAATGAGTATGTGGCCCATCTGATCCAACAGCAGACAGGAGGAGATCTATTTGCCATTGAGACTGAACAGGAATATCCCGGAACCCATGATGAGCTTCTGGACTTTGCGTACAATGAGATGACAGAAGAGGTCCGGCCGGCGCTGGCCTCTCAGATCGAGAATCTGGACAGCTATGACACCATTTTCCTGGGATACCCAAACTGGAACGCAGATCTGCCGATGCCGCTCTACACCTTCCTGGAAGAATATAACCTTAGCGGCAAGACGATCATTCCCTTTACCACTCACGGAGGAAGCGGATTCTCAGGAACTATAGAGACCATTGGGCAGATGCAGCCAGATGCCGCAGTGATCGAAGACGGGCTGTCCATCTCCCGCAACGCCGTACCGGATGCGGCGGGAGAAGTGGCAGACTGGGTGGATGGATTGGAGTTGTAAAAATAGGCGGGGTTGTGCTAGAATAATGGCAGATTTACAAAAAGTGGGGTGTTTGCCATGAGCAGAGAAGCAGTAGAGTACGTTGCAGAGAAGAGCAAAGAACTGATCCAGGCGCCCAGTTGTTCCCAGGAAGCCAAAGACGCGGCAAAGGCCTGGCTTGACGCGGTGGGAACCGACCGGGAAGAGGAAGAGACCAAGAAGTATTTTGCGGAGCTGGAAGAAGATATTGTAACGGTAGACGGTCTGATCGCTTTTGCGGAATCTGAGGCGGGAGCGAAAGTGTTTGGCGATAAGGCGCCGGGCGTGGCGGAACATGCCAGACAGATCAAGACAGAAGGGGCAAAATATTGTGACTGCCCAGCCTGCGCCGCAGTAGAAGCAATCCTTGCGAAGAAGGAAGAACTGCTGTAAGAAAAAGGCAGTTCCCAAAATGAATCCAAGACCGCTGTATGGGGAAACCTGTAGGTTAATTGAAAAATTAATTGCAACATAGGTTGTTGCGGTTAGAATTACAAGGCATATGAGCCATGGAGTTGCAGTTGTAACTTCATGGTTTCTTTTTGCCTTTTTTCCAGTATACTATCCTTGTCCTGTCTTCGGATTGGAGGTAACCATGAGTAATAAACACCTTACATATGACGACAGGCTCGCCATCCAGTCAGGTCTGCAGCAGGGATTGAAGGTCGCACAGATCGCCAAAAACATTGGAAAGGATCGGTCTACTGTCGGCAGAGAGATCAAAGCACACCGCAGGCTGGTCAAAACGTCAGGGGGCAATAACTGTATCCACCATTGTACCTGTACCAGAATCCCAAACTGCCGTCAGGGATGCTTTCGTGGGAAGAAACAGTGCCAGACAGCATGTGGACGATGTCAGGAAGGATGCCCTGATTATCAGGAAGAGTTCTGTACAGATTACGAAAAGTCGCCGTTTGTCTGTAATGCCTGTGACCACCGGCTTCGCTGCCGTCTGCGCAGGATGCTCTATGACGCCAAGCATGCTCAGCAGCAGTATGAACAGATGCTCTCTGAATCCCGTAAAGGAATCTCTCTTACAGAGCAGGAGTTAAACCGGATCAATGATACGATCACACCGCTGTTAAAAAAGGGGCAGTCACTCCCGGTTATCTGTGAACGTCACAGAGATGAACTGCCCGTATCGGAACGGACGATCTATTCCTATATTGATGCAGGCCTTTTGGATGCCAGAAATATAGACCTGAGAAGGAAACTGCGCAGACCGGAACGGAAAAAGAGCGGTCCGGTTCTCCGGGTAGACCGGAAATGCCATATCGGACGCAGTTATGAGGAATACGAGGAATATATGCGCCAGAATCCAGATGCCATAGTCAGCCAGATGGACAGTGTGGTCATACACAAAGGCGGCCAGACACTGCTGACAATCTTGTTTACCAACTGTGACGTACAGCTCATGTTCCTGAGAGAGCGCAACACAGCGGGATCAGTAACAGAAATATTCTGCCGGCTGCGGAAAGCACTTGGAGATGAGAAATTCCGGATGCTTTTTCAGGTTATTATTACCGATCGGGGAAGCGAATTCAGCGATCCCGAAAAAATCGAAGCAGATATGGAGACCGGAGAGATCCAGTGCCGCGTATTCTATTGTAACCCGATGAATACAAATCAGAAGAGCAACTGTGAACGGAACCATGAATTGATCCGTTATATCATACCTAAAAATCATGCAAAGGATGAATATACGGAAGAAGAAATCAGGGAAATGATGAACCACATCAATTCCTATCCCCGAAAAAAGTGGAACGGACAGGCTCCTATAGATCTTTTTATCAAGATCTACGGCCAGGAGACTGCGAACCTCCTGGGCCTTGAAAAGATCCCATCCGATTCCATAACCCTTACACCGGCTTTATTTAAGAAGTAAACCGGAATTTAAGAGAAGACAGGACACGATAAAAAAGGAAACACAAACAGGGTGCATTTACAACTTCTGCGAAAAGTAAAAAATGCAGTCTGTGTTTTGTCATGCCTTCCTTTAAGAAATTTTACAAGGAAAATCGGAAAAAGGCAATCCAAAGCCAGAAAAACAGCTTAAAACTGTTGCAGTTACTCATGATATTATGCAGTTACAACTTCATAAAGTTTTCAATGTGCAGTTACAACTTCAATGTTGCAGTAAGGATTTCAATTAACCGGGGAAACCTGTACAGCGGTTTTTCTATGCGTTTTTGGCATTTTTCTGCATGCGGTATAAGCATTTGTCTATGTAAAAATGGGACGTATAATAAAGGTATAGAAGAAAAGGAGATGAGCAAATGAAGATCATTATATTAGAAGGAAGCCCCAATCGAAAAGGCTCCTCCAACATGCTGGCAGAGCAGTTCGCAAAAGGCGCAAAGGAGGCAGGGCATACGATTGAAGTCATTGACGCGGCGCATGGGGATATCCATCCGTGTACCGGATGTATCCACTGCGGATATGAGGGACCCTGCATCCAGAAGGATGACATGGAAGAAATCAGGAAGAAGATCCTGGAAGCGGACATGATGGTATTCGTGACCCCTCTGTATTACTATGGCATGTCGGCCCAGCTTAAGATTCTGGTGGACCGTTTCTGCGCGTTTAACAGCAGCATCCACAGAAAAGGTATGAAATCAGCGATGATCGCGGCGGCATGGAACAGCGATGATTGGACCTTCGAAGCGCTGGAAGCGCATTATGAGACTCTGGTGCGGTATCTGAACCTTAAGGACGAAGGAGCAGTCTGGGGAAAGGGCTGCGGGACGCCGGAGATGACCAGACAGTCGAAATATATGGAAGAAGCTTATGAATTGGGAAGAAGACTTGGGGACTAAGAAGACAGAGCAGGGAGGAGAAACCATGAAATATGTAAAACTTGGAAATTCAGACCTGAAAGTATCCCGCATCTGTATGGGCTGCATGGGATTTGGAGACACCAAGAACGGTCAGCATAGCTGGACTCTGGATGAAGAACATTCCCGCCAGATCATCAAAAGAGGGCTGGAACTGGGAGTGAATTTTTACGATACGGCGATCGCGTATCAGAGCGGGACAAGCGAGCAGTATGTGGGAAGGGCGCTTAGAGATTACGCGGGGCGTGATGAAGTGGTGGTGGCGACGAAATTCCTTCCCCGTACCCAGGAAGAGATCCAAGAAGGGATCTCCGGACAAAAGCATATAGAGAAAATGATCGATAGAAGCCTGTCCAATCTGGGGATGGACTATGTAGATCTGTACATTTATCATATGTGGGATTACCAGACCCCACTTTATGACATCATGGATGGGTTAAATAGAGTCGTGAAAGCGGGAAAAGCACGGTATATTGGCATATCCAACTGCTTTGCCTGGCAGCTTGCGAAGGCAAATGCCCTGGCGGAGAAGGAAGGATTTGCCGGATTTGTATCGGTGCAGGGCCACTATAATCTCTTGTTCCGGGAAGAAGAGCGGGAGATGGCGAAGCTGTGCGCAGAAGACAACATCGCCATGACGCCATACAGTGCGCTGGCAGGCGGTCGTCTTTCCAAACATCCGGGAGAAACCTCCAAACGGTTGGAGGAGGACAGCTACGCTAAGGTGAAGTACGATGGGACAGCCAAGCAGGATCGAGTGATCATTGACCGGGTGGCAGAACTGGCCGGCCGGCATAGGGTGTCCATGACGGAAGTATCCCTGGCGTGGCTTCTCACCAAAGTGACGGCGCCAGTAGTGGGCGCCACGAAGCGAAGCCATATCGAGGGAGCAGTGAAAGCCGTAGATCTTGCGCTGACCCAGGAAGAGATGGATTATCTGGAAGAGGCATATGTTCCACACAGACTGGTGGGAGTGATGGCCCAGAACACGAAAGCCGCCGCAAAGGAAGAACACGTGTGGTCCACAGGCAGCCAGGAGATTTGAGAAAGGCTGGTTTACAACAGAGGAAAGACCTCCTATAATGAAAGCAGTAATAATAGGAATGACAGAAAAAGGAGGGAATCTTATGAATCTGGATATGCTGGAACAGAAAGCGCCTGTGGTGAAAAAGCTGCGCAGGGCGGAAGAAGTGAGCTGGATCAATCCATACTATGGGAAGACCCAGGAAGCGCTGAAAGATATTGAATTATCGATGGCAGATGTGGAAGACGCGGCAAAGCGCCTTGCAAGATTTGCCCCGTTTATCCGCAAGGCGTTTCCGGAGACGGAAGAGGCGGGAGGCTTGATCGAGTCGCCTCTGCGGGAGATCCCTAAGATGAGAGAAGAATTAAATGCCGTTTGGAAGGCAGGGCTTCAAGGAAAGCTGCTGCTGAAAATGGATTCCCACCTGGCGGCCGCCGGTTCTGTGAAGGCGAGGGGCGGGATCTATGAGATCCTGAAGCACGCGGAAGATCTGGCCTTGGAACAGGGAATGATCCGGCAGGGAGAAAGCTATGAAAAGTTCGCGGATCCTTCAATGAAGGAATTTTTCTCCAAATACGCAGTGCATGTGGGGTCTACCGGGAATCTGGGACTGTCTATCGGAATCATCAGCGCGGCTCTTGGCTTCCGGGTGTATGTCCATATGTCCCAGGATGCGAAGCAGTGGAAGAAAGACCTGCTACGGTCCAAGAATGTCCAGGTGATCGAATACGCGGGGGATTACGGCGCGGCGGTGAAACAAGGCCGGGAAGAAGCCCTGAAAGATCCCTGCAGCTATTTTGTGGATGATGAGAATTCGGTAAGCCTGTTTTTGGGCTATGCGGTGGCGGCCCTGCGGCTCCGGGGGCAGTTGGAGGACTTAGGCATCTTGGTGGACGAGGAACATCCTCTGTTTGTCTATATTCCCTGCGGAGTGGGCGGAGCGCCGGGGGGCGTTGCCTTTGGCCTGAAACTCCTGTATGGAGACCATGTACATGTATTTTATGAAGAACCGACCCAGGCATGCTGTATGGTCCTTGGGATCGCTACAGGACTTCATAGTGAGATCTGTGTCCAGGATATCGGTCTTTCGGGCAAGACGGAGGCGGATGGCCTGGCTGTCGGACGGCCTTCCAAATTCGTGGGCAAGACGGTGGAGCATCTCTTAAGCGGAGAGTTTACCATAGAAGACGAGAAGTTATACATATATATGAAAGAACTTTTGGATCAGGAAGGCGTCTTCATTGAGCCAAGTTCCTGCGCGGCATTTGCCGGACCATCCAGGATCGAGACCGATGAGGCGTGCGCAAGATATATCGAAGAACAGGGACTGACCGGACAGATGGGGCAGGCTGCCCATATCGTCTGGGCCACCGGAGGATCGTTGGTGCCGGAGGATGTGCGTGAGGCATATATCAAAAAAGCGATGGAAGCAGAAAAGAAATAGGAGGCAGACAGATACTAGCTCAATTCCAGACGTAGTAAAATTGAATTTTACTACGTCTGGAATTGAACTTTTTCGGGACTGGAAAAAGGAATTGACAGCGATTGCCCTCTTGTCTATAATTGATAAGGTACCTTATTAAAAGAAAGGGAATAGGATCTATGCAGTTAAAAGACGAAGATGTGGTGGAGCTTTTCTTTGAAGTGATGAAGTTAAACCGCAGTTATTCAGAAGAGCGATACGGACGAATGGACGTCTACCGGGGACAGTACAGCTGTCTTTTTATATTGGAGCGAATCGGGCCCATCAGCCAGAAGAAGCTGGCGGACTGTCTGCGTATCCGCCCTTCTTCCGCGGGAGAGATCCTGGGGAAGTTAGAACAGAAGGGATTGGTGCAAAGGACAGTTTCCGCGAAGGACAAACGGATCATACTGGTATCTTTGACGGAGGAAGGCAAACGGAGCGCCGAACAGGTGCGGAAAAACCGCGCCATTGCCCACAAAGAAATGCTGTCGGGCCTTGATGGGGAAGAAAAAGAGCAGTTTTATCGGGCATTGACGAAGATCCGGGACTATTATCTGGGACAGGAGGAGATACACAGCAATGGAGCATAAGATAACGGACCGAAAACGAACGATGATATTTATCAATATTGTGATCACGTGCATCGCCTCATCTATGCTGGCGACGGCGCTGACAACGGCGCTGCCGTCTATGATCACAGACCTGGGGATCAGTGTGACAACGGGACAATGGCTGACCAGCGGCTATTCCCTGGCAATGGGGATCATTATGCCGCTGACGGCCTTTCTCATTACCCGGTTCCCAACGAAACGTCTGTTTCTGACAGGAATGATCTTGTTCATTCTGGGACTGGCTCTGTGTGTGATCGCGCCAAACTTTCCGGTGATGATGGCGGCCAGGATCCTGCAGGCATGTGGAAATGGAATCCTGACCTCCATGTCCCAGGTGATCATTCTGACGATCTTTCCTCTAGAAAAACGGGGAACGGCCATGGGATGGTACGGCCTGTCTGTGGGGGCGGCCCCGGTCATTGCCCCGACGCTGGCGGGAATCATTGTGGATTTGTTTGGATGGAGAGCGATCTTCTATATTTCGATAGGAATCATGCTGGTTTCCTTTATCTGGGCGCTGTTTGCCTTTGACAATGTACTTGAGACAGCTAAGAAGAAATTTGACATGATCTCCTTTGGAATCAGTATTTTTGCCTTTGGCGGAATCACCCTTGGCATTGGCAATATTGGAACCTATGACTGGACGAGCCCGCAGGCGCTGCCGGTTCTTGTGATCGGCTGCGTGGCGGCGGCGCTGTTTGTGTACCGGCAGCTTCATTTGGAAGAACCTTTTTTGGAACTGCGTATTCTGAAGAATAAAGATTATGCGGTCAGCGTGATCGGCAGTATGCTGCTTTATTTTGTCATGATGGGATCTTCCATGCTGATGCCCCTCTACGCTCAGTCTGTGATGGGATATTCCGCTACCGTCTCGGGCCTGATCGTACTGCCGGGATCTGCGGTCATGGCGGTAATCAGTCCATTTGCGGGGAAGATCTACGACAAGCTGGGGATGAAGATTTTATTTCTAGTCGGCGCGGCCTGTATGACTATCAGCTGCGGAGGAATGTGTCTGATCACCATGGATACTCCAGTCTGGGTGGCGGCAGGATGGAATACCCTGCGCACCACAGCGATCGGATGCCTGATGATGCCTTTGGTGACTTGGGGAACCGAGAAGATCGGGTTCCGGATGACCGCCCACGGCACCGCTCTTTTGACGTCTCTTAGGACCGTCGCGGGAGCAGTCGGAACGGCTGTGTTCGTAGGGATCATGACGGCGGTGCGGGAATCTTCTGTGGGTCGTTACGGGGAGGCGGCGGGAGTACATGGCATTAATGTGACATTCTTCTGGATGGCGGCAGTATCGGCGCTGCTGGTATTGATCGGAATTTTCTTCGTCAAGCGGGAAGCGAAATAAAAAAGCGGAGGAACCTATCCCTGAGGCGGTTCCTCCACTTTGTTTTTGTCTTATTACAGCTTTTCACCTGTCAGCATTTCATATCCCTGAAGATATTTGTCGATGGTCTTCTGAACAATGTCTTCCGGAAGAGTCCAGTCGTTTCCGGGATTGGCTTTCAGCCAGTCACGGGCAAACTGTTTGTCAAAGGAAGGCTGTCCATGTCCCGGCTCATAGCCTTCTGCCGGCCAGAAACGGGAGCTGTCAGGAGTGAGCATCTCATCGCCAAGAACGATGTTGCCTTCTTCATCCAGTCCGAATTCAAATTTGGTGTCCGCGATGATGATGCCGCGGCTCAAAGCGTAGTCTGCGCATTTCTTGTAGAGAGCCAAGGTATAATCTCTAAGTTTTGCGGCATATTCTTCGCCTTTGCCTGGGAAATACTTTTCTAAGTGGGCAATGCTCTGCTCATAGGAAATGTTCTCGTCATGATCGCCGATCTCTGCCTTGGTAGAAGGCGTATAGATTGGTTCCGGCAGTTTGTCAGATTCCTTCAGTCCTTCCGGCAGTTTGATCCCGCAGACTGTCCCGTTTTCCTGGTAGCTGGCCCAGCCGCTTCCGGTAATATAGCCCCGCACGATGCACTCGATGGGAAGCATGTCAAGCTTCCGGCACATCATGCTGTTGCCGTCGAACTGCGGCTGCTGGAAGAATTCCGGCATATCTTTTACGTCTGTGGAGATCATGTGATTGGGAAGGATATCTTTGGTCATGTTGAACCAGAATTTGGACATCTGGGTCAGGACGGTTCCCTTCTTTGCCACGTCATTCTTCAGGATGACATCAAAACAACTGATCCGGTCGGTAGCCACCATGATCAGGCTGTCTCCATTATCATAGATTTCACGTACTTTTCCTTCTTTGATTGGTTTCATAGTACATCCCTTTCTATACTGTTGTAGTTTGATTTATGATCCTCTAAATAATAGCAAAACAGATTTCCAAACAAAAAGCAATAGGAATTTTTCAAAAAATGAAAAAAAGGCTTGATTTTTGTTAAAACTTTGTTATAATAATATTTGTTCGCTGGCAAACATGCGGACAGAAGCAGTGCGGATTGGTGTAATGGCAGCACAGCAGACTCTGACTCTGTTAGTAGAGGTTCGAGTCCTCTATCCGTAGTTCCTTGGCAGGGGCGCCGGAGGCTTGGAGAAAAGAGCATCCGGTCATTTATCGGAGTGTGGCTCAGCTTGGTAGAGCGCTACGTTCGGGACGTAGAGGTCGCAGGTTCAAATCCTGTCACTCCGATTTTTTCATGCAAAAATATGGGTTTTTCGGGTGTTGGAAAGGCAATATTTAAACAAATGTTCGTGTTACTTGGTGTTACCTCATGGACGTAAAAATTAAAGGAGGAAATCTTGCACGTATGCTCCTTTCCGGAAAATTTTTTACAGAATAAAATTGAAAAGATGATATGAAGAAAAGGATCACTGCTCTTTCTGAAAAGAGGTGATCCTTAATTTTTGTTCTTCGATCTTCCGACCAGATAATCCAGAGAGACTCCATAATAGTCAGCCAGCTTAATGAAGACTTCAATTGGAATATTGATTTTTCCCAATTCATATTTAGAATATGTGGTCTGCTTTATATTCAGATAATCAGCAATTTCCTGCTGTGTCTTATCATTATCTTCACGGAGATTCCGGATATTTTCAAATACCATGTCTTACTTACTTCCCTCAATTTTTCTCCATTATAAAAAAGTCTCGACACGACTATTGAATTTTAGTCTTATTACGACTATATTTGTTTTGAGAGTATCTTTAAGAATTGGCAAAAAGGGGAAAATATATATTAGCCTACATAGGGGATAACAGCAAAAATGGAATGGACAGAAGAACAATATAAACGTTTTGAAAAATTCGTACTGGGCGATGATATGGATTTCTATGAAGAATATACAATTCATCTGACGGATGAGGAACAGAAAAAATTCTTCGCAGAAAATCCGGATTTTATGTCTGAATATCCGATCAGCCGCGATAAGATATATTTACTAAAAGACCCTATATACAGAGGACTGATGCGAAAAATCAAACATTATGAAAATAATACAGGAGATAAATAAAAGCATCCTGACAGGAAATCTCACTTTATAAGTCTGTCAGGAGGTTCATAATTTTTACGATGTTAGAATACTATCCGGCACCGCCTTTTCCAGCTTATTCGCTGCATCGGTGTTTCTTCTTTCCGCTGTCCTGACGTTTTTGGTGACAGAACAGCAACTGGGGCATCGTTTCGGTATCTTTCTTTTCATTTTCGCCTATCGCCATAAGGCCTTTTGACAGCAGTTATCATCGGTTGAGGTTTATCTTGTCAGCAGTACAAAGCGACGTTTCGGTACTGTTTCGGTATCATTATGAAACAAGTTATCTGGACTACCTCTTTCTTTTTCTTGTTACGCAGTAACATCACAAGTGGGAGAGCCGGCTGTCCTGCCGGGATCTTTCTTTTGTGCTGCGTCTCACTTTCCAGTGAACGCTGATATCTGCTAAAAAAGCAGACCATCGAGGGTATGGGGAATCGAAATCCCAGGCAAGAGCACTACTCTGGAATACACGATTGTGTATTACGTAGTGGATCTTGCTCTTTGAAATTCCCATCAAGATCACAACCCCAAAAGGGAAGGGCAAATTCATAACATGGATTTCGGTATTACCGTAGTGGATCTTGCTCTTATTATCCAGAATAAAAGAAATGTATTCAGCCATTACATTTTTACAGTGTATGACAGGTGTAGAAATTAATGTTATACTAATTTTAAATCAAAAATCGGAGGTACGTTATGACAGATCCGTTATCAAAAGAAGATGTATCAAAAAAATATTCTCCAGAATGGTTTAATGAAGAAGCTCAAAATTCAGATTGTCTATTATTTGAACAAAAGGCGGAACAGTTAAGAAATAATTTCATAAATCGTTTCGGCATTGAACAGCTAAAGGCTCTTTCTGGGAAAGATTTATTAACATCCCTATTTTACAATGACGAGGGAAATAAGACGAATCTATGTTATATGCTTGAAATGGATAGAAATATTAGAGAAACATTTGGCGGTATTTCAGGCGGATCCGCATATAAGTTCGGATTATTTTTTTATAAAAAGACCCAGAAATGGACGTGCGGATCACCACTAAAACCAGTGATACTTGATGAAGAAGATGCCATACTAAAAGCTGAAGAAATTCGAAATAATTTAGTAGAAGGCGCAGAAATAATCTCCTCTTTTGGTAATCTTGATTCTGTAGCAGATTACCAGAAACTTTACAGTAAGTTAGAACATATTTCCGGAATTAATACTGTCTGGAGAATGAAATATTATCAAATATTATTTCCGACATTATTTGCGCCCTTTTACGGTCAGAACAATCAACTCGACGTATTGCAGTTTTTAAAACAAAAGCCAAGCGATATTCCATTTATAAGAATGGGACAAATTGCGCTGTTCGCAAAGCAGTGTAATATTCCAATGGTTGTGTTCGGTTATATTTATGGCAAATATGTAGGATATAAGGATAAGCCTAATGACGTTTCTCAGAATTCACTATCCGATGAAAATATCCGAAATACACATTATTGGATGTATACCGTTTTTGATGATGACAGTTGGAATGAATGTCGTCAGAAAAATATCATGGTTATTGGAATGGATGATATCGGAGATTACGACCGATACAACTCAAAAGAATCTCTCAGGCAGGCCTTGATAAATGTTTATGATGGAAATACTTCTCGAAAAAATCAGGCTCTTATGGCATGGAATTTTGCCAGAACAATAGCTGTTGATGACGTGATTTTTGCAAAACGTGGAAATACTCTTGTCGGGAAAGGGATTATTACTGGTGGATATGTTTTTGACGACTCACGCCCCAAATATAAAAATATCCGAAATGTAAAATGGATACAAGTAGGTGAATGGGAATATCCGGGAAATGCCGTTTCTAAACGCTTGACCGATATTTCTCCTTATACAGAATATATTGAGAAATTGAATGCATTATTTGTTTCTGATGACCTGGATGATATTGATGCACAGCCTGAAATAGATTATCCATTATATACACCGGAAGATTTTCTTTCAGATGTGTATATGAACGAAAATGATTATGAAACACTTGCCAGTGTTTTAAAAGCTAAAAAGAATATCATCTTGCAAGGGGCGCCGGGAGTTGGTAAAACATTTACGGCAAAACGACTGGCATATTCCATGATCGGGGCTAAAATTTCTGATCGTGTACAGATGATTCAATTTCATCAAAGTTATTCATACGAAGATTTTATCGAAGGATATAGACCTACTGAAAGTGGATTCATTATAAAAAAAGGAGCTTTTTACAAATTTTGTAAAAAAGCAGAAGAAGACGATGAAAATGATTATTTCTTTATTATTGATGAAATTAACCGGGGAAATTTAAGCAAGATTTTTGGCGAATTATTTATGTTGATTGAAACAGACAAACGCGGTATTGAATTACAATTATTATATTCAGATGAAAAATTTTCTGTACCTCAAAATGTATATATAATCGGTATGATGAACACTGCTGATCGAAGCCTTGCTATGTTAGATTACGCATTAAGAAGAAGGTTTTCTTTTATCACTATGAAACCCGGATTGATAGTGTCAATAGTTTTTCGCAAAATCAAAACCTAGCCGTTTAGCAGCCGGTAGTCAGCCGGCTATGATATCAGACAGCAGATCCTCTTCTGTTTTGAAAAGATGATCCATATTCATATAGCGTCTGGCTCCCCAACTGGTTGCTGCTACGTGACGCAGTCTGGCACATACGAGCATCAAGGCACTCTGCCCGTCAGGAAAAGCACCGATCGCTTTTGTACGCCGTTTAATCTCACGGTTGAGGCGCTCAATAGCGTTATTGGTTCGGATCCGGGTCCAATGCTGCGTAGGAAAATCCATATAGGTCAAGGTTTCTTCAATCCCGTCCTCTACCTTCTTGGCAGCTTTAGCAAGCTTCATGGCACGGAGTTTCTCCGCTACCTGGATTGCTTTTTCACGGGCGGCTTCCTTGCTTTCCTGCGCATGGATCGCCTTGAGCATAAGCGCTACCGTTTTCATCTTGTTACGGGGGGTAACAGAAAATATATTTCTGTAAAAATGAACCGTACAGCGCTGATATCTGGCATCCGGAAAGACTTCCGGAATGGTTTCAAGCATACCGAGATTCTTATCGCCGATGATCAAACGTACACCAGTAAGCCCGCGTTCTTTCAACCATACGAAGAAAGAACGCCAGCTTTCACGATCCTCTTTCATCCCTTCCGCAGCACCAAGGATTTCCCGGCAGCCATCCTGACTGACGCCAATGGCAACGAGAACAGAAACGTTCTGGATCTCGCCGCCCCAGCTACGTTTCAGGTAAACACCATCTACGTAAACATAAGGATAGTTCCCGGAAAGCGGACGGGTACGCCAGGTTTCAATATGCTCATAAGCCTTTTTATTCAGGTTACTGATGGTTCCAGGGGATACTTTCGTTCCCCATAAGGCTTCGGTGATATCTTCCACGCGTCGGACAGAAACACCGGCCAGATACATCTCAATAAGAGCTTCTTCCACGGAAGATTCTCTGCGACGATATCTTTCGATAATGGCTGTCTCGAAAGGAACCCCTTTCAGTTTAGGAACCTTCAGTTCGACTTCCCCTGCGGTAGTGTGGAGATTTCGCTTATAATGGCCGGAACGATATCCCTGGCGGTCAGAGGAGCGCTCATACTTTTCAGCGTTGACTAATTCGTCGGCTTCCTTATCGAGCAGGGCGTTTAATGTTTCTTCGACACTGTTACGGACAAGATCCTTTAAATCATGCTTTATTAAGTCCTCATTTAGCTGTATAATCTTATCAGACATGGTTCTATAGCCTCCTTTGATAGATTTAGTTGTGGTGACTTGATTTTACCAAACGGCTATAGACCATGTCTATTTTTATGAAATTGATTTTGCGAAATTAATTATACGTTATCCCCGGATTTAATATAGAAGGATTTCATACTTATCAAGACTCGTTAAATAGCCCGAAATTTAATAAGTTGATTTCCTGCGTCAAGCAGTTGAATGTAAATATTACTGGGGATGCTTCTTTAGGAGAAGGCTTCTGTATCGGGCACAGCTATTTCTGTGGAATGACCGAAGAGACTGTTTCCGAACAAGCACTGGCTTCCATTGTCGAATTCGAACTCATTCCACTTTTAAAAGAATACTGGTTTGATGAACCAACTAAAGTTATAGAATGGTCCGACAGATTAAGGAGTGCTATCAAATGATTCCTATACAAAATATCTATTATATGCTGTCCTATGCCTTTCAAACATTACAAACGCAAAATTACAAAGATATTGCAACAGAAAGTTTTCACAATACTGCGGAGTTATATGCAGCGATTCTGGATAAGGGTATTAGTATACAAGTAAAGCGTGGCTTGGGTAAAGATTACATTTCAAAATCAGAACCACTTTCTACTTTGCAAGGAAAGTTAAATATTTCAGAATCTATTAAAACCCAGGCCATGATAAAGAAGCAGATGATTTGTAATTATGATGAATTTTCAGTCAACACTATATTTAACCAGATTATTAAATCAACGGTACGGCTTCTCCTTATAGCGGATATAACAAATAAGAGAAAAAAGCATTTGCGAAATCTTTTATTATATTTTTCTGACGTTGATGAAATCGATTTGCATTCCGTAAATTGGAATCAAAATTATAATCGAACGAATCAAAGTTATCAGATGTTAATTGGCATTTGTTATTTAGTTTATATGGGATTGCTGCAAACCCAACATAGTGGTGATGTCCGTATAATGGACTTTACCGATGAGCAACGTATGTCACGTTTATATGAAAAATTTCTTCTGGAATATTATCGGAAAGAGCATCCTGAGCTCACGGTCAACGCCGCTCAAATTGCATGGCAGCTTGATGATGATGAAAATGAGATGCTGCCAAAAATGCAAACGGATATCATGTTATCGAAAGGAAATAATATTCTGATTATTGATGCAAAATATTATTCACATATGACTCAAACACAATACGGCATTAATACTTTGCATTCCAATAATCTTTATCAAATTTTTACTTATGTAAAGAACAAAGAGTTTGAACTAAAGAATTGTGAACATACTGTATCGGGAATGCTTCTTTATGCTCAGACCGATGAAGATATTGTGCTGAATGGAACATATCGGATGAGTGGGAATCAAATTGCCGTTCGAGCTTTAGATTTAAACAAAAATTTTTCAAAAATTTCGGAACAATTAGATGATATTATTAAATTTTATTTTTAGTACTTTAAGCTTAAAGAAAGATCCATCCCCGGCAAATTGCCGGGGAATGGATTTTATGTTTCAAAGTATGTAAGTGCATTGGAAGCTCTAATCATATTTTAGTATCGGAATATTAGAAAGGACAAAATCAAAAGATTTCATATTCAAAATCAAAAACTATATAGCCCCACCAGATGGGAGATTAAACCTAAGGTTATTTTTCTTATCCGATGATGTTAATGGACTTAGAAGAATGCAATAGTATGCATATCATCAAGTCTTTCACCAAATAGTCATTTTCCAAAAGTAATCTTTGTCATGAACTGTATCCATAATACATCGGAAAAGATTATCAATAAAGAGTTGATTTCACATAATCCTATATCAACCGCATAGCCATCAATCAGCTATCCGATTGATTTTTTATTTTTCGATGTGTGATTTATTTTTTATTAGTACTGCTTATCAAAAAGGTTGTGCGGCGAATCAACACAAAGAGAGAGCTTTGATCTGTTTGTTAGAGAGTAGGCCGGAATACCCAATTGACTGGAAAAGAATTGTTTAAAATATGAAATATAGGTATAATACTTTATATAAGTATTTCGGACATATAAATATGGGATGTTGTTTCAGATTTGGAATCAAAGACATACTTCCCTATTACAGAAATATCGCGCAGGAAGGAGCGAAGCTAAGTGCCTGATCATCAAAGAGAACTGATTGAATATTCAGGAGGGCGGCGATTATGCGGAAAATAAAGATTATCCCATTAGTGGGAATTGAATTGGACGATATAGCGATCGCGTTATCTTCTTCGCAGGAAGATGTAAAAAATTTGTTGGGAGAACCTAATAGTATAAGGGAGGATTCTCTATACTATTTTAACAATGAATTGCGATTTGATTTTGACGAGGATGGAAAAGTGGAATTTATTGAGTTCCTGGGTGGAATTGACGGGGAACTGCAGCCGACCATCTACGATGTGCCTGCTTTTCAGATCAAAGCGGATACACTGTACAAGATACTTAGGGAAGAAAATCATGGGGCTATTGACGACAGCGAAAATGAATATTCCTATGGATTCTTAAATAGCAGTGTTGGAGTATACCGTCCCTCTATTCCCAAAGATGTTGAAGAAATGATAAGGGAAGCGGATGAGGATGGAGATCCGATGGACGAAAGAGAAATTGAAGAGGAGAAGAAAAAAGCGGACTATTGGTCTACGATCGGTATTGGTATTGAGGATTATTTCAGATAGTTTCCAGCCAGCGGTATTTGCTGAAGGTCAGAAAATAAAAAGGGGGTGTCGCAAAATCATCAAATTAGGTGATGGAGCGATACCCTCGCTCCATTTAAAGGAAAACGGAAGTGATTCCACTTTGTTCTGTGGATTACTTCCGTTTTTGAGCATACTTTAATAAAGCTGCTTAGTTTCTGTTTGATTAAGCAGATTCCTTCACTGGAAACAGATGGTTTCCGGTTCGGTCATTTTGTATTTTAGCGTGAAGTTTGTTGAGATTATAGCCCATACTCAATAAAAGAATCTCCAGTTTTACTTTGGTTTTTCCACGGAGTAAAAATCTTTGAAATTCATAGTCGTTTTTCAGGACTCCAAATGCTCCCTCCACCTGGATCGAACGGTTCATCCGGTATAGGAGCCCGGTTTCGCTCAGGATGTTTTCATAGGATTCCTGTCGTTTCTCCAAAAAGCTTTTGGATACATACAGCCGTTTGTTCCCTTTTGCTTTTGTACATTTCTCTTTATAAGGACAGTCCGTACAATCTTCGCATTCGTAGACGGTGACTTCGGATTCATAGCCACTTTTACTTGTCTGCTTTTTCAGGAAAATCGGCCGCAGTTTCTTCCCGGCATGACACGTATAGGTATCTGTCCTTTCATCATAACCCATGTTCTCACGTTTACTGATATCCTTTTTAAAACTCCTCTTTTTCCATTTCTCATACGTTTGCGGTTTGATATAGGGCTTTTGTTTCTGGTCTCTCAGATAGCTGTATCCTTCTTCACTTTCATATCCTGAATCTGCCGTCACGCTTGGATAACGGAATCCCAGTTTTTCTTCCATTCTCTTTAAAAAAGGGACCAGCGTCCATACATCATTCCGATCCTGAAAAATATCTGTCGCGACAATATATTCGCTGTCCACTGCGATCTGTACGTTATATCCCGGCTTCAACTGGGCATTCCGCATATGGTCATCCTTCATATGCATGAATGTGGCGTCCGGATCCGTCTTACAATAATTATTCCGTCCCCGGAAGCTGGCTGTATGCCAGTCGTAGATGGTCTGCCGTTCCAGAAAACGTTGGAACAGTTCCAGATATTTCTGGTTCCGGCTTTTCCGTTTCCCTCTTCCATGGACAAAAACGGTATGCTGTTCTTTACAGCTCTGTTCCAGAAACCGACAGATCTTCTGAAGATCCTGTGTTCTTGTTCCTTCCGTTACAGAAAAACTCTGTAGATACTCCTGGTTCAGAAGAGCTACGGCTTCCTGTACTTTCTGGAACATTTTTGTTTCCCATTTCCCTACGGATTTTTTCCAGACAAAGGTATATTTGTTTGCGCATGCCTCCAGCGTTGTCCCATCAATAAAAACGGTTTCCTTCGACAGCTCGCCCGCATTTTTCAGTCTCTTTACCATTTGATAGAAGAGATCTTCACAGGCATCCGCCAGGAATCCGGTACGGAAACGTGCGATCGTGCTGTGGTCAGGTGCTTTCTGCCCGGCGAGCAGCCACATAAAGTTGATATCTCGTCTGCATGCGGTTTCAATTTTTCTGGATGAATAAATGTTCTGGGAATACGCATAGGTCAGGATCTTGAACATGGTCTTAGGATCCACTGCCGGATTTCCGCCTTTGGCAGAGTAAGCCTGATACAGCAAGCTGTAATCCAATCCCTCCAATTCGTGGCTCAGCAGTCGGACAGAATCATCATCAGGAACCAAACCTTCCAAATTTAATGGCAAAACCAGTTGATAAGGTTCGCCGAATTCGGTATAATTTTTATGGTATTTTTGGTTAGTAGGCATATCTAATTATACCATGGATTACGGACTCTTCGGGGTCCGTTTTCTGTTTTTGGATATGAAAAAGGAGCGTTGCTCCATAGATGATTACTCATCTATTTTGCAACGCCCCCTCTGCATCAAATCCTGATCTGCGGATTATTCTTCTGGTCCTGCCAGTCCGGCTACAAAATCGACCAGATCCGCAGGCGTAGGCTCCGCGACCTTGGGACGGGAACGCACCACTTCTTCATAATAATGCCGGATATATTTTTCAATGACTTTTTCCTGGTGATCTGCCGCCATTACGTCTTTAAACAGCTTGTTGAATTTCCTGGAACCGATTGCGTTGAATTTCTCTATCACTACGTTGATCTCGCTTTCTGACAGCATATATTCGTAAATGAGATTTGTAACCACTGCGTTGAACAGGCGGGAGAGAATGACAGAGTCATCTTCCCTGACATGGTCTCCGGCGAGTTTGATGGCTGTTCCTCCTACAAAGCCGCCCGCCAGTCCGCCTCCGATTCCGATGGCAGTACCTACTCCGGGGGCGATGGTAGTCCCGATGCTTCCAGCCACCTTTGCGGCGGCGAAGGAAGCCCCTAGTGTTCCGACGCCGGCGGTGGCCATAGTGCCCACAAGGGACAGCATATTCTTGGTATACTGAGCGGTAGAAAGTTTTCTTTGGAAAACGTTGTAAGTATCCGGCACGGAGAAGACAACGATAGTGATGGCTGAAGTGACCACGCTGTTTCTCAGTATCTTGGCAAGCTGCTTCATGGCGGCGGCCCCTGAGATGGGGGCTTTGCCGGCCATAGACCGGATCGCGTTGACGATGGTCTGTACAGTTTTATAGCCCATGGCATTTACGATATATGTGCTGAGAGGGATCAGCTCTTTGGTGAGCGTGGTCCTTGCGACCTGCTGCGTAAAGATGTGGGCAAAGAAAGAAAGCCCAAACACCTGAATGCCGGCGGCAAAGGCAGAGTTCATCGCCTCTTGGCGGTTTCCGCTCTGCGTGTAGCTAATGATAAAGGTAGACAGAAAGGTAAGGCCGAAGGCAAAGGAACAGTTGATAGCTCCCGTAGCGGTATCGTAGGTCAGCGATTCTATGGTCCCAGGCTTGCACAGATTGCGGGCCTGCAGGTAAGTCAGCTTACCTTCTTTAATATATTTGGCCGCATCATTTGGATCTGTAACACCGGGCACCTTTCCTTCCAGGATTTTTTTCCGAAATTCGTTGAGTGCTTCCGCATATTTATCTTTGGGCACCTCGATCATCATAGGTTCGCCGTTTGCCATCTGATATCGGAACTGTCCGGTGGCCTTATCAAAGCAGGAGTTGATACAGCCCTTTCCGGTAGAATAGTATTTGGTTTGGATAAAGGTGCCGTTGACTAATCGGTCCGGTCCGTTTTTTGCCTGGTTTCTTCCCACCACATGCGCATCTTTACCGGATAGTCTATCCAGGAGGGTCAGCGCCTCTTCCGCCATTTCGCCGTGGCCGGTTTTGGTGTTTACTGCCGCGAAATTCTCTGGAACCACCGCTTCCAGATCAGCGAAGATGTTCGAAGCGGAGACGGCCGCTTCTTTGACAATATTCTGATAGGTACGGCGGTATGCCTGGAAGAAGGTCGTGCCAGGGGCAGGCTTCAGCACAGGATTTCCAGCGAAGAATAAAAAGGTCCCGCTGCTGGTTCTGTGCAGCTCAAAATCATCGGGAGAGAAAAATTCCCATTTGATGTCCAGCAAATTAGTTGATTGTCTTGAAAAATGCTTGATTTACGGGCATATTCGCAGGTTTGCAGATTGATTTTACTACTCATTTACTACTTTTAACGAATTGAGCCTTGATATGCAAAAGCACCTGCGAAGCTGCCGGATAAACCACTACACCACCTTACGCGGCACGTCGAAAAGAAAAAATAAAATAAGCACCACCTATAAGGCGGCGTTTCTCACTCCCACACAGGAGAACAGGAACGCTGCTTTTTTTATGCCCTCATGTTACGCAGTAAGGGCAAATAAAGCCTTGATTTATGCGGCTCTTAGAGCGCGGAAATGAGAAAGGCAAGGGTTGATACCTTTTCCCTCAAAACCGCGTTTCTACTGCGTAACAAATCCAACCAAAGGAGTGATGAAGCTATGGCAGTTTTCCGCGTGGAAAAGAACAAAGGTTATACGGTTATGAGCAACCACCATTTACGCAACAAGGAACTTTCCCTAAAGGCAAAGGGCTTGTTGTCGCAAATGCTCTCACTTCCCGAAGATTGGGACTACACCCTTGCAGGGCTGTCCCTTATCAACCGGGAAAGTATCGACGCTATCCGCACCGCTGTATGGGAGCTTGAAAAAGCCGGATATATCACAAGGCGGCAGGGACGCGACGAGAAAGGCAAAATGACCGCTATTGAGTACACCATTTACGAACAGCCACAGCCCCCGGCATTGGATTGTCCGGTATTGGAAAATCCAACAGCGGATAAGCCGATATTGGAAAATCCGACACCGGATAACCCGACGTCGGAAAATCCAACGCAATTAAATAAAGAGATACAAAAAACTAACTTACCAAAAAAAGAAAAATTAAATACAGATATATCAAGTACCCATTCCATTCCTTTCCATTCCCTAAATCCCTCTCCCTTAGAGGACGCGGCACAGCTGCCGGAACGGAAGCGAAAGGAAGCGACAGACGCATACAGCGTGTATGAGGAAATCATCAAGGACAATATCGAGTACGACTATCTGATACAGGACAGATACCTTGACCGGGACAGGATAGAGGAAATCCTTGCCCTTATTCTTGAAACCGTCTGCACCAAACGAAGAACAATCCGTATCGCCGGGGACGACCACCCGGCAGAGCTTGTAAAAGCAAAATTTATGAAACTGAACAGCGAACATATCCGCTTTGTACTGGACTGTATGCAGGAAAACACCACCAAAATCCGCAACATCAAGCAGTACATGAAAGCTGCCCTTTTCAATGCTCCGTCTACGATTGGCAGCTATTACACGTCCCTTGTATCTCACGATATGTACGGCGGGCGCACTATCCAGTCGGCAAGAAGCAAGGGCATACCCGATTACACCTGCAACGAGGGCGAAAGCCTGTAAACCAACCCAAAGGAGGATTTTATGATGACACAGAAAACAGGAGCTTTGATTTTTGATGAAACCGCTGACCGCTACGACATTCGCTTTGACGTAAACGACTATTACGGGGGATTGCATTGCGGCGACTGCATGGAGGTCTTTGTGCGGGGCAAATGGAAGCCGACCCGTATGGAGTACGGGGACAACTGGTATCTTGTGGGTATTCGGGCGGCAGACCTTTCCGGGCTGCGGGTACGGATTTAACAGGGCGGCGTGAAAGCGGATGCTCTTTTTTCATGCCCGTCCCGTTTCCCGGCGGCGGGCATACCACCATAGAACACGAAAGGAGGACACCCATTGCAGGAGGAAACCAACGAAAAGACCATAGCCCTTTACATCAAGACCGGAAAGCTGACCGCGCAGCAGCTCCAAAAGGCTATGAAAGCCCTGCTTGCACAGATGAAAAAGCAGCATGACAAACAGAAAATCCCGCATGGCAAGCAGACCCTAAAGCAGCTTATGAAGCAGAACGCGGGCGTTTCCAACATTGAAATCACAAAGGACAATATCAAAGCCTTTGAGAGTACGGCGAAAAAATACGGGATTGACTTTGCCTTAAAGAAAGACAGCACCGAAACCCCGCCCCGCTATCTTGTGTTTTTTAAGGGACGGGACGCGGACGCACTGACCGCAGCTTTCAAGGAGTTTTCCGCAAAGAAGCTGACGCAGGAACAAAAGCCCTCTATCCGCAAGCTGATTGTTTCCCTCAAAGAAAAGGCGGCGGCTCTGAACGCACAGAGGGAAAAAGTGAAGAAAAAGGACAGGGAGGTATCGCTATGAAGCCGGAACTTAAAAAGCTGCTTATCCTAAATGCCCCCTATCTGCTCTTTGTCTATCTCTTTGACAAAATCGGACAGGCGGTGCGGCTCTCTCCGGGGGCTGACCTGTCCGGCAAGGTGCTTTCCCTTGCAGACGGCTTTTCCGCTGCCTTTGCAAACCCGCTTCCGAGCCTTGCACCTATGGATTTGCTTATCGGTATTGTAGGGGCTGTCCTTATCCGGCTGATTGTCTATGTAAAAGGCAAGAATGCGAAGAAATACCGGAAAGGTATCGAATACGGCTCTGCCCGTTGGGGCAACGCCGAAGATATAAAGCCCTACACCGACCCGGTATTTCAAAATAACGTGCTGCTCACACAGACGGAACGGCTTACCATGAACAGCCGCCCAAAGCAGCCAAAGTATGCAAGGAATAAAAATATCCTTGTTATCGGGGGAAGCGGCAGCGGCAAGACGAGATTTTTCGTAAAGCCCAACCTTATGCAAATGCACTCAAGCTACGTTGTAACCGACCCGAAAGGAACGGTTTTAGTCGAGTGCGGGAAGCTCTTACAGCGGGGCGGGTATCGGATAAAGGTGCTGAACACGATAAACTTCAAAAAAAGCATGAAATACAATCCCTTTGCCTATCTCCGCAGCGAAAAAGACATTTTGAAACTGGTAAATACTTTGATTGCCAACACCAAAGGGGACGGGGAAAAAGCAGGGGAAGATTTTTGGATAAGTGCGACTCGTTCGCAGGCGGTAAAAAGTCTGCGCACGGGCAACGGTTTTCCGTTGTTCGGAGAACTGATAGTTTGATAGGTGGAATGACGGGGTAACGCCCTGAAACGCCTACCCTTGATGGGCGTGCATTAGCTGTAATGGCTTTTGTACGAAGCCCCATGACAAAGGCTGAGAGTAACCGTAACCACTGCCAAAAGTGGTCGAAAGCGGTCTGGCGGCAGACTGTGTTACCTATAGGCCGAGGGTCTATAAGATACCTATGGTTAGAATGTTCGCTTTGGCGGGCGGACTGACGAACCTGCGAATGTACAGGTCTAAAAGAAGACCACGCAGAAATGCGTGGGTGCGTTAAAGCGCAGTCGGTGTGGTTCAGTAGAAATTTGCCCTACGAACGACCATGCTGTGTTACAGGCACAGGCAAGCCGACAGGTCTATAGCAGGAACCTAAGGGTATGTATGTACAGATAGAACTATCGGAACGAGGAAAGGCAGCAGATTCCGCAAGGAATAATCTGACGAAGAACAATAAGCAGACGAACTGCTGCTGAAAAGCAGTGGTCGAACCTATGATGTGCTTGCGTTATGTGAGCTACGGAGGAATGGCCACAAGTCGGTTGAGATAAACAGGCATTATTCAATCCAACATAAGGATTCGAGTAAGACCAAAAGGGTCACTTTCGTAAAAGGAGGTGATGCCTTATGCCAAAGAAAAGCAAAAATCTATGTGTAGACGATTTACGGCACGCCGAGTATTACGGTATGCAGCCAGTTTTTGACGAACTCTATCGCCGAAGTCTGGACGGAGACAACTTTACCGACCTTATGGATATAATCCTAAGCCGGGATAACATTCTTCTGGCATATCGGAACATCAAAGCAAACGGAGGAAGCTACACAGCAGGAACAGACAACAGAAACATCAGTGACATCGGGTGTTTACCGCCCGAAACAGTTGTGGAGAAAGTGAGGTTTATTGTCACAGGAAGTCAGCACGGATACCGACCAAAACCGGTCAGGCGTAAAGACATTCCGAAGCCAAACGGCAAGACCCGCCCGTTGGGTATTCCTTGTATCTGGGACAGGCTGATACAGCAATGTATCAAGCAGGTCATGGAGCCTATCTGCGAAGCGAAATTCAGCGACAATAGCTACGGCTTTCGCCCGAACCGCTCCGTAGAACACGCCATGCAGAGAACCTATACCATGCTCCAGCGAATGAATCTGCATTATGTGATTGAGTTTGATATAAAGGGCTTTTTCGATAATGTAAATCACAGTAAGCTGGTGCGGCAGATATGGGCTTTGGGAATACACGACAAACAGTTGATTTTTATTATCAAGCGGATTCTGAAAGCACCGATTAGAATGCCAGACGGCACTACCCTCATTCCAGACAAAGGCACACCGCAAGGTGGTATCATTTCACCGCTACTTGCGAATATCGTGCTGAATGAACTGGATAACTGGGTAGAGAGCCAATGGCAGAACCACCCTCTTGTAAAGGAATACGGGTATGAGAGAAAAATCAGAAACTCGATTACTTTTGACCGGAGTAAGGCATTTCTCAAAATGAGGAAAACGGGACTGAAAGAAATGTACATCGTGAGATATGCAGATGATTTCAGAATCTTCTGTCGGAATAAAGAGGACGCTTTGAGAACAAAAGAAGCTGTAACAGCGTGGATAACTGAGAGGCTAAGGCTTGAAGTATCGCCAGAGAAAACAAGGATAGTCAATGTCAGAAAACGCTATTCAGAGTTTCTCGGATTCAAGATACGGGTCAGACCAAAAAGCGGTAGGTACGCTGTGCAATCTCATATCTGTGACAAAAAGTTGGAACTGGAAAGGCAAAAGCTGGTGGAACAAGCGAAGCGGATTGCCAGACCGTCCAAAGGAAAAAGACCTTTAGACGAGATAAGGCTGTTCAATTCAATGGTTCTGGGAATACAGAATTATTTCCAGCTCGCTACCTGTATCAGTATTGATTGCAGAAAAATCCACAGGCAGGTCATGACAGTTTTAACCAACCGGCTCAATACAGAAACCGGGTGCAAACTTGTTCGAGAAGGCGGTGCAATGACCGAGAGCGAAAAGGAGCGGTTCGGTAAGTCGGCAATGGTGCGGTATGTATCAGGAATCGACCAACCTATCTACCCTATCGCATATATCAAGAACAAGATACCGATGGCAAAGAAAACAGCGGTATGCAGTTATACGGCCGACGGACGGACATTGATACACACAAACCTAAGCCTGAACTCATTTGTTCTGGCGGGTTTGAGAAATCAACCGTCTATGGGTCGAAGCACAGAACTCACAGACAGCAGGATTTCATTATTCTCTGCTCAACGTGGAAAATGTGCGCTAAGTGGAGAACTCTTTGAAAATGCGGCTGACATTGTATGCTGGCTGAAAACTCCGGCAGAATTTGGCGGCAGGGAACGCTATCAAAACATGATTTTGTTCCACAGGAGATTCCTTCTGCTTCTGCAAAGACGCCCGATGAATGAGCTGAAAGCGATAGCTTATGCTCTCAAAACAACAAAGGAACTGATGTTAAAAGTGAACAGTCTGCGTGAGCGGGCTGGTTTGTCCGCAATAGAATAATAGTATTTCATTTGGAGATTGATTAAATGCTTGTGAAAACAATCGATGGAACGCCGGATGCGGTGAAAGTCGCACGTCCGGTGTGAAGTGGGGGAAAATCCGGCGATAACTTCAAAGGATTACCTATCACTATAATCGGAACGGCTCTTTTACTGCGCCCTTATCGGCTACATTTGGTACGAAGCCCCGGAGGAAGAAAAGAATTTTACGACGCTGCTTGAAATGATAAATGCCAGTGAAGCCCGCGAGGACGACCCGGAATTTCAGTCCCCCGTTGACCTTATGTTTGAACGGTTGGAGGAAAAAGACCCGGAACACTTTGCTGTCCGGCAGTATAAGAAATTCCTGTTATCTGCGGGAAAGACAAGAAGCTCTATCCTCATTTCCTGCGGGGCGCGGCTTGCCCCTTTTGACATTAAAGAGCTGCGCGACCTTATGGAAACCGACGAAATGGAACTTGATACCATAGGCGACCGTAAGACCGCCCTGTTTGTCATTATCAGCGACACCGACGACACTTTTAACTTTGTTGTGAGTATTCTTTACACGCAGCTTTTCAATCTTCTTTGCGACAAGGCAGATGATGAATACGGCGGCAGGCTGCCCGTCCATGTACGCTGTCTGTTAGACGAGTTTGCAAATATCGGGCAGATACCGAAGTTTGAAAAGCTCATAGCCACTATCCGAAGCCGGGAAATCTCTGCTTCAATCATTCTGCAAAGCCAGTCGCAGCTAAAGGCGATATACAAAGATAACGCCGATACCATAGCCGGCAACTGCGACACCACCCTTTTCTTGGGCGGCAAGGAGAAAACCACCCTCAAAGAAATGTCGGAAATCTTGGGGAAAGAAACCATTGACAGCTTCAACACTTCCGAGAACCGGGGGCGTGAGGTATCACATGGGCTGAACTATCAGAAGTTAGGCAAGCAGCTTATGACCGAAGATGAAATTGCAGTCATGGACGGCGGGAAATGTATCTTACAACTACGAGGGGTACGCCCGTTCTTCTCTGATAAGTATGACATTACAAAGCACCCCAACTATAAATATCTTTCCGACTATGACAAGAAAAATACCTTTGATATGGAAAAGCATTTAAGGCGCAGACCCGCCCTTGTAAAGCCGGACGAACCCTTTGACTATTACGAAATCAGCGAAGCAGATTTGCAGGAGGACACCGACCATGAATAGACGTATGCAGAAGAAAAAAGATAAGAAAATCACAGAAGCCATAAACGGGCTTGTTTTCATTGCCGAGCGACGGGAACAGCAACGGCAGGCAGCTATCCAGCAGTTTGTGAAACGGTGTGAAGCCCTGTATGAGCAGAAACGGGTGCGGCGGGAACTTTGATTTTACGGGAGGTTATACTATGAGCAGACAGAAAACAAAAACTGATGATATACGTCGTGAACATTATTTTACAAAGATGATAGAAAATGCAGAAAACGCTCTGCGGGAGTATTTGCAGGAACGCGGAGGGGAACAGACCCTTTACGTTACCGAGTATATGCAGCGTAGGAGCTATCTTTTGGAATGACGAAAAATGTGTGTTCCCGGCTGAAAAGAAAGGAGGAATTGACGCAGTAACAAAGAAAAAGACAACTTGCATGATACGCGCCCCTACAAAAATTCCTATCGCCCACACTGACAACTGAATACCGCCGCGCGGCAGAACTTTAGGCAGCGCGGGGACTTATGACCGCGGCAGTTTGAAAACTGACCGCCGTTTTTTATGCCCTTTTATAGGGCAAGCCGCATTTGCGGCAGAAAGGAGCTTTATGGAATTTTTTAACTCTGCTATCGACGTATTACAGACCCTTGTTATCGCACTGGGCGCAGGCTTAGGCATTTGGGGCGTTATCAATCTCTTGGAGGGATATGGAAACGACAATCCGGGTGCAAAATCACAAGGCATTAAGCAGCTCATGGCTAAGTAGATGTAATCAAGAGAAGAAAGGAAAAGCACAATCCAGACGGAACCGGCGGTTGTATCAAGAAATGTTTGTGGAATAGCAAGAACTTTGATATAATAGGAGCAGGAACCCCGGAACCGGGAGAAAGGCAGGAGGATAAATGCACATAAGCTATAAACCCCTCTGGCATACGCTGGTTGAGCGCAATATGAGAAAAGAGGACTTGCGGATTGCCGCCGGTCTTACCACAAATATGATTGCTAATATGGGAAAAGGGAAAAATATCAGCATGGAAACGCTGGTTCGTATCTGCGAATCCTTGAATTGTGGCATTCTGGATGTGATTGAATTAGAAAATGATGAAATCGAAAAACCCCAAAAATAAAACAATGTGCTGAAATGGAGAAAAATAAAAGTGAAGAAAAAAATCAGAATCATTCTTATAATGTGCTTATTAGCTATCTTTTGTGAAATTAAAAAAATTATAAATATGTTGAGTAGAAGCAAAAGATTTGGCTTGGAATTTTTACAGCAGTGAATCGATAAAAGGAGCATGCTTGATGGTAGATAATATTATTAAATCAGTAGCAGAGAAATTATCCTCTCTGTCTTATATAGAAGGTATTGTTTTAGGTGGTTCACGTGCAAGGGGCACCCATACAGAGGATTCGGATATAGATATCGGCATCTATTACAATTCAGAATCATTTGACATAAATACTATTAATCAATTCGCTACAAAGCTGGATGATGAGCATAGAAATAACCTTGTTGTACCTCCCGGAGCATGGGGTGATTGGATTAATGGCGGCGGATGGTTAGTCATAAACGGGTATCATGTGGATTTAATTTTACGTGATATTAAACGTGTGGAACAAATAATGAAAGATACAGAGCACGGAATTGTTACTGCCAATTATCAGACTGGGCATCCCCATGGTTATATTAGTGCAATGTATCGAGGAGAATTAGCGATTAGCAAAATACTATATGCTAAGAATGAAAGCTTATGCGAATTAAAAAAACAGGCAGAAACTTATCCCAATGCTTTGCAGAAAAGTTTAGTTAACTTTTTTATGTTTGAAGCAGGGTTCTCTTTAATGTTTGTAAAAGCAAATTCGGGAACAGACGATAAATATTATATTGCGGGTCATGTTTTTCGTATAGTTTCATGTTTAAATCAAGTGTTATTTGCATGTAATAATGCTTATTGTATCAACGAAAAGAAAGCTATAAAACTGCTTGAAACTTTTGAACATAAACCTGAAAAATATACCGAGAAGGTAAATCATATTTTTGAAGTACTCGGTATCTCACTTTTTGAATGCTACGACATGACCGAGAAGCTTTATAATGAAGTGAATGAAATTGTATCGGAGATAAATAACTTTTTAAACGAGGAGAGTTCAGATGAAAGAAAACAAATATGATGATAATATATTTTTTCAAAAATACAGTCAAATGAGTCGCTCGCAGAAAGGACTGGCTGGTGCGGGAGAATGGGAGACTTTGAAAAAGATGCTACCTGATTTTAAGGGTAAGCGTGTGCTTGATTTAGGATGCGGCTATGGATGGCACTGTATATATGCGATGGAAAACGGTGCTTCCTCTGTAGTAGGTGTTGATATTTCTCATAAAATGCTCGAAGTAGCAAAAGGAAAAACCCATTTTCCACAGATTGAATATGAATGCTGTGCCATAGAAGATGTGGATTTCCCAGAGGAGAGCTTTGATGTAATACTAAGTTCGCTTGCGTTTCATTATGTAGCAGACTATGAGAATTTAATAAAAAAGATATATAGGATGCTGAAGGCTGGTGGCAATTTAGTTTTTACAGTTGAACATCCTGTTTTTACTGCTCATGGAACACAAGACTGGTATTATAACGAAAAAGGAGAAATACTGCATTTCCCGGTGGACAATTATTATTATGAGGGCAAACGGACAGCTATGTTTTTGGAAGAAAAGGTTACAAAATATCATAGAACACTGACCACATATCTAAATACACTGCTTTCAAATAGTTTTATAATAAATCAGATTGTGGAGCCACAGCCGCCAGAGAACATGATGGATATTCCGGGGATGGCGGATGAAATGCGACGCCCAATGATGCTGATTGTATCGGCAAAAAAGAAGATGTAATAATATAGAAAAAATAAACGAGGAGTATGTAAATGAGATCAGAAAAAGAAATGATGGATTTAGTACTTTCTTTAGCAGAACAGGATGAACGTATTCGAATTGTGACCCTTGAGGGGTCACGCGCAAATATTAATATACCTAAGGACGAATTCCAGGATTATGATGTCACATACTTCGTAACAGATGTGGAATCCTTTACTTTAAAGGATGAATGGCTTAAAAGCTTCGGGAATATTATAATGATGCAAAAACCGGAGGATATGGAACTATTCCCGGCTGAAGAGAAAGGCTACTCCTATATAATACTTTTTGATGATTATAATAAAATAGACCTTACCTTATTGCCCCTGGAAGAGTTGGGAAACTACCTGAATGACGATAAATTGATAAAGATTATTCTGGATAAGGATGGAAGGATTCAGCAAGCTGTAGTTCCGACCGACATGGATTATCATATAAGAAAACCCAGTGCCCGGGAATACGATGACTGCTGCAATGAATTCTGGAACACCACTACCTATGTGGTTAAGGGACTGTGCCGTAAGGAAATTTTATTTGCTATTGATCATTTTAATCAGATTGTTCGCCATGAGCTGCTGAGAATGATATCATGGAAGGTCGGCATCGAAACAGGCTTTAAATTAAGTGTAGGCAAGAACTATAAGTTTATTGAAAGGTATATATCCGAGGATTTGTGGGAGAAACTTTTGTCCACCTACCGGATGGATTCCTATGAAAACATATGGGAAGCATTATTTCTATGCCATCAATTGTTCAGGGCGGTATCCGGTGAGGTGGCGGAAAGGCTTCATTATGCCTATCCGGAGTATGATAGGAATATAACAAAATATACCAGGGACATGTATAAAAAATACACTGGTAAAACCGGCTGCCTGGATAGCACATATGCCGCTGATATAGAAGAGAGGTGGGAACAGTGATTACAGAAATGAAAGCAGGGCACCTGAAAGATATCGATAAACCCAGCGAACCATTTGAGGTGATAGGTAAGATTATACCGAGGTATGAAAACGAGAATTGGACCTTTACAGAATTACTCTATGAAGCGCCATATTTAAAAAGCTACCAAGACGAAGAGGATGAAGAGGATGAGGAGGCAGATTGCCTTGAATATATTGACAATACTGATAAGATAATATATCTTTACTACCAAGACGATAAATGCGTCGGAAAAGTTAAACTGCGAAAAAATTGGAACCGGTACGCTTATATAGAAGATATCGCCGTATGTAAGGATTTCAGGGGGCAAGGCATAGGCAGCGCGCTTATCAATATATCTATAGAATGGGCAAAGCATAAAAACTTGCATGGACTAATGCTTGAAACCCAGGACAATAACCTTATAGCTTGTAAATTCTATCATAATTGTGGTTTCAAAATCGGCTCCGTCGATACTATGTTATACGCCAACTTTGAAAACAACTTTGAAAAAGCTGTTTTCTGGTATTTAAGGTTTTAGAATGCAAGGAACAGTGAATTGGAGTTCGTCTTGTTATAATTAGCTTCTTGGGGTATCTTTAAATACTGTAGAAAAGAGGAAGGAAATAATAAATGGCTAAAATGAGAATATCACCGGAATTGAAAAAACTGATCGAAAAATACCGCTGCGTAAAAGATACGGAAGGAATGTCTCCTGCTAAGGTATATAAGCTGGTGGGAGAAAATGAAAACCTATATTTAAAAATGACGGACAGCCGGTATAAAGGGACCACCTATGATGTGGAACGGGAAAAGGACATGATGCTATGGCTGGAAGGAAAGCTGCCTGTTCCAAAGGTCCTGCACTTTGAACGGCATGATGGCTGGAGCAATCTGCTCATGAGTGAGGCCGATGGCGTCCTTTGCTCGGAAGAGTATGAAGATGAACAAAGCCCTGAAAAGATTATCGAGCTGTATGCGGAGTGCATCAGGCTCTTTCACTCCATCGACATATCGGATTGTCCCTATACGAATAGCTTAGACAGCCGCTTAGCCGAATTGGATTACTTACTGAATAACGATCTGGCCGATGTGGATTGCGAAAACTGGGAAGAAGACACTCCATTTAAAGATCCGCGCGAGCTGTATGATTTTTTAAAGACGGAAAAGCCCGAAGAGGAACTTGTCTTTTCCCACGGCGACCTGGGAGACAGCAACATCTTTGTGAAAGATGGCAAAGTAAGTGGCTTTATTGATCTTGGGAGAAGCGGCAGGGCGGACAAGTGGTATGACATTGCCTTCTGCGTCCGGTCGATCAGGGAGGATATCGGGGAAGAACAGTATGTCGAGCTATTTTTTGACTTACTGGGGATCAAGCCTGATTGGGAGAAAATAAAATATTATATTTTACTGGATGAATTGTTTTAGTACCTAGATTTAGATGTCTAAAAAGCTTTAACTACAAGCTTTTTAGACATCTAATCTTTTCTGAAGTACATCCGCAACTGTCCATACTCTGATGTTTTATATCTTTTCTAAAAGTTCGCTAGATAGAGTTCTATATTAGAGATGTAAAGAGTTTTGGTGAAGAGGTTTGTGAGTATGGCTTTTATAACCAGGGTGCAATGAGAAGCACTAACAGCAGCTAGCTTAAGAACGCATAGGATATACTTTTTATGGAAGTCACAGAGGAGGAATAAAATTTGAACAGGATTAACAGAGTAACCTCTATTCTTATTCAGCTGCAATCAAAAAAAATAATTCCTGCCAAAGAAATTGCACAGCGATTTAATATAAGCTTAAGGACAGTTTACAGAGATATCCGGACACTTGAAGAAGCCGGAATACCAATTGGATCTGAGGCCGGAAAAGGATATTTTCTTGTAGAGGGCTTCCTACTTCCGCCGGTAATGTTTACAGCGGCGGAAGTGGGTGCATTGATTACAGCAGGGAAATTTTTAAATTGCCATGGAGATGAATCATTTATAAAGGATTTTGATTCAGCTATGTATAAAATCACACGACTTCATCACTCAAATGTAATTCTTCTATCGGCGTGTTTTCATATTTCCGATTGTTGGTAAGGCCGAGCAGATAGTCAACGGACACCTGATAGAAGTCTGCCAGCTTCAACAGGCTGCCGTGATTGATTTCCTTGTATTCATCGTTGTCGTTTTCATAGCTGCCGAGGGCTGATTTTGAAATGCCGGTTTTCTGCGCCAATTCTTCCAGATTTAAGCCCTGTTCCACCCGTAAATCTTTCAGGCGTTCCTGTACGGAAATGCGGGTTTTCATAGATACATCGCTCCTTCCTGCGGCTGGCTGCCGCCGTCAATTTCATTATACCATACCCGTTCCGCAATCGTGGAAATTTTCGATTTTGGGGCGGTTTTCCTACTTTGTGGATATACGGGAGAAGGCTCAAAAATGTGCCATAATGGGCTTAGTTCATCGATGGATTATTCCAATCGAATGACCGGCCTGTATGGGATATGCTCCCCGGCGATGTAGCGCAACGACTTGCGGCAGGGAAATGGAGGAACCATGACCGCAACGAGCGTACCAAAGGGAGCGAAACGCCGTTGTGAGAGCCAGGGGCAGGAACGACATCAGGGAGAACCGGCGAAAATGAACACCGAATTGATACCGAAACACAACAATCCGATAGGGCATAGTCTACCCTATCCATAATACTACGGGGGATTTCCGGGCGGCTCTATGGCCGCTTTTTCCTTGAAAATCGCCCCGAAACACGACACTAAAATCTGCTATCCGTCTATTGCGGCTGTTACGGCTGAAATGGGCGGATTTTTGTTTAAGGAGGCACCATGCCGAGAATGCCGAAAAAGAGGAAGCTGGAACTGTCTTTCTTCCTCAATGAACGGGGGCGGGTAACGTACAACGACCTTTGCCGGAAATGCCAGCGCACTTGCAAGCAGAGTTTCCGGGCGGTCATTGTGGACTGCCCCTATTATCTTTCCAAACGCTCAAAACGAAAAGTAAAGGAGGACACCGATTGAATGGAAGTTGAATTTATGACCGCAGACACCGCCCTACCGCCCTGTATGCCGCTGCCGAGAGCCATGCTGCGGCTCCCGATCAGCAGCACCGCAAAGGTCATGTACGCCCGGATGTTGGATATTGTTTTCTTGTCAGGTATAGAGGACGCCAACGGGATTTTGTTTATCCATTTCCCTATCGTGGAACTGGCGGCGGCACTTGCCCGCAGCACCATGACCGTGAAGCGTTCCCTGAATGAATTGGAGGACGCCGGACTGATACTGCGAGTGCGTCAGGGCTTCGGGGAACCCAACAAAATATATGTACTCATTCCGAAGAAGGAGGCCAGCCGCCGATGAATGAAAAGCTGGAAAAACTCAATCAGGAGATAGAGAAAACGGAAAAGAAGCTGCGCTGGGCGCAACAGGAGGAAAAGCGTCTGACCCATCAGGCTAAGGCGCTGACCCGGAAGGAACGGACGCACCGGCTTTGCACCAGAGCCGCCATGCTGGAAAGCTACCTTCCCCACCCGGAAGCCATCACGGATGAACAGGTCAGTTTGTTCTTGAAGCTGCTGTTCCGGAAGGACAGCACCCGGCAGCTTATGGAAAAAGTGTTCGCCGGAAACGGCACAGAGAAGGAGGGCGCAGAATGAAGATGGATTTTTCAAAAGACGAGTTGGCTATGGTCTATCAGTACGCCGCCGGTACGAAGGAAGAAACTCTTGCGGGGCTGAAAGAAATCGTGCCGGTTATCCGTGACCGGCAGACAAGGGAGATTGTGGAGAATACCATCCGAAAGCTGGACGCCATCCCGGAGCCGGAGTGCCGCCGCTTTATCGCTGATACGAAGCAGCGGTTTATCCAGAAGCGGGACAATTCCATCCGGCGCAGGCTTGCCGAAGCCAAGGCACAGGCGAGGGCGGAAAAGCCACATCCCAAGAGAAAACAGCCAGACCGGGAACGGTCATAATTGCTTCCAGAGCCGCAGCCCGTGGACTGCCCCTCTGAAAGAGGGCGCAACTATACACCACCTGAAGGTAGTGTGTTGCGCCCTGCCGGGGGCTTCCTGCGGAAAGCGGATGATTGCCCGCAGCGTTCCGGCTCCTGTCAATCATCACAGAGGAAGCTACACTTCCCCTGCGCTGGCTGACGCCAGCTACCCCTTTGTGTACTTGCCGCCCGGGAACACCTTGCACTGCAAGCTGTTCCCGTCCAGCAAGTTTTACAATAGGCCGCTATACTTTTCTGAAACGATGAGGTATAATGAAGTCAACGACAAATTGGAATTTGGAGGGGATATAGCAATATGAAAAACAATAGATACTTAACTGTTGGCTTATTAACAGGATTTATTGTTGGTGGTTGCATAGGTGTGTTGGCATGGGCGTTTTTGCAAAATCTTTTTGCCATTCCTATTTGTGCAAGTATCGGAATGTTGATTGGAATTGTTATAGGCACGGTGATTGATTATGAAAAAACATCAAAAGAAATAGATAAAATAGATGATTCCTTAAAGGGAAAATCCTAATTTATCGGGCCACCCTGATCCGAACTTTCAAAACTGAATACCAGCCACCCACCGGCGGCACCACCGAGCAGGAAATCTTGAAACAGGTTCCCTGCTCTTTTTATGCCCGGACACCGGGAGAAAGGAGGACGTGACTTGCCATGCCCGCACTTTGATGTGAAAATCATCCAGCGCAGCAAGCGCCAGTCAGCCGTTGCGTCTGCCGCCTACCAGAGCGGGGAACGGCTGTTTTCCGAATACGACCAGAAACAGAAATACTATTCCCATAAAAGCGAAATCGTCCACACCGAAATCATGCTGCCGCCCCATGCCCCGCCGGAATACGCAGACCGGAATACCTTGTGGAACGCCGCCGAAGCCATCGAGAAGCAATGGAACTCCCAGCTTGCCCGGAGGTTTGTGCTTGCCATTCCGAGGGAACTTCCCCGGTCACAGTACGCCGACCTTATCCGGGACTACTGCCGGGAGTTTTTTGTTTCCAAGGGCATGATTGCCGACTTTGCCATCCATGACAAGGGGGACGGAAATCCCCACGCCCACATCCTGCTTACCATGCGGGCAATGGACGAACAAGGCAAGTGGCTCCCAAAGAGCCGGAAGGTTTATGACCTTGACGAGAACGGCGAGCGTATCCGGCTTGCGTCCGGCAGATGGAAAAGCCACAAGGAGGACACCGTGGACTGGAACGACCAGAAGTACGCCGAGATATGGCGGCAGGGCTGGGCTGACACGGCGAACCGCTATCTGGAAGCCATCGGCAGCCCGGAGCGCCTTGACCTTCGTTCCTATGCCCGACAGGGGATTGATAAAATCCCCACCGTCCACATGGGGCCAGCGGTCAGCCAGTTGGAGAAGAAAGGCATACAGACCAACATCGGCAACCTGAACCGGGACATCAAAGCCGCCAATTCCCTCATGCAGTCTATCCGGCAGATGGTACGCAGCTTAAAGGGCTGGCTGTCCGGCCTGAAAGAGAAAAAGGCAGCGCTGCTGGAAGTGCTGGAACAGGCAAAGGAGCCGACCATCCCCGAACTGCTTTCCCGGTATCTGGATATGCGGAGCGAGGAACGCACCGGCTGGACTTCCAAGGGGAAGCTGAAAGGCACTGTTGGCGATTTCAACAAGGTCATGGAAGCCCTTGACTTCCTGCGGCAGAAAGAGATCTCCACCGTGGAGAGCCTTGACGCCTATCTGGATAAGGTCAGCGGGGAGATACTTTCTGCCAAAACCGACATCCGAAAATCGGAACGCCGGATAAAGGCCATCGACACCACCCTTTCCCATATCGCCAACCACGGAGCCTACAAAGAGGTTTACAAGAAATACGCTTCCATCGGCTGGAAAACCCGAAAGGAGAAGTTTGCCGCCGAACACCGGGAGGAACTGGACGCCTACCTTGCCGCAAAGCGTTTCTTCAAAGCCCATCAGGAGGAATTGCCCTTCGATGCGAAAGAGTTAAAGAAAGAACGGGCGCAGCTTTCCGAGGAACTGTCTAAAAAAAATGAGGGATTGCAGGCGGTTCAGGCGGATATGAAGCTGCTGCGGGATGTGCGCTACTGGATAAACCATGTGCTGCCGCCCGACCAGCGCCGTGTTGTGCCGGAGCCGGGAAAGAAGCCGTCCATCAACGAACAATTAAGCTGGAAGATTGAGGGCGCAAAACAGCGGGAAGAACAGAAACGCCAGCAGCCCCGCCGCCAGCAAAAACAGGATATGGAACTTTAACCAATCAGGCGCTTGCCTTTTCTTTGTGAGAATGGCAGGCGCTTTTTCTATTTTCAGGAGGATTTGCCTATTGAACGTATTTGAAGCCGTGAAGCAGTCTGTTTCCACCCGGCAGGCCGCCGAGCATTACGGTATCCGGGTAGGGAGAAACGGGATGTGCGTCTGCCCTTTCCATGACGATAAAAACCCCAGCATGAAGGTTGACCGGCGTTTCCATTGCTTCGGCTGTCAGGCAGACGGGGATGTGATTGACTTTGTTTCCCGTCTGGAAAACGTCAGCCCCAAAGAAGCCGCCCTCATGCTGGCGCAGGACTTCTCCATCCCCTATGAGGACAGGGAGCCGCCAAGCAGGAGCCGCCCGAAGCGGAAGCCACGTCAGGAAAGCCCGGAACATCAATTTAAGCGCATGGAGCGCCACTGTTTCCGGGTACTGTCCGACTATCACAATCTGCTGCGCTGCTGGAAGCGGGACTATGCCCCAAAGACGCCGGAGGAAGAATGGCACCCGCTTTTCGTGGAAGCCTTGCAGAAACAATCCCATGTGGAATATCTGCTGGATGTGCTGCTGTTCTCCGACATAGGGGAACGGGCTGCCCTGATTGCCAGCTACGGAAAGGAAGTGAGGAACCTTGAGCGGAGAATGGCAGACCTTGCCGCCAGAACTGCGGCAGGCCGTGACGGACACCATCGAAGCCGCACCCCCGCCCCGGAGCGTTGAGGAAGTGAAAGCCATGCTGGAGGGCACCGAGAAAGGCGGCGTGCGGAACAGTATCCACAACTGCCTGACCGTGTTCCAGTATGACCCCATTCTTTCCGGGGCGGTTGCAAAAAATCTCCTGACCGAGCGTATTGACCTTCTAAAGCCCATCGGCAGGAAACGCAGAACCGGCAGCAAGGCCATGACCGACACGGACATGAAATATATCCGGCTGTATCTGGAAGATACCTACGGCCTGACAAGCGAGAAAAAGATAGCAGACGCCGCTGATCTGGCCGCAGACGCCAACAGCTACCATCCCATCCGGGACTACCTGAACGGCCTTGTCTGGGACGGGAAAGAGCGTATCCGCTACTGCCTGCGTCACTTTCTGGGAGCCGACACAGACAACTTCACTTACCATTCCCTGCGGCTGTTCCTGCTGGGAGCCATCCACCGGGCATTCTGCCCCGGCTGTAAGTTTGAGGTCATGCTCTGTCTGGTTGGCGGTCAGGGAGCCGGGAAATCCACCTTCTTCCGGCTGCTGGCCGTAAAAGACGAGTGGTTTTCCGATGATTTGCGGAAGTTGGACGATGATAACGTGTACCGCAAGCTACAAGGCCACTGGATAATTGAAATGTCGGAGATGATTGCCACCGCAAACGCCAAGAGCATAGAGGAAATCAAGTCATTTTTAAGCCGCCAGAAGGAGGTCTATAAAATCCCCTACGAAACCCACCCGGAGGACAGGCTGCGGCAATGCGTGTTCGGCGGGACTTCCAATGCGCTGGACTTCCTGCCCCTTGACCGTTCCGGGAACCGGCGCTTCCTGCCGGTCATGGTCTACCCCGGACAGGCCGAGGTACACATTTTGGACGATGAAGCCGCTTCCAGAGCCTATCTGGAACAGGTATGGGCGGAAGCCATGACAACCTACAAAAGCGGCGATTTTAAGCTGTCTTTTACACCCGAAATGATACAGTACCTCAAAGAACACCAGCGGGATTTCATGCCGGAGGACACCAAGGCCGGGATGATACAGGCGTACCTTGACCGCTACACTGGCAGCGCCGTATGCTCTAAGCAGCTTTTCAAGGAAGCCCTGAACCACCCCTTTGACGAGCCGAAGCAATGGGAAATCCGGGAAGTCAACGACATCATGAACCACTGTATCACGGGATGGAAGTATTTCTCCAATCCCCGGATATTTGAAGGGTACGGCAGGCAAAAGGGCTGGGAACGAGAAGCCCCGGCAACGGGCGCTGACAACGGGCGTGAAAAAACGCCGGACGGATTTGTGGAAGTCACGGAGCAGATGGAACTTCCCTTCTGAATAATCCGGAGAAATCACAGCCGGTTGCCGACCCCGTTGCTATCCCGTTGCCGAGCCGGTTGCCGGGAAAAAGACCGTAACTGCGGGCTTTTCTCCCCTCTGACAACCAAAGCAACAGAAAAATAAAAGAAAAAGTAAATAAACAGTAACCCGCCAGACAGAGATTGTTTTCGAGGTTTTTTGAAGACCGTTGCCGGACTTCGTTGCCGACCTTCTCCTGTCTGGCTTATTTTATTTATGGAGGTAACTGCCTATGGCAAAAAGCAAAACTGAAATCCATGTCACAACGGTATTTGACGGCGAACTGGACGCTACGGATGTTTTCGTGAGCCTGATTGCACAGAAATACAGCCAGAGAAATAATAAAGAATATCTTGCGAAAAAGCAAGATTTAGAGTATAATAAAGACAAGGTTCAGAGTGACCGTGTTCCGTCTGGATTGTGCGGGTAAACGGTTATGATGAACGGAATGGAATATACAGGCATGGACGCAATACTGGCGGGCAGCTTCCGGGCGGCTATCTATTGCAGGCTTTCCAAGGACGATGACCTTGACGGGGAGAGCGCCAGCATTGCAAACCAGCGGGATATGCTGGAAACCTACTGCGAGAAGCAGGGATGGGAGGTTGTTGCAGTCTATCAGGACGATGGCTACACGGGGCTGAACATGGAGCGCCCCGACCTGAAACGGATGTTGAAAGCCATCGAGCGCAGGCAGATAAACCTTGTGGTCACGAAAGACCTATCCAGACTGGGTAGGAATTACTTGCAGACCGGCTTCCTGATTGAAGATTTCTTCCCCCGCCACGGCGTCCGGTATATCGCCATGAATGACGGTATCGACACCATGCGGGACAACAACGACATTGCGCCGTTCAAGAACATCCTCAACGAGATGTACAGCAAGGACATTTCCAAGAAGGTTCATTCCTCTTATCTGCTGAAAGCGCAGAAAGGCCAGTTTACCGGCTGCCTTGCCCCCTTCGGGTATCGGAAAGACCCGGAGGACAAAAACCATCTGCTGATTGATGAGGAAACGGCCCCCATTGTCCGGCGTCTGTTTGCGTGGGCGCTGGAAGGACACGGCCCCAACTACATCCGGCGCAGGCTGGAAGAAGAAAAAATCCCATGCCCGACCTACTGGAACCGGGTGCGGGGCTTTCGGAACGTGTCAACCAAGTGGGAAAAGAAAGACCCGGTAAACGGGCGGTATATGTGGGATTTCTCCGTGATTAAGGACATCCTGATGAACCCCGTCTACACCGGCGCTATCGCTTCCCAGAAGAAGGAATACCGCTTCAAAATCGGCACCATCGGGGAGAAGAAGCCGGAGGACTGGATTGTGGTGGAGAACCAGCATGAGCCGCTTGTTGACCGCAAGACCTTTGACATCGTGCAGCGCAAGCTGAAATCCCGGCAGCGCCCCCGCCAGACCGGGGAAATCAGCCTGTTTGCGGGGCTTATCAAGTGCGGCGAGTGCGGGAAGTCGCTGACGATCCGCTACACCAACGACAAGCACCCGAAGCAGATTTATTCCTGTAAGACCTACAACGCCTACGGGAAACAGCACTGTACCCAGCACCGGGTTGAGTACGACACCCTTTACAGCCTTGTACTGAACAAAATCCGGGAGTGCGCCAGAGCCGCCCTGATGGACGGGGAAGCCGTTGCCGGGAAGCTGACCGATACCTGCGAAGCAGAGCAGAAAGGCCAGCGGGAAGCATTGGAGCGTTCCCTTACCAAAGACGAGGAACGGATTGACGTTCTGGAAAAGATGGTGCTGCGGCTGTATGAGGACATGGTTGCCGGACGTATCAGCGAAGCGAACTTCAATCTGCTGATGGAAAAGACGCAGGCGGAACAGGCCGAGTTGAAGGCAAGGGTTGAGGAAGGCCGGAAAAAGCTGGCCGATGAAATCCGGCTTGCGTGTGACGCCCGCCAATGGGTGGAAGCCATTCAGGAATACGCCGACATCACGGAACTGGACGCCGCCACCTTAAACCGCCTGATTAAAGAAATCGTTGTCCATGAGAGTATAGACAGCGATAAGACAAGACACATTTCTATCGAAATTCATTTCAATCTCAAACCCATCCCGGAAGTGGAGCAGGTCACGGCCTGACCTGCCCCCGCCGGGGCGGTTCTTAAAAACTCCATAGATATTTCTTGACACGCCGCCGCCCGCCATCGAGCCGTTTTCCTACACCTATTTGGGGATAAAACAGCTTATGGCGGGCGGCGGCGTTGCCCTTATCGGCACTATCCTTGTACCGCTTCTTTCCGGTCTGTTCGGATAAGATTACGGAGGGTAGCCTATGGAGAGCATACTGGAAGCGATTAACGAATGGATAAAAGAAATCCTTATCGGAGCCATTAACGGCAACCTTTCCACTATGTTCGGGGACGTAAACGAAAAAGTAGGCACCATTGCAGCGGAGGTAGGCAAGACCCCGCAGGGGTGGAACGCAAACATTTTCAGCATGATACAAAACCTGTCGGAAAATGTGATTGTACCCATTGCGGGGCTTGTCATTACCTATGTCCTCTGTTATGAGCTTATCAGCATGGTAACGGAAAAAAACAATATGCACGACATAGAAACATTTATGTTTTTCAAGTGGTTTTTCAAAGCCTTTGTTGCCGTTTTCTTGGTAACACATACCTTTGATATTACTATGGCGGTGTTTGATATGGCGCAGCATATTGTATCCGGCGCGGCGGGGGTAATCGGCGGCGATACGAATATCGACGTAACCGAAGCCCTTGCCGCCATGCAGGAGGGACTAAAAGATATGGAAATCCCCGAACTACTGTTACTTGTCATGGAAACGAGCCTTGTAAGCCTTTGTATGAAAATCATGTCCGTACTGATAACCGTTATCCTCTACGGCAGAATGATTGAGATATACGCCTACTGTTCTGTTTCCCCTATCCCTTTTGCTACCATGACAAACCGGGAATGGGGACAGATTGGGAACAACTACCTAAAGGGGCTGTTTGCACTGGGCTTTCAAGGCTTCCTCATTATGATATGCGTCGGCATTTATGCGGTTTTAGTAGGCGAAATGGTCTTAGCGGACAATCTGCACAGCGCGATTTTTTCCCTTGCAGCCTATACCGTTATCCTCTGTTTCTCCCTGTTCAAATCCGGCGCACTGGCAAAATCCATATTCAACGCCCACTAAGGGCAGAAAGGAGGTTTTTTCTTGGCGTATGTACCTGTACCCAAAGACCTATCCAAAGTCAAAACAAAAGTCGCTTTCAATCTAACAAAGCGGCAAATCCTTTGTTTTTCAGTGGCACTTCTTATAGGACTGCCGCTTTTCTTTTTGCTCAAAGACAGCGCAGGGACGAGCCTTGCGGCAATGGTAATGATTGTCGTCATGCTTCCCTGCTTCTTGGTTGCCATGTATGAAAAGCATGGGCAGCCCCTTGAAGTGGTAATAAAGAACATCATTCAGACAAAATTTACCCGCCCCAAAGTGCGACCATATCAGACAGAAAACCTATATGCACTCTTGGAGAAACAGCGGGCATTAGAAAAGGAGGTATCAGCGATTGTCAAAAGGACAGACAAAAAAGACGCGGGAAGCCGCAGGAAACAGGCGTAAGCTGACCCGCGCGGAAAAGAAACAGATAGCGGCGGTTATCCGGCAGGCAAAGGGGGACGGCAAAGCCCACACCGCACAGCAGACCATTCCCTACCTTGCCATGTACCCGGACGGTATCTGCAAAGTGGCACAGCGGAAATATTCAAAGAGCATTGCCTTTGAGGACATTAACTATCAGCTTGCACAGGCAGACGACAAGACCGCCATTTTTGAAAACTGGTGCGATTTTCTCAATTACTTTGACGCAAGCGTAAATGTGCAGCTTTCGTTTATCAATCAAGGTTCACAGCAGGAACAGGCAGCGCGGGCAATCCATATCCCGCCGCAAAATGATGATTTTAACTCTATCCGCACCGAATATTCCGATATGCTGAAAATGCAGCTTGCCAAAGGGAACAACGGGCTTGTAAAGCACAAGTACATCACGTTTTCCATTGAAGCGGACAATCCGGCGGCGGCAAGGGCGCGGCTTTCCCGTATCGAAACGGACGTACTCAACAATTTCAAGGTGCTTGGCGTATCGGCGCACCCCTTATCCGGCTATGAACGCTTAAAGGTGCTGCATGGGGTATTCCACCCGGCAGGCGAGCCGTTCTCATTCTCCTATGACTGGCTGACCCCGACAGGGCTTACCACAAAGGACTTTATCGCCCCGTCCTCTTTCAAGTTCGGGGAGGGACGCTACTTTGCTATGGGGAAAAAAACGGGGGCGGTATCGTTCCTTGAAATCCTTGCCCCGGAGTTAAACGACCGTATTTTAGCGGATATGTTGGACTTGGAAACAGGGGTTATTGTCAATCTCCATATTAAAAGTATCGACCAGTCGGAAGCAATCAAGACCATTAAGCGCAAAATCACTGACCTTGACAAGATGAAGATTGAGGAACAGAAAAAAGCAGTTAGAAGCGGTTACGATATTGACATACTCCCGTCCGACCTTGCCACTTTTGGGAATGAAGCAAAGAATTTGTTGCAGGATTTACAGAGCCGCAACGAGCGAATGTTTCTGCTGACGTTCCTTGTGGTAAACATGGCAGACACGAAGCGGAAACTGGAAAATGACATTTTCGCGGCGGCGGGCATTGCACAGAAATACAACTGCGCCTTGACCCGTCTTGACTATCAGCAGGAAGCGGGGCTGATGTCCTCTATCCCTTTGGGGGAGAACCTTATCCCTATTCAGAGAGGGTTGACGACGAGCAGCACCGCTATTTTTATCCCGTTCATCACACAGGAACTATTTCAGACTGGGGCTGCCCTGTATTATGGCTTAAATGCCCTGTCAAACAACATGATACTCTGCGACCGCAAGCAGCTTAAAAATCCAAACGGGCTTATCTTGGGAACACCGGGCAGCGGAAAATCCTTTGCGGCAAAGCGGGAAATCACAAATGCTTTTCTCATTACCGACGACGATATTTTTATCTGCGACCCGGAAGCGGAGTATTTTGCCCTTGTAAAACGGCTTGGCGGGCAAGTGATACGGTTATCCCCGACAGGCAAAGGTATGGACGGTACGCCCCAGTATGTGAACCCTATGGATATGAACCTCAACTATTCCGAGGACGACAGCCCCCTTGCACTGAAAAGCGATTTTATCCTTTCTCTCTGCGAGCTTGTCATTGGCGGCAAGGAGGGCTTACAGCCTGTTGATAAGACCGTCATTGACCGCGCTGTAAGAAATGTGTATAGGGACTACCTTGCTGACCCCGACCCGGAGAAAATGCCTATCTTGGGCGACCTTTACGACGAGCTGTTAAAGCAGCCGGAGCCGGAAGCTGCCCGCATTGCCGCAGCATTGGAGCTGTATGTTTCCGGCAGCCTTAACGTATTCAACCACAGAACCAACGTGGAGCTTTCTAACCGCCTTGTCTGCTTTGATATAAAGCAGCTTGGAAAGCAGCTCAAAAAGTTAGGTATGCTCATTGTGCAAGACCAGATATGGAACCGCGTTACCATTAACCGGGCAGAGAAAAAGTCCACCCGCTACTATATGGACGAATTTCACTTGCTCTTAAAAGAGGAACAGACCGCAGCTTACAGTGTGGAGATTTGGAAGCGTTTCCGTAAATGGGGCGGCATACCGACAGCTATCACACAGAATATTAAGGACTTGCTTGCTTCACGCGAGGTGGAAAATATCTTTGAAAACTCTGATTTTGTCCTCATGCTCAATCAGGCGCAGGGCGACCGGGCTATCCTTGCAAAGCAGCTTAATATCTCCCCGCAACAGATGAAGTATGTAACCCATACCGAAGCAGGCGAGGGACTTATCTTTTATGGAAATGTGGTGCTGCCCTTTGTAGACCATTTCCCGAAAGATACCGAGCTTTACCGCATTATGACGACGAAGCCGGAGGAAGTGAGCAGCCTATGAAAACAGACGTGATTATCAACCGGGACGCGCTTTGTGCTTTGCAGGAATTACCCAGTGAAAGCGTCCATTGCTGCGTTACAAGCCCGCCGTACTTTGCGCTGCGGGACTATGGGCTTGACGCACAAATCGGACAGGAGGATACGCCGGAACAGTATATTGACAGGCTGACCTCTGTTTTTCGCGAGCTTTACCGGGTGCTTAGAAAGGACGGTACGTTATGGCTGAATATCGCAGACACCTATTGCGGCACAGGAAATAAAGGCGGCTATGCTGACCCAAAAAACCCAAAGGGACGCACCGGACAGCGGATTGCAAGGAACAGCCGCGTTACCGGCTGCAAACAAAAGGACTTAATCGGTATTCCCTGGCTCTTGGCGTTTTCCCTACGGGAACAGGGGTGGTATCTACGGAGCGATATTATATGGCAAAAACAAAATCCTATGCCGGAAAGCTGCAAAGACCGCCCGACCCGCTGCTATGAACATATCTTCCTGCTTTCAAAGGAAAAGAAATATTACTATGACGCTGCCGCCATTGCAGAACCCTTAGCACCTACTACCGCAGAACGGTATCGCAGAGCGCGCAGCACCAACAGCAAATACACACAGGAAATACCCGGACAAGGAAAGGTGCAGGGACTAAACCGACCGCGGGACGGTGGCTACTATGACGACGCGCTCATGCCGACCACGCGGAACAAGCGGGACGTGTGGCTGATTAACACTGTCCCATATAAAGGGGCGCATTTTGCAGCTTTTCCCCCGAAATTAGCGGAAACCTGTATCTTGGCGGGCTGTCCCAAAGGTGGGATTGTCATAGACCCGTTTTTCGGAAGCGGAACCACAGGATTTGCAGCAAAAAGCCTTGACCGCCATTATATCGGGATTGAATTAAATGCAGAATATTGCGCCCTTGCGAGGGCGCGGATTGGAGGTGCAGGACTATCAAGCAATTAAAACCACGCGATAAAATCACACAGAAAATGACCCGCGACGGGCTTATCGAGGTAAACGAAACACAGCAGACCGCCGAGCGTATCAGCAGCCGGGAAGCAGACAGCGACTTTTCACAGCCGGACAGTGCCGCAGCGGAACGCGTCATAGAACATCTTGACGCAGCACATACCCGAAAAGCAAACAAAAAGGAAGTCAAAAAAGAGCAGGAAGCTACTGCTTTGCGTACTTCCACTTCCCGCTTACAGTTTACCGAGGAAGAACGGGCAACGCCGGAACTGGAAACTTACATCAAAAAATCGGAAAAAGCCGCTGACCGACTGGACGCAGCAAAGGCAGCTATCCCAAAGCAAAAGAAACTGGTTAAGGAGCGCACCTTTGACGAAGCCGCAGGAAAGGCAAAGACCCGCCTGCACTTTGAGGAACAGGAAAAGCCGATACCCGGCGGCAAAGCCCACAGCAACCCGTTATCCCGCCCCGCGCAGGAAGCGGGTATTTTTGTTCACAACAAAATCCACAGCGTCGAGAAAGACAATTCCGGCGCGGAGGGCGCGCACAAATCGGAGGAACTTGCCGAGCGCGGCGCAAGGTACGGGACAAGGAAATTCAAACAGGGCTACCGCAGCCATAAGCTGAAACCCTACCGGGAAGCAGCAAAGGCAGAAAAGGCAGCGTTCAAGGCAAATGTGAACTTCCAGTATCACAAAGTCTTGCAGGAAAATCCTCAGCTTACAAGCAATCCCTTTTCCCGGTTTATGCAGAAACAAAAAATCAAACGCCAGTATGCAAAAACTGTAAAGAAAGGCGGTGCAGCCACCGCCAAAGCAACCGCCGGAGCGTCACAGACAGCAGCAAAGAAAGCGGCTGCCTTTGTAGGGCGACACCCGGCGGGCGTGATAATCGCTATCGCCGCGCTGCTTCTGTTCATCATGGTATCAGTAGGGCTTTCCTCTTGTGGGGCAATGTTTTCCGGCAGCATGAACAGCGTGTTAGGGACTTCCTACACGTCCGAGGACAGCGACCTTGTGGCAACGGAACAGAGCTATGCTGCAATGGAAAACGAACTGCAAAGTGAGATTGACAATATCGAAACCACCCACAGCGGCTATGATGAATACCGCTATGACCTTGACACTATCGGGCATAACCCACACGAACTTGCGTCTTATCTGACCGCCCTTTTACAGAGCTACACCCCACAGAGCGCACAGGCAGAGCTAAAACGGCTGTTCGGCTTACAGTACACCTTGACGCTGACGGAAGAAATCGAGATACGCACCACCACCGACGAGGAGGGCAACGAGGAAGAATACGAATACCGTATCTTGAACGTGAAGCTGACAAACAAGCCGATTGCTTCCCTTGCGGAAGAACTGCTGAACCCACAGCAGTTTGAAATGTTCAAAGTGTACTTACAGACACAGGGCAACAAACCGTTGATTTTTGGCGGCGGCTCTCCCGACGGCAGCCCCTCCGAGGATTTAAGCGGCGTGGAGTTTGTAAACGGCACACGTCCCGGAAACCCGGAGTTTATGGAGCTTGCAAAACAGCAAGTCGGAAACGTGGGCGGTTATCCCTATTGGAGTTGGTATGGCTTTAACAGCCGCGTGGAATGGTGCGCCTGCTTTGTGTCATGGTGCTACAATCAAGCCGGAAAAAGCGAACCCCGCTTTGCAGGCTGCGAATGGCAGGGCGTTCCTTGGTTCCAGTCAAGGGGACAATGGGGCGCGCGGGGCTATGAGAATATCGCACCGGGCGACGCTATCTTTTTCGATTGGGATTTAGACGGTGTTGCAGACCATGTGGGGCTTGTGCTTGGCAGGGACGGAAGCCGCGTCTATACCGTTGAGGGCAATTCCGGCGACGCCTGCAAGATAAAGAGCTATGACCTTAACTATCAATGTATCAAAGGCTATGGGCTGATGAACTGGTAAAGCAGCCCCAAAAAGAAAGGAGAAATGACCTATGGCAAACAATAAAATCGACCGTATCAATAAGGAAATCGCAAAGACCCGCGAGAAAATCACAGAGTATCAGAACAAGTTAAAAGGACTGGAAGCGCAGAAAACCGAAGCGGAAAACCTTGAAATCGTGCAGCTTGTACGAGCTATGCGTCTGACCCCGCAGGAACTGAACGCTATGCTGTCCGGCAGCGGTATTCCCGGCATGAACGCCGCACACGCTACCGAAGCGGCAGACTACGAAGAACAGGAGGAAAATGCAGATGAAGAATAAACTGAAAAAGACCATGACTGCCCTTTGTGCCGCCCTTATCCTTATGGGCGGTTTTTCTGTCCCTGCCTATGCACAGGGCGCAGCCACAGAGCCGCCCGCAGGGGACGCGACCAACGACAGCAACGTAGTTGTGGAGGAAAAAGAGGAAACGCCGCCCCTTACCCCAAAGGGAAACGCAACACTGGTTGACGATTACGGCGGCAATAAGCAGCTTATCACTGTTACCACCAAAGGCGGCAACTATTTCTATATCCTCATTGACCGCGCCGCCGAGGGCGAACAGACCGTACATTTCCTAAATCAAGTGGACGAAGCCGACCTTATGGCACTGACCGAAAACGGCGAAGCTGCCAAAAAGCCGGAAATCTGTAACTGTACGGAGAAATGCGAAGCCGGAAAGGTAAACACGTCCTGCCCGGTATGTGTTACCAGTATGACAGGCTGCACAGGCAAAGAACCTACCCCAACACCAACCGAGCAGCCGGAAGAACCGAAAGGAAAAGGCGGCAATCCCGGTGTGGTGCTTGCCTTAGTCCTCTTTGCCCTGCTTGGTGGCGGCGCAGCGTTCTACTACTTTAAGTTTCTAAAGCCGAAGCAGAATGTAAAGGGCGATACCGACCTTGAAGATTTTGAATTTGAGGACTACGACGAGGACGAGCCGGAAGCAGATACCGGGGAAACTCCCGAAGATGAAGAAACGGAGGAAGAAACCCTATGACCCTGTTTACCGACAATCCCTTTGAAAAGATGATGATACAGAAACCGAACGGGCGGCGTGATAATGCTCCGCCTGTTCCTTATCCCCCGGCTTGCGCTTCCTGCCCTTACAAGGGACAGTCCCCTTGTGTTGGGTATTGCATTAGAAAGATTGAAGCAAAACGACAGCCGGAACGATAAAAAGATGTACTTTCGATATGGAATATGATATAATTGTTCCAACCATAGGAAATGATAGAGTTAAACAAATTTTTAGAGTAAGCAAAGGAGATAAAAATATGTTACCCATTTCTGATATTCTTATTCGCTCAATAAGTGGATATGTGTTTATAGTTCCAGTTTTTATATTGTATTTCTTATACCTTAAAAAATCAGGAAGAAAGCAAAGCCTTCTCCATATTACTGCTGTATTTTTATTCTATTATTATCTTTTCGGGATTTTGACCGTAACAGGTATTGGTTATACAAGCACAATATCATTTCGTCCGAGGATTTCTCTGATTCCGTTTCTCGGTATGATAAGTGGACCAATAGATACCATACTGAATGTTGTTTTATTTGTTCCTTTTGGATTTTTTCTGCCGTTGCTGTATAAGAAATATCATCACATAAAGACTGTTGTATTAACTGGTTTTCTGTTCTCTTTATCTGTTGAAATTGTTCAGATGTTTGGTTGGGGTTCAACAGATATAAATGACCTTATTACAAATACAGTTGGAGTCTGTTTAGGATATTTGGTTTATTATTTGCTATCAAAAGTCTTGCCTAATAATTTAAGAAAACAATTTCAATCTGAGAATGTCAATGATATGGTCGAAGTGCCTTTGTTTGCAATTTACACATTTATAATCATGGTTACAGTTCAACCTTGGGTAATCCATAGTTTACTCAATATTGGATAAATTTTAGTTTTGTCAAATCATTTTACTATTTCATATCGCACAATTTTATACAATCACTTGTAGGAGCAATCGAAAAATCGGTTGCTCTTTTCTTTTACCCGAAAGGAGGATTTTTATTTGATTTTAGTTATCGCAGAAAAGCCCAGTGTGGCGCAGACAATCGCTGCCGTACTTGGGGCAAAGGAAAAGAAAGACGGATTTCTCACAGGAAGCGGCTATATCGTTTCTTGGTGTGTGGGACATTTGGTAGGGCTTGCGGAAGCTGCCGCTTACGGGGAGCAGTATAAAAAGTGGAGCTATGACAGCTTACCGATTTTGCCGCAGGAATGGAAATACACCGTTTCCGCTGACAAGGAAAAGCAATTCAAAACCTTAAAGGAGCTTATGCACCGGGCAGACGTTTCCGAAGTCGTCAATGCCTGCGACGCAGGGCGCGAGGGAGAACTCATTTTCCGTTTTGTCTATGAAATGGCAGGCTGCAAGAAACCTATGCGCCGCCTTTGGATTTCTTCTATGGAGGACAGCGCAATCAAAGAGGGCTTTTCCTGTCTGAAGAACGGCAGGGATTATGACCCTCTCTTTGCTTCCGCATTATGCAGGGCAAAAGCAGACTGGCTAATCGGTATCAATGCCACCCGCCTTTTTTCTGTCCTTTACAATCATACCTTGAACGTGGGGCGCGTACAGACCCCGACCTTAAAAATGCTTGTTGACCGGGACGCAGCGATTACCACTTTCAAGAAAGAAAAATACTACCATGTACGCCTTGCATTATCCGGCGCGGAAGCTGCAAGTGAACGAATTTCAAATAAGGCAGAAGCCGACGCATTAAAAACGACTTGCGAAGCGTCGCGGGCAGTATGTACTTCCCTTGTGAAAGAGAAAAAGACCGCAGCTCCGCCGAAGCTCTTTGACCTTACTTCTTTACAGAGGGAAGCAAACCGCCTGTTCGGATATACGGCAAAACAGACCCTTGACCTTGCACAAGCCTTGTATGAAAAGCGTTTGCTTACTTATCCGAGAACAGACAGCGCATTTCTGACCGACGACATGGGCGACACAGCGGCGGGCATTATCAAGCTGCTTTGTGGGAAGTTTTCCTTTATGGCGGGAAAAGACTTCACGCCGGAACTTGGAAAGGTGCTGAACAGTAAAAAGGTATCAGACCACCATGCCATTATCCCAACTATGGAGCTTGCAAAGACCGACCTTGCCGCGCTGCCGGAAAGCGAAAGGAATATCCTTACCCTTTCCGGGGCGCGTCTACTTATGGCGACCGCTGCACCGCATACCTTTGAAGCGGTTACGGCAGTCTTTGAATGTGCCGGACAGTCCTTTACCGCAAGGGGAAAAACGGTGCTGTCCGACGGGTGGAAAGAGATTGACCGAAGATACAGGGCAGCCTTAAAGAACAAGCCCGAAACGGACGACGCAGACAGCGACACAGAAAAGACCCTGCCGCCGTTTACCGAGGGACAAACCTTTGACAATCCGGCTGCAACGGTAACGGAGCATGACACAACACCGCCAAAGCCCCACAACGAAGCGTCGCTCCTTTCTGCTATGGAACGCGCCGGAAGTGAGGACACCGACCCGGACGCAGAACGCAAAGGGCTTGGAACTCCCGCCACCCGCGCCGCTGTCATTGAAAAACTGGTAAAGGGCGGCTTTGTGGAACGAAAAGGCAAGCAGCTACTTCCCACAAAAGACGGTATCAACCTTGTGTGCGTCCTGCCGGACACCTTGACAAGCCCGCAGCTTACCGCAGAATGGGAAAACAATCTGACGCAGATTGCAAAAGGCAAGGCAGACCCCGCCGCATTTATGGAGGGTATCGAGAATATGGCGCGGGAACTGGTAAAGACCTATCCGTTTCTTTCTGATGATAAAGCGCAGATGTTCAAGCCGGAACGGGAAGCGTTGGGAAGCTGCCCCCGCTGCGGTTCTCCTGTCTATGAGGGAAAGAAAAACTACTATTGCAGCAACAAAGAATGTATCTTTACCATGTGGAAAAATGACCGTTTCTTTGAAGAACGAAAAGTAACCTTTACCCCGAAGATTGCCGCTGCACTCTTAAAATCCGGCAAGGTAAATGTGAAAAAGCTCTATTCCCCAAAGACAGGCAAAACCTACAACGGAACTATCGTATTGGCTGATACGGGCGGGAGATATGTCAACTACCGCATTGAACTGCCGAAGAAAAAATAACTGAATAGCAAGCATAGGAAAAGAGTACCCTTTTCCGTAAAATCCCTGCTTTCTCTACCGAGAACGGCGGGGATTTTTGCTTGTTGGGAAGTTTCCCAAACCCTCTGAAACCGAAGAAAGGAGGTTACACATGGCAAGTTTACGGGACACCGTAAAGGACTATCAAGAAGAATTAAGGGACGGTATCGCTTGGGTGGCGTTTTGGAAAACGGGACGCTCTTGGAACGCAGAATATTTCCACCTTGAAATGAGCGATATTCTCTACCCGGAGGACAGAAGCCGCATGGAAGAAATCAAACAGGCTGACCCTGCCGCCGTTGTGGTAAACGGCTATTACTCCGGCTATCTTGGCGAGGATAGGAACCTTGACGAGCTGACCGCCGGGGTGCGCCGCCACTACGAAAACGGATATAGCAATATCGGGGAATTTATCGAAGCCCACGACGACAGGCTGCCGCCGGAGCTTATCGAGGAAGCAAGAGCCGCCGCCCACGCTGCGGGGCTGCCTTTCTCTGAAAAAGCCTACCGGGACGGCGAAGAACCCGACCCCTATCTATTTGACGGGAGCATGAGCATGGAGGACTACGAGCTTATGCACCGCATGATTGAGAAAGAAAGGAGCGAACACATGGAACAACCGATTTTAAGCGGGTATCTTTCTAATCTTGGAAAGTACACCGAGGGCAGACCTGCGGGCGAATGGGTATCATTCCCCACGACTGCCGAGCATTTGAAAGAAGTCTTTGACCGTATCGGCATAGACGGCAAAAACTACGGGGAGCTGCATATCACAGAATACCAGTCCTCTATTGCGGGACTGGCAGGAAAATTGACCGAGCTTGAAAGCCTTGACGAGCTGAACTATTTGAGCGAACTTTTGAAAATGCAGTTTGACGACGACAGGGAAAAATTTGTTGCAGCTATGGCATACGGCGACCATACAAGGGACTTGCAGGACATTATCAACCTTGCACAAAACCTTGATTGTTACTGGCTTTATCCGTCCGTACAGAGTGAGGAAGATTACGGGCATTATCTGATTGAAGAACTGGACGAGTTGGAGCTGCCCGAAGAAGCAAAAAAATATTTCATGTATGAGGAATACGGGCGGGACGCTGCTATCAATGACGGGGGCAGATTTACCGAGCAGGGCTATATCTACAATAACCGTAATACCTTTACAGAATGGTATGACGGGCGCGACGTGCCGGAGGAATACCGGGTAACGCCGCAGCCGCCAGTACAGGAAAAGGAACAGGCAGACCTTGACGCTTCCGCAGCTATACCGACCACCGCCACAGAGCAGCCCCCGGTTCTCCCGATTATCCTATCTTCTGAAAAGCCCGCTGACAAGATGAAAGAGATTACCGACCGACTGGAACAGGGGATTTTAGGACTGTATGAAAGCGACCGTTACGCCGACTATCTGCGTACTATGTCAAAATTCCATGATTACAGCCTTAACAATACAATCCTTATCGCCATGCAGGGCGGCAATCTTGTGAAAGGCTATAAACAATGGGAAAAGGAATTTGACCGCCATGTAAAGCCGGGAGAAAAAGCTATCAAGATACTTGCGCCGTCCCCGTTTACCGTTAAGAAACAGGTGGAAAAAATCGACCCGGACACCCAAAAGCCTGTTTTCGATAAGGACGGGAAACCTGTTACCGAGGAAAAGGAAATCAAGATACCCGCCTTTCGTGTGGTATCTGTCTTTGATATTTCACAGACCGAGGGAAAGGAGCTTCCTGCCCTTACCTATGAGCTGACGGGCAACGTGGAACAATACAAGGATTTTTTCGCTGCCCTTGAAAAGACTTCTCCCTTTGCTATGGGATTTGAAGCACTAAGCGGCGGCGTAAAAGGACGCTGCAATTATGAGGAAAAGCGTATCATCATCAACGAGGGCATGGACGAATTGCAGAATATCAAGACCGCAATCCATGAAATCGCCCACGCCACGCTGCATGATACTGCCCTTGCTATGCCGGAACGCCCCGACCGCCGTACCCGCGAGGTACAGGCGGAAAGCGTCGCCTATGCTGTCTGCCAACATTACGGGCTTGATACGTCGGACTATTCTTTTGGATATATCGCCGGGTGGAGCAGCGGAAAAGAACTTGCAGAACTGAAAGGCTCTCTTGAAACAATCCGCAGCACCGCCGCAAATCTGATTGATACCATAGACGGACATTTTGCAGCAATCCAAAAGGCACAGGATAAGGAACAGACCACCGAACAGGCGCAGCCCGCACAGGAAGCTACCAAACAGCCCGAAGCAGAAGCCGCCACGCCGGAGCTTCCCGAAGAAACAGCCCCGGTACAGGAAAAAGAAACACAGCCGGAACAGGCTGCACCCGCCGCCCCTTATTATCCTATCAATGAAGCTGCCGCCAAACGTGCAAAGGATATGAACAGCTTTTCCGATTATAAGCAAGGCAGCGCGACGGCTGAATACAGGCATTATGTAGATGAAGCCGTACAAATCGCAGAAAGGCAAAAACAGCGGGTAGACCCGATGTACCATGAGAAAATCGACAGCCTGCTTGACACCTATGCCCGGAAACTGGCGGCGAACATGAATAAAGGCTATGAGATTGACGCGCGTGTTCCCTCTATCCTGATTGCGGGCGGCTCTAACTTCCCCACAAGGAAGAAAGAAAAGCAGAACGCAGCCCGCGACAGCAATTACCGGGAATGGCAGGACATACAAGGGCTTCTTGATAAAATCCGCAGTACCGGCATGGGCGGTATCAGCGCAGACGACCCGCAGGCAGTACAGAAGTTAGAAAAGAAACTGGAAAGCCTTGAAAAATCACAGGAAACCATGAAAGCCGTAAACGCCTATTACCGTAAGCATAAGACCCTTGACGGCTGCCCGCATTTACCGCCGGAGGAACTGGAAAAACTGAAAGCAGACATGGCGAGCAGTTGGCATTTGGAGGACAAGCCATTTGCGACTTGGGCGTTATCCAACAACAGTGCAGAAATCCGGCGCGTGAAAGACCGTATCAAATCTCTTTCACAGCAAAAAGAAATCGGTTTTGTGGGTTGGAAATTTGACGGCGGCAAGGTGGAAGCAAACACCGAAGCGAACCGACTGCAAATCTTCTTTGAGGATAAGCCGGACGAAGCCACGCGGGAAGCCCTAAAAAGTAATGGCTTCCGTTGGTCGCCCAAAGCAGGGGCATGGCAGCGGCAGCTTACCAGTAACGCCTATTATGCGGCTGATTATGTCAAGGCGATTGTACCCCTTACGGGGGAAAAGCCTACCGAGTTACAACGGGCGCATATCCGGGCGCAAAAGGTAGATGCACAGGAGCAGCCGGAACAGGAAGCCCCACAGGACAAAGACACCTTTTCCATTTATCAGATAAAAGGCGGGGACGAAACAAGAGATTTGCGCTTTGAACCTTACGACCGTCTGACTGCCACAGGACACCGGGTAGACGCGAAAAACTATACACTTGTCTATTCCGCAGAGCTTACGCCGGGGACTTCCCTTGAAGATATTTACACCCGCTTTAATATCGACCACCCGAAAGATTTTAAGGGACACAGCCTTTCCGTTTCCGACGTGGTGGTGCTTCATCAGAACGGGCAGGACACCGCCCACTATGTAGACAGCTTCGGTTATAAGGAAGTGCCGGAGTTTTTCAAGGAGCAGGAAAATGCCCTCATTCCCGCCGACTTGGAAACGGGCGAAACAATCAAAACACCGAGAGGGACTTTCTATGTAACCGCCATGAGCCGCGAGCAAATGGAAGCTGCCGGATATGGATTGCACCACCAGTCCGACGACGGAAAATATCTGATTATGGGGAACGGCACTAGGGCTTTTGCTGTTCCCGTTCAGCCAGAGAACTATCTGAAAGCTGCCGAGCAGACCACAGAGCAAAACTACAACATGATTGACGGGCAGATAAACAACACCCCGACTACCGCAGAACTGGAAGCAAAGGTAAAGGCAGGAGAAACCATTTCCCTTGTTGACCTTGCGGAAGCTGTCAAGGCTGACAAGGAACGCGGCAAGGCAGCAAAAACGGAAAAGAAGCCCTCTATCCGGGCGCAGCTTAGAGCAGACAAAGAAAAAACCGCACAGAAAAAAGCGGCAAAATCAAAAAATCACGAATTGGAGGTATGAGCATGATTAGACTGACCGTTGAAGAAACAAACCTGTTGAGCATTTACAATGAGGGCGGTAAGCGCGGGCTTATGGAGAACATCAACGCTGCGCTGCCGTTTATGGACGAGGATATGCGGGAACTGGCGAAGCGCACCCTTGCGAAAATTGCACCTCTGACAGAAAATGAGTATACGGAGCTTGCCATTTTCGCCGCTGATGAGGTATGACCGGGCTAAAGCGGCTTACGCCGCCCCAAAGCCGGAAAGTCAACAGCCTTGTAAAAAAGGAGTGCTGCAACTGCGATAACGGACACTGTATTTTACTGGACGACGGGGAGGAATGTGTCTGCCCGCAGCTTATTTCCTATTCTCTTCTATGCAAATGGTTTCAGACCGCCGTACTTCCCTTTGATAAGCTGCTGTATGCAGAGCTTTTCAAGACCGAGGATAAAAAGCGTTGTACCGAGTGCGGAGCTTCTTTTGCGTCCACCTCTAACAGCGTCAAATACTGCCCGGACTGCCGGAAGCGTATTACCCGCAGACAGGCAGCGGAGCGCATGAGGAAACGACGCGCCCTTGTTACGCAGTAGGGGCAAAAAAAGCCTTGATTTACAGGGCTTTCCGGGTGTGAAAATGACGCGGCAAGGGTTTTATACCTTTTCCCTCAAAAATGGCGTTCTACTGCGTAACATTTTATCGCTGTACCCATAAGAAAGCCGGGGCGCGGATAGTCTTTACCGACTGTCTGCGTCCCGGCTTTTAAAACTTCAAAACCACTTTGTTTTTTCATCTCTGAATTGTGGCATATCATTTTGGGCGTATGGATTATAGGTATTGAGATTACAACCAAATTCTTTCAACTCCATTATTTTGTTATTTTCCGTCCATACTATTAAAGAAATTCCGTCAAATTCTTCAATATTACCATTATTCATTTTGTTTTTGAAATACCATTCTACAATAGTTTGATTTTCCTTATGAAAAAATTGTTTAATATCCCACACTAAGACTTTTCCACGAGTATTCCATTCATCAAACCAATGTTTTACTGTTTTTCGACTTTCATACTTAGGACTCCAACTTTCAGTGTAAATCACATCTTCTGTAAAAATACTATCAATCCCTAAATCTTGTTGTTTTAGCCACATATCAAACCATAAATGAATAATTCTTTCTCTTTCATTCATAACTTTTAAATCCTTTCTCTATATTGATTTGAGGGGTTGCACTCTTATCTGCGGTAAGTAAACGGTATATCGTAAGGGGGATATACCACGTAGCAACGACAAGCCGCCATATTAAAATGCCCCCGCCGATAATGCCGTCCAAAATGAAGTTAATGGCAACGATACCCACCGTTCCAGCTATGTCATATCCATGCGGTACAAGCCATACGAACATACGGCGAATGCCAAAGGGGATACCGCAGCACAGCCATACATAAAAGTAATTGGTCTACCCGTCCTCTGTAAAGATGTTCTTGAACATGAAGAATAAAAACAATGCAATAACGGCGGGCAAAACGTTTCTCTTGAAAAAGTCTTTCCAAATTTCTCCGCGTGTCATGGTATCACTCCTTTTCCATTGGAAATTGTGGGATAGCTTCTAACAGTTTCATTATGAGTGTTTGCCGTAAATCTTCGTCGATTTCCTCTTTGATAGTCCCGTCCGGCTGACACTTTTTTACCATTGCAAGGCGGTTGATTTCGTCGCCGTAACAATCAAGCACCTTTTCCAACGCCCATTTTTCGCCCACAACGGCAGCGCATATCGTTTCATAGTCCGGCATTTCCTGTTCCATTTTCTGACACTTCCTTTGCTGAAAATGTATCACTTTAGTATGTGGCTACTGTCTTTGATAGGAACTATTATATCACACAAGTATGAACAAAACTACTCCCCGCGTTCTTTCCCTTTTTCCCGTTCCGGCTCTCTTGGCTGCCGTAAAATGCTGTCTATGTTCTGTTTGATAACGTCGTACTCTTTGACCTGTTTTTTCAGTTTGCCATAGTCCGCGTAAAGGGCTTCTTTCTGTTCCCGGAGCTTTTCATAGTCTACTTGTAGCGCGGCGACATTCGGGAGCTTGGAAACGCCCGCCGTTTTTAGTGCCTTTGCCGCTGCTTCATGGAGTATCAGACTGCTTTCCTGCTTTGCCCGGTATGCGTCCTTATCCTTTGCCCTGCGGTATGCTTCATAGACAGGTTTTGTCTTTTGGTAGGTGGTAACGTGCTTCATCAGCACCGCCATGTTTGCAAGACGTTTCTCCACGCTCTTTAATGCGTCTGCTGTCTTTTCATTTTCCGCATTTACTTCCTCAATCCGGCTGACTAAATCTGCGTACTGCTCAATCTTATGTTCTGTCAAGAAATTCATAGTCTTTGCAGCCAGTTTCAGATTATGGATTTTCGCCCACTGTTCATAGCCCCGGCTCTGCGCTGCCTTGATACTGTTTTCAATGTCAATAAGCAGCGATACGCCGCGCTGCTCTTTGGGAGCTTTCGCCGCCTTTGTGCGCTTGCCCTCTATCCGTTCTTTGATTGCTTCCTCTGTATAATCTGCACCGAGGGTTTTTAAGCGGGTAAACCGTTCCTGTCCCGGAGCGCGGCAGGAGATATATTTTCCCGGCTTTATCTCATAGCCCGCTGCCTGTAACCGCTGCAACAATTCTTCAAAACTTGCCACTTGGGGGATAAGCGTATCAACGGTAATTTTCAGCTTGCCTTTCCAACTTGCACCGACCTTTTCCGCTTGATATTCTGCATAGCTTTTTCCCTTGCTGCCCTTACCCGGAACGACAACGGACAGCCCGTTTTCCCGGCACAGCTTATCGCTCATGTTCCGTATGCCATAGTAGCTGCGTTTATTGGAATTGTATTTGTGGTAGTCAACAAAATTGACCGCACAAAAAATGATATGGTTATGGATATGCCCTTTGTCTATGTGGGTAGTTAAGACGTATTCATGCTGTCCCTTTGTTACCGCGTCGGCAAGCTGTTTCCCGATTTCGTGGGCTTTCTCATAATCCACTTCCCCCGGCTCAAAGGACTGTATCAAATGGTGGGCGAGATTGTTCCCTTTCTCTATGGCTTGTGCAAGCGTAAATCCAAACTCAATATCTGCCGTTTCATAGCTGCACCCAAAGGAGGACACAAGCGTTTTCCCGTCTGTTTTATCCGGGTTTTGGATATAGTCAAGGGCTTTGCTCAACGTGCTTTTAATAGGCTTAATCTTTGTAACCGCCATATCTCCGCAAGCACCCCCTTTATTTCCTCTATGTCCTCTTGGTAGACGCTGCCTGTCGCGTTGACACGCTTTGCAATCTGATTGATATTGACCCCGATTTTCTGTATCTCCGCTGTCATGGCTTTTATGTCGCTATGGTCTGTCTGAATGATATACCCGTCAATGGCAATCTTGCGAAGATACGCCGCCATGTTCCGGGTGGGGACGAGCTTCATTTTCTGCTCAATCAATGCCCGTTCTTCCTCTGTTACATAGAATTTGATTTGTACTTTTCTTTTGCGTCCATTCATGCAATCACTCCTTTCCGTTCCGAGGGTTTGGGACACTTCCCAACAAGCAATTTTCAACCGACGCACCGCAGGACGGGAGGGAGAAAATACGGAAAAGGGTACTCTTTTCCTATGCTTGCTACGAAAGTTTTTTCCTCACTGGTTACTACAACGCAATGCTCTATATGCCAAAAAAGAGCAAAAGAAAAACGCTGCAATCTGTAAAGATTACAACGCTTCCTAAATCATATTCAATTTGCCGGACACATTTATTTGTCCTCTTTTTCGACTTCTGAAATTTCTTTTGCAGTTGCCGTTACAATCCGTATGCCATTATCGCTCATATCATCAAGGAGAGCGTCGAGCTGCCGCCGCTTTGTATCTTTTTGGGTGGGCGTATCTAAAAGAAACTGGTCTACGGATATATTGTAACGAAGCATAAGCTCAAAAAAGATTTGCAGACTGGGGTGCTGTCCTTTGTTTTCGATATTTGCAAGATAGCGAGGAGAAATATACATTTCATCACTTACCTGTTTGCGGCTTTCTTTGCGCCCCGTCCGCGCAGCTTTTATAGCTTCTCCAAATGCCTTGAAGTCATATTTTTCTACCGGTCTTTTTGCCATATTTATTCACCCAGTTACATTTTACTGTTCCCCTTTCTCTTTGGATATGTCTATACAGTTCCACTAAATAGCCATAATAATTCATATTTATATACTTGCTATTGTTCGTGTGTCCGACTATAATTATTATGATAAGATTTTCAGAAAGGACGGGTGTTGTTATGGAATATATGTCTTGCCCCGAAGCAGCAAAGAAGTGGGGAATTTCTGAAAGGCGGGTACAGATACTTTGCAGGGAGAAACGCATACAGGGTGTTTCAAAACTTGGGTATATGTGGTTGATACCAAAAGACGCGGAAAAACCGATTGACGGTAGAACCAAACAAGGAAAGGAGCTATACCATGAATAAAGTTTTGATTATAGATGATGATAAGGAACTTTGTGCGCTGATTAAACGCAGCGTGCTATCAGAAGATATAGAAGCTGATTTTTGTAATACGGGAAAAGAGGGATTACAAAAATTAAAAGAGAGAGAATATCAACTTGTGATACTGGACGTTATGATGCCTGGTATGGACGGATTTGAAACATTGGAAGAAATTAGAAAAGAAAGCAGCCTGCCGATTTTGATGTTTACATCAAAAAATGACAGTGCTTCTAAAGTACGCGGTTTAAGGGCAGGAGCTGATGATTATTTGACAAAACCTTTTGACATGGACGAACTGATAGCCCGTATCGTTTCCCTTATACGCCGTTATACCCGTTTCAATCAACAGGACGGAATATCACAGCAACTTGAATTTGACGGGTTGAAAATTGATATTGAAAATCGTTCTGTTACTACGGAAAATGGAACTTTTGAATTGCCTCCAAAAGAATTTGACTTACTCTTATACTGCGCGAAAAATCAAGGGAAAATTCTGACAAAGCAACAGATTTATGAAGAAGTGTGGAGAGAGGAATATTTCTATGATGACAGCAACATTATGGCGATTATCAGCCGACTTCGCAAGAAATTAGAGGTAAATCCCGGAAGTCCAAAATATATTCAAACGATTAAAGGTATCGGTTATCGTTTTAACAAGGAGGTTTGATTTTCTATGGAAGCAGTCATTTTTCTATCCATAATAATTGCACTTTTCTCTATTCTTGTTTCCTGCTTTGCTATTCGACGTGTTAAAAAACAGATAGCCGAGATAACAGACGCATTGATTGATGTAAAAAACGGAAATGGAAACAGACGTATTTTATCTGCAACAAATGAACTGGTAGCCCCTCTTGCCTATGAAATAAATGAGATTGTTGTGTCTTATGAGAGCAGGCTTTCTACTGTCCGGCAGACAGAAGAAACAAACCGACAGCTTATGACAAGTCTTTCCCATGATGTTCGGACACCGCTTACAACGCTTATTGGGTATCTTGACGCTGCACATAAAGGAATTGTTACAGGAAAAGACAGGGACGACTATATCGAAACAGCCCGCCGCAAAGCTCACGATTTGAAAGAATATATTGATGTTCTTTTTGACTGGTTCAAATTAAATTCTAATGAGTTTGCTATGGATATAAATATTGTTGAAGCTGCGGAGCTGACACGAAATATCTTGATTGACTGGATACCCATATTTGAAGATAAGCAGATAGATTACAATATTGATATTCCCGAACAGCCTTTCCGGGTAAAACTTGATACGGACGGCTATATGCGGATATTGAACAATCTTATTCAGAATGTAATTTCTCACAGTCATGCGGATAAAATAGAAATAATCCTATCAAAGCAGGAAAAAAATATGCAAATCCGATTAGCAGATAATGGAATAGGGATTGAAAAAGAAGATTTGAAGCATATTTTTGAACGGCTCTATAAATGCGATAAGGGACGGTCTGAAAAAGGCAGCGGTCTTGGGCTTTCTATCGCACACCAACTTGTAGAAAAAATGAACGGCACAATAACAGCAAATAGCACACAGGGAACAGGAACGGAATTTACTTTGCTTTTTCCCTTAGCAAATTAAGGTTCTCCCGTTCTTTTGACGGGAGCCTTAATTATTTTTGGGACAATATTTCAAATTGCAAGGTTAATGCAAGGTTGCGGCAAGGTTAATGCAAGGTTGGTATGATAGAATAGTTTACAGAACAGGAGGTTTGAATATGGACAAAAATTATATCATTGAAACAAAAAATCTTACCAAACAGTACGGCTCACAAAAGAGTGTCGCTGACTTAAATATTCATGTGCAGAAAGGGAGAATTTACGGACTGCTTGGAAGAAACGGAGCCGGAAAAACGACCACTATGAAAATGCTACTTGGATTGACAAAGCCAACTTCCGGCGAAGTTAAAATATGGGGAAAGTCTTTGCAGGGGAATGAAAAGAAATTGTTGCCCCGTATCGGTAGTCTGATTGAGTCACCCGGTTTTTACCCTAATTTGACTGCTACGGAAAACTTACAAATTTTTGCTACCTTACGGGGCATACCCAACCGTCATTCAATTAAAAACACATTGGATTTGGTAGGATTGCCTTATAAAGACAAAAAACTGTTTTCCCAGTATTCTCTTGGTATGAAACAACGGCTTGCGATTGCACTTGCAGTTATGCACGACCCTGAACTTCTGATTTTAGATGAACCTATCAATGGGCTTGACCCGATTGGAATTGCAGAAGTACGTTCTTTTATTCGCGAGCTTTGCGATACAAAGGGAAAAACAATTTTAATTTCCAGTCATATCCTTTCGGAGATTTCTTTGCTAGCAGATGATATTGGAATTATCGACCATGGCGCACTATTGGAAGAAGAAAGTCTTGCGGAACTGGAACAAAAAAGCAGCAAACATATCCGATTTACTCTTTCTGATACCGCACAGGCAGCAAGAATTTTAGAGCGTACTTTCCATGAGAGTCATTTCTCTATACAGGACGACCACAATTTACGCTTGCATAATCTTGATTTGTCCGTAGGAAAAATCGTGACTGCTTTTGTAGAAAATGGATTGGAGGTATCAGAAGCCCATACTTGTGAAGAAAGTCTTGAAGATTACTTCAAGCGTGTGACAGGAGGCGAAGGAATTGCTTAAACTGATTAAGTGCGAATTTTGGAAATTAAAGCGAAAAAGACTGTTGTATGCACTGATGTCATTGTCGTTATTTTTTCCGTTGATTTTGGCATATATGGCAAAGGCGGGAACTGGTGCAGATACAACAGAACACTATCTTCAAACCCGATTTGATTATGTCTATACAATGATGTTGGGATATGGTTTAGTTTTTTTGCTTCCATGTCTAATTGGTATCATTGCCGCTATTTTGTTTTTTATAGAAAGAGATTGTGATACTTCCAAAAACCTTAGAACAATTCCAGTTACAAATACACAACTCATTATGGCAAAAATTTCTATGCTCTTTATTTTCAGCGTTGCATTTTGTCTGATAAGCACATTGTCTGTTGCGTTGTTTTGTAAATTGTTTCATGTAGGAATGGTTTACGGTATGACTTATAAGATATTTATGAGCCTTATTTTTGGAGTTCTTATCGTAGCAGCTTCTTTACCGATTGTATTTTTAATTATTTACTTTAACAAAAGTTTTTTACTTTCTATCCTGCTTGCTTTTTTTTATTCCATTTTTAACTGGGGCATACTGGGAACGATTGGGACATCTATAAGTGCTGCCAAAATTGCTTTCTTAAATTCTTTTCCGGTTATATGTGTTATGAACTGGACAAGCGGCTTAATGATGGATAATTTGCAAAAAGATAATCTTTTGCCGGAAGCCTATGCGATTGTACCAACTACTTTCCATACAATTTTTATTATGGCAATTACAGTTGTACTTTCTTTGTGGCTGATAATTCGCTTTTATAAAAAATGGACGAGGTAAAAGATATGAGAAATATAATAAAAACTGAATTTTTAAAATTAAAACGATATTCTGTAATAAAAGCCGGAATTATTATGACAACACTTTCTCCGTTGCTGTCACTGTTTTATTCCACAGCCAACGGTGGACCGACATGGACGTTTGACTATTTTATGCAACAGGTTATGATTAGTAATTGTACCTTATTTTTTCCGATTATTATTGCACTGATTGCAGGTTATATCATAACAAGGGAATATACAGACGATACTATGAAGAATATATTAACAATTCCTATTCCATATAAACAGTTACTTTCTGGAAAATTACTTATTCTATTGCTGTTGACAATCAGCTTTAGTCTTATAGGTTGTGTGATAGCATTAGTAATCAATATTATTGTCGGATTTCCGGGAGTTCATTTTGGCAATCTACTCAATATGTTTATTCGTGTTACTGGGGCGAATATAGGAATTTATATTTCAGTCTTGCCGATTATTCTGATATTCTGTTGTTCGGCAAATAATTTTTTGGGTGGAGTTGCACTAGCTTTTGTGTATGGATATTTTGGAACTTTTGAAGGAACACTGTTAAATTATTATCCGATTAAAGCAAGCATGATTTTAGTAGACCCTACTTGTGGTGCGGAATATGGTTATACTTATCACATTTTCCCCGCTTTCATTACAATAGTTTTGACTTTCTTGATTTCTATGATTATTCTTGCAAATAAAAAGAAAGAACCCGGTACATTGACTGTTGGTAAGAAGAAAAAAGCAGTTAGAAAAAAAGGTTGGTAAATACCAAAAAGATTGAACCGAAAATATGTATCATCTATTTAATAATTATGGAGGTAAAGATATGATGTATAGGACAGAATTATTAGAAGAAATTACTATTGAAAATGCGACAGTGAAAATCAATGCCAAAATAGAGGAAATGGAAAAGGAAAGCTATCGCCTTGTCACAATGTCATTTTGGGGAACCGAAAGGGCTGTATTGGTTTTCAAAAAAGGATTAAAGGGCAGTTTGCTTTAATATGTAGCTATCTAAATAGAAAATTACTCATTCTAAATTAACATCGGAGGTATAACTTATGGAAAAGGAAACAACAGGAACTGTAATTTCAGTTACAAAACAATGGTGGTTAAAAGTAAATCGTAAACCTGTCCGTACCCATGCTATGGATGGTGCAGCTTTTCCACATATTATCAAGGTCAAATACACGATAGGCGTCAAAGATTACACCTGCCAAAAATGGATTGGCGCAGGAAACAAAATTCCTGACAAGGGAACAACGATTAAAGTTATCTATTGTGAAGATAAACCATCAAAAGCAAGAATTGAACTCTGATTCAAATAGCTTGATATGGTAGGTTTTATTCGGTGTGGAGTAACAAGTTTTGGTAATTTGGATTCCTCACTACTGAAAAAATAGTGTCTTTTATGCACACTTCCTAATTCTACGCTACGACAGCAAAAGAAAAAAAGCCGTCGTAGCGCAGACATATTTTCACGCGCATTTGAAGCGGTGGCTTTAATTTTTAGAGCCGCCGCTTCTTTTTGTCTACTGCTAACATAAATTAGCGGCATTTAGGAGGGCTGCCGCTATGGGGATTTCTTTGTTGCTATACAGCATACATAGGTTACATTCATTAAAAAAAGTATAGCTCCCCCACCGGACAAGTCCGACTATACAGATGAACTATCAAATCAATTAAATACTGCTGTTATTTCCTATGCGTCGGTCTGCGCCTTGCAGATGGGCGCATTTTGCATTTTACAGAAGATTTTTCAAAGAAATTTTCGCTTTCGTCCGGCGTTTAAAAAAGTCGTCTGTATTATCCCGCGAAAAGGGGAGGTACTACCGCCTTTCGGCAGAAAGGAGGTGATTACATGGAACCTAATCGCAGAGAATTTCAGAAGCAATGTGTCTTTCAAAGTTTCTGTAAACGGGTGCTACACAACGAAGCCTGTAACGCCCATGATGAAATCCGGCGACGCAGGAAACGGGAAGTTTCTTTTTGTGACCTTGCCTTGCATGAGGAACGGCAGCTTTACACTACGGATAAATATTTTCAAGCTGAAACAGCCGAGCCGACTTATCAAATGGCAGGAAAAGAAATAACCCCGAAGTTATTGCTTGAAGCAATACGCACCCTGCCGGAAGAAAAGAGAACTGCTATACTTCTGTACTATTTCGAGGGCATGACTGACGTGGAAATCGGAAAAATGTTCAATACGTCGCGCAGCACGATACAGTACAGACGGACAAGCTCTTTTGAACTGTTAAAGAAATATTTGGAGGAACACGCTGATGAATGGAACGAATGGTAATCAAAACGACTACCCGGAAAATGCCCTTGTTCCCTATCCCGTTATTTTGGCGGCGAGCAAAGGCGACCCGGACGCTATGAAAATGGTCTTGCAGCATTTCAGCGGCTACATAGCAAGTCTTTCCATGCGGAAGCTCTACGACGAGCGCGGCAATGTCTATTATGGCGTTGACGAGGATATTCGGGAACGGCTGCAAGCAAGACTGATGAGGGCTATCCTCACTTTTCGGGCTGAATAACCTACGCGATATTGGAACGCTTCTTTCCCCTTTTCCGTTCCATACCGCAAGACAGCCCCCTGCTCTTTGATAAAGAAAGCGGCGCAATAGAACGGCGACGCAGCATAAGGCAAATCGGATACGTTCCTTTTGTGCCGAGCCATGCGGCGGGTACGCCATGACCTTTCTCTTAACAGAAAAGCGAGCGAGAAATACCACACCGTAAAGCAGGGATAGCAGCCTGCGGGCGATAACGCACAGAATACATAATGATACTTCCTTACAGCCATAGTCCGAGCGTTAGAAGCGTCGCAGGCAATGGGTAGGGCTTCGGCAGACCGCCGGAGGGGTGCAAGTCCCATGAGGTTACGCTAATAGCCGTCCGATTAAAGCCTATGTTACAGATTGATTTTTGACCCATTAAGAAAGGGGGACGACAAATTGAACAATAACGACGTGCCGATTTGGGAAAAGTACACTCTTACCATAGAAGAAGCAGCAAAATATTTCCGTATCGGAGAAAGCAAGCTGCGGAAACTGGCAGAAGAAAATCCCGTCCCGGACTGGGTAATGATGAACGGAAACCGTATTCAGATTAAGCGTAAGCAGTTTGAAAAAATGATTGATACGGTGGACGCAATCTAATAGTGAAATCGAGCCTTGAATGTGGTACAATGTAGTCAAGCATATCAAGGCTCTTTCCATTATGGAAAGGAGCATAACGATGTCGGAAAAAAGACGGGATAATAAAAATCGTATTCTCCGCACCGGAGAGAGCCAGAGAAAAGACGGGAGATATGCCTACAAATATATAGATACCTTTGGGAAACCGCAGTTTGTTTATTCTTGGAAGTTAGTGCCTACGGACAAAACCCCGGCAGGAAAGCGCGACGATATAGCGTTGAGGGAAAAAGAGAAAGAAATCCAAAAAGACCTTGACGACGGTATCGACCATATCGGAAAGAAAATGACGGTCTGCCAACTCTACGCAAAGCAGATACGCCACCGGGCAAATGTGCGGCATGGTACAAAGCAGGGGCGAAAACAGCTCATGCGGATTTTGCAGGAGGATAAACTTGGAGCCTGCCGGATTGAAAATGTGAAGCTCTCCGACGCAAAGGAATGGGCGTTACGCATGAAAGAAAAAGGTTACGGCTTCAAGACTATCAACAACCACAAGCGTTCCTTAAAGGCTGCCTTTTACACAGCCATACAGGACGATTGTATTCGTAAAAATCCATTTGACTTCCAGTTGAACACAGTCCTTGAAGATGATACGGAACCAAAGGAACCTCTATCCCCTACGCAGGAAGCGGCTTTTCTGTCCTTTGTACAGCATGATAAAGTCTATCAGAAATACTACGACGAGATTATCATACTGTTAGGGACAGGGCTTCGCATTTCGGAACTCTGCGGACTGACGGAAGCTGACATTGACTTAGACAAACAGCTTATCAATGTAGACCACCAACTTTTGAAGATTGCAGATGTGGGCTACTATGTGGAAACGCCTAAGACGAAAAGCGGCAACCGGGTTATTCCTATGAGTGAAAAAGTGTTGGAAGCATTTCAACGGGTGCTAAATAAACGGAAATATGTACAGCCTGTTATTTTAGAGGGCTACACAAAGTTTCTGTTCCTTAACCGGAACGGCTTGCCAAAAGTGGCAGTCAACTATGAAAGTATGTTCCGGGGGCTTGTAAGGAAATACAACAAAACGCAAAAGGTCGCATTGCCAAAGGTAATGACACCGCACACCTTACGCCACACATTCTGCACCACGTTAGCAAATGCGGGAATGAACCCTAAAGCATTGCAATACATCATGGGACATTCCAACATCAATATGACGCTGAACTATTACGCACACACAACTTCCGAAACGTCAATAACCGAAATGAAGCGGCTGATTGCATAGTAGTAAATGGAGAATTTACTACTCCACATACTACTTTTGAACACAAAAACATACGGGGATATAAGAAGATTTGAGAGTATCTTCCACAATGAAAAATGCCGGAAAAGCCTGTAACAATAGGCTATACCGGCATATAAGAACTTTTGAAAAGATAGTCAAAAATTACTTTGTGATTTAATGATAAATAACAGTGACCTTTTCCTTTTTGCTCTTTACTTTCTCGTTGGCCAGTTTGATGGCATCTTTTCCGCCTTTGATAAAGATTCCGGTGTCTGTCAGGACCATCCCGGATATTCTGCGGCCAAAGTCTATATCTGCCCAAAGGATTTTCTGCTCTCTGGGGACGGGAAACTGTTCTTTGATCTTCTTGGTGTTTGATTTGTTTAATTCCGTTGGAGACGTTTTGAAATGTTTTAACGTTTCTGTCAAAGTGTAATCCATAATTTCTCCTTTATTTCTGCTTTTTCTCTTTGTTTTTTTTCTTCGGGTGCAGCTTGGCGAGCCAGTACGCGGCGCCGCCGGCGACAACGCTTGCGGGGCCTATAAGTCCCGCCGCCATTCCTCCAATGGGAGTCAGCGCGCCGGTCAGCATAGCGGAAAGCGTAGCGGCGGCCGCGCCGCTGGCGGCGGAAGCGCTTACAGCGGCCGCGGCCTCCTTGACTTTATCGTAATCTTCATCCGCCAACGCCTCATAATTGTCTAATAAGATCGTCACAACCTGAGGGAGTATGGTGTTTTCCTTGTTTGTGGCAATCTCGTAGTCGATGACAGAACGGATCGCAATATACTGGGTCAAGGTCATTGGTGTTTTCTTGTTTTCCAGATTGCTGATAGTCTGCTTGGTGACTCCGATTTGTTCACCAAGCTCTTCCGCGGTCCAACCGGCAATTTTCCGGATAGATGAAAGATTATCCTGTAAACATTGAATCTGTTTTTGTTTTTTGGCGTCCATAAGATTTACCTCCCAAATAGACAATATCAAATATATTTATTTATGTCAATATATTTGACTAAATAAAACGATTTGTATTAGGCGTGGAAGTGATTTGATATAGAAAATACAAATAATATATATATCTTTTTTCGATTGGACAGAATTCTTAGGGGGGGGGGTAAAATGGATGTTGGGTGAGAAGCGTGAATATTCAGAAAATTTATCCAAATCAAAAAGATGAACTGCTGCCGGTAGAAAGGATGGAAAGGGTGGCTTCTCCAGAAGCGTTGGACCGTTATCCCTGTGTCCCATTTCTGGGAGACAGCAGTGCATCCTGGATTGGGCAGAATGTCCGTAACTACTGGCATTCTGTGGAATATATGGTAAATACAGAGATTGAAGTCTTTAATCGGTTAGGGCATGATGGATTGGGACTTGGGCCAGATGCGTATGGAATTGCAGAGGCTTTGGGAGCAGAAGTGATTTTCCCAGAGGATTCAGGACCTTATGCGGGTCGTGGGAGAATAGAAGACTATCAGCAGCTTTCAAACAGGGAACTATTAAATCCTAAAAGGGATGGCAGAATGCCTCTTTTTCTGGAGGCATGCAAAATTTTACGGGACAAGGCCGATGGGATTGTAGGAGTGGGGTCCAGTATTGCGGGCCCATTCACGATTGCGGGGTATCTGCGCGGAGTGGAACGCCTGTTGAGAGATATCTATCGAGAAGAAGAAAATGTACATATCTTAATGCGCTACGTGACAGATAGCTGTAAGGTCTGGGTTGATACAGTGGCAGGATTAGATGTGGGGATCAGCATGGCGGATCCGCTTGCTTCTCCAAGTATTTTGAATCCTAAAAAATATGCTAAGTTGGTTTATCCATATACGAAAGAATTAGTCGATTATGTGTATGAAAAAACGGGGAAAAAGCCAGGACTCCATATGTGTGGTAATACGGTGGCAATCTGGCCATATTTGAAACAGCTTTCTGTGGCGAGTCTTAGTTTAGACAATATTATAGATTTTGGAAAGGCGAAGGAAGAGTTTCAGGATGTTTTTTGCATTATGGGGAATGTGGATCCGGTAGGAGTGATCTCTCAAGGGACAAAAGAAGAGATTGAAGCAGATGTCCGTCGCTGTATCCATACCATGGGAAAATGCAAGAAAGGTTATGCGGTAGCTTCTGGATGCCAGATACCAATTGGTACACCGAGAGAAAAGGTAGAGTATTTTGTGGAAGCCGTCCGAAAATACTCTTGTGAAGGCTTACAAAGATGAGAGAAAAAAATGTACTGGAATTAAAACATATTCGAAAAAAATATGGGAATCACCTAGTGCTGGATGATGTGGCGTTTCGTCTTAGGAAAGGCGAGGTTCATGCGCTTGTGGGAGAAAACGGCGCTGGGAAATCAACTTTGATCAAAATTATTTCCGGGGTAGTTAAACCAGAGCCGGGGGCCCAGATTTACGTAGACGGAGAATTAATGCGAAGGATTAACCCGGCAGGAATGCTGGAAAAAGGCATTACAGTTATGTACCAGGATATCAGCCTGTTTCAAAATCTTTCAGTAGCAGAGAACATCTGCATGGGATGTGGAATCAGTGGAATGTTCCGTAGGAGGGACTTGCTTCGAGAAGCAAGAAGAGTTTTGGATTCAATGGGATGTGGGCAGATTGATGAGTCGATGGAGTGTTCACAGTTGAGCATTGCTCAGCAGCAGCTTGTTTTGCTTGCCAGGGCTGTTTATTTTAAGGCGAAGGTTGTGATCATGGACGAACCCACTTCTGCTTTGTCGAGTAGAGAAATCCAGATGCTTTATGAAACGATTCGGAAATTAAAAAAAGAGGTGTCGATAATCTATATTTCTCACAAATTAGACGAGGTATTTCAGATTTCAGATTGGATTACCGTCTTGAGAGATGGGAAGGTGGCAGCGGAAAAGCCAACCAGAGAATATTCTTATCAGGATCTGGTAGAGGCAATGTTAGGAAAACAGATGGATTTTTCAAGGTATCACCATACGGCTCCAAGCGGGAAAGAGATACTCAGGGTCGAAGGATTCACTAAAACTTTCCAATATCAGAATATTTCTTTTTCTATAGGAGCTGGAGAGATCGTAGGATTGATCGGACTTGTTGGATCGGGGAGAACGGAATTAGCACTCGGTCTAATCGGGGCGGTGAAACCAGAAAAGGGAAAAATGTTTCTGGACGGGAAATGGGAAAAAGTCAGTGGAATTTCGGAAGCTATAGAAAAAGGGATTTGTTATCTGACTGAGGATCGGGCAAGATATGGAGTTTTTCTGGAAAAGAGCATTGAACATAATATTACATCGGCTTCTTTGAAGAAATTTGCAGGGCACCTTGGGATGAACCGAAAGAAGGAAGCACAGGCAGCCGATGAAAGTATTCATCATGTGGGGATCAAGACACCCGATAAAAATGAAAAAGTAAAGAATTTGAGTGGTGGGAATCAGCAAAAAGTACTGTTTTCAAAATGGATACATTCAGATCCTAAAATCCTGATTGTTGATGAACCTACATCGGGGGTTGATATTGGAGCGAAAAATGAGATATATCGTCTGTTGACAGAGCTTGCGGATCAAGGAGTGGGGATTCTTATGATTTCTTCTGAGCTAAACGAAGTTCTTGCGGTGGCGGATCGTATACTTGTAATGAATCACGGGCGGATCGTTTATACAAAAGAGAATGACGGGACAGAAGCGGATCAGATTTTAGAAAAAATGATTACAGGATAAAATGATGAAAAAGCAAGAACATACGAAACAATATAGATTCTTATGGCAGAGGGAAATTATGCTGACGGTCTGCATTCTGGCTCTTGGAGCTGTGGCAGGAATGCTGACTGATGAATTTTTTCAAGTGGGGAATCTTGTTAATATTTTAAATAATAACGCAATCTATGGGATTCTAGGAGTCGGGATGACTCTGATCATGGCAACAGGGAATATTGATATTTCTGTAGGCGCCCAGTTTGCTGTGTCAGGAATTTGTACAGCAAAGCTGGCAGTCTATCTAGAAGAAGTAGGACAAAGTTCTATATGGCTGCTGGTATTAACAGCGGTGGGGACAGGTATGGCTCTGGGAGTATTCAATGGTGTTTTAGTGATTTTTCTGAGATTGCCATCTGTGATCGTAACGCTTGGGACACTCAGTGTGATTCGTGGAGGACTATATCTGGTGACAGAAGGAGAATGGATGACTTATCTTCCGAGATGGTATACGTCCGTTTCAAACATTAGCTGGATGGGAGTACGGCTTGTAACAGGAGTTTGGATTTTGCTTCTAGTGTTAACGATGATTCTTTTTCACTATTTTAAATTAGGCAGAGTGATTTTGGCAGTTGGAAATAATAGGGAGTATGCAAATCGGATCGGCGTGTTTATTCCGGCGATTTATCTTATTTCTTTTATTCTGTGGGGAGCTGTTATTGGAATTGCGGCGTTTTTTTTCGTTGCCCAGATCGGGACGATACAGCCGTCCGCGGGCAATGGTTATGAGATGACATTGATCGCCGCAGTGATCATAGGAGGAAATAAGTTAAATGGAGGAACTTTTAAAGCTCTTGGAACCTCTATTGGAATTCTGTTGTTAGGCATTATTGGAAACATTTTAGTTTTAACAAAGGTACCGATGTATTGGCAGAATCTGGCGACAGGGATTGTGATCATCAGCGCGATCGTAGTTTCTATGCTGGCAGATCGCAGAAATTAGAGGGAGATATGAAAAAAATATTATATCCAGAAAAACAATGGAAGAAAAGTAAAAATGAGACTGCGTTGATCATTCTGCTGGTCGCTCTCTGCGTTGTGTTTTCAGTTTTGTCAGACAGCTTTTTCAGACTCCAAAATGCCCAACAGATTTTAAAGCAGTCAGCAGAATTGGGAATTATTGTGCTCGGTATGTCTGCCAGTATTATTTCGGGAGGATTTGACCTGTCAATTGGAGCGTTGGCCGGGCTAAATTCGGTGATTCTCGCTACAATGCTTCAGCAGGGAAGTCCCATATGGCAGGCGGCAGCCGCGGCGCTTCTGTGCAGTTTGGCATGCGGTGTGCTGAATGGCATATTGATTGGAATGTTCCAACTCCAGCCGATGGTCATTACACTTGGTACTTCTACTGTGTTTACGGGGATTGGGACTGTGATATCAGAAGGACATGCCATTTCTGATCTTCCAGAAGGCTTTTTGATCTTTCATAGTACAAGTATGTTAGGAGTTCCGATTCAGTTTTGGATATTTTTAGGGGCGATAGTGATTTTTTCGTATATTTTTCAATATACGAAATATGGAAGGCAGGTTTATCTTCTGGGAAGCAGCTATGAGGCGGCCAGTTACTCAGGTATTCCTTGTAGAAAATGCACCTTTTGGGTATATGTGTTTTCTTCAGTAATGGCTTTTTTGGTGGCGGTTATTATGACGTCTAGAATGGCGACGGGCCGGATCGATTTTGCCGATAACTATGTGATGCAAAGTGTGTCGGCCGCGGTGTTTGGCGGTATTTCTGTAAATGGAGGAAAAGGCAGAATCTATGGCGCTGTTATTGGTGTTTTAATTTATACCGTTTTATCAAATGTGTTTAATCTCCTGGAATTATCGAGGTATCTACATCAAGTAGTCATTGGTGTGATTCTTCTGATTGTTCTTGGGATTAGAAAAAAGATAGAGACATAAGAAAGAGAGGAAAAACGAATGAAAAAAAGAAGTATTCTGGCAGTATTGTTGTGCTGCTGTATGGTTGGGCTAATGGCCTGCCAGAGTAATGACACGGAAACCCAAGAAAGTGAAAGTGACGGAACCTCAGAAGATTCAATCCAGATTGCATATGTGGCTCCAAATCTTGGGACACCGTATTTCACTATTGGTGCGGAAGGAGCAGAAGAAAAGGGAAAAGAACTTGGATATGAAGTAACTTCTGTGGGACCAGCTACAGAGGATGCGGCAGAGCAGTCACAAATGATTGAGGATATTGTAAATCAAGGAGAGGCAGATGCGCTGGTAGTAGCATGTCTGGATTCTTCGTCTCCGGTTCCAGCGCTGAAGAAGGCAAGAGAAGCGGGAATGAAAGTGGTAACATGGGATTTGGATTGTGAGGCAGAAGGCAGAGATTGTTATGCAGGCCTGATGGATCTTGTTTTGATGGGAAATGACTGGGTAGACAGTATGGTCCGCACGATCGGAGAAGAAGGCCAGTATGCAATTATTACCGCAACGACTACTAATGAATTCATGAATAAAAGAATTGAGAATATGAAAGCATACGCATCAGAAAAATATCCGGATTTGGAACTTTTGACAATAGAGTCCTGCGATGCGGATACACAAAAGGCATATCAGATATCTCAGGATTTGATTACTCGCTATCCAGATATGAAATGTATTTTGACTGTTTCTACAGAGGCGTATACCTCTGCGGCAAAGGCTATTGAGGACATGGATAAGGTTGGAGATGTGTATGTGGCTGGAGGCGTCATGCCAAGTATGGCGAAATCTGCTTTTGAAAGCGGAGCAGCCGAGGAGTCTGTATTATGGGATCCTGGTCAGTGGGCAGGATTTGCCGTTGAAGTGGCTGGCCGTCTGGTAGAGGGAGAAACATTTACACCAGGCGAAGATCCGCAGATTCCAGGATTTGATAATGTAGAAGTGGCAAGCGAAGATACGTTGTATTATCATGAACCAATGATATTCACAAAGGATAATGTAGACGATTACGATTTTTAACTCTTGCCAAATAAGAGAAAACCTCTTATAATAGTACACCGTGAAGAAAAGTTCCAAGGACGGAATATCCCTGGAACTTTTCTGCCTTTTGGGGAAAGATATACAACAATAGAAAGAGTACAGACAGGAGTGAAAGAATATGAAACAATTTAAAGAGATCAATCCTTCTCCGCGTACCTTGATGACGCCAGGACCGGTAGAGTCAGATCCGAGAGTACTCCGGGCAATGAGCGCCCATATCCTGGGCCAGTTTGATCCGGAGTTTACGGCGCTTATGAATGAAACGATGGAGATGGAGCGGTATGTATTCCAGACTCAGAATCACCAGACTTATGTAGTAGATACCACATCCAGAGGCGGTTTGGAGACGGTGCTGACGGGAGCGATCTGTCCTGGGGATAAGGTGCTGATTCCGGCATTTGGAAGATTTGGCTATCTGCTGGCTGAGATTCTGGAGAGATGCGGAGCTAAGATCACACTGCTGGAGAAAGATTGGGGAACAGTATTCGACCCGCAGGAAATTGAAGATGCGCTGAAGAAAGACAGCTATAAGGCGGTAGCCTGCATCCATGGGGAGACCTCCACTTCTATGATGCAGCCCTTGAAAGAAATCGGCGAGATCTGTGAAAGACACGGCGTACTGCTGATCGTAGATGCGGTAGCTACGCTGGGAGGAACAGAGGTTAATGTAGACGAGTGGAAGCTGTCCGCCTGCATTTCCGGAACCCAGAAATGTATCTCCGCGCCGTCAGGATCTGCGCTGATCACCTATAACCAGCAGATTGAAGAAATCGTAAAAAAGAGAAAACGTGTGGAGAAGGGAATCCGTACCGAAGATGATGTGGATGGAAAGCTGCCTGGAATCCCAAGCAACTACCTGGATCTTGGACAGTTGGAGGATTACTGGAGCCCAAGGAGACTGAATCACCATACGGAAGCGACCAGTATGCAGTACGCCGTTCATGAGGCACTGCGGTGTATCGTAGATGAGACTTTGGAAGTCCGTTTCGCAAGACACCGTCTGAATGACAAAGCCCTTGTTGCGGGGCTGAAAGCGATGGGGCTTACCATCTTTGGAGACCTGGAGCATAAGATGCCGGTGGTAACCGCGATCAACATTCCAGAAGGGGCAGACGGCAAAGCGATCCGCGGAATGCTTCTGAATGAGTTTGGCATTGAGATCGCAACATCTTTCGGACCGCTGGATGGCAAGATCTTAAGAATCGGAAATATGGGCTACTCCAGCCAGAAGAGAAATATTCTCCTTCTTCTGGGAGCGCTGGAAGCGGTCATGAAGAGAAATGGCGTAAAGGTATCCACTGGCGAGGCTGTTCAGGCGGCTATGGATGTTTACGAGAAAGAGGCAAAATAATAAATACAAAGAGACTGCAAAGTTCTGCGGTCTCTTTTGCTTTTCTGTCAGAAACGGTTCCCGGTTTTCGTCTGGTCAGATTTGGGGTTTTTAATCGCTGATAAATATGATATAGTTAGAAAAGCAGACGAATAGACAGGAGAGAAACTATGCATAACGATATCATTACCATCGGTAAATTTACGATACATGGATATGGTCTGATGATCGGCATTGGATTTGCCGCGGCCTATCTTATGACAGAGTACCGGGCGAAGAAACGGGATATGAATACGGACATGGTCTATATACTTTTCTTCAGCTCCCTGATCTTTGGCCTTCTGGGAGCGAAGGTCTGTTATTATCTGACGATCCTGGATAAAATCCTGAAAGATCCAGCTTTTCTTCTGGAGGAGGGATTTGTAGTATACGGCGGGATCATCGGAGGGGTACTGGCCGGGTATATTGCGTGCCGGATAAAGAAAGAAAACTTCTGGAAGTTTTTTGACCTGGTGGCACCGTCTATTGCTCTGGCTCAGGGTTTCGGACGGATCGGCTGCCTGCTGGCAGGCTGCTGTTACGGAAAAGAGACGGCATCGGCCTTGTCGATTACCTTTCAGAACTCAGATTTTGCTCCCAATGGTGTAGCCTTGATTCCTACACAGATCTATTCCAGCCTGCTGGATTTCTTAAACTGCTTTGTTCTCTGTCTGATCGCCCGGCATACCAAGAAAGACCGGGTGGTGGCAGGCTGTTATCTTATTTTCTACAGTATCGGAAGATTCATTCTGGAATTCTTCCGCGGAGACCTGGAGCGGGGAAGTGTTGGAATCTTAAGTACCTCTCAGTTTATCTCCATCTTCATCCTGGCGGCGGGACTCCTTTTGCTGGTGTGGGCCAGCGGAAAGCTGACGAGGGAGAAAGATTCCAGTTTGAACGATTTATAAAAGGAAGTGAGAACAAAAAGCGGAGGTGATACAGATGGTGCTGGAGGGCTTTGACCAGGAAAAGCATCAGCTTACCAAAGAAGAGACAGAGAACTATATGAAGCAATTCTGGCAGGAAACTGATAGATATGGAGTGTAATGTAACCTTAAGATTGCCTGAACGCAGAAGCAAACTGCTCCCGCGTTCAGGCAATCGGCGCTTTTCGGACGGCATTGTCCTGGAAACGGAAATAATCCGGCCGATGGCGGGACTGGGTATATTCAAACATGATCCCATCGCTGTTGTAGGTCTGACTTGAGATCACGGCCATACAGTTATAATCATTTACATCTAATTCCAAATATTTCTCATCGATCTGCGTGATCTTCATAACCGTTACGACTCGTTTGCTATTTACGATGGTCATATGAAGGGTGTTTTCCAGATAGTCGTAGATCGAGTGTTCCGCGATTTCTTTAGTCAGCCCAGGAACCGCGCTTTTAAGAAAATAATTGTGGTTCAGGATCAGCGGCTTTTCGTCTAAATAATGGAGTCTTTGGATATAATATAATTCATCCCCTTTTTCAAAGCCGGTCTGGCGTGCGATTTTGTCATCCGCTGTCAATTCTATGAATTGCAGGACCCGTGTCCGGCCTTTCTGATGGTTGCGTCTGGAAGCCTCGTGGAAGGATTCGATTCCTCCGATGGTGTAATAGGTAGGCGCTACCGGGAGATAGATATTGCGGACCCCTTTTCCCTGGATACTTTGTACATATCCATCGGCTACTAACTGAGCGACGGCCCGGCGGATCGTATTTCTGGAACATCCATAGGCGGCCACCAGAGAGTGTTCCGATGGAAGAAGATCCTGATAGGCATATTCCTCATTTTCTATTTTTTGCTTCAGATCCCGATAGATCTCATTATATTTTGCTTTTGGCATAATGCTTCGACCTGTCTTTCGTGAGGGTTACTTGTTTAAACATCTTTCTGATTTTATTATAAAGAGATTAGCGGAAAAGTCAAGGAAATGCGTTGACATGTTTAAACAAGTGTGCTATATTCTACTTGTTTAAACAAGCTAAAGGAATCATGTAGGAGGCACAAACATGGCAAGGTACACGGAAGATGTACAAGAACTGCTGAAACTGATCGGCGGGAAAGAAAATATTTCAGCGGTATCCCACTGTATGACAAGAATGAGATTCGTTCTGGTGGATGAGAAGAAAGCAGATACCAAGGCAATCGAGAAGATTAAGGCGGTCAAGGGTACCTTTACCCAGGCCGGACAGTATCAGGTGATCATCGGGAATGACGTATCTACCTTCTATAACGAATTTACAGCATACGCGGGAGTCGAAGGGGTCAGTAAGGAGGCGGCCAAGCAGGCGGCCAAAACAAATCAGAGTTGGCTTCAGCGCCTGATGAGCAATCTGGGAGAGATTTTCGCGCCCATCATCCCCGCGCTGATATGCGGAGGTCTTGTGCTGGGCTTCCGCAATGTGATCGACAGCATCGCGTTTTTTGAAAACGGGACCAAAACATTAGTAGATATTTCTCAATTCTGGGCAGGTGTTGACAGCTTCCTTTGGCTGATCGGAGAGGCGGTATTCTGGTTGCTTCCGGTAGATATCGTGTGGTCTATCACGAAGAAGATGGGGACAACGCAGATCCTTGGGATCATCTTGGGATTGACCTTGGTTTCTTCTCAGCTCCTGAATGGATTTGATGTGGCTTCCACTCCGGCGGATCAGATTCCGGTTTGGGACTTTGGGTTTGCCAAGGTTCAAATGATCGGATATCAGGGCCAGGTAATCGCGGCTATGCTGGCAGGATTTGTCCTGGTATATCTGGAGAAATTCTTCCGTAAGATCTGCCCGGCGGTAGTCAGTATGATCGTGGTTCCCTTTTGCTCGCTGGTACCGGCGGTATTCATCGCACATATGGTCGTTGGCCCTGTCGGCTGGACCATCGGAAACGCGATCGCGGACGTGGTCTACGCAGGTCTGACTTCGGATTTTCGTTTTATATTCGCGGGGATCTTTGGCTTTCTGTACGCTCCCGTAGTCATGACGGGGCTGCATCATATGACCAATGCCATTGACAGCCAGCTGATCGCGTCTACACCCACCCAGACTACGATCTTATGGCCGATGATCGCATTGAGCAATATTGCCCAGGGTTCCGCGGTTTTAGCGATGAGCGTATTGCAGAAGAAGAATGAGCGCGCTCAGCAGGTAAATGTACCGGCATGTATCTCCTGCTATCTGGGGGTTACAGAGCCGGCGTTGTTCGGCGTGAATTTGAGATACGGATTTCCTCTGTTCTGCGGGATGGTCGGATCGGCCTGCGCGGCTGTGATCTCCGTGGGATTTGGAGTCCAGGCTTTAAGTATCGGCGTCGGCGGCTTGCCGGGGATTCTTTCGATCGTGCCTCAGTATTACCTGGTCTTTGCCCTTGCCATGCTGACTGCCGTCGTGGTCCCGTTTATCCTTACTTTTATGGTGGGGAAGGCGAAACTGTCCAAAGCGGACTTGTTTGGCGAAGAAGCTGACATAAAAGAGAAAGAAGCGGAAGAGCAGGATGAAAAAGAACAGGAAACGCCAACCGGGGTCACAGAGCTGAAAGCAGGGCTGACGGGAAAGGTGATTCCCATCAGTGAAGTACCAGACGAGGTCTTCTCTCAGTGTGTGATGGGAGAAGGAGTCGCCATTGAGCCGGAGAATGATACAGTAGTCGCGCCGGGAGACGCCACGGTGGGCGTGGTCATGGCGGATACCGGACATGCCTGCGGCCTGGTATTTGCCAACGGCGCGGAACTTTTGATCCATGTCGGCATCGATACGGTAGACATGGGAGGAGACGGCTTTGAGCTTTTGGTGGAACAAGGGCAGCAGGTCAAGGAAGGCCAGCCGCTGATCCGCTTTGATAAAGAAAAGATCCGCGCGGCGGGCCATCCTTCTGTGACCGTGTTTATTGTGACGGAAGAAGGAGAAGCGGGCAGCGCCGAATATCTTTCAGGAATGGACGCTGTGGCGGGAGAGACCCCGATCATCAGATTCGCGTAAGGAGGGACGGCGATGTCAGATTTTAAGAAGAGTGTCGTATATCAGATTTATCCAAAGTCTTTCTATGACAGTAATGGGGATGGCTTTGGAGATCTGAAAGGGGTAACGGAAAAGCTGGATTATATCAAAGAGCTTGGGGCGGATTATATCTGGCTGACGCCATTTTTTGTATCCCCGCAGAATGATAATGGATACGATGTGGAAGATTATTACCGGGTGGACCCAAGATATGGGACGATGGAAGATCTGGAAGAGTTGATCCGGGAAGCCGGAGAACGAGGGATATCCTTGATGTTTGATATGGTTTTCAATCATACATCCAGCCATCACGAATGGTTCCAGAAGGCGCTTGCCGGAGATGAGAAATATAAAGAGTTTTATATCTTCCGAAAAGGGAAGAAGCCGGGAACGCCGCCTACCAACTGGGAGAGTAAGTTTGGCGGGAGCGCTTGGGAGTATGTGGAGGAATTTGACGAATATTATCTGCATCTTTTTGATGTGACTCAGCCGGATTTAAACTGGGAAAATCCGGAAGTGAGAAAAGAGATCCAGAAGGTGGTCCGATTCTGGATGGAAAAAGGCGTCAAAGGATTCCGGTTTGATGTGGTCAATTTGATCAGTAAGGGGAAATATGAGGACGACGATGAGGGCGACGGCCGCCGGTTCTATACAGATGGGCCTAAGATCCATGAATATCTTCAGGAACTAAACGAAACGACTTTCGGAACAGACGCTCAGATCATTACTGTAGGCGAGATGTCCAGCACTACGATGGAGAACTGTTACCGTTACGCGGGAGAGGATGGAAAAGAGCTTTCTATGGTCTTTAGTTTCCATCATTTGAAAGTAGATTTTATGGGAAATGAGAAATGGGTCATGGTTCCCTTTGATTTTCTCAAATTAAAAAGGATCTTGTTTGACTGGCAGACCCATATGGCGGAGCACCATGCTTGGAATGCCGTATTCTGGTGTAATCACGACCAGCCAAGAGTGGTATCCAGATTTGGAAATACCAAAAGATACTGGAAGGAATCGGGGAAGATGCTGGCTACAGTCATCCATTGTCTCAGAGGTACTCCATATATTTATCAGGGAGAAGAACTGGGGATGACCAATCCGGGATTTACAGACATCTCCCAGTACCGGGATGTGGAAAGTCTGAATCATTTTCGGATTCTTCAGGAGAAGGGGCTGACAGAAGAAAACGCGTACCAGATCCTTCAGATCCACTCCAGAGACAACAGCCGTACGCCGGTACAGTGGAAGGATGAGGAGAACGGCGGGTTTACATCGGGGAAACCCTGGATAGAGGTGAATCCTAATTACCATACAGTCAATGCGGAGGCGGAGCTGGAAGATGAAGATTCTATCTTCCATTATTATCAAAAACTGGCGGCTTTGCGCAAAGAGTATGATATCATAGGATATGGAGATTTTGAGCCGCTGGATGAAGCCCATCCTTCTGTGCTTGCCTACCGCCGGCGCTGGAAGGGGGAGACACTGCTTGTGATCTGTAATTTCTACGGGAAGGAGACGGCCTGGGAGATGGACGAGGATCTGAAACAGTATAGCTGTCTTCTGAGTAATTATAAAGACCCGGCGCCGGAAGAAGGCGGGATCACTCTGCGGCCTTATGAGGCGGCGGTTCTGTACAAGAAGGACTGAAACGGGGAGAATTGGAAATAAACACGGCAGTACAGAGGGCCTTTGACGGCTCTGGTATCATAATATAATACATTAAAAAAGGAGAGATGATCTATGAAAACGATTAAGTACACTATCCAGGATGAATTAGGAATCCACGCGAGACCAGCAGGAGTTCTGCAAAAAGAAGTGAAGAAATTCCAGTCCAAGATCACTTTGGAAGGAAACGGGAAAACAGCGGAAGCTGGGAAACTGCTGGCAGTGATGGGGATGGGGATCAAACACGGGACAGAGATCACTATCACAGCAGACGGCCCAGATGAGGAAGAGGCAATCGCCGCGATGGAGACTTTCTTCAAAGAGAATCTGTAATCGCGGGACAGAAGGAAGGGAGAACACCAAGATGGAAAAGTATGCCGGGAAATCCATTTTAAAAGGCACCGCCATCGGAAGAATCTTGTGCTATTCTAAGGGGGAACAGGTGGTGCAGCGCAGGAGCGCGGCGGATGCGGAGGCTGAGAAGGCCAGATATGAAGCGGCAAAAGAGACAGCCGCGCGGCAGTTAAACGAGCTTTATGAGAAAGCGCTCAAAGAAGTGGGAGAAGTTAACGCCGCTATTTTTGAAGTCCATGCTATGATGCTGGAGGATGAAGATTTTAACGACTCCATTTTCAATATGATCGATGGACAGAAGGTAAACGCAGAATATGCTGTGGCCGCTACAGGCGATAACTTCTCCAAAATGTTTGCCCAGATGGAAGACGAATATTTTCAGGCCCGTTCCGCGGATATCAAGGATATTGCGGAACGGGTGATACGGATTCTGCAGGGAAGCGAGAATTCCGGGGATCTGGGAGATGAGCCGGTGATTCTGGCGGCCAAGGATTTGGCGCCCAGTGAAACAGTCCAGATGGACAAGTCAAAACTTCTGGGATTTGTGACAGAATTTGGTTCTTCCAATTCTCATACCGCTATCCTGGCCCGGACCATGAATATTCCGGCCTTGATCGGGATTCCTGTGGATGAGAGACTCAATGGAAAGATGGCGGTGATCGATGGCGACAAGGGGGAACTGATTCTGGATCCAGACGAGGATACACTGGCAGATTATCGGACAAAGCAGGAAGAACAGGAGCGGCAGAGGTCGCTGCTTCAGGAATTGAAAGGGAAAGAAGACATTACCCTGGATGGGAAACGAATCCGGCTTTTTGCCAATATCGGGAGCGAGGGAGATATCGCCAAAGTGCTGGAGAACGATGCGGATGGTATCGGATTGTTCCGAAGTGAGTTTCTCTATTTGGAGAAACAGGATTATCCCAGCGAAGAGGAACAGTTCCAGGCTTACAAATCAGCGCTGGAGATGATGGCCGGGAGAAAAGTTGTCATTCGGACACTGGATATCGGGGCGGACAAGCAGGTGGACTATTTCCGATTGGACAAAGAAGAGAATCCGGCTATGGGATATCGGGCGATCCGGATCTGTCTGGATCGTGAGGAAGTATTCAGAACCCAGCTTCGGGCGCTTCTGCGGGCCAGCGCCTATGGGAATCTGGCAGTCATGTATCCTATGATCATCTCTGTGGATGAAGTACGCAGGATCAAAAAGATCATGACATCAATCCAGGCGGAATTTGACGCAAAAGAGATTCCCTATGGAGAGATCGAGCAGGGGATCATGATCGAGACGCCGGCGGCCGTCATGATCAGCGCGGAGCTGGCTAAGGAAGTGGATTTTTTCAGTATCGGCACCAATGATCTGACTCAGTATACGCTGGCTATCGACAGACAGAACGCGAAGCTGGATAACATCTATGATCCGCACCATCCGGCGGTCCTGCGGATGATCCAGATGACGGTGGAAAACGGACACAAGGAAGGATGCTGGGTAGGAATCTGTGGAGAATTGGGGGCGGATACCGCATTGACAGAGACATTTTTGAAAATGGGAGTGGATGAGCTTTCTGTATCGCCGGCCTGTATCCTGCCGATCCGTAAGATCATCCGAAACACACGCGCAGAGGGGAAATAGGGAGGCAGCGGCCAAATGGCCGCTGTTTTTTGGCATTTTGCCCGCCTGCCTATGAAAGGCATCTGGACAGAAAGAGGATCTTACAGTAGAATAGAAAGATAATGGACAGAAAGGAAGAAGGAATATGAGTGAAGCAATCGAGATCAGATGGCACGGCCGGGGCGGACAAGGTGCCAAGACAGCGGCGCTTCTCCTTGCGGACGTGGCTTTCCAAACGGGAAAGTATGTGCAGGGATTCCCGGAATACGGACCGGAGCGTATGGGCGCGCCGATCACCGCGTACAACCGGATCAGTGATGTGAAGATCCGGGTACATTCCAATATCTACGACCCAAAGTATGTAGTAGTGGTGGATGAATCTCTCCTGGAAGCCGTAGACGTGACGGCCGGCCTGAAAAAGGAAGGAGCGATTCTGGTCAATACCGCAAAGCCAAAAGAAGCAATCCTTCCGCATTTAAGAGGATATGAGGGCGCGGTCTATACTATAGACGCCCATAAAGTATCAATGGAGGCTATGGGAAGATATTTTCCCAACACCCCAATGCTGGCGGCTATCGTGAAAGTGGCCGGGATCATGGAAGAAGATCGTTTTATGAAGGAAATGGAAGCATCCTTCCGTCATAAATTTGCCGGGAAGCCGGAAGTGATCGATGGAAATATGAAAGCTCTTAAGATGGCATTTAAGGAGGTGCGCTGATGGCGGCAGAGATTGATCGACTGGATGTAAAAGTGAGCTGGGAAGACCTGACCGAAGGAATGGTGATCGCCGGAGCCGGAACTTCCAGATCATTCAAAACCGGTGAGTGGTCAACCGACAAACCGGTATTTATAGAAGAAAAGTGCAAACAGTGCCTTTTATGTACGCCTGTCTGCCCAGACAGCTGTATTCCGGTACAGGATGGAAAACGAGGCGCGTTTGATTACGATCACTGCAAAGGATGCGGGATTTGTGTGAAATCTTGTCCCTTTGGGGCGATTACAATGGAAGGGGTGGAATAGTTATGGGGAGAAGAGAGCGTTTATCAGGAAACGAAGCAGTGGCGGTGGCGCTGCGCCAGATCAATCCGGATGTGTTCCCGGCGTTTCCGATCACACCGTCCACAGAGATTCCTCAGTATTTTGCTTCTTTTGTGGCAAATGGACAGGTAGATACAGAGTTTATTCCAGTAGAAAGCGAGCACAGCTCTATGAGCGCGGCTATCGGCGCTTCCGCGGCAGGGGCCAGGAGTCTGACGGCCACATCGTCCTGTGGTCTTGCTTATATGTGGGAAGAACTTTATATCGCGGCATCCAATCGCCTTCCGATCGCTCTTGCGCTTGTGAACCGGGCGCTGTCCGGTCCTATCAACATCAACTGTGATCACTCGGACAGTATGGGCGCGAGAGATACCGGATGGATCCAGATCTATGCGGAAAATAATCAGGAAGCCTACGATAATATGGTCCAGGCATACCGGATTGCAGAACATAAAGATGTGAAACTTCCTATTATGATCTGCCAGGATGGATTTATTACCAGCCATGCGGTAGAAAATATTGAACTCCTGGAGGATGAGGAAGTAAGAGGGTTTGTAGGGGACTATGAACCAGAAACTTATCTTCTGAATCCAGAATGTCCCGCGGCAGTAGGTCCCTATTCCATTACAGATTATTATATGGAGGCAAAACGGAATCAGGCGGAAGGGACTAGAAACGTCCCAAGAGTGGTGTCCCAGGTGGCGGAAGATTTCGCAAAGATCTCCGGCCGGGAATACGGCCTGTTTGAGGAATACCGGATGGATGGGGCGAAACGGGCTGTCGTGCTCATCGGATCCGCGGCGGGAACAGCCAAGGATGCGGTAGATCAGTTAAGGAACCAGGGGGAGAAGGTGGGCCTGATCAAGATCAGACTCTACCGTCCTTTCCCGGCGGAGGAGATTGCCCAGGCCCTGGCGGATGTCCAGGCGGTAGCCATTATGGACCGGGCGGAAAGCTTCAGTAATCACGGCGGACCTTTGGGGGCGGATGTAATGGCTGCCCTGTACCGGGCGAGAGCAAAAGCGCTGGCGGTCAACTACATATATGGGCTTGGCGGAAGAGATGTGCGGGTAGAAGACATTGCCCAGGTATTTGCGGATCTGGAACAGATCCAGAAGGATCAAGACGCGGGAGAGACTTACCGTTATCTTGGATTGAGAACAAAGGGAGAGGAGAGATCGCATGGCTTATAATTTCAAAGAGACGATGAGTAAACCGGAACGTCTTGCTCCCGGACACAGAATGTGCGCGGGATGCGGCGGCACCATCGCGGTGCGCAATGTCCTGCGGGGCCTTCATGAAGGAGACAAAGCAGTGATCGGCAACGCTACCGGCTGTCTGGAGGTGTCTACTTTTACCTATCCTTATACTTCCTGGGAGGACAGTTATATCCACAACGCGTTTGAAAACGCGGGCGCGACTCTAAGCGGTGTGGAGGGGGCGTATAAAGCGCTGAAGCGGAAAGGCAGATTAAAAGACAATTACAAATTTATTGCCTTCGGCGGGGATGGAGGAACCTATGATATTGGACTGCAGTCTCTGTCCGGCGCCATGGAGCGCAACCAGGACATGGTCTATGTATGTTATGATAACGGGGCTTATATGAATACGGGCATACAGCGTTCTTCCGCCACTCCTATGTATGCGGATACTACCACTACGCCGGCAGGGAGCCAGAGCCATGGAAAGCCCCAGAACCGCAAGGACTTGGCGGCCGTCATAGCAGCCCATGACATTCCTTACGCAGCCCAGACGACCTTTATCCAGAACTTTAAAGATATGCATATCAAATCAGAGAAAGCGATCTATACACCGGGGGCGGCATTTCTGAATATTATGGCTCCATGTCCCAGAGGATGGAGATACCATACGCCGGATATTATGGAAATCTGCAGGCTGGCAGTGGAGACTTGTTATTGGCCGCTGTTTGAAGTGGAAGAAGGGAAATGGATCTTAAATTACGAACCTAAGAAGAAACTGCCGATCGAGGAGTTCCTCAGGAAACAGGGACGATTTAAGCATTTGTTTAAACAAGGAAATGAGTATCTCATCGAAGAATTTCAGAAAGAAGTAGACAGAAGATGGGAAGATCTTCTGTTCAAATGTTCTAGATAGAGGGGGAAGAGAGGTATGAAAAGAGAGACGTTTGGTTCTCGGATCGGGTTCATCCTGGTATCCGCAGGATGCGCCATCGGAATTGGAAATGTTTGGAAATTCCCGTATCTTTGCGGGGAATATGGAGGGGCGGCATTTATTTTGATCTACCTGGTCTTTTTGCTGATCATGGGGATTCCTGTCCTGGTATGTGAGTTTTCCATCGGGCGTGCCAGCCGGTTCAGCGTGGCGGCCTCTTTTGAAGAGTTAGAGCCGGAAGGGACAAAATGGCACTGGACGAAGTGGATTGGCATCGTGGGCAGTTATCTGCTGATGATGTTTTATACCACGGTAGGAGGATGGCTTTTGTACTATTGCTGGAAGAGCGTTAAAGGAGATTTCAATGGCGCTTCCACAGAGCAGGTGACCGCGGCTTTCTCCGATGTAATGGGGAATCTGCCTGTCATGGCCTTCTGGACGATCCTGATCTGTGTGATCGGTTTTGCGGTATGTATCTTTGGGATACAGAAGGGAATCGAGCGGGCATCGAAATTTATGATGTCTATTCTATTGGTATTGATGGTGGCGCTGGCGATCCACTCGGTATTCATGGAAGGGGCCGGAGAAGGAATCCGGTTCTATCTGGTCCCGGATTTTGAGAAGATGGCGGAGCAAGGGATCGGGAATGTAATCTTCGCGGCTCTGAGCCAGTCCTTTTTTACGCTGTCGATCGGTATTGGGGCTATGATGATCTTTGGCAGCTATATGCCCAAAGAGCGGACGCTTCTGGGAGAAGCGGTGAGCATCACAGCGTTGGATACCAGTGTGGCTTTAACAGCGGGGTTCATTATCATTCCAGCCTGCTTTGCGTTTGGAATTGAGCCGGGATCCGGCCCCAGCCTGATCTTTATTACCATTCCCAATATTTTCGCCCAGATTCCGGGAGGCGCCTTTTGGGGAGGACTCTTTTTCTTGTTCCTGACGTTTGCGGCTTTTACTACGGTAGTCGCTGTGTTTGAAAATATCATTTCCTTTGATATGGACCTCTTTGGATGGTCCAGGAATAAAAGTGTGGCGGTCAGCGCGGTTTTGATCATCCTGCTGAGTATGCCCTGCGTATTGGGCTTTAATGTATTATCCGGCTTTCAGCCTTTGGGCGAGGGGAGCACGATCATGGACCTGGAAGACTTCATTGTGTCTAACAACCTGCTTCCGCTGGGAAGTCTGGGATATCTTATGTTCTGCACAAGAAAGAATGGATGGGGCTGGGACAAGTTCCTCGAGGAAGCCAATACCGGAAAGGGGCCCAAATTTCCAGCCGGACTTAAGACGTATGTGGCTTATGGGATTCCTCTGATCATCATGGTGATCTATTTGAAGGGGTATTATGATAAATTTGCCGGGCAGGGGACGGCGGTCCTGGCCGGGTGGATGGCAGCCGCTGTTCTTTTCCTGGGATTCGTGTTATATTGCGGCTTGGCAAAGGGGAAGAATAGATCTTAAGCAAATGAGAAATATGCTCGATATTAAAAAAGGGAGACGGCAAGATATGCCGCTCCCTTTTAGTGTCCGGCCGGCTTCTGATCAGAATCTGGAGTCAGAGACCTCATTACCCTCCGGTTTAGGACTGTAGTCAGGACAAATGTAAAAATATCGGACACTGCCTGGGCGGCCTGGATACCAAGAAGTCCCAGAAACTGAGGGAGGATCAGGAGCGCCGGAATAAAGAAGAGTCCCTGGCGGGAGGAGGCCAGCAAAGTAGCGGGAAATGTTTTCCCCATGGTCTGCATCATCATATTGTTCATGGTGATCCAGCCGTTTAGCACGAAGGTCAGACATTGAAATCTTAACGCGGTGGTGCCGATTCGGATCACATCCGCATCATTGCGGAAGATCCAGATGAGATGACCGGAGAGGATACCGCCTGTAATAGCGATCATGCATAACGCAGCAGTAGCAACCTTTACACAGAACCAGAAGGCTTCCTTGACACGGCTGTATTTCCCGGCACCATAATTAAATCCGCAGACAGGCTGGAATCCCTGGCCAAATCCGATCAGGGCCGAATTGGCGAACATAGTGATGCGGCTGACCACAGACATGGCCGCGATTGCCGCATCGCCGTAAGGATTGGCCGCTACATTGAGGGTCATAGTGGCCACGCTTCCAAGGCCCTGCCGGAATAGAGAAGGAAGTCCTCCGCCTACGATCTCCCGCAGCCGATCCCTGGAAAAGCGGACATTCCGGATATGGATCGGGATGCACCGGGAGATTCGGATTCCTAAAAGAAGCAGACAGAAACTGACGAACTGGCTGAGGATTGTGGCAATGGCGGCGCCTGAGATGCCAAGGTGGAGCACGAAGATAAAAATAGGGTCCAGGATCACATTCAGGACTCCGCCGGCGGTGATTCCGATCATGGAATAGAAAGCGTTTCCCTGGAACCGGATCTGGTTATTTAATACAAGCTGGGCGGTCATATAGGGAGCGCCCAGAAGGATGACCCGCAGATAGGCCTTGGTGTAAGGCAGGATCGTATCCGTGGAACCCAGGAGATAAGACAGGGGTTCCAGGAAGAGAAGTCCCAGGACCATGACCAGGATTCCTAAGCCAAAAGCCAGGAAAAATCCGGTTGAAGCCAGCTCTTTGGCGGCCTGGGTATCTTTGGAGCCCAGCCGTCTGGAGATGGAGTTTCCAGAACCGTGGCCGCAGAAGAAGCCCAGAGCCTGTATGATGGCCATGACGGGAAAGACAACGCCGACCGCGGCAGTGGCGCTGGTGCTGAGCTTTCCCACGAAAAAGGTGTCAGCCATGTTGTAGAAAGAGGTGATGAGCATGCTGATGATGGTGGGGACGGAAAGCCGGCCGATCAGACCGTGGATAGGGGCCTGGGTCATCATTTCATATTTTTGTTCCTGAGACATTGCTTTTGGCAAGATAATCGCTTCCTCACATAATGTTCTTGCGCGTTGTACTAGAAGTGAGCTAAGACTTTAGAAAACTGCGTAGTGTAAGATTATAGTAACATTTTATGAAGTTCGGGTCAAAAGGGGATTTGGATTTTTTGACCGTGATAGTATTCAGTGCTATAATCATAACCGTAGGAGTGAGAGAAGATGTTGTATACGTTTCCAGATTATTACAGAGAATTCCAATGCATTGCTGACCGGTGCGAAGACACCTGCTGCGCCGGATGGCAGATCGTGATCGATGGAAAGACGCTTACGCGTTACCGGAAGATAGGCGGAACCTTTGGTAAACGGCTGCGCAGACAGATCCAATGGAAGGAGAAGGTATTCCAGAGGCGGAAGGATGAACGATGCGCGTTTCTGGATGAGAGGAACTTGTGCGGCATTTATAAGCAGCTTGGACCCAAAGGCCTGTGCCGGACCTGCAGACTGTATCCCCGGCATATCGAAGAGTTTGAAAATGTGCGGGAAGTGACACTGTCGGTTTCCTGCCCGGAGGCGGCCAGGATCCTGTTGAAGAAGAAAGAGCCTGTGCGGTTCCTGAGCTTTGAGCGGAAAGGGCAGGAATCGTACCAGGATTTCGACGAGCTTACCTATTCCCTGCTGGCGGATGGAAGAGATGTTATGATCCGGATTTTGCAGAATAGGAGCCATCCGGTGCGGCTGCGGGCAGGGCTGGTCCTTGGGCTGGCCCATGATATGGAGAGGCGGATGCGCCGGGGCATGATTTTTGCCTGCGGGGAATTATATGACCGGTATGAGAGCGGGGCGGCCGCGGAATATACCGGAAAAAGGCTGGAGGCTTACGAGAGCCAAGCAAAGAAACGGTTCCAGGATTCCAGGAGAGAGTTCCAGACGTTATATCAGTTGGAATTACTCCGGGAGGATTGGGAGCGCCTGCTGCGGGAAAGTGAAATTTTCCTCTATCAAGGAGGGGCCGTACCGTATCAAGAGACAGAAGCAGCGTTCCGGGAATGGATGAAACGCCGGATGCCGGACTGGGAGACGGCATGCGAGCAGATTCTGGTTTACTTTATCTCCACTTATTTCTGCGGGGCGGTCTATGATGGAAGGATCTGGGGAAAGGCTAGAATGGCGGCTGTCAGCGCCTTTCTGATCTATGAGCTTTGGAAGGCCCGGTGGCTGAAAAACGAGGGGACATTAGACTTAGAGGATATGACAGAGATCCTCTATCGCTTCTCGCGGGAATTGGAACATTCGGACCAGAATCTGGAACAGATGGAAAAAAGTATGGAACACAGGGGGATTCCGTGGATGAAGATGGGAAAGGAGGACTAGGATGGAGCAGAGTACAGTAAAAGGATTATTTGAATTTATTGAAGCCAGTCCTACCGCCTACCATGCGGTGGAACGGATGAAAAAAGAACTGGAAGGACAAGGGTACCAGGAACTATCGGAGCGCGGTGAATGGAAGCTGAAGGATGGCGGCCGGTATTATGTGGTCCGGAATGGTTCGTCCCTGACAGCGTTTCGGATTCCCCATGGGACTGTGAAAGGATTCCAGATCGCGGCAAGCCACAGCGACTCTCCAGGGCTGAAGCTGAAGGAAAACCCGGAGATGGAGGCGGATGGCGGTCTGGTAAAATTAAATGTGGAAAAATACGGGGGAATGTTGTGCTCGACCTGGTTTGACCGTCCCCTTGGCATAGCGGGACGGCTGCTGATCCACCAGGGCGGCAGGCTGGTAAGCAAGCTCATAGACCTGGGCGGAGACGTGTGCCTGATCCCCAGTCTTGCGATCCACATGAACCGGAACGCCAATGAAGGAATCAAATATAACGTGCAAAAGGACATGCTCCCTCTGTACCGCAGCCAGGGCGGCAGAAAGGGACTGATGGACCAGGCGGCGGCAGCGGCCGGCACAGAGAGGGAGCGGATCGCGGGATACGATCTGTTTGTCTATAACCGGATGAAAGGAAGCGTTTGGGGCGGCTCGGGTGAATTTATCTCCATTGGCCGCCTGGACGACCTGCAATGCGCGTACGCTTCCCTTCGGGCATTTCTGGACGCAAAAGAGGGCGGCAGTATTCCGGTCCTTTGTGTGTTCGATAATGAAGAAGTGGGAAGTATGACTAGGCAGGGGGCAGACTCTACATTCCTGTCGGACGTTCTGGTCAGAGTCAGTGAAAGCTTAGGAAAGACGGCTGCCGGATACCGTCAGATGCTGGCTATGAGCTTCATGGTCTCGGCAGATAATGCTCATGGAGTCCATCCCAACTATGGGGACAGATCCTGTCCCACAAACAAGCCTGTGCTCAATGGCGGCGTGGTGATCAAGTTCAGCGCCAACCAAAGATATAGTACGGATGGATTCTCAGCGGCTGTTTTCCGCCAAGTCTGCGGCCAAGCGGGAGTACCCTGTCAGGTTTTCGCCAACCGGTCGGATATGCCGGGAGGATCTACCCTTGGCAGTCTGTCCGGCACTCAGGTTTCAATCCCAACGGCGGATATCGGACTGGCCCAGCTTGCCATGCATTCGGCCTATGAAACGGGAGGAAGCAGGGATACTGCTTATCTTATTAAGGCGCTGCGGGAATTTTACCAGTGTTCTGTATCAGAGGAGGCAGACGGAAGCTATATCCTGATCTAAAGAAAGAAGAGGAAAGAGAGAAACGTAGGATGGAGAGGGAAAGAGAGAGGCTTCGCTGTCAGTTTGAGAAAAGGCAGAATCTGTTGATGGCCGGAAGTATCCTGCTGATTCTGGCGGGGCTTTTTATGTTTGTCTGCCTGTTTATTTCTATGACGGACGAAGAGATGGGGCCGGTTTCCTGGATAAGCTGCGGAATTGCGGGAATCTGGGAAGTTGCCATGGGAATCTGGGGGATCCTCATCGCAAGAGAACGCAGGGTGGATTTTTCCAGAGCAAAGATCATCGTGTATGAATCGAAGCTGGGAGTAGGACTGGCCTGGGCGCTTTATGGCATCGGACTTCTTGCGGCGGCGGCAGTCTTTGGATTTGCGATGGCAGATAACGGGGCAGCGCTGATCTTGGCGGCGGTCCTGGCCCTGCTGCTGTTTGGATGGGCGGCCTGCTGGAGCGACTACCGCAATCGCAGGATCCTGGCGGATGACCAGAGAATATGGGGCGCTACCGCTTTTGGAAGGAACTGGGATTTCTCAAAGAGCGAGATCAAGGAAGTGAGGCTGAAGCCTTCCTTTGGGGATTTTGTGGCGATTGGAAGAAATGGGGAGAAGCTGTTCCGGTTTGAATACAACATGCGGCACGCGGAGGAATTGTTTACAGCCCTGGAGGGGAAAATTCCCTCCTGGCTGGGAGACGCGTGGCGGGAAGATAAGATGGAAAAATGGCGTCAGATGAATGAAATCCAGTGGACGCCCGATCAGGAGACGGAACAGACCCTTCACGCGGACCGGATCAGAAAAGGATTTCGGATTCTGGTACTGGTGAATGTACTGCTTTCCATTCTCCTTTTCTTTTTCTGTCCCACAGACCTTTTGGCGCTGAAATACCAACTGCTTTTGATCGAGCTGCTTCCTCTTTCCTATTGTATCTATGCCTGGGTATTTGACGAGGTCATGTTCTGGCTGGACGCCAATGCCTCAAAGGAATGGAAGCGGCGGCATGTGGGAATGGGGATGGCCTATCTCCACGGAGGGCTGATCATGCTCTTTGTGACCAATGGCGTGCTGACCCGGCAGGTCAATTATGTGACCGGAGAAGAGAAATTCTGGATCGGAACGGTAGTTTTGACTGCCATCCTGTGGGTAATCACCCTGTTCCGGACCAAGAAAGCCCGTCTGCGGAAGCTGACAATGGGATTGGTCTGGTTCCCGTTTTTGGTGTTGTCTATGGGGATCATGGACGCTTCTGTTCTGGCGGTCTCCCAGCCGGCGAAGGAGAATCACTATCCGGCTCAGATCGTTGGAACCAGAGTGGATGAATCGGACAAATGGTTAGATTCCTATTATGTGGAAGTGCAGCTGCCGGAGGGAGAAACGGCGGAGGCGGAGGTTTCGTCCTCCATCTACCGGGAGATCAATGAAGGAAAGCCCAAGGTGGTATGCGAGCATACCGGGCCTTTTGGGATGCGGTTTATCGCGATCCATGATCCGTAATGGACGAATAGAATCAACAGAACTTAGTAAGAAGGAGGTTTTCGGTATGATCAAGATCGATCCGAAACGCTGTATTGGCTGTAAAGCCTGTGTGAACGATTGTTTAGGGGGAGCGATCCGGCTGGAAGAAGGGAAGGCGGTATATATCAAAGACTGTTTTCACTGCGGCCACTGTGTTGCCGTCTGTCCCACAGGCGCGGTGACGATTCCTGAGTATGACATGGAAGAGGTAGAAGAGTATGACGCGGATACCTTTTCCATTAAGCCGGAGAATTTTCTTCACGCGGTGAAATTCCGCAGGAGTGTTCGAAACTACAAGGAGACGCCGATCGAACCGGAGAAGATGGTGCGGATTTTGAATGCCGGAAGATATACGGCTACGGCGCGGAATACGCAGGACTGCCGTTTTATCCTGATCCAGAAAGAGCTGGATGCGTTTAAAGAGCTGGTATGGCAGGAAATATCGCATCTTACAGAGAAGATGGGAAAAGAGGATCCGCTGGCCAGGATGTTCCAGTTGTTTTATCTGCGGCAGAAACGGGATAAAAAAGACGACGCCCTTTTCTTTAATGCCCCGTCGGTTCTGGTCATCACACCGGGGGTGGAGATACTGGACGGAGGGCTTGCGGCGGCGAACATCGAACAAATGGCGGTGGCTTCAGGGGCTGGCGTCCTTTACAATGGATATCTGATGCATGTGATCGAGGGCAGTGAGAGATTAAAGGAATGGCTGGGGATCACCGGCGAGCAGGTGGCCTGCTGTATGCTGATGGGATACCCGGCAGTCACTTACCGGAGAACCGCGCCTAGGAAAAAAGGAAAAATTGAATGGAGGTAAGATTATTATGAAAGTAATTCTCGTAAATGGAAGTTCCAGGAAAAACGGATGTACCAACGCGGCGCTTGCAGAAGTGGAGCGGGCGCTTAAGGAAGAAGGCATTGAGACGGAAATGTTCTTCATCGGAAATGCGGGACTGCCCGACTGTATCGCCTGTCATAAGTGCAGGGAGACCGGGAAATGCGTCTTTGACGACTGCGTCAATGAGTTCGTGGAGAAAGCAAAGGAGGCGGACGGCTTCGTGTTCGGCTCACCCGTCTATTACGCCCATCCAAGCGGCCGGCTTTTGACTTTTATGGATCGGGCGTTCTATTCCTGCGGGAAAGCTTTCGCCTTTAAGCCGGCGGCGGCAGTCTTGAGCGCAAGGAGAGCAGGAACGACGGCTTCTTTCGATGTGATCAATAAGTATTTTACGATTTGTTCCATGCCGGTGGTTTCTTCCACCTATTGGAATCATGTATATGGGGCGCAGCCGGAAGAGGTCCAGGAAGATAAAGAGGGCCTGATGACTATGTATAACATTGGGAAAAACATGGCGTGGATGCTCAAATGCATTGCCCTGGGCAGGGAACATGGATTAGACCATCCAGATAATGAGAAAGTGCTGACCAACTTTACAAGATAAGGGGAAAAAGGATCCGGCGTTTCGTGAGAAACCACAAAAAGCCGGATCCTTTTTTGTGCGTATCTACAAGGATTAATCATGATTAATTATTTGGTTGACAGAAGGAAAGTAAGAAGGATATAATCAAGATAGAAATAAAATTAATCATGATTAATTTTTAACATTGCGGGACAGACAGCAAGAAGGCTGTCAAAAAATTAAGAAGGAGGAATCATTATGGCTTACACAGCAACCGAAGAACAAAAACAATTATTTGCCAAGGACCACGAAGATTTGAAGAAGATCGTAGATCTGGGGAAAGAAATTCTTTGGCTGACAAAAGAAGAATGTGTCAAGGCAGGACCGGATATGGACGAGACCTTGTCCCTGATCGAGAATGTGCTGATCGACCACGGGAGAAAAGAGTATGAGATGCCGGCAAAGATCGGGATCCACCCCTGGAGCGATGTGTTCTTCCATGCGATGCCGGCCTATGTGCCAAACAGCAAAGCCTGCGGAATCAAGTGGATCGAGTGCTTCCCCCGGAATCCTAAGGAGTTCCAGCTCCCCCAGACCACGGGCCTTCAGATCATGAATGATATTGAGACGGGCGTGCCTTATGCTGTGATGGACTGCGCCTGGCTGACTTCTATGCGGACGCCGGCAGTGACGGCCCTGACAGCAGCCAAGTTCCATCCAAACGCGGAATATTTCGGAATGTTTGGGTGCGGTGTACAGGGAATGGAACATGTGAAGTATATTCCCCGGACTTTGAAGAATCTGAAGAAAATCTATATATATGATGTAGTGGAAGAGCGCCAGGACCAGCTGATCGAAGCGGTAAAGCCATACGTAGATGTGCCTATTGAGAAATCCGATCCAAAGACGATGGCGTCTAAGTGTGATGTGATGGCTTCCGCAACAATCATTTTGCTGAATCCGCTTGGCATTGTGAAAAAGGAATGGGTATCGAAAGGACAGACCATTCTTCCCTGCGACTTAAATACTTTCTGGGATCCCGCTATCCAGAGAGAGGCGGACAAATATTTTGTGGACAGCGTAGATGAGCATAAGCTGTTTGAAAGCATGGGATATTTCCCGGATGGACTGCCCCAGATCAAGGGAGAGACTGGGGAGGTGCTGGCAGATCTGATTGAAGGAAGGACTTCCGCAGACGAACTGATCGTGGTATCCAATATCGGAATCTCCGTATGCGATATGGTAATGGGAAGGGCGATCTTCGACAAAGCGGTCCAGATGGGACTTGGGCGGAAACTGCCGCTGTAGAGGTACGACTGAAAAAGAGAAAGAACAGAACAAAGAAACATCAGGCCCAAATGTACGTTGGTGTACCGGGCCTGATGTTTTGTGCTTTTATATTTTAGCGTAAGTCATAAGAACGGCTTTTACACATTCCAGGAAGTCCGCTTTGATGAGTTCAGAATCTTTCTCCGGATGGTCCAAGAGAGTCTTGATACAGCCTTTGCAGATATAGATGGACATTTTGTTGATCAGCACAGCTTCCGCCTCTGTAAAGATTCCATCCCGGATGCATTTTTCCAGCATCATATAATCTCGTTTGAGGAAATCCCCCTCTTTAAGGAATACAGGAATATATTCCATGTTCATATTCAGGGTTTCTTCCGGAAACAGTTCATAGTAGTCAGTGATCACGCTGCTGAGCATATCGCTGTATTTCCCAAAAAACAGATTATTATAAATCTGAGGATTGCGGAACGCGTGATCCGCAAATGTGCTCCATACATCCAGATGCTGTTCCAGGATGGGCTTTCCAGAATGAGAAAGCTTTACTACCTGACGGATATAATCATCCAAATACTTCAAAGAAGCATATAGAGCAAGTTCTTCCAGATTGGAAAAATAGCGGTACAGGTTGGCGGAGTTACAGTGAAGCCGGTCCGCGACCTTGCGGATGGTGAGAGCTTCCGGGCCTTCTTCACGCAGGATGTCATAAGCGGCTTTGATATAAGATTTTTTGGAAATATCGTTGTGCATGCGGCGAACCTTGTTCTTTCTGTTATAATATTTCTGAATATAACTAATTTACCAGTATTATAGCATGAAAGAAAAGATTTGTAAAAAAGTGAACCGCGAAATCAATCTTTTTACTTGACATTCAAGTTACTGGAAGGTGTTAGATAAAGAGGAAGGAGGGAGACTATGACGATCAAAGAGGTGGAAGAGAAAGCCGGGATCAAGAAAGCCAATATCCGTTTTTATGAAGAGGCGGGCCTGATCACACCGTCCAGGCATCAGGCTAATAATTACCGGATGTATTCAGATGAAGATGTGGAACTGTTAAAGAAGATCCGGTTTCTAAGAAGCATTGACGTTTCTGTGGAGGATATCAGGCGCTTAAAAGAAGAGCGGATCTCATTAGAGTGTCTGATGGACCGGCACATGGAGAAACTCCAAAGGGATAAAGAAAATATAGAGACGGCTGAAGAAATCTGCAGAAAGATTCGTGAAGAGAAGCAGACATTCCAAACTCTGGACCCTTCTTTTACCAAAGCGGATGATATTTGGAAAGAAAAAGGAGGTTATGTAATGAAGACAGACAGGATCAGACAGATCAGCAGATTACAGGAAAAGGATAAAAAGATACTGGATTTCATAGAAGCGGTCAGCTCTCTATTCCTTGGAATCTCCATTATCCTGGCGTTCCAGGGGGTAAAATGGCCGGTCTGGCTGTTCGTCCTGGTCGGAGCGGTGATGATCTTGGCGCATATCGCGAGACATCGGATTTCTAAGGAGATTAGTCGTTTAAGGAAATAAGAGTCTGTGTTTGGCAGATGTTCTATATTTAGATGACGGAATTGTATTTGAGTGATATAATGCAAGTACAGCCTGAATTTATAAAGGAATCTGAAATGAGCGAGGAATTAAGAGGATGAGCAAGGAACAAGAGAACTGTTTTGTAAATGAAATTGTAATGAACGAGTATACGCTCCGAGAGATTCTGCTGGCTATGTGGAGGCGCAAAGCGGCTCGACGTAGATTTCCAATAGTGATCTATTTGATCGTGACGGTCGTTCCTATGGTTTACGCGTTTGTGACCGGTAAAAATGAGTTTATGCTGCTGGCGGGCGTGATCGGATTAGCGGGCCTGCTTCTTCTGCTGATATATGCCGGGGTTTTTGCTGTCAGCGCGACCAAAAAGCGGGAAGCATTGATTCGCCAGATCATGGAAAAATACGGGAATGAGGCAATGCTCACCATATGGATCGGTGATGAGATCCATTATTGTTTCGATCATATGGAGAAGACTGTGGCCTATAGTGAGATAGAAGCGGTGATCGAGATAGAAATGTATCTGATCCTTCAGTTAAAAAATGGTGTGGAACTGCCAATTTGGAAGGCGGGATTTAAGCAGGGGAAATGGGATGATTTCATTCTGTATTTGAAACAGCGATTAGGGAAAAATTAAGATATTGTTTGTCTTGAAACATGAAATAACTCTGATAAAGCGTTCAAATTTTTTTCTAAAAAGTCTTGTAAAAACAAAAAGCATATGATATGATAGTAGTCGGTCGCTTAATGGTTGTCCGTTTAAGCGCCTTATTCCGGCTCCGTGGTCAAGAGGTTAAGACATCGCCCTTTCACGGCGGTAACACGGGTTCGATTCCCGTCGGAGTCATTTTGAAAGATAGGCCGATGTGGCTCAATTGGCAGAGCAGCTGATTTGTAATCAGCAGGTTATCGGTTCGAGTCCGATCATCGGCTTTAGTCCTATCAGGGACTGATAATTTGGACCTTTAGCTCAGTTGGTTAGAGCAACCGGCTCATAACCGGTCGGTCCTGGGTTCGAGTCCCCGAAGGTCCATTTCATATTATTTGGCCCAGTGGCTCAGTTGGTTAGAGCGCCGCCCTGTCACGGCGGAGGTCGAGAGTTCGAGTCTCTTCTGGGTCGTCATATGGGGTCTTAGCTCAGCTGGGAGAGCATCTGCCTTACAAGCAGAGGGTCATAGGTTCGAGCCCTATAGGCCCCATTAACAATTTTGCTTTATCAAATCTCATCGGTTTGATAAATACATTGTTATGCCGCAGTGGCGGAACTGGCAGACGCACAGGACTTAAAATCCTGCGAGACTAACCTCTCGTACCGGTTCGATTCCGGTCTGCGGCAGGTTTTGAAAATGCTTCAAACCTTTGTAAACAGAGGGTTTGAAGTATTTTTTTGTACAATAAAATAGAAATAGCGGACAAACGCAGTCCGCTGTAGATTGAAATTTTCGCGGTCCTGAAAATGAAGACTACGAAATTCCTTTATATTGTTTCTTTGGTTTCTTTGTAAAATAAGCGGTACAGCTTTGTTTTGGACATATATTTACGCACCGATAACACAGAGTACAATTTCCGTTATGTTTAACTTTTCCGTTTAATCTCAATTTGTTTTTGCCTTTATTATACATATAACTTCCAACACGTACAAGAGTGAAACAATGGTAAGGACGAAAAGACTTATTGCGTTGAAATTTTGCGGGAATGCAGAGGCCGGGGAAATAAGGCTGAGGCTTTCTGGTTTTTTCTTTAGAATCAAAATATTTTGAAAAACTTGAATATAAAGATAATAATTTGAATTGACAGACAAATTTGTTTACTCAAAGAAAAGTCTGTGATATGATGAAAAAAACGAATTATTTGGTGAGCAAGGAAGGAGGAAAACCAATGATTATCTTAAAAAATTGTAAGCTGCTCCCAGAGTTAGTAGAAGGATACGAGGGGGACACAGCAGACATTCAGATTGAGGATGGAAGGATTCAGAAGATCTCTGCCTGCGGAACGGAAGCCCCGGAAGGTGTCTGTACCTATGATATGGAAGGAAAATATGTGCTGCCCGGGTTTACGGATATGCATATCCATCTGTCACTGTCTGGCGGGGATACGCTGATCGACAACGCTAAATCTGCGGTGCAGCAGGCCTATGACGCGGTGAAATTCGCTCAGGACAGCCTGATGGCTGGATTTACTACAATTCGTGACGTAGGAAGCTGTGATAACGTAGCCATCGATCTTCGGAATGCCATAGACGCGGGTAAGATTGTCGGACCTAATATTATCGCGTCCGGTAAGATCATCACACCAACAGAAAACGGAAACGACTTTTTCGCCGGTCTTTATACAGAGGCGGACGGGGAACAGGAAATCCGCAAGGCAGTTCGGGAGGAGATGAAAAAAGGCGCTGATTTTATTAAGATCATGGGAACTGGAGCAGTCATGAATCCGGGCGGAACGCCAGGGCAGCCGATCTATACTTTCGAAGAACTGAAAGCGGTCGTTGATGCGGCTAAATTCAAAGATACATATGTTGCTACCCACTGTCATGGGACCCAGGCGATCAAGGATTCCATCCGGGCGGGAGTACGTACGATCGAACACTCATCAATTATGGACGATGAGGCCATTGAGATGTATAAAGAAAGCGGAGAAAGCTTTATCGTGCCTACCCTTTCCGTTATCATCGGTCTGGCGGACAGTGTTCCAGAGTCTTCCACATTTATGAAAGCAAAGGCACAGATGATACTGGATAATGTCAAAGTTGGCATGAGAAAGGCCTATGATGCCGGACTTCTGTTAGGCTTTGGAACAGACCAGGGTGCGACACCGCTGATTCATGGAGAGAATGGCGATGAATTCGCTCTGCGGAAAGAGTTCTGGGGCATGAAAGAAATCGATATTATTAAACAGGCTACGATCAACAGCGCTATCATCCTTGGAAGAGACAAAGACTATGGAACGATCAAGGAAGGAAAAGTGGCGGATATGGTAGGAATCAGCGGAGATCCGCTGGAGGATATCTCCAGACTGCGCAATAATGTTGACGTTGTTGTCAAAGGCGGAGAGATCGTAAAAGGAAAATAATTCAAAAAGGGACAGGGCTTTTTCAATCGGGGCCGGGGGATTTTTAAAAATCCCCCGGCCCCGATTCAGACTGTAGACAAAGTTGGTGCTGGAGCCTAGCTCCAGCACCACTCTTTTTGCCAAAATGCCAACTCCCATATTTTTTTATAAAAGATAAAAAAGAATCCTGTTTTTTTGTCCTGCCTTTCCCTTACATCCAGAATCTTTGCCAGCTTTTTCAGATTCATGCACGCAAAGGTCAGCCCCGCTTTCATTCTCATTCGGGCGTTGCCGATATATTGTGTGTATCGAAATCCATGCTGTTCTTTTGCACTTCCGAACAATCTCTCAATGGTTTCTTTTCTCAACATATAGATCTCTTTGTTCCCAAGAGTATAGCGGATATCCTCACTGGTTTCCAGATACTCTTCCCAAATGTGGCGGGAGATCGTTTTTTCATGCTCTTTGCTTTCTGTACAGTTGGAAAGGTAAGGGCAGTTTTTACAGATGCTTTTATCGCTCTTGTATTCTTTGTACCCTTCCCGGTTCGTTGTCCGATAAGTAAGGATCTGATCCGCCGGACAGATATAGCAGTCATAGTACTCATCGTAGACATACTCATATTTCTTGAAGAATCCATCTTTTGTCATGGGCCTTTTATACGGAAACAGAGGCTGTATCCCGTCTTTTAACAATTCTCGGGCGATTGCTGGAGTCTTATATCCGGCATCCAATACCATCATCTCCATATCCAGGTCTTTCAACTTGTCGTACAAAGGCTTCCATGTCCTGCTGTCATGTTCATTCCCTGGATGCACAGTATAACCTAAGATCCACCCGTGCTTGTCACATGCAGTCTCTATGCTGTATGCAAAAACATGTTTATGTTCGCCTTTTCGGAACCACCCGCTTTCCGGATCTGAAGTACTGCATTTTTGCGTTTTGGCTCCTTCCGGGATCTCGTCTGAAGAACCGCTTTCACCAGAAGTGCCGCTACCCGCTGCAGGCGGTGTAGTTGAATCATCCTTTTTTTCTTTTAAAGGTTTCTTTCCATGATTTTTGCGGTCTTCATTGATTTCTTTTTTTAACTCCTCCTCATACCATAGAGCTTCTTGAGATGCAATCCTCTTTCGCCTCTTTTTGCTGTTCGCACAGGCTTTTACATGGGTAGAATCCACAAACACGGTAGACGTATCTACCAGATGAAACTTCATACATTGTTCGAGGATATGGGAAAAGATCTGTTCAAACAGTTCCGTATCCTTAAAACGCCGGGTATAGTTTTTCCCAAAAGTAGAAAAGTGAGGAACTGGATCCAGCATATCCAGACCGAGAAACCAACGATACGCTACATTCACTTCGATTTCTTTGATCGTCTGGCGCATACTTTTAATCCCATAGAGATACTGGATAAAAAGGATTTTGATCAGCATCACCGGATCCATGCTCGGCCTTCCGTTATCTGCACAATACTTGTCTTCTACAAGATCGTAAATAAAGTTCCAGTCAATTGCCCGGTCAATCTTTCGGAGCATGTGATCCTTTGGCACCATGTCATCCATGCTGAACAGCATCATTTGTTCTCTTTTTTTATCGGAATCTCTTGTCATCATAAGCAGGCCCTCCTTATAGGATAATTATACCATGTGCAGAGAGCGCACCGCTTAACTTTCGAGTTGATAAGTAGGGGATTTTTCTTGATAAAAACCGGAAGAATCATTGAAATGTTGATAACTACAATAGAAAAGCTCCGGTGTAAACCGGGGACTTTGTCTACAGTCTGAATCGGGGCCGGGGGATTTTTAAAAATCCCCCGGCCCCGATTGTGATGGATTTAGTCAGAACCGGTCCGCGTATGCGTTCATTACTCCCGGTATATCGATCTTCTGGGGACACCGCTTTGCGCAGGCGCCGCACTGAAGACAGGCGGAAGGGCCTTTGGTCTGTGACAGACTGGAGATCTTCCAGGTCTCGCCGCTGATGGTAAGCTCATTGTAGCCTTGGATCAGCAGAGGGATATCAAGCCCGGCTGGACAGACAGGACAGCAGTACCGGCAGGCAGAACAGGGGACGCCAAGCTCGTTTTTGAATACCTGGACGGCTTCCCGCAGCGCGGCCTCCTCCTGACGGGAGAGCGGATCATGGGCCTCGAAAATTGAGGCGTTTTCCAGGATTTGTTCTGGGGATGCCATGCCGCTCAAGACGCACTGCACATTATCAAGGCCCAGGAGATAACGGAAGGACCAGGAAGGGATGGAACGCTCCGGGGCCGCGCCGCGTAAGATGGCTTCCGCCTTCTCGCCCAAATGAGTGAGGCGTCCGCCTTTGAGCGGTTCCATAACCCAGACAGGGATTCCATGGTCGGTCAGGATCTGGTACTGACGCTCCCCATCCAGCAGGCTCCAGTCCAGATAGTTGAGCTGGATCAAAGCCATGTCGAAATCCGGGCACCAGTCCACAAACCGCTCCAGGGCCTCCGGCGCCGCGTGGGAAGAGAATCCCAGATAGCGGATTCGGCCCGCCTTTTTCTGGTTGAGAAGGTAACCAATATAGTCTTTCTGGGGATCCATATATTTTTCTATGTACTGTTCCTGCATTCCATGCAGCAGATAAAAGTCAAAATAGTCTGTCTGACAGCGTTTCAATTGTTCTTCAAACACTTTTTCGATATCTGTGGTGACGGCCGCATAAAATTTCGTGGCCAGATAATAGCTGTCCCTTGGATATCTGGACAGCGCTTCTCCCAGAAAACGTTCTGAATCGCCGCCGTGATAAGTGTAAGCGGTGTCAAAGTAATTGATGCCGCTTGCGAAAGCCTGGTCGATGACCTGCTGGGCTTTCCGACGGTCAATTTTGTTGGGATTCCCAGAAATTGCAGGAAGGCGGAGGCTGCCAAGGCCAAGAGCGGAGATCTTATTTCCCTTAAACTTTTTATAGTACATCTTTGTGCTCCTTTCACTTCGTCTGTTCAAAGTAAGCTTTTATTATTATTCTATAGGCGCCCAAGTCCGAAAATAAGGAGCTTTCCCTGCAATAAGATTGTGGAGAAAGCATAATAAGGAGCATTCTAATCCCGATAGATCCTGGTGATCTCTTTCCGAAGGGATTCTATGTATTTACGGGTAAGGTTTAGGAGAAAAGCCTGTTCTTCTTTCGTCAGATACTGAAAGGCCTGTTCTTCCGCATGGATCAAAGGGGCGATAACTTCTTTCAGAAGTTTTCGCCCTTGTTTCGTCAGAAAGATCAGTTTATTCTTGTGGTTTTCTGGAGTGGTTTCCAGGGTGACGTAACCATTCTTTTCCAGCCCTTTCAGTATAGAGTTCACCGTCTGGGGAGGGTAATGCCAGGCCGCGCACAGATCCTTCTGGGTACAGGGAACGCTGCTCTCGTATATGGAATACATCAGCCAAAGAGCGCTGTCTGAGACGTCCCGGTCCTTTGCGTAGCTGTGGTAGATTTCATCCATTTCTTTGTTCAATTGATTCAAGATTTCCAGCGGATTCTCAGCGTTTTTTTCCATATACATGAACCTCCTGATTATTTTCCTGATATCTATTATAATTTTGCCAAAAAGAAGAAGTCAATATCCTGATAAAATTGCATTGACTTTTATCCGAAATCGGAGTATATTCTTCCTGTACCCATAAAGTCCGAAATCGGATTAAATTATAAAGAGGCAGGAAAATACTATGAAACTGATGCTGAAATTTATCAAACCATACCGAAAATTAATGCTGTTTGTTCTGCTGGTCATGGTCCTTGATGTGGCGGGGGGACTTCTGATTCCCACGATTACAGCGGATATCATCAACAAAGGAATCGGCGGAGGCAATCTGCCTTATATCATCCGGCAGGGACTGCTCATGTTGGTGATCGCGCTCATTACCAGTTTTGGAGCGCTGTCAGGAAGCTACCTGTGCGCGGTCTTGTCAGCTCGGGTCGGCCGGGATATCCGCAACGCGGTTTATGACCAGTCACTGAAGTTCTCCGCTTCCGATATGGAGAGTATCGGTACCGGGTCCATAATCACGCGGACTTTGAATGATGTCAATGTGATCCAGCAGTCAGTGATCATGGTGGCCCAGATGATCCTGCCTGTGCCGGTGGTGTGTGTACTGGGGATCGTAATGGCTTTCCGCATAGATGTGGTGATGGGCGGAATCCTGATGGGAGTTACGATTGTCATCCTGCTGCTGGCGGTGCTGGTAGTAAAGAAAGCGGCGCCCATGTTTGAACGGATGCAGCGGTTCCTTGACCGGATGAATGTGGTGATCCGTGAGAATGTGACAGGGGTCCGGGTAATCCGGGCCTTTGATAAGGAAACTTACGAGGAAGGCAGGATGGACGGCGTCTTTGAGGATTACCGTAATGTTTCCATCCAGGTGTGCCGCCTCTTTGCCGGCCTGGAGAGCTCGGCCGTACTGGTGATCAATCTGATCATCATAGTGATCCTGTATATGGGAGGGAACAGGACCGGAGCCGGGGCTATGGAGATCGGTGATATTACGGCGCTCACAGAGTATGCCATCATGATTCTGTTTTATCTGGTCATGGCGCAGATGGTCATGGTAATGCTGCCAAGGGCGCTGGTATGTATAGAAAGAATCCAGGAAGTGCTGGAGCTGGAGCCGGAGATCCAGGACGGGACAGCCTGCGGGAAGAAAACAGACGGAGGGGGAAATGTGAAGGACATTTCTTCAAATGAGGAAGCGCCGGTGATTTGTTTCAAAAATGTCAGCTTCCGGTTCAAGGATGCGGATGAGTATACCTTAAGAGGACTGGATTTTGCCTGTCAAAGAGGACGGACGACAGCGGTCATAGGCAGCACCGGAAGCGGAAAATCTGTGCTGACAAAGATGATCCTCAGACTGCATGATGTGACAGAGGGAAAGATATTGATGAATGGAACGGATATCCGGGATATGAGTCAGGCAGACTTAAGAAGTCAGATTGCCTATGTGCCTCAGAAGGCATGGCTGTTTGCGGGAACCATCGCGGACAATCTGCGCCATGGGGACGAGAAAGCTTCAGAGGAGAAAATGTGGAAGATTCTGGATGTGGCCCAGGCAGGGTTTGTCAGCGAACTGCGGGGCGGCTTAAAGTCTCGTGTAGCCCAGGGCGGGACAAACTTTTCCGGCGGGCAGAAACAGAGGCTGTCCATAGCCCGGGCGCTGATGAAAGATGCGGAGCTGTACATCTTTGATGACAGCTTTTCCGCCCTGGATTTTAAGACCGATGCGGCTCTGCGCAGGGCATTAGCGATGCAGACAAAGGAGGCCGCGGTGCTGATCGTTGCCCAGCGGGTCAGCACTATCGTGAACGCAGATCAGATCCTTGTGTTGGAGGACGGAAGAGTCGTGGGAATCGGCACTCACCAGTCACTGCTTGACTCCTGTCCTGTTTACCGGGAAATTGTCAGATCTCAGATGAAAGGAGGGAAAAACTATGGAAAATGATGAGAGAAACGCACAGGAAGCGGCAGGATTGGGAGAAGAGTTTGACGCTTCCTCGCCGGAACATACCAGGCAGACCGTAAGAAAACTGTGGGATTCGCTCAGCGACCAGCGCGTGCGGCTGTGTGTGGTCTTGATCTCTGTGGCTCTTTATACCGTCCTGGCTGTCGCGGCCCCTCTGTACAGCGCCTATATCGTGGATCTGCTGTGGGAGAAGATCCAGGCGGCCTTCGCCCAGGAGATAGTTTTTTCCGTGACCTGGGAGGAGGCTGGCCGGGATATCTTGCTTCTGCTGCTGATCTACCTGGCGGCGGCAGGACTGTATTTCATCCAGTCTTTTCTGATGGCCAGCTTCGCGGAGAATCTGGCCTGCCGCCTGCGGGGGGAGATTGGCCAGAAACTGAACCGGCTTCCTCTGGCGTTCTTTGACGGACATCAGCCAGGCGCGATCTTAAGCCGGATCACTAATGACCTGGACAAAATGTCGGAGGCTTTCCAGACGGGAGTGCTGAAGTTGTTTACCGCGTTTGGAATGGTGATCGGTTCTCTGGTGATGATGTTCCGGTTCAGTATATTACTGACGGCGGTATTTCTGTTATTTATGTGCCTGTCCCTGACCGCCACGAAATTCGTTTCTGACCGGACGCTTAAGTATGCGCTGAAGAGGCAGGAGTGCGTAAGCGAGGTGACAGCGCTGGTGGAGGAAAGCTACAGCGGCCGTATGGTCATCAAAACGTTTAACCAGGAGGAACATAGTTCCGCCCGGCTGCATGAAGCTTCCCAGCGGCTGACGGATGCTTCCTGGAAAGCGGATTTCCTTATCAATGCCATCAACCCTGGAATCCGGTTTATTAACCGGCTGGGGTTGATTCTGATCGCCGTTCTGGGAGGCGGCATGCTGCTTAACGGGACCATGACCATCGGGGTCTTCCAGGCTTTCTTCCAATATGTCAACCAGGCGGCAGAACCACTGACTCAGCTGGCTTTCATGCTGAACTCAATGCAGTCTTCTCTGGCTTCTTTGGAGCGGGTGTACGCTCTGCTGGATGAGCCGGAAATTACCCCGGACCCGGAGTTTCCTGTCAAGGTTGAGAGGACCCTGGGACATGTGGAATTCTGTCATGTGAAGTTTGGCTATACGCCTGACCGTATCCTGATGCGGGATGTGAGTTTTAACGCCAGGCCAGGGGAAAAGATCGCGATCGTGGGAAGTACCGGAGCAGGGAAAACGACGCTCATCAATCTTCTGATGCGCTTCTATGAGGTAAATGGCGGCCAGATCTTTTTAGACGGCAGCGACACAGGAAGGATGTCCAGACCGCGGCTTAGAGAGAATTTCGGAATGGTGCTCCAGGACACCTGGCTTTTTGAAGGAACGATCGCAGAGAATATCGCTTATGGAAGGCCGGAGGCGGACCGGGAAGAGATCGTCCGGGCGGCCCAGGCGGCCAGGGCAGATTTCTTCATCCGAACGCTGCCGGAAGGGTATGATACGGTTCTGAGTAATGATGCGGAGAATATTTCCATTGGACAGCGTCAGCTGCTGACGATCGCAAGGGTTTTCCTGTGCGACCCGGCGGTGTTGATCCTGGACGAAGCTACGTCCAGCGTAGACACCCGTACAGAGATCGAGATTGGGAAAGCTATGAAAAAGCTGATGAAGGGGCGCACCAGTTTTGTGATCGCCCATCGGCTCTCCACTATTGTGGATGCGGATCGAATCCTGATGATGCAGAATGGGACGATCATAGAACAGGGGACACACCAGTCGCTTCTGGAAGCGGACGGCGCTTACGCCAGACTGTATAACAGTCAGTTCGCCCAGTAGGATCCCTGACAGCAGAACATTAGAATACAAAAGTCCTCAAACAGGAAACCGTTTGAGGACTTTTTCTGAAAACGGAGACGGTGGGATTCGAACCCACGTGCCCAAAAAGGACAACCGCATTTCGAGTGCGGCTCGTTATGACCACTTCGATACGTCTCCAAAAGCACTGTAATGTATTATAGCATAAGTGGGAAGAGAGAGGAATACCCAAATTCAAAAAAGAGAGAGGGCCGGCTTTTCAATGCCGGCCCGGAGGGGATGAAAAAATCTATCTAAAATTTAACTTATTGTTAGGCGAAGACCAACAGCCATACAGACAAAGAATCATGAGCACAGCCGCCGTCTTCTTTAATTGATAAATTCATTATACAAAGAAGATGTGACCCAAATATGTCGGAACCTGAAAATGTTTATAAAAATTCTTAAGAAAATCGGAAGAAAGAATGATAAGCATGAAAACAAAGGGAACGGGCCATAATAGATAGAAAAGAATTCGAGGATTTATAGGGAAATGGCAGGTAAAAAAGAAGAGAAAAGTTTTGAAGAACTTTACCAGGCGCTTCTGCAGAGGAAGCTGTCGCTGGAGGAACCATTGCCGGACAAATATGATCCGAAACATCTGGACTGTCTTTTGCATCCAGAGCGATATGCTCCGGTAATTCCAGTCAGCCAATGCCGCCAATGCGGCCAAGGTGAAGCCTGCCGACGCAATTGCATATTCGAGGCGATCCGCAGGAAAGAAAATGGAGAGCTGTGGATCGATCCTGAGCTATGTACGGGATGTGAAGCCTGTGTGGAAGCATGCAGGGATAAAAAACTTACAGGAAATAAGGACGTGCTTGCGGCAATGAAGGCGGTCAGAGAGTCCAAAAGGCCTGCTTATATGCTGGTCGCGCCGGCCTTTCTTGGACAATTTCAAGAAGGGGTGACACCGGGTAAGTTAAGGAGCGCTTTTAAAGCCCTGGGATTTGCGGGAATGGTGGAGGTGGCTCTTTTTGCGGATATCCTGACGTTAAAGGAAGCATTGGAATTTGACCGGCATATAGAGAAAACAGGAGATTTCCAGCTTACGAGCTGCTGCTGCCCGGTTTGGATCGCCATGATCCGGAAGAGCTATCATGAGCTTATGCCCCATGTGCCCGGGGCTGTTTCGCCCATGATTGCCTGCGGACGTATTATAAAGAGACTATATCCCGGAGCGCTGACGGTATTTGCCGGTCCGTGTCTAGCCAAGAAACAGGAAGCAAGAGAGCCGGATATCTGTGATGCGGTAGATTATGTTCTTACCTTTCAGGAGATAAAAGATTTATTTGAAGCTGTGAAGATCCGGCCGGAAGAGCAGGAGGAAGATCCCAAAGAACACGCTTCCAAAGCAGGCAGGCTTTACGCCCGTTCAGGCGGGGTGAGCCGAGCGGTGGAAGAAATGGTGCGGCAGTTAAAACCGGACCGCGGCGTACAGGTCCGGGCAGAGCGGGCTGACGGGACGAAGGCGTGTATGGAGATGATAAAGCGGATAAAAGAAGGAAAGACAAAGGCAAACTTTTTCGAGGGAATGGGATGTATAGGCGGCTGCGTGGGCGGCCCAAAAGCCATATTGGACAAAGAAAAGGGGAAGAAAATGGTAGACGATTATGGCGAAAACTCGGCCTTTCAGACACCGTTGGAAAATCCTTACGTAAAAGAGATCTTAAAACGGCTTGGATTTGAGACTGTGGAAGAGCTGCTGGAGGAAGAAGGGCTATTGACACGGAGCTTTGTGTAGATCTCCCAGAAGTTCGCCTGGATCGGGAGCGCACAGCGAAGGCCGGGATGGAGTAGCGAGGCATCCATCCCGGTCTCTTTGTATCTTTGTACGGATCTGATCTTGACAGACCGGATTTTACAAATGCAGCACATCCTGGATCGTGTAGTACCCAGGTCCTTTTTCTTCCAAATATGCGGCGCAGTCGCAGGCGCCTCGGGCAAAGCACTCCCAGTTATAAGAGTGGTGGGTGATCTCCAGTCTCTCTCCAAGGCCGCCAAAATACACGGTGTGGCTGCTGGGAATATTTCCGGCCCGCAGAGAGTGATAGCCGATGGTTCCGGGCTTGCGGGGATTCTCCCCTTTTTCCCGGCCGTAAACGGCAATGTCGTCCAGCTCTTTTCCTAAGGCATGGGCCATGATCTCACCCATTTCTTTGGAAGTTCCGCTGGGGACATCTTTTTTCCATTGGTCATGCATTTCCAGGATTTCGATATCCAGATCGCTGCCGACTGTCTGCGCCACCAATTCCAACAGTTTATTCATGACATTGACCAGTTTAGAGGTGTTGGCGGCGTAAAGCATAGGGATCTCCCCGGCGGCCTCCTGGAATCTGTGCATTTCTTCCGCCGAGAACCCGGTGGTGCCGCAGACCAGCGCCTTTTTGTGGGCAATGGCGGCGCTTAAGACCTCCATAGAGACTTCTCTGGTGGAGAAATCAATGATAACGTCACAGCGATCGATGACCGCTTCCAGATTGTCGGTGACAGGAACGCCCAGAGTCTGGCCGGTCATTGCCACGGTTCCAAGATCCTCTCCAATATAATCTCTGCCCTTGGGGCCGATGCCGGCGACCAGTTCCAGATCCTCGCGGGCGGCAGCGGCCTGAGTGATCAATTTACCCATTTTCCCACGCGGGGCAATAACGATGACTTTCATAAAATACAGCTCCTTTCCACGAATTTCGCGGGTTCATGTATAATAATCTTATTTTAGCATATCCTTATGGAAAAGAATACCAAAAATAATGCTTGCAATCTCCGACAATTTTCGATAGAATATCTCTATCGGGGTATGGCTCAGTTTGGTTAGAGCGCACGGCTGGGGGCCGTGAGGTCGCAGGTTCGAATCCTGTTACCCCGACGCATAGGCTCAATCTCCGAAATGGAGAGGGAGCCTTTTTTTAATTCAAAAAGCTTTGGGAAGGGAATAAAGATTTACAGAAAATTTTCAGTATGCTAAGATAGAAGGAAAAGAGAAGCCGCAAGTAAAACACCGGAGAACAGAGGTAAAGATTATGAAAAAAAGAGTCGTGGTGGCCCTTGGCCATCGTGCGCTGGGGACGACGCTCCCAGAGCAGAAAGAAGCAGTAAAACATACGTCAAAAGTGATCGCGGATCTGATCGAGCATGGGTACCAGGTTGCGATCACACACAGCAACGCGCCTCAGGTAGGGATGATTCATACCGCTATGAATGAGTTTGGAAAGGCCCATCAGGACTACACGGCCGCGCCGATGTCTGTGTGCTCGGCCATGAGCCAGGGATATATCGGATACGATCTTCAGAACAGTATCCGGGAAGAATTGCTGAATCGCGGGATTTATCGGACAGTGAGCACAATCTTGACGCAGGTGATCGTTGACCCTTATGACGATGCGTTTTATACGCCCACCAAAGTGCTGGGGCGCTATATGAATGCGGAAGAAGCTAATGAAGAGCGCAAGAAAGGCAATTATGTAGTGGAAGAGCCGGGGAAAGGATTCCGGCGGATCGTATCAGCGCCTCATCCAGTCAGCATCGTGGAAATCGACGCGATCCGCGCCCTCCTGGATGCGGACCAGATCGTAGTCGCCTGCGGCGGAGGCGGAATTCCGGTGCTTCAGCAGGACAACCATCTGAAAGGTGCCAGCGCGGTGATCGAAAAAGACCTGGCGGCTGGAAAGATGGCCGAAGAGATCGATGCCGATGAATTGATCATTCTGACCAGCGTAGAGAAAGTCAAGATCAATATGGGACGGCCGGAGGAAGAAGAACTGGGAGAGATTTCTGTGGAAGAGGCTAGGAATTATATGGAGGAAGGCCATTTTGGAGAGTACAATATGCTGCCAAAATTCAGCGCATCTCTATCGTTCATTGAGAAGAGGGAAGGAAGAAGAGCGCTGATCACTTCTTTTGATAAACTGGCAGAGGCTCTGAAAGGAAAGACCGGGACGATCATCCATGCATGATCGCCTGGAATGGCAGACGGCAAAGGTACATAGAGACAAATACGAGAAATACCGGAGGAATTGGTCCAGATCGGTTTAAAATCAGCTTAAGTGGGTCATACTAAGGGCAAAAAGCGTAAGGAGGAAGGCCCATGGAAGCAAAAGTCAACGACGGGTGCATATCATGCGGCGCCTGCGTAGCCGCCTGCCCGGAAGTATTCCGGTTTAACGACGACGGTCTGGCAGAAGCATACGCAAGCGTGCCGCCGGAATGTGAAGCGGCGGTAGTGGAAGCAAAAGACAGCTGCCCGGTGTCCGTGATTGATGTCAATTAGGGACAGGGCATTTTCAATTGGGGCCGGGGGATTTTTAAAAATCCCCCGGCCCCAATTGAATGTTCTTGACAAATCCCACCCTTGATTATATTATTATACTAATTTATTAATACAATAATTATGGGGAGGAAGATTGCCATGATCGAGATCAAAGGGCTGACGAAAGTCTTTAAGCTGAATAAGAAGCAGATGGCGGAGTTAAAGACGAAAAATCCCTTGAAAACAGCGGTGGATGATGTGAGTTTCACCGCCAGGCCGGGAGAGATCTACGGTCTTCTGGGGCCTAACGGAGCCGGGAAGACGACCACGCTCAGGTGTATTTCCACGCTGTTAAAACCCTCCAAAGGCCAGATCTACGTGGAGGGCCATGAGGTTCAGGAAGAGCCGGAGGCGGTAAGGAATTCCATCGGGTTTCTCACCAGTGATATTAAGCTGGACGAACAGTTTGATCCGGATTATATGTTTGATTTCTTTGGAAGGCTCCGCAATGTGCCGGGGGAAGTCCTGGAAAAACGAAAAAAGGAGTTGTTTACATATTTTGGGATCCAGGAGTTTGCCCATAAACCAATCAAAGAATTGTCTACAGGCATGAAGCAGAAAGCGGCGATCGCGGTCAGTCTGAGCCACGATCCTCAGGTGATCATTTTTGATGAGCCCACCAATGGCCTGGATATCATTACGGCCAGAAGTGTGACTGATTACCTGCGGAAGCTTAAAGAAGAAGGAAAGCTGATCATCGTGTCCACCCATATCATGTCAGAGGCTGAGAAGCTTTGCGACAGGATTGGAATCATCATCGACGGATGTAAAGTGGCGGAAGGAACACTGGAAGAACTGCTGCAAAGGACTGGGGCGGACGACTTAGAGGACGCTTTTTTCGAGCTCTATAAAGCGAGAAAGGGGGAGGCGTAGATGAACGGGATCAAGCAGATTTTTGGGAAAGAGATGGCCCGGATCTTCAAAGATAAGAAAATGATGTTTTCTGTATTTCTGCTTCCGGTATTGATCATGGTCGTGATCCTTACGGTGGTCAATACATTGGCCTCCAATATGGAAGAAGACATCCGCAGCCATAAGGCCCAGGTATATCTATGGAACAGCCCGGAATCCTTTGACAAATTTTTAGAAAGCGCGGAAGGTTCCTGGCAGACGGCAACTCTTGCTGGAGCGAAAGAAATGGAGGCGGCCAAGGGTGAGATCCTGGCCGGAGAAGCGGATCTGATCGTAGAATTTCCGGAAGATTTCCAGCAAAAGATAGAAACCTATGAACCGGGAAATGAAATTCCTCAGATCAAGACCTATTACAATCCATCGGAAAATTATTCCGCCGCGGCCTTTGACAGTATGAACCAGACTTTGGAAGGTTACCGGCAGACCCTGTTGGCCCAGCGAGTGGAAGATCTGTCAGAGCTGACGGTATTTCAAGTGAATTCAGACAATCCGGATATGGTGATCCAGGATGAGGCAAAGGCCAGCAATAAGGCGGTGGGAATGATGCTGCCCTATTTTATCACGATCCTGCTTTTCGCTGGAGCAATGGGGATTGGAACGGATATGATCGCTGGAGAGAAGGAGCGCGGAACAATGGCAAGTCTCCTGGTATCGCCGGTGAAAAGAAGCTCGATCGCCCTTGGGAAAGTGTTTGCCTTGATGCTGGTGGCTGGAGCGTCTTCTCTGATCTATGTGGCGGCTATGGTGATCTGCGCGCCGGTCATGAAGAACAGCATGGGGATGGGAGCTTTGGAAGATCTTAATATTAGTCTCAGCCCGGTTCAGATCGTGATGCTGGGAGCCATGCTGGTGGCTATCGCGTTTTTGTATGCCAGCATTATCGCTCTGATCTCTGTATTTGCGAAATCAGTGAAGGAAGCCAATACTTATGTGATGCCGATCTATATGCTGATACTGATCATAGGACTTTTCACCATGTTTACCTCTGGAAGCCCGCAGATGCAGGATTTTGTGATTCCCCTTTATAATAACGCGCTGGCTCTGCAGGGCGTCTTAAGCCAGGAGGTGACAGCCGCGCAGTATGGGGTCGCTCTTGCGGAGACTCTTGTCCTTGGCGGAGCGCTTCTGGCGGTGATCGTGAAGGCGTTTGAGAGTGAAAAGATCATGTCGGCCTAGGGAGAATGACGAAAATACGACATCCGCATATACTGTCTATAAGAAGTATATGCGGATGTTTGCGCATCCAGGAAAGAAGGAACTGGATTTGAGGCTTTCTGAATTGGAAGATAAAGAAGTTATCAACGCATGTGATTGTAAAAAGCTGGGATATGTGGTAGATTTAATCATAGACGAATGTCAGGGATGTATTGAGGCTATTATTATACCGAAAACAGGAAAGTTCTGCGGGATTTTCTGTGACGGCGGGGAATATGTGATCCCTTTTCGGTGTGTAAGAAAGATCGGGCCGGATATCATCCTGGTGGAGATCCATGAAGAGCCGCGATAATTTGGAAGAAAAACGGTTTCATTGATTTGACTTCTGGGTTTGCGGAAGATATACTCTATAATATACGATAAAAGAAAGGAATTCAGACAAGATGAAGTGTCCATACTGCAGCAATCCTGATACTAGAGTCATCGATTCCCGGCCGGCGGAGGACGGCAATTCCATTCGGAGAAGGCGGTCCTGCGACATGTGCGGGAAACGGTTCACTACTTACGAGAAAATCGAGACGATCCCTTTGATCATTATTAAGAAGGATAACAACCGGGAACAATATAACCGGGGGAAAATCGAGAAAGGAATCCTTCAGGCATGCTATAAGCGGCCGGTGTCCGCGGGAGATATCCAGCGGGCCATTGACAGGATTGAGACGAAGATCTTCAGTCTGGAGGCAAAGGAGATTCCCAGCAGCGCTATTGGAGAGATTGTTATGGACGAACTGAAAGACTTAGACGAAGTGGCTTATGTCAGATTTGCGTCTGTATATCGGGAGTTTAAAGATGTAAATACCTTTATGGACGAGCTGAAGAAATTTTTGAAATAGAGATTGAAAGTACAGCGGGTTGGGTGAGAAGAGAAAATGAGGACTTATAAACTGACGATTTCCTATGATGGGAGCAGATATCAAGGGTGGCAGCGGCAGGCGACGACCGACAATACCATCCAGTTTGTTCTGGAGTGGAGCATCGGGAAGCTGGTGGGATATCGGGTTCAGGTGGACGGTTCAGGCAGAACGGATACAGGAGTCCATGCTAGAGGGCAGGTGGCCAGTGTAAGACTGTCAAAGCTGTATGATCCTAAGGAATTTAAAGATGCGCTGAATCGGTATCTCCCGGAAGATATCAGGATCGTGAAGGTGGAATTGGTAAAAAATGGATTTCACGCAAGAAAGAGCGCCAAAGGAAAGAAATACGAATACTATATCGACTGCAGGGAGAAGCCAGATGTATTTTCCAGAAGGTACTGTTATCACTACCCGGTGAAGCTGGACATTGAAGCTATGCGGGACGCGGTAAAATATCTGATCGGGCCTAAGAACTTTACCAGCTTTACAGACGACAAAGACTGTAAAGACCCAGTGCGGCGGATCACCAATATCAAGATCGTAAGCACCGGGGAGAAGGTAAGGATCACTTATTATGGGACCGGCTTCCTATATCATATGGTCCGCATCCTGACGGGGACGCTTCTGGAGATCGGGACCGGAGAAAGAGATGCCGATATGCTTCCAGTGGTGATCGCGGCGGAGGATCGGTCTTTGGCCGGATTCCTGGCGCCCGCGAGAGGGCTGTTTCTGCGGAAAGTATATTATTGATGCAAGATAAAGAAAGAATCTACACCCGGACTTCTCCGGGTGTATTTGAAAGTGGAGGAAAACAGATGAAATTCATTTCATGGAATGTAAATGGAATCCGGGCTTGTGTGCAGAAAGGATTTTTGGACTTCTTTAAAGAAGCGGATGCGGATATTTTCTGTATTCAGGAGACCAAGCTCCAGGAGGGCCAGATTGAACTGGAGACTCCGGGATATTATCAGTATTGGAATTATGCGGAGCGCAAAGGCTATTCCGGGACCGCTGTGTTTACGAAGAAAGAACCCCTGAGCGTGGCTATGGGCATTGGGATCGAGGAACACGACAAGGAGGGAAGGGTGATCACACTGGAATATGAAGACTTTTACTTTGTGACGGTGTATACCCCTAATTCTCAGAACGAACTGGCCAGACTCCCTTACCGGATGCGGTGGGATGAAGATTTCCTTGCGTATCTGAAGAAGCTGGAAGAGAAGAAGCCCGTTGTTTTCTGCGGGGACCTGAACGTGGCTCACAAGGAGATCGATCTGAAGAATCCCAAGACCAACCGGAAGAACGCGGGGTTCACAGACGAAGAACGAGAGAAATTCTCAAAAGTCCTGGAAGCCGGATTTGTTGATACCTTCCGGTACTTCTATCCGGAGGAGACGGGGATTTATTCTTGGTGGTCTTACCGGTTTAAGGCAAGAGAGAAAAACGCGGGGTGGCGCATCGACTATTTCTGTGTGTCAGACTGCTTAAAAGACCGTTTGATCGACGCCAAAATTTTAACGGACGTGATGGGTTCCGACCACTGTCCGGTAGAACTTCAAATAGGGACGGGGGAAAATTAAAAATCCCCCGTCCCTATTTGGAACCGGACAAAATCCAGCGGCATATCTTATCAGTAATGGTATAGACTGGGGAGTTTTCTATGGAAACCCTGAGGAAAAAGAAATGGCGGACCAGAGGACTTGCGGCCATGCTGGTTTTGCTCATGGCGGCTGGTTTGTGGAGATACGTCCAGGAGTATGTCAGCATTTCCAATAATGTAAACGGGCGGGAAATGCCGATCTGTTCTGTAGAGACGCAGGAGAAAAAAGTGGCGCTGACGTTCGATGTGTCATGGGGAAATAAAGATATACATAAAATCCTGGATATTCTGGAAATCTATCAGGCGCGAGCTTCCTTTTTTGTCACGGGGATGTGGGCGGAGAAATATCCGCAGGAAGTAAAAGCTATCCAAGATAAGGGCCATGATCTTGGAAACCACAGTGAAGACCACAAAAATATGAAGGGACTGTCTCTGGAAGAAAAGGACCTGGAAATCCAGAAAGCCCATCAAAGGATAGAGAAGCTGACGGGAATCCAGATGGATCTGTTCCGGCCGCCTTATGGAGACTATGATGATGAAGTGATCCTGAGAGCAAAAGAACAGGGATATGATACCGTTTTGTGGAATGTGGACAGTATGGACTGGAAAGACTATGGAAAGGACCAGATTGTAAATACGGTGCTGCGTCATGAAGATCTGGCGAATGGTTCTATCATACGGTTCCACTGCGGTACAAAGTATACGGCGGAAGCGCTGGGGGAAGTGATCCAGGGACTTCAGGAACAAGGGTATGAGATCACCCCTCTTTCCGGTTTGATCTACCGGGAGGAGTATCATATGGACGTAAAAGGAAGGCAGATCCGGAACCGCCAGACCTTTTGACCCTGGCATCAAAGTATGGTATAATGTGGGATGCATTTTTGAGAGTTCTTATAGAAAAATAGATTCAGGAGGGATACCGAATGCAGAGTATAAGGAAAGTAACCGAAGACATTCTGTGGGTCGGCTGCAATGACAGACGGATCACGCTGTTTGAGAATTTGTTCCCAGTTCCTAAGGGCGTATCTTATAATTCTTATCTGCTCATAGATGAGAAAGTGGCTCTGATGGATACGGTAGACGAGTCCGTTACCGGACAATTTCTGGAGAACCTGGAGGGAGCTCTGGAAGGGCGCGCCATTGACTATCTGATCGTACATCATATGGAACCGGACCACTGCGCAAATATCCGGCTTCTGATGGAGAAATATCCCCAGATGCAGGTAGTGGGCAGCGCCAAAGCGATCCAGATGATCGGACAGTTCTTCGATATAGAGATGGAAGGACGCACAATGACGGTGAAGGAAGGGGATACCCTTTCTGTAGGCAGCCATACCCTTCGTTTTGCTATGGCGCCTATGGTCCATTGGCCGGAGGTTATGGTAACCTATGATGAGAAAGAGAAAATCCTGTTTTCCGCCGATGCGTTTGGAACCTTTGGGGCGCTGAACGGAACTATTTTCAACGATGAGGTGGATTTTGAGAAGGAATACCTGGCAGAAGCCCGGAGATATTATGCCAATATCGTCGGCAAATACGGCGCCCAGGTGCAGGCGCTCCTAAAGAAAGCATCTGCCCTGGATATCCAGATGATCTGCCCGCTTCACGGCCCCATTTGGCGTACGGAGATCGATTGGTTTATCGATAAATATGATAAATGGAGCAGATACGAGCCGGAAGAAAAAGGAGTGGCGGTGATCTACGGTTCCATTTACGGCCATACGGAGCAGGCGGTAAACGCGCTGGCCTGCCAGCTTGCCGAGAAAGGCGTGAAAAATATTGCCGTTTATGACGTATCAAGAACCCATGTGTCAGATCTGATTTCAGAAATCTTCCGGGTCAGCCATCTTGTGCTGGCGTGTCCTACCTACAATGCAGGAATCTATCCGCCAATGGAAAATCTGCTGGCAGATATGAAAGCGCTTTCGGTGCAGAAACGTACGGTCGCCCTGATGGAAAATGGAACTTGGGCCGCGGCTGCCGGAAAGCAGATTTTGAAGCGGTTGGAGGAAATGAAAGAAATGCGGATTTTGGAAGGCTCTCTGTCTCTGAAGTCTACGTTGAAAAGCGACCGGGCGGAAGATCTGGAGAACTTCGCCCAGCAGATCAAAGAGGCTTTGTAGAGGACAATTCGTCCGGTGGGCCGTAAGAAGGCCGGCGCCGGAAAATGAGCAGGGGGAAAAGTATGAAAAAAGGGTTGCGTCTGCTTTTGTGCGCGCTGCTCTTATCTCTGGTATTTGGCTTCAGTGCCTATGCGAGAGCGGGCGGAGGCGGAAGCAGTGGAAGTAGCGGTGGAAGCAGCGGAGGAGGCTCTTCCAGACACATGTATTCAGATACGGGGACCAGACGGTCCAATCCCATCAGCTCCATTTTAAATACCGGGATCGGGATCGCCATAGCGGCCGGGGGTACGATCGTATTCGTATACCGGGCGCGGAAGGCGAAGGCAAAGAGCGTCCGGCTGATGAAAGCCTATGAAAAAGTTGGAAAGAATTGGAACTATCGGGAGATCCAGAAACGGATCGAAGAGGCGTACTATGAGATCCAGGAGTGCTGGCGCAGACAGGACGCGGATTATGCCGCTGAGTATCTAAGCCGGGAATTGAAGGAGCAGTGGCAGGCAAAACTGGAATGGATGGTCATCCGGGGCGAGGAAGTGGTCCAGAAGAATGTGAAGCTTCTGAGCGCGGTCCCGGTGCAGGCTGTGGATCGGGAAGGGGAATCGGACGACCGGATCTGGTATCTGATCCATGGAAGCATGATCGGATATTACGTGGACCGGCAGACAAAAGAAGTGCTGCGGGGCAATACCCGGCCGGAAAGATTCTATGAATACTGGCTGTTTATCTATGAGGAAGGATGCTGGGTCCTGCATGAGATCCGGCAGAAAAACGAGATGGATATCCGGCAGTTTTCGGAATAAGGCCAGAGGAGAAGAACGGAAGATAGAGGATGATAAAATGGAAAACAGAGTATCGGTGATCAGTATCATCGTCAAGGATGAAGAAGCGGCAGTAACAGTCAATGACCTGCTTCATGAGTACCGGCATTATATTGTTGGACGTATGGGGCTCCCGTACAGACAGAGAGGTGTTTCGATCATCAGCGTAGTGATCGACGCGCCCCAGGATGCCGCCAGCTCCCTGTCCGGGAAGCTTGGCATGGTGGAAGGCGTGACGGCGAAAACGCTGAGCGCAAAACTATAAGAATTTATAGACGGTGGATGCCGCTTTGCAGTTCTTCTGCCCATTTTTGCAGATTGTAGGTGCGGCCGCCAAAGAGTTTGAGAATAACCCCGGTGGGGTTATTTTCATTTGCGAAGGCATTTGCCTCATCGGTGTCTACATGCATAGCAAGGGCGTAATCCGGGCTGACCCGGACTACCACATCGGCAAAGATCAAAGAGCGTTCATAGCTTTCCATGATCACAAACACATCATCGTTATCCCGGACATTGAGCTGGACAGCCTGGACGGGAGTCATGTGGATGTGCCTTTTGGCTACGATCACACCATGATCCAGCTCCAAACTTCCGGCAGGGCCGACCAGCGTACAGCCGGGAGTGCCTTCTGTCTCCCCAGACTGACGGATCATACCAGGGATTCCGAGTTTGCGGGAATCGGTCATGGAGATCTCCACCTGGGTTTCTTTACGAAAAGGACCAAGGACGGCTACATTCTCAAAGGTTCCTTTTGGTCCCTTTATTGTAAGCCGCTCCTCGCAGACATACTGGCCGGGCTGGCTCAGATCAGCTTTATAAGTAAGAGCGCCGCCTTCTCCAAAGAGAATATGAAAATCCTCTTCACAAAGATGAATGTGCCGGGCGCTGGTTTCGATTGGTATTGCAAGACTCATGTTCATATCCCCTTTCTGGATTATAGAATATTTTCATTTTAACAGAGCGGACTCTATTTTTCAATTACATTTCCCCTTTCATTTTGAAGGGAAATATTTTATAATGGTACCAAGGGCGGAATCTTTCGTCCGGTATCGTTCCGATACAGGTAAGAATAGTGTGGTGAGTATAAAATAATAAGGAGGTAGAGTTATGAAAGCGGTCTGGGAAGGCATCAAAGAATTTTTTGAAAGAGACTGGACGCCGGCGGAGAAGATTTTGGTCATTCTCTGCTGTCTGCTGCTTGGGGTGGTGAAAGGTTTCCTTCTGGCCCCGGTAAAAAGGGGAATTGCTTGTGGGAATAATAACGGCAATACCTATAATCAGCTGGAGGACGACTACTGGCTGGACGAAGAGGAATAAATAGAATTAAGGGATTAGAAAGAAAAACAAAGGCGTTTTCATTGCAGGATGAGAACGCCCATTTTTACGAGGAGAGACAGCATGAAATTCACGAAAATGCAGGGATTGGGCAATGATTATGTCTATGTCAATTGTTTGAAAGAAGAGGTGAAAGAGCCGTCAAAAGCAGCCAAGCTGGTCAGTGACCGGCATTTCGGGATCGGGTCAGACGGATTGATCTTGATCTGTCCGTCCAAAGCGGCGGATTTTGAGATGCGCATGTATAACGCGGATGGATCCAGAGGGGAGATGTGCGGAAACGGCATACGCTGTGTGGCAAAGTATGTTTACGACTATGGTCTGACAGATCAGTCCAGCATTACTGTAGAAACACTGGGAGGCATCAAACACTTGGATATTTTCCCCAAAAACGGGAAGGCGGATCAGATCCGGGTAGACATGGGGGCTCCGGTGCTCATGCCGGGGGAAATCCCGATCCTGGGAGAATCTGGCGCTCAGATGGAGAAGCGAAGCGTAGTGGACGAGCCGCTCCTGGTAGAGGGCAGGGAGTATCGCATGACCGGAGTGTCTATGGGCAATCCCCATGCGGTAGTCTATGTGGAAGATGTACAGGGCCTGGAGCTTGAAAAGATCGGGCCCGCCTTTGAAAATCATCCCAGATTCCCAAGGAGGATCAATACAGAATTTGCCCGTGTCATCGACCGTCACACCGTGGAGATGCGGGTGTGGGAGCGGGGCTCCGGCGAGACGCTGGCCTGCGGGACAGGGGCCTGCGCTGTGGCGGTGGCTTCCATCTTGAACGGTCTGACAGAACGAGAGGTGACGGTACGCCTTTTGGGCGGCGACCTGAAGATCGAGTGGGATGGGGAAGACGGACACGTCTTCATGACCGGACCAGCCCGGACTGTATTTGACGGGGAGATCGATCTGGAGGCGCTGGAAGAAGCGGCCAGGAAGGAGTAGCCGGAGGCGCCTGAGAGAAGCGTTGGCGTGAAAAGCCGCGTTTCAGTTTGGGAAAAAGCGGCAATACAGCAAGAGCAGAACAGCAAAAAGGAGAGATGCATATGTTTAAAGTGAACCAAGATTATTTAAAACTTCCGGGGAGTTATCTTTTCTCTACCATCGGAAAGAAGGTGGCGGCTTATCAAGAAGCGAATCCGGATAAGAGTATCATCCGCCTTGGCATCGGGGATGTGACCCAGCCTTTGGCGCCGGCCATCATAGACAGTCTCCACAAAGCGGTAGACGAGATGGCCCACGCGGAGACCTTCCACGGGTACGCGCCGGATCTTGGATATGAGTTCCTAAGAAGCGCTATGGCAAAAAACGATTACCAGGATAAAGGCTGTGATATCCAGGCAGACGAGATCTTCATTTCTGACGGGGCAAAGTGTGACTCTGGAAATATCCAGGAGATTTTCGCCAAAGAGAATAAGATCGCGGTATGCGACCCGGTGTATCCGGTCTATGTAGACACCAATGTAATGGCGGGCCGTACCGGGACATACGACCCCAAGACGGAGACATGGAGCGATGTGATTTATATGCCTTGCACAAAGGAGACCAATTTCGCGCCGGAACTGCCAAAAGAGACGCCGGATATCATTTACCTGTGTTTCCCCAATAATCCGACAGGTTCTACGATCACGAAGCCGCAGCTTCAGGAGTGGGTGGATTACGCTAACAAAGTGGGAGCGGTGATCATCTACGATGCCGCTTACGAGGCTTATATTTCCGAGGCGGACGTTCCCCACACCATCTATGAGTGTGAAGGAGCAAGGACCTGCGCCATCGAGCTGAGAAGCTTTTCTAAAAACGCGGGATTTACCGGAGTAAGACTGGGAGCCACGATCGTGCCCAAAGACCTGAAATCCGGAGATGTAATGCTCCATTCTCTGTGGGCGAGACGCCACGGCACTAAGTACAACGGAGCGCCTTATATCGTACAGCGGGCAGGAGAGGCCGTATACTCAGAGGCAGGCAAGGCGCAGTTAAAAGAACAGGTCGCATACTATATGAAAAACGCCAAAGTTATATACGATGGATTAAAAGAGGCGGGTTATAGCGTATCCGGCGGTGTGAACGCTCCATATATCTGGCTGGAGACACCCAAAGGAATGACGTCCTGGGAGTTCTTCGACCATCTGCTGGAAAAGGCAGGCGTAGTCGGAACCCCCGGTTCCGGATTCGGCCCAAGCGGCGAAGGATATTTCCGGCTGACCGCATTTGGAAGTTATGAGAATACGGTGGCGGCTATCGAGCGGATCAAGAAGATGTAATAATTTGGGACGTAGTAAAATGCAATTTTACTACGTCCCAAATTTAATTTTACGGTGTACCAAAATGAAAAGAGGGGTGTACCCAAATGGTATCTGGGTTCCCCTCTTGCTTTCGCTTGACTTATGTATTAAGGCTATCCCTGTACTTTTTTGTTGATGGTATCCTGGATCAGACAGTAGCTGACGATACTTAGTCCGAAGATACCCAGGATCAGATAAAGGACATTGGAGCTTCCGTTGACGCCTTTGATCCGGTCACAGCGGTCGCCCATTTTATAGAGCCAGTACCAGCCGTAGATTCCGCAGGTGATCAGAGTAAACAGGAAAACCATACCGCCGGAAGTTGCCTGATATTCTCCGGAGAGCTGATTTACCTCATCATTGATCTTGATCATCCAGTAGATTGCATAGATTCCGCAGGTAACGATTGAAAGAATGATCGCTACAGGGATGCTTCTGGGAGTGATTCCAAAATTTTGTTGAAATCCTGGATTCTGGTAAACCGGTCCTCCGTAATTGTTATTTGGCTGTCCCTGGTAGTTCTGGCCGCTACCGTAGCTGTATTGTCCATTGGTGTTTGCCTGGCCGCCATTCATGTTATCTGCGTGAGACTGTGAAGCAGACCCTTCCGGCAGCGGAGAGCCGCACTCTGGACAGAACTGGGCATTGTCTGGGCAGACAGCGCCGCACTTTGTACAATATTTCATGATATCTCCTCCTCATTGTTTGATCATCACTGGTATCATACCACAAAACCATAGGGATGGCTATAGATTTTACATAGAATTACGGCTTGTCAGTGCTGGAAATATAGAACAGATTCAAAGTGAATGTTTATGAACATAGAACGGAAGGAAACAACAGGTGACAAAATGGTATGAAATATTGGTGGAGGACATGATAAAAAGGGACAGGGCAATTTCAATTAGGGCCGGGGGATTTTTAAAAATCCCCCGGCCCTAATTAAGATATTCTAATTGTGAATATTTTTGACAATTCATATTTTATTTAAGCATTTCGTGACAATAAAAAAACTATGCTAGAATTAGGCTGAAATCAAGAAGAAATATGTTTACGTAAACAAGATAAAAAACAAGGAGGTGTAAAAATGGGATCATATGTTGATGAATTGATTAAGAAAGCCAGAAAAGCCCAGAAGGTATATGCAGACTTTTCTCAAGCAGAATATGACAAAATTACCAGGATTTGCGCAAAGACGGTATATGATAATGCGGAAATGTTTGCAAAAGAAGCAGTGGAAGAAACGGGTATGGGAGTTGTGGAGTCCAAAATCCGTAAACAGAGGAACCTGATGGGAAATGCCTGGTATTACATGAAAGGGAAAAAATCCAAAGGAGTTGTAGGTTGGGAAAAAGGAAAGCTAGACCAGGATTGTATCTTGAAAATAGCTAAACCGATTGGGATTGTTGGGGCGATCATGCCGAGTACAAATCCTACTTCCGCAATGGGAGGAAATGGAATGCAGGCGTTAAAAGGAGGAAATGCAGTTATTTTTTGTCCTCATCCAAAAGCGAAGAAGGTATCACTCCACTGCTGTAAGCTGCTAAGAGAGGCGATTTCTCAAGCAGGGGCGCCGGCAGATTTAATTCAGGTATTAGAAGAACCTTCGATTGAAATGACTCAGGAACTGATCAAGAAAGTGGATGTTGTCGTGGCCACAGGAGGCCCAGGTATGGTCAAAGCGGCTTATTCCAGCGGGAACCCAGCGCTGGGTGTTGGACAGGGAAACTGCCAGGTGGTCATAGATGAAGGGATGGAGAGAGAGTTTGACGTGATCACATCCCGGATTGTGGCAAACAGATCTTACGATAATGGGATCCCTTGTACAGGAGAACAGACGGTGATCGTTCCTAAGAGCGCGAAGGAAAAGCTGATGAAGGCTTTTGACCGAAGTGGAGCTTATGTTATCGAAGATCCGGATATGGTTAATAAGCTGCGGGACACAATTTTCGTTTATAACGAGAAGACGCAGGATTATATACTAGATCGAAAGATTGTTGGACTTAGCGCTCAAGAGATGGGAAAAGAGCTTGGCCTTGACGTCCCGGCAGATAAGCATATCATTGTGGCTCCCATTGAGAAATATGGAACCGAGGAGTTGATGTGCAGAGAAATCCTTTGCCCGGTCACTCGGGTGATTACTTATGAAGGAGTCTGGGAGGAAGCTGTGGCAGTCGCAAAAGCGAACCTTCTCATGGAAGGAGCAGGACACTCCAGCGATATCTATACAGATGATGAGCAGAAACAAATTTACGCGGGAGAAGAATTGCCGGTGTGCAGACTGATTGTAAATAACAGCAACAAGATCATTGGAGGCGGAAGTTTTGATAATGGTTTTGTAGCCACTTCAACTTTAGGATGTGGTTTTTGGGGAGGCAGTTCTTTTGACCAGAATCTGACTTTTGAGTATCTCTTGAACTATACAAGAATGTATTACACAGTCAAGAAGGAAAGGGAAGAACTTACCTATGAGGAAATCTGGGGCGAAGAAGACTGAGATACCGGCAGGCATAGAAGGAGACTAGTATGCATTTTGAAAAACTATCAGACATTATGAAATTAGCCAATGAAAGGAAAAGGGCAAAGAAAGTAGCCATCGCCGGAGCAGATTATCATCATGTGATCACAGCGGGACTTATGGCAAAAAGAGACGGTTTTGCGGATCCGATTTTTATAGGGAACCAGGCAAAAATCACGGATATTTTGGAGGAGTTCCATGAACCTGCGGAAAAATACCGTATTATCGATATGTCAGATGAAACCAGTATCTGTTATGAAGCGGTACAGCTTGTTAGGCGGGGAGAAGCGGATTTCCTGATGAAAGGAAGGGTTAATACAGCGTCTCTATTGAAAGCGGTTCTGAATAAAGAGACAGGCCTGCCTCATGGAAAACTGATTACACAGATTTCGTTTTTCCAGATTCCGGGATATCACAAGCTCGTAGTACTTTCTGACGGAGCAATTCTGCCGTATCCGACACTGGAACAGAAAAAAGAACAGATTCGGTTGATCACGGAAACACTCCGCGGAATGGGGTATGGAGAAGATATTAAAATAGGAGTTCTTTGCGCAGCGGAAAATATCAGCCCTAAAATCACGGAAACAGTAGAGGCAAATGAACTTAAACAGATGAACCTAAGTGGGGAAATCAAAGGCTGTATCGTAGAAGGGCCTATTTCGCTGGATATTGCCTTAAATGCTGAAGTGGCAAAGGAGAAGCACTTTGAAAGCCCGGTAGCAGGTGATGTGGATGTGTTGCTGGCGCCAAATCTTGCGGCGGGTAATTTGCTGGCAAAGGCGCTGACTATGTTTGGAGGGGCGATAAGTGTGGGAATGGTGGCAGGAGCAGGAGTTCCGATATCAGTAACGTCCCGTGTAGCGACTGTGGAACAGAAGTATACTTCCCTGGCAGTGGCGTCCGTGGCAGCAAAAGAGTAAGGAGGGCAGGATGAATCGGATTTTAGTGCTGAATTTTGGGGGTACATCTTCAAAAGTTTCAATATATGAAGACGACAAGATGATCAAAAATGAAACCATTGATTACTCAGAACAGGAGAATGACAGAAGTTCTACAAGTAAGGAACAGGTAGAGCTGAGAACAGAGCAGATTTTAGAGTGGCTCCATAAACAGGGGCTTAGCGTAGAAGATATTGACGCTTATGCAGTGCGACTGGGAGGAATGTTCTACGGTGGAGATGGAGGAACCTTTCTGGTAGATGGAAAACTAAGAGAACATATCGATGAACTGTATGAACCAGACAGAACACCAGTCCATGCTACAAGACTGACTATGGCATTAGTAGACTTACTCCAGAAGGACTTAAAAGAGAAAAAGCCAAGTTATGCGACGGATCCCTCGTCTATTAATCAGTTTCTTCCAGAAGCGTTGGTCACGGGACATCCACTTTTCCCTAAACGGGCGGCGTTCCATGCGCTGAACCAAAGGGCGGTGGCCAGAAAGGCAGCCAGTGAACAAGGAAAACAATATGAAGATATGAACATCATAGTGGTCCATGCGGGTTCCGGTGTTTCGATCGGAGCACATGAAAAAGGACGGATCATAGATGTAAATGATTCCAGTGGAGATGGAGATGGCCCATTTACCCCCAACCGTTCCGGAACCCTTCCCACCGGGCAGTTGATGCATGTATGCTACAGCGGAAAATATACGGAAAAAGAGGTATACCGGATGTTGAAATATGAAGGAGGTATGAAAGCCTACTTGGGAATTGATGACCTGCGGGAGGTGGAGAAACGAATCGATGCAGGAGATGAACAGGCAGAATTGATCCTGAAAGCTATGGCCTATCAGATCAGCCGGGAAGTGGGGGCCTGCTTTGCCACATTATGTGGAAACGTGGATGCGATCGCGATCACCGGTGGTATGTCCCGGTCGGATAGATTGGTGGCGCTCATAGAAGAGCGAGTGAAAAAAATTGCTCCAATCTATCGCTATCCCGGAGAATTTGAGAATGAAGCCTTGGCCCTAGGGGCCTACCGGGTACTATCTGGGCAGGAGAAGCCGGCAGTCTACTCCGGAGAAAAAGGACATATCCAGCCGATTACGCTTTAACTGGCAAGATCCGAAAGATCCATGGCGCGAACTGACTCTAAATAATGATAGACAGCCGGATTAGGATTCGTGTTGAGGGCGGCAAGGCAGATCTCATACTGATAAGGGTAATCCTCCAGAATGCGGAAAACAATATCATCATTGGAACTAAAATGATAGACATATTCCGGCATGATCGAGATCGTGCCATAAGACTCGATGTTGACCATAATATTTTCCACCCCGTCAATATACTCTGCGATATTTGGAGTAAAGCCGTTAATCCGGCAGGCGTTAAAGACTTCTTCAATCTTGACCGGAGAAATGATTCGGCTGGGAAGTACAAACTGCTGGTCTACCAGATCCTTTACAAAAATATGATCTTTGGAAGCCAGAGGGTTGGAAACAGAAAGCAGAACGCCAAACTTAAGCCGACAGATGTTGACAGAATCAATGGCCTGCTTGTCTGTATCTCTAAGTTCATGGGAGTACAGATAAACACAGTCTGCCTCTCCGTTCAATAAAATATCCACGAAATTTTTAGGGATATTTGTAGAAGTAAGGCAATTGATATGAACGTTTGGGTTTTTTGACAAAAAATGCTTGTTGATGGCGGCAAGATACGATCGGGCTGATTTCTGGTAGGCGACGGAAATCGATCCTAAAAGCCCCTGCTTATGTAGAGAAGAAGAAGCGGTTTTAAAAGTTTCATAGGTCTGGAAAAATTTCCGGCATTCTTCCAGGAACAAAACGCCATCGGCGGTCAGTTCCACTCCATGTTTTTTGCGGATGAAAAGGGAAGTTCCCAATTGGTCTTCCAAATGGCAGAGCTGGCGGCTGAGTGTAGGCTGCGTAATGAATAACTCATTTGCGGCTTTCGTGATGGATCTTGTTTCAGCCACAGTCAGAAAATATTTGAGGACGGTAATGTTAAAATCTTCCTGCATCATATCACTCCTCACACATAAAAATATGTCTAAATTATACGATACATAAAGAGAAAAATCAAGAATTTAACAATGTTGTAAAATTGGAGAAAGGAATTAAAATGAGCAATCAATTTAAACATTTACTTAGTCCGATCACAATCGGAAAAGTGACATTTAAGAACCGTTTTGCTGTTTCTCCTATGGGAGGAGCTTATGGGAATCAAAAGGGCGCGTACGGCGAATACAGTGATAAAGGGATTGAATATATTCTGGAACGCGCAAGAGGCGGCTTTGGCTTATTTTTCGCCGGCTGCCTGCAGCCAGATACCAAGGTTGATCCTTGTGACCAGGCAACTCATTTTATGAATCATCAGGCGGATTTCCAGAAGATGGCTCTTCGTCTGAATGAGCGGGCATCGTTTTATGATATGAAGATCATACAGCAGGTCTCTTTGGGACTGGGAAGAAACAGAGCAGGCCTATACTCATGTTCCCGCAATGAAGTCTTTGGGATGCCGGGGTGTTTTTCAGAGGAACTTACCAATGAACAGATCAAAATTAAGAGAGACAGTGTGATTCAGGCGGCGAAATTGATGAAAGATTCCGGATTTGTAGGAGTTGAGATGCATGCGCTGCACTGGGGATATCTGCTGGATCAGTTCGCCTTGGCGATTACAAACCGGAGAACCGATGAATATGGGGGAAGTTTAGAGAACCGTCTCCGCATATGCAAAGAACTGGTGGAGGGGGTCAAGCAGGTCTGCGGACAGGATTTTCTTGTCAGCATCCGACTGGGACTGAAGAGTTATATTTCCGGTCTGAATAAGACGAATTTTACCGGAGAAGAAGACGCTGGAAGGACTCAGGAAGAGGGAATCCGTATTGCTAAGCTGCTGGAATCCTACGGTTATGATCTTCTGAATGTGGACGTGGGAATGTATGATTCCTTCTACTACGCCTGCCCGCCTATGTATATGCCGCAGGGCCATGTGATTCCTCTGGCGGAGAAGGTAAAGGAAGCGGTCAATATTCCAGTGTACTGCGGATCTCGAATGAACGATCCTTATATGACGGAAGAAGCTGTTGCGAAGAAGCAGATTGATGGAGTGGTTCTGGGACGTCAGTCATTGGCAGATCCCTATTATGTGAAGAAGCTGGAAATGGGAAAGCCGGATAAAATCAGGCCGTGTATCGGGTGTCTGGTAGGATGCATGGGGAAACTCCGCTCCGGCGAACATGTGGCGTGTGCGGTGAACCCGACCCTGCAAAAAGAAATTAATTATCATCTGGAGAAAGCATTGGCTCCTAAGAAGGTTGCTGTTATAGGCGGAGGAATCGCGGGAATGGAAGCGGCCCGTGTCCTGAAAATGAAAGGGCACGATGTCACAATCTACGAGAAAACAGACTGTCTGGGAGGACTGTTGATCCCGGCCGGAGCTCATGAATTCAAGAAAGAGATCAAACAACTCCTGGAGTGGTATAAAGGAGAGATCACAGACCTTGAGATTCCAGTGGTATACCAGGCAGAAATGACAGCGGAAAAAATAAAAGAATTACATCCTGATGTTGTAATCAACGCAATTGGTTCCAAACCTATCATGCCAAGGATCGAAGGCATTGATCATGCAAAATGCTGTTCTGGAGTGGATGCGCTGAACGGGAAAGTAGAACTTGGGAAAAAAGTCATTGTCGTAGGCGGCGGGCTGGTTGGATGCGAGACAGCCATTGACCTGGCGATGCAGGGCAGGGAAGTGACGATCGTGGAAACGGCGCCGGCGGTATTAGCAGCCAGCAAGATGATTCCTGTCATGGTAGCCCAGATGATCCCGGATTTGATCAAACACTATCATGTTAAGACATTGGTAAATTATAAAATCGTAGGGATCAATGATGTGGGAGCGGTGGTCGCGCCCAGCACGGGAGGCGGAGAAAACCAAGTACTTGAAGCGGATAATGTTCTGATGTCAATAGGTCTTCGCCCGCTGCCTTCTTTTGTCCAGGAACTGATCGGAGAGGGAATCGAAATCTATGCGGTAGGAGATGAGAACCGGATAGGAAATATTTATACAGCAGTCGCTTCAGCCTATGAGGTGGCGAGAAAAATATAAGGAGAAGAGAGTATGGGAACGAGTACAGAATTAAGCCAGAATTTAAAGAGACGTAACTTGATGTTTGTCATGGGATTATGCTTAATGTTATGCGGCAGCTTAGTTTTTTCCTGGAGTGTATATGTCAATCCTCTTTTGGAGGCGCATGGCTGGTCCCTGACGTCTGTGGCATTGGTTGGAACATCGGCCTCTGCGTTTTATTCGGCAGGATGCTTTGTGGGCGGATGGCTCAGAAATAAAATCGGTACCAAGAAAGTGTTGATAACAGGTACGATCGGATTTATGGCAGGATTGTTCCTCAGCGGACTTGCTACATCTCCACAGTTGCTGTATGTTACCTACAGCGGAATCGCGGGGCTGTCTGCCGGATTTATCTATTGCGTTGTTACTTTTGCCATCGGACAATGGTTCCCAGACAGAAAAGGATTGATGATGGCTTGTGTCTTGGCAGTGTGGGGCGGTTCGTCAGCGTTTGTAGGGCCTTTGGTCACAGCTTTGATCGGCGCGGTAGGAGTCATTAATGTGTTCTATATTGAGGCAGTAGTATTTGGAGCGATCTGCCTGGTATGCTCCTTCCTTTTTAAGGAAGCACCAGAAGGATTTAATCCTTACCCGGAAAAAGTAGCGGTTACTCCTTCGAACCAAAGGAATTATTATCTGCCTCAGGCGATTCGCACCTGGCCATTCTGGGCACATCTGATCGCAATGGCGATTTACCCGGCGTTTTATCAGTGTATGAGTTCGCTGTTTGTAACCTTTGGACTTGATAACGGATTTTCGCAGACAATGGCCACCGCGATTCTCTCTATCGTGTCGATCTGTTCGATCATAGGAAGGATCGGATTTGGACAATTGGTAGATAAGACGGGATGGAAACTTGGATATGCCGCGCACTGGATCATTATGAGCGCCGGCGGAATCGGGTTGATCCTGTTTAGAGGAAATCCAGCGCTTTTGATCGTTTCCTTTGTGCTGATCGGAATTGGCTTTGGAGCAGTAGCCAGCACGAATGCGGTCATCGCTATGGAAGAGTGGGGCCCCAAAGCTTCCGGTTCTGTATTTGGCGCGGCAATGCTGGGATATGTACCGGCCAGTCTGATTGTTCCGAGTGTGGGACTGAATCTTATGGAATCCTCCGGAAGCTATATTCCTTTGCAGGTGTTTGGGCTGATCTGTACCGCGGTGGGAGCAGTCTGCGCATTGAGTATCAAACCGATCAAACCGGACCGCTTTAAGGAGGAAGGATAATGAAACGGGTGTTTGAGCCGATTCGGATCGGCAGGGAGAAACTGGAGATCCCCAATCGTTTTGCGGCGACTGCGGCAGTGACTCTGACTTGTGACAAGAACGGCTATCCTACCGAACATTTTATCAGTTATTATGAGGGGAAAGCTAAAGGCGGCTGGGGATTAATTTTTATTGAAGACACGGCTGTTGATAAGTATGGGCGAAGCTTTGACCGGGTTCCGGGATTGTGGGAAGACGGACAGGGCGAAGCTATGAAAGGGTTGACCAGGCGGGTCCATAAGTTTGGCTCAAGGATTTTTGCTCAGATTTATCATGCGGGAAGACAGACGAAACCAGACGTGATCGATGGAGAATGTACCATAGCTCCTTCCAGGATCATCGATCCTAATACGAGAGCTACTCCGCGGGCGATGTCGGTCCGGGAAATAGAAGAGATGGTGGTAAAATTCGGAGAAGCTGCTTACCGGGCAAAACAGGCAGGATTTGATGGGGTGGAAGTCCATGCGGGTCATGGGTATCTGGTCAATGAGTTTTTATCCCATTATTCTAATAAACGGGTGGACAAATACGGTGGAAATATACGGAATCGCTGTAGATTTGCCTTGGAAATCTTACAGGAGATCAAGAAACGCTGTGGAGACGGATTCCCGGTGAGTATGCGGATTTCTGCGGATGAGAAAGTACCGGGAGGAATTACGATAGAGGATGCGAAAGTGATCGCTATGCTGCTGGAAGAGAATGGGCTGGATCTCATGAATGTATCGGCAGCTGTAAACGCCTCTGTCCAGTATGTAACCCCGTCGGCAGCAGTACGGCATGGAGTTTATGTGGATTTGGCGGAAGAAATAAAACAGGTAGTGTCTATACCGGTAATTGGAGTCGGAAGAGTCAATGACCCATTTCTGGCAGAAGCAGTCTTGGAGTCGGGGAAATGCGACTTGGTGGGAATGCTCCGGGCATCTATGGCAGACCCAGAGCTGCCAAATAAAGCAAAGGAGGGTAGATTCGAGGATATCAAGACATGTGTGGGATGTCTTATCGGATGTTCCGGGCACCTGGCAAAAGGAATCTCTGCCACCTGTATTTTTAATCCTGTAATGACACGGGAGACAGAAATCCCTGTTAAGGAGGCAGAAATCAAAAAGTCAGTGGCGGTGATCGGAGCCGGAGTGGGCGGTATGGAATTCGCTATTACAGCCGCCAGATGTGGACATGAAGTGACGCTCATTGAAAAAGAAAACATACCAGGAGGACAATACCGATACGCGGCAGTTCCTCCAGAGAAGGGAGAACTTACATCCTTTCTGGTATGGCAGCAGACACAATTGAAAAAACTGGGTGTCCGAATGTTGATGAACACAGAAGCGACAGCTTCCCTGATTGAGACTCTGAGGCCAGATGTGGCAGTTGTCGCTGCCGGGGCAAAACCAGTATTCCCACCAATACCAGGCGTAAAAGGGCCGCAGGTTTTTACTGCGATCCAGGTCCTTGCAGGCGAAGTCCTGCCAGGAAAGAAAGGCATCGTGATCGGCGGCGGGATGGTAGGCGGAGAAACGGCATACCACCTGAGCAGTCATGGTTACCAAGTGCAGGCGATCATAGAGATGCTGCCGGAGATTTTAGGCGACATGCCAAGAAATCCTAAGATCTATCTGAATAAGGCGCTGAAGGAAGCTGGGATTGACATTCTGACAGAAACAGTGGTAAAAGAAATTGCGGAGGGGATGGTTGTCATTGAAGCAGATGGCAGGCAGCAGGAAATCCAGACGGATTTTGTGGTGATCGCTACAGGATCCAAGTCTTGCGGACAACTTGCAGAAGAACTGCAGGGAAAGGTGGAAAAAGTACTCTGCCTGGGAGATGCCAAGCAGCCAAGAAGCGCTTTGGAAGCAATCCATGAAGGATATGAATTAGCAGTAAATTTATAAAAACAGCAAAGAAAAGATCAATAGAAAAGGAGAAAAAAATATGTATACAGAAATCAGAGAATATGTAAGATTTGTTCCATCAGTCATCGCGCCAGGAGCGATTAATCTAATCGCGGATAAAGTAAAAGATCTGGGAGGAACCAAGGCGCTGATCGTAGCCGATGCGTTTCTGGAAGAGCCAATAAAGACGATCAAGAATAGGCTGGATGAGGCGGGAATCCCGCATGTTGAATTTACAGATATTGTTCCAGATCCAACAGATACATCCGTTTACGCAGGGACAAAAGTTGCCAAAGAGGCTGGAGGCATTGACATTGTTATTGCTATGGGAGGCGGAAGCGCTATGGATACAGCTAAAGCAATCAATGTGCTGTTAAAAAATCCAGAGCCGCTTAATCGCTATTATGTAACAGAGCAGAATATCGCGCCGGAACCAAGTTATCCGATCATCGCGATTCCATCTACTTCAGGAACCGGCTCAGAGAGTACCTTTGCGGCAATGGTTACAAATACAGAAGTACATGGGAAGAGAGCTCTCCGCAGTGATGGAGCATGTTTGCCTAAGCTGGCCCTGCTGGATCCAGAGCTGACTTACTCTATGCCTCCGGCTCTGACTGCCAACAGCGGCGTAGATGCTTTTTCTCATGCGGCGGAAGCATTCTCATGCAAGAAGGCAAATCCGATTGCCGATGCGTTAGCCAGAGAATCAATGGAAATGATCGTAAAATATCTGCCCAGAGCTGTAGAAAATGGAGATGATAAAGAAGCCAGATATTATATGTATGTAGGATCAAATTTGGCAGGTATGGCAGTCAGCAACAGTTTGTGTCATTTTGGACATTCTTTTGGACACAGCCTGGGAGCGGTTGCTCATATTCCTCACGGCGCATGTATGGCGGCGGCCATACCGGAGACCTACGCATCTCTTGCCAAGGTAGAGTATGATAAGATAAAATGGATGGCGGAACTGGTCAGCGGAGAAGAGATTCCAGAGGGAATCAGCGCGGAAGAATTAGAGAAAAGAGCAAGAGAAGCTTTCTACAAATTTATCAAACTGACCAAAGCTCCTACTCTGAAGGACTACGGTGTCACCAGAGAACAGGTTATGAAGACGGCGGAGATCATTCCTACTGACGGCGCCTTTGATCATGCGAAATATGTTCCGACAGAAGAAGATATCAAAGGAATGCTTACAAGAATTGCGGATAGATTCTGCTAACTTCAGGATAAATGTGAATCTATGCTGTCGCATCTATGAAATAAATCATAGGTGCGACAGCTCTATAGGGGTTAAAGCAGAAAGAATACGGAGAATAGAACCATGAAGGACGTTTTGATTATTGTAGTACCAATCGTATTATTGTCTGTATTATGTATGAAACAAATCCATACGATCATTGCAAGTCTAGCTGCGAGTGTCCTTCTAATGATATGCAGCGGAATGGATATCTATGAGGGGCTGACGGTAACCTATATGGAAGGATTTGTATCCTTTATCCAGAGTTGGTTCCTGATGTTTCTCTATGGTCAGGTATTTGCGAAGATTTTGAATATTTCCGGAGCGGCAGATAGTTTGGCCAGGACAATTTTGAATTTGATCGGCCCCAAAAATATATCATTTGCTCTTACGATTGTCGGTTTTTTGTTTACTTGTGGCGGGATATCGGCTTATGTTTCTGTGTTCCTGCTGGTTCCTATAGGGGTGGAGATGTGCAGAAGAGCCAATATACCCAGAAGGTTCTGCTTGGCCGGATTTACGCTGGGAAGTGTAGGAGCCTTTGCCACACCTTTTGTTCCCTCAATCCAAAATCTTTTATGCGCTGATTTATTTGGGACTACGCTGGGAGCTGGCGGAGGGATCGCCTTGGGATGTATGGCAGTTTTCTTTGGGCTGGGCCTTCTGTATCTGAAATGGTATGAAAGCTATTGCGCGAAAAGAGGAATGGGCTTTATAGAAACGGAGGAAGAAGAGATGAGGGAGGAAAAGCCGGCGGCTCATTTTAGCTGTGCTCTGATTCCCCTTCTGATCCCAGCGGTTCTTTATAATGTATTTGATTTTTCTATCGAAATGGCATTGTTTGCGGCAACTTGCGCTGCGGCTGTTTTGAATTATAAACATCTTCCTCATAATTCGGAAGAGATTAAGGGACTTTTAACTTCCTCTGTTTCGGAAGCCGGGGACTCCTGCTTCCAAGTCTGCGGAGTTGTGGGATTTGGCTCCATCATTGTTGCCACCTCCGCATATACAAATTTGACGGAAGCATTATTGAACCTAAATGCGGATCCGCTTCTTATGGCTTTAGTAAGTACAGGATTACTTGCCGGGGCGGCAGGGTCGGCCTCTGCCGGCATTGTTTTGGCAGGGCCCGTGCTGCAGCAGTTTGCCACAGCGGCAACAGCGGAGCATATCCACCGCTTGATCGTTCTGGGAGCAGTATCCTGTGATACGTTGCCAAACTGTGGTTTCCTCTATATGCAGGCCGCGATTAGCAAAGTGCCGGTGAAAGATTCATATCTGCCGATAGATTTTGTGTTATCTCTTCTTTTGCCTCTTTTGATCGGAATTTTGTATATTGCGATTTTGAAATTGGCAGGGATTGCCTGAGATTGCCTGAGATCCGAAAGACAGCAAAATCCCGCTGGCTGCGCAAGCCGGCGGGATTCTTGGTTGTCGTTATCGTCATCTAAAGGAATGAGAGTAAAGTGCTGCTTCTGGAATAAAAATTCCAGAAGCATTACTTTAATGAGGGGGGAGATAGTTGATGTGCTGTTCAACTATCTGTAATACAGTATAAAAAAGAAATGTGACCAAAATGTGTTTTCTTCCTAAAAGAAATAGAAATTTTCTTAAGAGGATATTAAAAGTAAGAATGAAAAGCTATTTGTGATCATTGCGGATCTGATAGCGGAGATAATCTAAATGTCCCAACTGCTTTTCACGGAAATGAATTTCATCTAAGAGCGTCCGCCGCTTCTGATCGAGAATCTTAAGCCGCTGGTCCCTGCTGTTTTCCCGCTCCAGCAGGAGCTTCATATAAACTTCTATTTCAGAAGTTTCAAAGCCGATATCATGTAAAGTCATGATCATACTTAGATGTTCCAGGTCGGTGTCGTCATACTGCCAAGCCCCCATTACCTTTTTGACCGCGCCGCACAGTCCCCATTGCTCATATTCATGGAGAATATCGAGGGGTATATTGTAGCGTTCGCTTGCTTCATCAATGGTCATTTCCATCCTCCTTTTTGACTGTCGGATTTTTGGACACCTATATTGTAATCCTTATATAAAAACGCGTCTAATGCTTATGTTCAATCATTATAAATGCCTGCCAAGTATTCCTTGGCATATTGAATAAAAGCTTCGGCAGCCTGGGAGAAAATCTGGCCCTTTTTCCAGACAAGAACGGTTCCGGCCTCTAATCTTGGGCTGAAAGGAATAAAGCGCAGGCCGGCATAAGCGCAGTTCATCTGTATGGTAATGATACTGCCCAATCCGCATCTGGCAAGTTCAGTCAGATTATAGAGGAGATTTCCGGCGGCAATACTTTTGATTTGGTCCGCGTAATCTCCAAACCAGTTTAACACCTCATTTTTGACACTTTCCCGCTGCGTCATGATAACCGGAAAGCGGACCAGGTCTTCCGGGGTTACTTCTGTTTTGCCGGCGAGAACCGAGTCTTCACGCACAAGAACTCCCCAGCTTTCTTTAAATGGCGTACGGGCAAAGTGATATTTTGAAATGTCCACCGGTTCCCCCAGAAGTCCGATATCTAAAAGGCCCCGGTCAAGCCGTTCTTTGATATTGTCCGCGTTTCCGCTGTATAACTCAAACTGAACCTGCGGATATTTTTCGTGAAAAGAGGAAATCAGTTCCGCAAGAAATTGGGAAGTTTTGAATTCACCGCTTCCGATCATGATCGTGCCTGCCAGTATCTCGCTGTCTTTATGCCGGATATCTTCTATGGTCTTCTCAGATAAAGCGACAAGCTCTTCGGCGCGGCGGCGGAGAAGGATTCCCTCTTCTGTCAGTACAATCCGGTGCTTGCTTCGCTGAAATAATTTTACGCCCAGTTCTTCCTCAAGCTGGATCAATTGTCTGGAAAGGGTAGGCTGCGTGATGTGAAGAAGTTCGGCGGCATGGGTGATATTCTCTTCCCTGGCTACCATTAAAAAATATTTTAGTACACGAAATTCCATATGACAGATACCTCCCTGCTGATCCTGTGATTCCAGTTTAGCATACGGAGCGGACGGGAACAAGCTTTGGACTGGCAAGCGATTTTCCTCATAATAAAAAATAGGGAAAAAACCTGTGAAAAAGGCCATGGAAAAGTTTCTTAAAAATCATAAAAATAAAGATTGCATTCCTGTCTGTTATTCTCTACAATGTGTTCTGGATACGGGTTATGGTCCGCGGTCAAGCGCGGAGGAAAAACATATCAGTGTCCTCATGGATTTACAGAAACGAAGAGACTAGACGAAACAGACTGGGGGTGCGTGATATTATGGATTACAAACGGATTTTGGAAGGGATTCTTGATATCGGAGAGGCGATGCTGTGCAGCGGGGCGGAGAATTTCAGGCTGGATGACACGCTGTACCGAATGTGCAAGAGCTATGGATTTAAACGCTATGATGTGTTTGCCATCCCGAGTAATATACAGATTACGGTGGAGACGCCGGAAGGAGAGATCCTTACGCAGATCCGCCACATAGAATCTACCGGCATTAATTATGACCGTCTGGATTATCTTAACAATCTGGCCAGATATGTCTGTAAGAATACGCCGGATGCGGAAGAAATGCATGAGAAATATCTGGAAGTCATGAATCGGGAAGAACAGCGGCCGATCGTGACATATCTGGCGGGAATCATGGGAGGGACTGGATTCGCGGTATTCTTTGGCTGCGGAATAACAGATGGGATTGTTGCGGTGCTGGTATCTGCCATGATCGTATTTGTGGGAAATTGGCTTGGAAAGCGGGAAAGCAACCTTATGATCTACAACCTGATATTGGCTTTTCTTGCGGAGACGATCATTATCGGCATGACCATCTTAGGGATCGGGACACATCCGGACCGGATCATGATAGGAATCGTCATGCTTCTGATCAGCGCGCTCAGTACGACCAATGGAATACGGGAAGTGCTCCAGAGAGATTTTATCTCCGGCCTGATCAATATTATGAATTCGATTCTGGGCGCGGCAGGGATCGCCTTTGGTATTGCTATTGCTATGCGGCTTTTTGGCGGCGGACATTCTGATGGATATACGCTGAATCCAAATGTGATCATACAGCTGATCTCCTGTACGGTTGCGTGTACAGGATTTGCGCTGTGGTTTAAGATCAAAGGAAAACAGGTATTCTACTCCAGTATCGGAGCGTTTTGTACTTGGGCTATCTACCTTTTGACTTTTGAAATCTGGCCCAGCAACTTTGTCGCTACTATGGCGGGAGGTGTTTTCGTAGCCGGTTACGCATTTATCATGTCCAGGGTCAACAAAGCGCCGGCAACCATATTTTTGACGGCCTCCGCCTTCCCTCTGATTCCCGGACCAAATCTCTATTATATGATGTATGGCTGGGTAAGCGGCGATGTGGCTCTCGCGAAGCAGGAAGGATGGGTGCTGCTGGAAACGTGTCTGGGGATCGCGCTTGGATTCCTGATCGTAGATGTGGTTTCCAGGTGTGTATTGTACGCAACAAAGAAAGATGACCAGATAAGAAAAAAAGCAATATAATAGGTCTTCCATTTTGTGATGAGATGTGGTATAATGAACCTCGTGCGGGGCATTAGCGCAGTTGGGAGCGCGCCACATTCGCATTGTGGAGGCCACGGGTTCGAATCCCGTATGCTCCAGATCAGAGGCCGGGCGGAAGATTTCCGCCCGGTTTTTATATTTGCGGAAAAGCGTGGCAAAAGTGCAGAATGTGCGGTATAATGAGCGCAGAATATCTTAGGGGGAAGCTATTATGGAGAAATCAAAAGTTTACTTTACAAATATGAAAACAACGCTGAGTGAGAATCTTCCGCAGAAACTAAAGCGTCTGATCCTGACCGCAGGAATGGACAAGATTGATTTCGATGGAAAATATACGGCGGTGAAGATGCATTTTGGAGAGCCTGGCAACCTGGCCTTCCTGCGGCCAAACTATGCGGCTGTAGTGACAGATACGGTAAGAGAACTGGGCGGGAAGCCATTCCTGACAGATTGTAACACCTTGTATGTTGGCGGAAGAAAAAATGCGCTGGACCACCTGGATTCTGCTTACCAGAATGGATTCTCACCCTTTTCCACCAGATGTCATGTACTGATCGGGGACGGGCTGAAGGGAACCGATGAGACGCTGGTCCCGGTGGATGGCGAATATGTAAAAGAAGCCAAGATCGGAAGAGCTGTGATGGATGCGGATGTATTTATCTCCCTGAGCCATTTTAAGGGACACGAATCCACAGGATTTGGCGGAGCCTTAAAGAATATCGGCATGGGCTGCGGCTCACGGGCCGGGAAAATGGAGATGCACAGCGCGGGCAAACCCTACGTGGAACAGGAGAACTGCATCGGCTGCGGCAACTGTATCCGTGTCTGCGCGCACGATGCGCCTTCGATCAAGGATAAGAAAGCTTCGATCGACCAGAATAAATGTGTGGGCTGCGGACGCTGTATCGGGGTCTGTCCCAAGGATGCGGTCTGCGCGTCCAATGACGAGTCTAACGATATCCTGAACAGAAAGATTGCGGAATATAGCCTGGCAGTAGTCAAAGACCGGCCCCATTTCCACATCAGCTTAGTCATTGATGTATCACCCAACTGTGACTGCCATGCGGAGAATGATATCCCCATCGTGCCGGATGTGGGAATGTTCGCCTCTTTTGACCCGGTAGCTTTGGACCGGGCATGCGCCGATGCGGTAAACGCCCAGCCGGTGATCGCAGGCAGCCAGTTAGACGAGATGCCTCATGTACACCACGATCATTTTATTGATTCCGCGCCGACCACAGATTGGCGGGTATGTCTGGAACATGCGGAGAAGATCGGGCTTGGGACTCAGGATTATGAATTGGTAAGGATATAATTAAGGCGGGAGTACTTATGACAAAGAAGCAGCTAGCGTTGGAAGTGATTGAACGGTTAAAAAAAGAATATCCGGATGCGGGATGTACACTGGACTATGACCAGGCATGGAAACTGCTGGTCAGCGTGCGCCTGGCAGCCCAATGCACGGACGCCAGGGTCAACGTGGTAGTGGAAGATTTATATAAAAAGTATCCGGATATGGAGGCCCTTGCCGGGGCGGAGCCGGAACAGATCGAGGAGATCATCCGGCCCTGCGGGCTGGGGAAAAGCAAAGCCAGAGACATCAGCGCCTGTATGCGTATGCTCAGGGATGAATATGGAGGAAAGGTTCCAAAGGATTTTAACGCTCTGTTGAAATTGCCGGGAGTGGGGCGCAAAAGCGCCAACTTGATCATGGGGGACGTGTTCGGGGAACCGGCTATCGTTACAGACACCCACTGTATCCGGCTGGTAAACCGGATCGGTCTGGTAGATGGGATCAAAGAACCCAAGAAGGTGGAGATGGCTTTGTGGAAGATCATTCCTCCGGAGGAAGGAAGTGATTTCTGCCACAGGCTGGTCTACCACGGAAGGGATGTGTGCACGGCCAGGACCAAGCCCAACTGCGGCCGATGCTGCCTTGCGGATATCTGTAAGAAAACTGGCGTAGAGCGGGAATAACCGCAGACAGAGAAACATAGACGGAGAGTGAGAAATGAAGAAAAACAGGATATGGGCCATATTGGCATTGAGCATGGCAATTCTGCTTGGCGCCTGTGCTTCCGGCGACAATGAAGAAGAGACGGGAGCTGTAGGGACAGGGCAGGAGTCTTCCGAGGAGGATTCTGAAGAAGAATACGGGAAGATCTTTGGAGATTTTGAGACGGTCGCGGTCAGCGGCGAGACTTTGACCCAGGATGTGTTTGGACAGGCGGAACTTTCCATGGTAAATATCTGGGCCACCTATTGCGGCCCTTGTATCCAGGAAATGCCAGAACTAGCCAGCCTTCACCAGGAATACGCGGATCAGGGAGTACAGATCCTGGGGCTGATCAGTGATGTGTCGGATCCGGGAGATGAAGCGGCGGCTAAGATCATAGAGGAGACGGGCGCGGATTATGTGCATATGATCCCTTCCGCGGAATTGCAAAGCGGGATCTTAAGTATGGTAAGCGCGGTGCCGACCACCATCTTTGTAGACCAGGAAGGAAATATGGTGGGAAAGGCATATGCGGGAGCGAGAAATAAAGAAGAATGGGCGCAGATCATTGAGGAAAAATTAAGCGAGGTGCGGCAATGACAGGAAAACGCCTTCGCCTGCTGCAGGTCTTTCTCCTGGCAGCAGGCGTTTTGTGCATTGGGATCGGGATTTTCCGCGGAGAGGCGGAAGAAGTCATGATCAAAGCAGTGAATCTATGTCTGGAGTGTATTGGAATTGGGTGATCAGTCAAAGAACCATCAAGGAAAGAAGAAAGGAAGAACAGGAATCCGGCTGTGGGTCCAGATTGGAGCCGCGGCTCTGACTAACGGATATTTCCTGGGATTTCTTACCGGCAGGATCTACAGAGGGCCTGGCAAAGCAGTCTGCGTGCCAGGCTTAAACTGTTATTCCTGTCCGGGAGCGCTGGGATCTTGTCCCATCGGCGCTCTGCAGTCGGTGCTTGGCAGCAGGGATTACCGGTTTTCTTTTTATGTGGTGGGATTCCTGATTTTCGCGGGATCTGTATTCGGAAGATTTATCTGCGGATGGCTCTGTCCCTTTGGACTTATCCAAGATCTGCTGTACCGGATCCCTTTTTTTCGAAAGCGGAAGAACCTTCCGGGACATAAGAAGCTGGTCTGGCTGAAATATGTGATCCTGGTGCTGTTTGTGATCCTGCTGCCCTCTGTGATAGTAGATATGGTAGGCCAGGGCAGTCCCTGGTTTTGTAAGTATATCTGTCCCTCCGGTACACTGATGGCTGGGATTCCGTTGGTGGCTTCCAATGAAATCCTGCGGGATGCCATAGGAACGCTGTTTGCCTGGAAAATGGGAATCCTGACAGCCATTATCATACTGGCGCTGTGGGTGTACCGCCCATTCTGCAAATATCTGTGTCCGCTGGGGGCGATCTACAGCCTGTTCAATCCAGCGGCTCTCTACCGGTATCAGATCCAGCAGGAGAAGTGTACTAAATGCGGCAGATGCGCCTCTGTCTGCAAAATGGATATCAAGGTCTGGGAACAGCCAAACAGCAGAGAATGTATCCGGTGCGGAGACTGTCTGAGAGCCTGCCCCCAAGGGGCGATCCGCCGGGCGGGGGCCGCGGGAAGAAAAAGAGAACAAAAGATATAGTAGGAGATGATGAGTTGTATATTGCGGATCTGCATATTCATTCCCGCTATTCCAGAGCTACCAGCAAGGACTGCACGCCGGAGCATCTGGACTTGTGGGCAAGGAGAAAGGGAATCCAGTTGGTCGGGACCGGAGATTTCACCCATCCGGCCTGGCGGGAAGAACTGGAAGAAAAATTAGAGCCTGCCGGCGAGGGACTCTACCGGCTGAAAGAATCGTACAAGATCAAGGATGACAGTGTGGCGGGAGCGCAGGAGCCAAGGTTTGTGATCACGGGAGAGATCAGTTCTATCTATAAGAAGCGGGATAAGGTGCGAAAAGTCCACAGCCTGATCCTGCTTCCAGGTCTTTCGGAAGCGGAGGAAATCTCCCGCAAGCTGGAAGCGATCGGCAATATTCATTCTGACGGACGGCCGATCCTGGGACTGGACTGTCACGATCTTCTGGAGATCCTGCTGGAGCTGTGCCCGGACTCAATCTATGTGCCGGCTCATATCTGGACGCCTCATTTCTCTATGTTTGGAGCATTTTCTGGGTTTGACAGTGTGGAAGAGTGTTTCGAGGATCTGTCAGGCCATATCCACGCGGTGGAAACCGGGCTTTCCTCAGATCCGCCTATGAACTGGCGGGTGTCCGCCCTGGACCGCTATCAGCTGATCTCAAATTCTGACGCCCATTCCCCCGCGAAGCTTGGAAGGGAAGCCAACCTTCTGAACAGTGAATTGTCCTATCCAGGATTAAAGAAAGCAGTGGAGACGGGAGAAGGGCTGTATGGAACGATCGAGTTTTTCCCGGAAGAAGGGAAATATCACTATGACGGCCATCGAAAATGTCATTTGTGCCTGACGCCTTTGGAGACAGATGAGTATCAGGGGATCTGTCCGGTATGCCAGAAGAAGCTGACCATCGGCGTGGCCCACAGGGTCCAACAGCTCTCCGACCGGCCGGAAGGATATATCCGGGAAGAGGGGAAACCATTTGAGAGTCTGGTGCCTCTGCCAGAAGTGATCGGGGCGGCGCTGGGACACTCTTCTGCCAGTAAAGCGGTGCAGAGAGAATATGAGAAGCTGTTAAAAGAATTGGGACCGGAATTTTCAATTCTTCGGGAAATCCCGGTGGAAGAGATCAGACGGTCAGGCGGCCGCTTGATCGCGGAGGGAATCCGCAGGCTGAGAGAAGGAAAGGTGGAGCGGATACCGGGATACGATGGAGAATACGGGACGATCCGGCTTTTTACGAAAGATGAGATGGAGAATCCGGACGGCCAGATGAACCTCTTCCAGATGGCCGGGATCCAGATGCCGGAGGAAGGGGAGAAAGAGGAAGCTGGCAAAACCGAAACAGAGGAAAAGCCCCGAAAAGGAGAAAAGACCAGAGGGAAGGGGCGAAGGAGAGAGACGGGAAGGGCCAGTGAAAGAGTGGGAGAAGGAATCCGCCTGAACCAAAAGCAGGAGCAGGCGGCCGCGGCCTCTGCGCGAGTGACTGCGGTGACCGCGGGGCCGGGGACGGGCAAAACCCAGACTTTGATCGCCCATCTTTTGTATCTTCTAAAGGAGCGGGAAATAGAGCCAGGGCAGATCACGGCAGTTACCTTTACCAACCGGGCGGCCGCGGAAGTCAAGGCCCGCCTGCAAAAGGTCCTTGGAAAGCGGAAGGCGGATAAGGTCCAGGTGGGAACCTTCCATCATGTGGCTTTGCGTTTCCTGAAAGCCCATGGGATAGAGGGGACTTTGATCGGAGAACTGGAAGCAAGAGACCGGGCGGCCGAGGTGGTCAAAGCTTTTGGGTTGGAATGGAAACCGGGAGAATTCCTGGATGAATTGTCCGCCTATAAGACGAAGCTTGGAGAGCCAGGTAAAGACGGCGGGAACAGGCAGCCGGAAAGCGAAAAAGAAAGGGCAGAGGAAGACGCGTTTGCAGAATACCAGAGAGGGCTTCAGGAAGAAGGCCTTCTGGACTTTGACGATATTCTTTTAAAGGCGCTGGAGACTGCCAAGACACCGGAAGCAGACCGGACGGTTTTCTCCTGCCTGCTCATCGACGAGTTTCAGGATATCAGCCCCTTGCAGTACCGTCTGGTCCAGGCATGGAACCGGGACGGGAAGGAATTGTTTGTGATCGGTGATAAGGACCAGTCCATCTATGGATTCCGGGGCGCGGATGGAAGCTGTTTTGAACGGATGAGTGAAGACTGCCGGAAAGCCTGCGGGGAGATCTTCCAGGTGACACTGGAAGAAAATTACCGGTCTACGCCCCAGATCCTCCTTCCTGCCTGTCGGATGATCTCCGCCAATCCTGGAGGAACCCGGACATTAGCGGCGATTCGGGAAGATGGAGTTCCCGTGCGGATGGTCCGGGCGGGGAGCAGGAAGGAAGAAGGGATCTTCATCGCAAAGGAGATCAACCGTCTGACAGGCGGGATGGGAATGTTGGAAGCTCAGGAAGCCTTTACGGGAAGGCCAAGAAAAGTCAGAGGCTTTGGAGATATTGCGGTTTTATACCGGACCCACCGGCAGGCGCTTCTTTTGGAGACCTGCCTTAGAACGGAAGGAATCCCCTATGTAGTGACAGGGAGAGAAGATTATCTGCTGGAACGCAGTGTGGCAGGAACGGAAGAATTCTTCCGCAGCCTGACAGAGCCGGAGAATTCCACTCTTCAGGAACGGGCCATGAAGCATTTGCTGCATCTGTTCCCCGGAGAACTGACAGAGGAAATCTACAGATCCATGGCACAGCAGTACCAGCCGCTGCTGGAGAAAGAAACGCCGGAAGAAATCCTGAAGCGCTGGATCGCCGATCTTGGCCTGGAGAAACGGAAAGAAATGGAGAAACTGCTGCACGCCTCCATGTTCTACGAGAGGATGGACGAATTCCTGGAAGCCCTGGAGACAGGAGTGGAAAGCGATATCCGCCGCTGCGGCGGCAGGGAGTACCAGGCGGATGCAGTGACGCTGATGACCCTCCATGGAGCGAAAGGCCTGGAATTTCCGGCGGTCATCGTGGCCGGAGCGGAAGAAGGGATGATTCCCTATGAGAGCAGCAGATATCCTGCAGACCTGGAAGAAGAGCGGCGTCTGCTGTATGTGGGGATGACACGGGCAAAAGAAGAGCTGATCCTTACCTGCTGCCAGGAAGAAACCCCGTTTTTGAAAGACTTAGATGAGAAACAGATGACCAGAGAAAAGACGGCGGGAAGGAAAAGGGAAGAAAACGGAAGGCAGATGAGTCTGTTTGAGTTTCTTTCGTAACCGCAACTTGAAAAATCACAGAATTTTAAGAAAGTGTTTATAGAAAATGCCAATTTTTGGGGGTATAATACTTCCAGACACAACCCCTAAGGAGGAAATAGTATGGGGATAGGCTTTAAGCGCGCAAATCAAAAGGAAATCGAGACTTATGAGATAGAAAGGAGTCCGATCACCCGGTATCAGCCGGATTACCGGGATGGTCTGACAAGCGCCCAGGCGGCGGAACATATGGCCGCCGGATGGTCCAATATACCGGTGGATCCGCCGGCCCAGACAACGAAAGAAATCATTCATGAAAATGTATTCACATATTTTAACTTGATCTTTACTGTGCTGGCAGTATTAGTCTGTCTGGTGGGATCCTTTCGGAGTCTGACTTTTATGCCGGTGGTCATCATCAATACCCTGATCGGGATCATCCAGGAGGTGCGGGCAAAAAATGTGCTGGAGAAGCTGAACATGCTCAATGCGCCGCATGCCCTGGTGATTCGGGATGGAAAGATGACATCCATTGATTCGGAAGACTTGGTATTGGATGATATCGTAGTCTTTAAAGCGGGAAACCAGGTGTGCGCGGACGCGCAGGTCGCGGCCGGCGAAGTCCGGGTCAACGAGTCTCTTCTGACCGGTGAGTCTGACGAGATCGTGAAGAAGCCCGGGGATCATCTGATGTCAGGAAGTTTCATTGTATCCGGGGAATGTTATTCCAGATTGGAGAATGTGGGACCAGATTCCTATATTTCAAAATTGACACTGGAAGCCAAGGCGATCAAGAAGGGAGAGAAATCAGAAATGATCCGCTCCCTGGACAAGCTGGTCAAATTTGTGGGAATGGCTTTGATCCCTATCGGAACTCTGCTGTTTGTCCAGGGGTTCTTTTTTAACCACGAGACGTTCCGGGACAGCATCGTATCTATGGTGGCCGCGGTGATCGGTATGATCCCCGAGGGATTGTATCTGCTGGCCAGCGTGGCGCTGGCGGTCAGCTCTATCAGGCTGGCCCAGAAGAAGGTGCTGCTGCATGATATGCGGAGCATTGAGACGCTGGCGCGGGTCAACGTGCTGTGTGTGGACAAGACAGGAACCATCACAGAGAATAGCATGAGTGTGAAGAAACTGGTTCCCACGGAGCATTACGATGGGGAGAAAATGCCGGAATTGGCTAAGATGGTGGGCGATCTGGTAAAGCCTATGAGCAGCGATAACGCTACTATGGAAGCAATGAAAGAATTTTTTACAGAGGGGACCGGAAAGGCGCCTGTGAAGGTGACTCCGTTTACTTCTGTTACAAAATACAGCGGCGTTTCTTTCGAGGATCAGGCATATGTGCTGGGAGCGCCGGAATTTGTTCTGCGGGAAGAGTATGGCGCGTATGAGTCTCAGATCATGAATTATGCCAGAAGAGGATACCGGGTACTGGTGTTTGGAACCTGCGGCAGTATCACAGAAGGCCAGAGACTGTCCGAAAAAGTGACGCCCCTAGGGTATGTTCTCCTGGCGAATCCCGTGCGTAAAGAGGCGCCGGAGACCTTTGCTTATTTTGAAGAGCAGGGAGTGGAAGTGAAGGTGATTTCAGGGGATAACCCGATGACAGTGTCAGAAGTGGCAAAAGAAGCTGGAATCGCGGGGGCGGAAGAATATGTGGACGCCACTACTTTGCAGACGGAAGAAGATATCCAGAACGCGGTTGCCAGATATACAGTATTTGGGCGTGTGACTCCGGCTCAGAAGCGCCAGTTTGTCCAGGCGCTGAAATCCCAGGGCCGGACGGTAGCGATGACGGGAGATGGAGTCAACGACGTACTGGCGTTGAAAGACGCGGACTGCAGCGTGGCGATGGCATCCGGAAGCGATGCGGCGGTGCAGGCATCTCAAGTGGTCCTGCTGGAATCTAATTTTGCCTGTATGCCATCGGTGGTATTGGAAGGGAGAAGAGTGGTCAATAACATCCAGCGGTCGGCAAGCCTGTTCCTGGTGAAGAACATTTTTTCCTTCCTGCTGTCCTTGTTCTCGGTCGTATTTATGATCACTTATCCATTGGAACCATCCCAGGTTTCTTTGATCAGTATGTTTACCATCGGCGTTCCGGCATTCTTCCTGGCTCTCCAGCCAAACAAAGAGCTGATTCAGGGACGTTTCCTGACGAACGTATTCCTGAAAGCGCTTCCTGCCGGACTGACCGATGTGATAGCGGTAGGAGCGCTGGTGGTATTTGGCCAGACTTTTGGAGTAGCTTCTTCCGATATTTCTACGGCGGCTACTATGCTGCTGGCCATCGTAGGATTCCTGATCTTGTTCAGGATCTGTCAGCCCATGAATGTGATCCGAGGGATCGTGTGGGTTATATCCGTGGCAGGGCTGTTAGGCTGCAGCATTTTCCTGCCGGAGTTATTTGCCATCAGCGGAATGTCCACAGAATGTATCATGCTGTTTGTGGTATTCTCCATTGCCACAGAACCGGTGCTGCGTTATCTGACTATGCTGGTGAGCGGATTAAGGAACTTATTTCAGAAAATGGTTAACAAAAAAAAGAAGACGGCCTGAAACATCAGGCCGCTCTGGGGAGGATCAGATATCCAGGATATTTCCGTCTAGATCTTTCCAGATAAAAACATGATCATAGATCATGTACCCGCGAGCAGATCCTTCCTTGGGGATAGAGACGGAACCCGGATTCATGTAAGTATAGCCGCCCATGTCCTGATTGGCGGGCACGTGTGTGTGACCATTCAAAAGGATGTCGCCCTCTTTTAGCATGGGAAGATTCCCGGGATGGTACACATGGCCGTGGGTGGCGAAGATTGTCTGTCCATCCAGGTCCAGCAGGCAGTATTCCGCAAGGATGGGGAATTCTAAAACCATCTGGTCTACATCGCAGTCACAGTTGCCGCGGACACAGAGCAGATCTTGCTTCAGAGGGTTCAAAAGAGCGATCACAGCCTTGGGATCATATTCTTCCGGAAGGTCATTGCGGGGACCGTGATAAAGCAGGTCGCCGAGCAGCAGAAGCCGGTCCGCTTTTTCCCGGCGGTAGGCTTCCACCATCTTCCGGCAGTATTTGGCGGATCCGTGGATATCCGATGCGATCATCAGTTTCATAATCAATACCTCGCTTTTTTATAAAGTGTACGGGTATAGTTTACCATAAATAAATCAAGATTCAAAGGAGAGAAGGATGGACAAGAGACTGAGAATAAGCCGGGCTTCTTATGAGGATGTTCCCAAGATCATGGAGATCATGGAGACGGCGAACCGATTGGTGAAGGATGAGGAATGGTTTTTCATGGACACAGAGGAATTTACCCGCCAGCATATCGAAGAGAAAGGGTTTACTTTAAAAGCAGAAGAAGACGGATGTATGGCCGGATTCTTGTCGGTTCGATTCCCAGGAGAAGAACATGATAATCTGGGAGTCCATCTGTCTCTTTCAGATGAAGAAATGAAGCAAGTGGCCCATATGGAGACGGCGGCAGTCCTGCCGGAGTATCGCGGGAGAGGGATCCAGAAGAGCCTCATGTGCAAAGCGGAAGAGATCCTTCGGGATATGCCCTATCATTATCTTATGGGGACGGCCCATCCGGACAATACATACAGTGTAAATAATTTCCTGAAGCTGGAATATGATATCGTAGACGAAGGGCTGAAATACGGCGGCCTGCCCCGGTATGTGTTCTGTAAGCGGGTGTGACTGCTATGATCCATGGAATCGTATTTGATATGGACGGACTTCTTTTTGACTCGGAACGGATCGTACAGCGGGCATGGGAAACGGCAGGAAGAGAATTGGGAATCCCTGATATGGGGAGTCATATCTATCATACGCTGGGGATGAACCGGAAAGGGAGAAATGAGTATTTTGCCAGAGCGATCGGGGAGGATTTCCCTTTTGAGGAATTTGGAAGGCGAAATAGAAAGGCGTTTGTCCGGATTGTGGAAGAAGAGGGCCTTCCTATGAAAACAGGGGCCAGAGAACTTCTGGAATATGTAAAAGCAGAAGGTTATAAGGTGGGCATAGCTACATCTTCCAGCGGCGATTATGCCAAAGGGAATCTGATACAGGCCCGCATTTATAAATATTTTGACGGAGGCGTCTTTGGAGATATGGTGACCAAGGCGAAACCGGACCCGGAGATTTATCTGGCGGCCTGCCGGAAGATCGGCGTGTCACCGGGGGAGTGTATGGCGCTGGAAGATTCCCCGGCAGGGATCCGCTCGGCCAGCAGGGCTGGGATGATACCTGTCATGGTGCCTGATCTGGTGGAACCGACAGAAGAGATAAGGAAGATGGCCTACGCGGTATGTAAAAGTCTCTGGGAAGTAAAGGGACTGCTGGAAGAACTGAAATAGAGAAAAGAACAAGGCCGGCAAAACTGCCGGCCTCAAATTTCTTAAGCTTCTGGCGCAAACATGTCTTTGCCGACGCCGCAGATCGGACAAACCCAGTCCTCCGGGATATCCTCGAAAGCGGTTCCAGGAGCGATTCCATTATCAGGATCACCAACTTCAGGATCATAGACATATCCGCATGGTTCACATACATATTTCTGCATTACGATTTCCTCCTTGTTTGATTTGATTAAAATTTATTTCCACAATCCAAGGCGCATACGCGGTATGGGCCGAAGACTGCAGGAATCGTTTTGTTATCTGGCTTCCCACCGGCCGGAAGCGCCGCAGGGGAGCACAAGACCGCTGTCGCGGACAGGAAGTCCGATCTCCTGGGATTCCACATGGCCCGGAACCTTTTTTAATTCTGTACTGAGCATATAAGTCAAAACTGCCGGAGCAAGCCCTGTGGTATAGGAATTGATCAGGAAAAACAAGGGCCTGTCGGACAGAAGCCGGGCGCACAGTTTGATCAGCGGGTGGATGGCGTCTTCGATCTTCCAGATTTCCCCCTTAGGTCCTCTGCCGTAAGAAGGGGGATCCATGATGATGCCGTCATAGTGGTTTCCTCTGCGGATCTCCCGCTCTACAAATTTCACACAGTCGTCTACCAGCCAACGGATCGGACGGTCGGAAAGGCCGGAAGAAGCGGCGTTTTCCTTAGCCCAGGTGACCATCCCTTTGGAAGCGTCCACATGGGTGACGCTCGCACCTGCCGCGGCGGCGGCCAGTGTGGCGCCTCCGGTGTAGGCGAATAAATTCAGGACTTTGATGGGACGGCCCGCGTTTTTGATCTTATCAGAGCACCAGTCCCAGTTCACAGCCTGCTCCGGGAAAAGTCCGGTATGTTTGAAGCTGAATGGCTTCAGATTAAAGGTTAAGTCCCCATAATGGATCTGCCACTGTTTGGGAAGATGAAAGAATTCCCACTCACCGCCGCCTTTTTTGCTGCGATGGTAATGGCCGTTCTTATTTTTCCAGCCAGGATCTTTCTTGGGGGTGTCCCAGATCACCTGAGGATCTGGGCGGACCAGGAGATATGTTCCCCATCGTTCCAGTTTTTCCCCTTTGCTGCAGTCTAATACTTCATAATCTTTCCAATTGTCGGCGACCCACATATCCTGACCTCTTTCTTTCCTCTTGTCTTTCTGCATTATAGCATGACAGCGCGGAAAATGGAAGTATTGAAAATATCTATAAATAGAGCCATATATAAAAAAACTCTATTTGAAGGCTGGGGCCGGTATTTATATAATGGAATAAGGGTAATTGAAACTGCGAAGCGCATATAGAACGGAGGGAAAACGCTCATGTTTATCGATATGCATATGCATGAAATGACTTATTCCAAAGACAGCTTTCTGAGACTGGAACAGATCGTGGAGATCGCCAGAGAGAAAGGGCTTGGAGCGGTCTGTATTACTGACCATGACAGCATGGGACTGAAGGAATACGCGGAAGAATATTCCCGCAGGGTAGATTATCCGATTTTTGTGGGAATTGAGTTTTTTTCGCTGCAGGGTGATATCGTGGCTTTTGGAATAGAAGACTACCCTAAGAAACGAGTAGATGCACAGGAATTCATTGATCTGGTGAAGGCTCAGAATGGAGTCTGCTTCGCCGCGCATCCTTTCCGCAATAATAACAGGGGGCTGGAAGAGAATCTGCGCTGGGTAAGAGGATTAGACGGACTGGAAGTCCTGAACGGCAGCACTTCTCTGGAGGCGTGCCAGAGGGCTGAGAGATATGCTAGGGAACTGGGACTTTTCACTCTGGGCGCCAGCGACTGCCATGTTCCGGAGAAGGTGGGCGTATACGCCACCTGGTTCCCGAAGGAAGTCCGCGGGATGGACGAATTCCTGTCTGTGTTCCGTGAGGGAAAGATGGAGCCGGCTTACTATGCCAATGGAACTTATCACAGGGTTCCCCAAGGCGCCCTTAACGCGCTGGACCGCCGCTTGGCTGACGCGGTATAGCCTGGCGGGATAGGGACAAACGATTATTGGAAATGTAGAAAAACCCGTTTACCTTTTCAAATGTTGGTGATAAAATAATCTATAACTGCGAAAAAGTGGATGGGATTAGGAAAAAGAAAGGTGGAATTTACATGATCACAGTAAACGCAATGGGAGATAATTGTCCAATCCCAGTCATCAAGACAAAGAAAGCAATGGACGCGCTCACCGGGCCGGAGACTATCGAAGTCCTGGTAGACAATGAGATCGCGGTCCAGAATGTAACGAAGATGGCAAAAGGCGCGGGCGGAGAAGTTTCTTCAGAGAAGCTTGGCGAAGCCAGCTTTAAAGTAACGATCCAGATGCAGGGAGCGCCGGAGAACGTTCAGGAAGAAGACCCGGCATGTGCTCCGGATGCCAGGAGCAGCACGATCGTTGTTGTTTCTTCTGACCGTATGGGAGAAGGAAACGATGAACTGGGCAAGGTATTGATGAAATCTTTTATTTTTGCTGTTACACAGTTGGACCAGCTGCCAAAGACTATGCTGTTCTATAACGGCGGGGCGACTCTGACCACAGAAGGATCGGATTCCCTGGAAGATCTGAAATCTCTGGAGGCACAGGGCGTAGAAATCTTGACATGTGGGACCTGTTTGGATTACTATGGACTGAAAGAGAAACTTGTGGTAGGCGGCGTCACAAATATGTACAGTATTGTTGAGGCTATGGCTGGCGCTGGCAGGATCATAAGACCATAGGATACAAGAATTTATAGGGAGCGGACCTCTGTGTCAGCAGAGGTCCGCTTTTTTCTAAAGAGAACATGCAGGTATAGTTGGGAGGAAATGAAAATGAAGACGGAAGTCAGACTGACGCAGCTCAGCAAAACCGCCGGATGAGCGGCAAAGATCGGTCCTGAGACCCTTGCCCAGGTTCTGGGCAGGTTGCCAAAATTTCATGACGATAACCTGATCGTAGGGATTGAGACTTCTGATGATGCGGCCATCTATAAAGTCACAGATGAGATCGCTATGATCCAGACGGTGGATTTCTTTACGCCTATTGTAGACGACCCGTATATGTTCGGACAGATCGCGGCTGCCAATTCCTTAAGCGATGTGTGGGCGATGGGAGGAGAGCCGGCGGTGGCGCTGAATATCGTAGGGTTCCCCAATTGTCTGGATCCTGCGATCCTGGGAGATATCCTGGCGGGAGGCGCGGATAAGGTAAAGGAGGCCGGGGCGGTCCTGGTAGGAGGCCATTCTGTGCAGGACGACGAGCCAAAATATGGGCTTTGTGTATCTGGCTTTGTACATCCGGAGAAAATCTTCAAAAATTATGGGGCAAGGCCGGGAGACGTTCTGATCTTGACTAAACAGATCGGAAGCGGCGTGATCAATACCGCGGTGAAGGCCCAGATGGCTTCTGAGGGAGCCAGAAGGGAAGCGGAAACCGTGATGGCGTCTCTCAACAAGAAGGCAAAACAAGTGGTGGAGAAATATGATGTATCCGCTTGTACGGACATTACAGGCTTCGGACTGCTGGGGCACTGTGTAGAAATGGCTTCCGCCAGTCAGGTGACCTTTGAGATCAAGGTAAAAGACGTGGCATATATGGAAGACGCCATTGCCAGCGCGAAAATGGGGCTGGTTCCGGCAGGAGCCTATAAAAACAGGGGCTATTCCATTGATAAGGTCGATGCTGGGACGACAGAGGAGCATTATCTGGATCTACTGTATGACCCCCAGACATCGGGAGGGCTTTTGATCGCCGTTTCGCCTGAGGAATCCGCGCAGATGATGGAAGATTTCGCGAAAGCGGGGATGGAGACCAGAGTTTCCATGATCGGGAATGTATCGGAGAAAAGCGATAAGCTGATCCGTTTGAGATAGTCAGGAAAGGAAAGAAAGAGATGGATAAAAATAATCTGTACCGGAAGATCCCCAAAGTAGACCTGCTTCTGGAGAAGGAAGAGATCCAGGATCTGATCGGTCGCTACAGCCGGGAGACTGTCATGGAGGCGGTCCACACAGAGACAGACAAGCTTCGGCGTTATATCGGCCAGTGCAAGGAAGAATCTGAGGCTCTTGCTCGGATCGAGGGACTGACAAAGCGGATCGCCCGGACGGTGGAGGCTATGCATACGCCGAATATGCGGATGGTCATCAATGGAACGGGGACGGTCCTGCATACTAATCTGGGGCGGGCGCCGATCCGCCGGGAACACATGGAGAAGGCGGCGGAACTGGTCAGCGGCTACTCCAATCTGGAATATAACTTAGAAGAAGGCAGAAGGGGAGAGCGGTATTCCCATTTTGAAAAACTGCTGTGCCGGCTGACGGGAGCGGAGGCTGCAATGGCGGTCAACAATAACGCGGCGGCGGTCATGCTGATCTTGAGTTCTCTGGCAAAAGGCGGAGAAGCCGTGGTATCCAGAGGGGAATTGGTAGAGATCGGCGGGAAGTTCCGCATCCCTGATGTGATGGAGCAGAGCGGGGCCACATTGGTAGAAGTGGGGACCACCAACAAGACCCACTATCAGGATTATGCAGATGCCATCACAGAGGAAACAAAAGTGCTTCTGAAGGTACACACCAGCAACTACCGGATCGTAGGTTTTACGGAGACGGTAGGGATCGATGAACTGATCCCGCTGGCAAAGGAGCATGAGATCCCGGTGGTGGAAGACTTGGGAAGCGGCGTCTTGATCGATCTTAGCAAGTATGGGATCACCTATGAGCCTACGGTACAGGAGTCCATCGCCAAAGGAGCGGACGTGGTCTGCTTTAGCGGCGACAAGCTTTTGGGAGGCCCCCAGGCGGGGATCATCATCGGAAAGAAGAAATACATCGACCAGATGAAGAAAAACCAGCTTACCCGCGCCCTGCGGATTGATAAATTCACCGCGGCCGCGTTGGAACTGGTCCTGCAGGAATATCTGTCAGAAGAAAAAGCAGTGCGGAGAGTTCCGGTACTTCAGATGATCACCAAAGACTATGAAGAAATCCAGAAGGAAGCCCGGAGTCTGTGCAGGATGCTCAGACGGGCAGGCCTTCCGGCGAAGATAGAGACCATAGCCTGTCAGTCGCAGATCGGGGGAGGCTCTCTCCCGCTGGAGCGCCTGGCAAGTGTGGCGGTGGGCATCCGGCCGGAGAAGATCAGTGTGGCGGAACTGGAAGAGCGGATGCGCCATCTGCCGGTGCCCATCATTCCGAGGACAGCCAATGACACGATCCTTTTAGACGTAAGGACCATCGGCAGTCAGAATTTCAAACGAATTGTGGAGCAGTTCCGGGATTACAGACTTTTGGAGGAAGACTGCGAGATTACAGCAGATTAGGAGCGAACAGATATGAAGAATATCATCATTGGAACGGCCGGCCATATCGACCACGGCAAGACGACGCTGATCAAGGCGCTGACCGGAAGGAACACCGACCGCTGGGAAGAAGAACAAAGAAGAGGGATCACTATAGATCTGGGTTTTACTTATTTTGACCTTCCGGGCGGAGACCGGGCAGGCATCATTGATGTTCCTGGACATGAAAAGTTTATCAATAATATGGTTGCCGGTGTTGTGGGAATGGACCTGGTACTTTTAGTGATCGCCGCGGACGAAGGGATCATGCCTCAGACCAGAGAACATGTAGATATTCTGCATCTTCTTGGAATTGAGAAAAGTATTATCGTGCTGAATAAGTGTGACCTGGTGGATGAAGAGTGGCTGGAGCTGGTAGAAGATGAAGTCCGGGAAGAGCTGGAAGGCACATTTCTGGAAAATGCCCCGGTGGCAAAGGTTTCAGCGGCTACAGGAGAAGGGCTGGAAGAACTGATCGGATTGATCCAGCAGATGACAGGGGACGATCTGGAGACGAAAGATATCCATACGATCCCAAGGCTTCCGGTAGATCGGGTTTTTACTCTTTCCGGATTTGGGACCATCATTACCGGGACGCTGGTATCCGGTACTATTACGAAGGATGATACTCTGGAAATGTACCCGGTGGGGAAGGAATGCAAGATCCGCAGCATCCAGGTGCATGGAGAAGATAAAGATGTATGCTACGCCGGCCAGAGAGTAGCCATTAACTTATCTAATGTGAAGAAAAAAGAGATTTTCAGAGGCTGTGTCCTGGCGCCTAAGAACAGTATGAAGAATACAGACCTGCTGGATGTGAAGCTGAACGTTCTGGATTCTTCTATGCGGGTGCTGACCAACCATACAAGGCTTCATTTCTTTACGGGAACCAGCGAGGTCCTCTGTCGGGCGGTCCTTTTGGATAAAGAAGAGATCGGGCCGGGAGAAAGCGGGTATGTGCAGCTTAGGCTGGAAGAAGAAGTCGCGGTGCGCCGGGGAGATAAATTTGTAGTCCGTTTTTATTCCCCGATGGAGACCATTGGCGGGGGCGTCGTCCTGGAACCCAATCCCGGCATAAAAAAACGGTTCCATCAAGAGGTGATCGATGAATTAAAGAGAAAAGAATCCGGGTCTGTGGCAGATGTGATCGAGCTGCATATCAAGGAGCATGGAAAGACGCTGGTCACACTGGCGGAACTAGCCTCTCTGACCGCCCTTTCCGCGGATGAGATCAAGGAGGCGGCTCAGGAACTGCGCGAGCAGGGCCTGATCCATACCTTTGAGCTGAAGAAAGATACCTGGCTGTGGCACGCGGATTCCAAGAGAGCGGCCCAGCAGGAGATCCTGGAGGCGCTGACCGCCTATGAGACTAAGTATCCCTATCGCTATGGGATGAAGAAAGCGGAGGTGCAGGGGATCTATTTCCAGAAGATCAAACCCAATCTCTTTGACAAGGTGATCGAGCTTCTGGAGGAAGAAGGGTGTGTAAAGAGGGAAGGGGAATTTCTGTGCACGCCGGAATTTGAGGTCAGAAAGGACGGAACCTATGAGAAGGTATCCGCGGTCCTTCTGAATACATTTGAAAAAGCACGGTTTGATTTTGTCAGGTACTCAGAGATCGAACTGCCGGGAGTAGACCGGGGGACTGGGGATGATATCCTGAATATCCTTCTGGTGGAAGGAGCAGTCGTAAAGGTGACGGACGATATGTATACGCTTAAGAGCTATATGGAAGAGGCGCGCCAGGTTATCTGTGAAAAGCTGGCGGAAGATCCGGTCATCACGATCGCGCAGGTCAGAGACATCTTTGGAACCAGCAGGAAGAGTGCGAAACCGATCCTGGAATATATGGACGGTCTTAAGGTGACAAAGAAAACCGGAGCGGAAAGTGAGAGGGTGGCGTATTAATGAATCTAAAACAGTTAGAAGCTTTTGTACAGGTCGCGGAGGGCGGAAGCTTCTCGAAAGCGGCCAAGGAGCTGTTCCTGACTCAGCCTACCATAAGCGCTCATATCGCGGCGCTGGAAAAGGAGCTGAATGCCAGGCTGTTTGTGAGGAACACTAAAGAAGTCAGTCTTTCTGATGACGGCAGAGAACTCTACAAGTACGCGAAACAGATCATCGATCTTCAGAAGAAGATAGAGGAAAGATTTGAGACAAAGGGCGCGGAAAGCAAACACTGCATCACCATCGCGGCGTCCACGATCCCGGCCCAGTATCTGCTTCCCAAAGTTCTGAAACGGTTTAACGAGCGATATCCAGATGAACAGATCAAGATCCAGGAATCTGACAGCAGCAAGGTGGTGACGCAGATCATAGACCATATGGTGGATGTGGGATTTACAGGAACGGTGCTGGAGAAAAAGCACTGCAGATATCTTCCGTTTTATAAGGACCAGCTGGCTGTGATCACGCCGAATACGGAGAAATACCGCCGGTTAAGAGAAGAAGATAAGGGAAAGATCGACTGGATCTTAGAAGAGCATCTGATCATGCGGGAAGAAGGATCAGGAACCAGGAAGGAAGCGGAAGAACAGCTGAAAGCGGCGGGAATCCCGGTGGAAAAGCTGGATGTGATCGCCAGTATCGGCAATCAGGAGACTATCAAGAAATCGGTCCGCCAGGGAATGGGCATCACCATTTTGTCAAGGCTTGCCGCGGCAGATGAAGAAGAAGCGGGTCTGCTTCTGACATTTCCGATTCCGGGCGCGGATGCGGGAAGAGATATTAACCTGGTATATAATAAGAACTATCAGTTATCCAGGTCGGCAGAGCGCTTTATCAGAGTGGTCAAGGAAGTTTACTTAAAACAAAATTGAAAAAGGGGCTGGATCCAGAACGGATTCAGGAAGGCCGGAGTTATAGAAAAAATCTATAAATCCGGCTTTTTATCGGAGGATTCAATTAGACGAAAAGATTATATCGTTTTATACTGAATATAATGGAGGAAAGGAAGGGACAGACGATGATATATCTGGATAACGCGGCGACGACCATGCGGAAACCGGAACAGGTGATCCAAGCGGTAGTCCAGGCTATGACCTCATTGGGAAATGCGGGGCGAGGAGCAAACGAAGCTTCCCTTAGCGCGGCAAGAGTGATTTACGATACAAGAGAAAAACTCTGCCGCTTTTTTCACGGAGAGAATCCCAGACAGATCGTATTTACCAATAATTCGACAGAAAGCTTAAATATTGCTATCAAAGGACTTCTGGAGCCGGGAGACCATGTGATCACCACAATGCTGGAGCATAATTCGGTTTTGCGGCCTTTATATGAGATGGAGAAAAAGGGCGCGGCGCTGACGATCATAAAGGCGGACAGGCAGGGAAGGTTCAGTCTGGATGAAATGGAAGGGGCCATTCGGCCGGAGACCAAGATGATCGTGTGTACCAATGGCTCGAATCTGACAGGAAATTATATTGATATCAGCCAAGTGGGCGAGATAGCTCGCAGACATGGATTATTATTTGTAGTGGACGCCTCCCAGACGGCGGGGGTATTCCCTATTGACGTCCAGAACATGAATGTGGATGTGCTGTGCTTTACCGGGCATAAAGGAATGTTGGGGCCTCAGGGGACCGGCGGGATGTATGTTCGGGAAGGACTTGAGATCAAGCCGCTGAAAAGCGGCGGCAGCGGAGTCCAGACCTACAGCAAGACACACCCCAGGGAGATGCCTACCGCGCTGGAGGCGGGAACTCTGAATGGACACGGCATCGCGGGCCTGCGGGCGGCTGTAGAATATATTGAAGAGACCGGGATCGATACGATCCGCGCCAGAGAGCAGGCATTGATGTGGAGATTCTACGAAGGAGTGAAAGACATTCCGAATGTGACGATATATGGAGATTTCAGCGGAAAAGAGCGGTGCGCCATCGTTGCGCTGAATATCGGCGATTATGATTCTTCCGAAGTGAGTGATGCGCTTCTTACTGAATATCAGATTTCTACCAGACCAGGAGGACATTGCGCCCCCCTGATGCATGAGGCTCTTGGAACGGTGGAACAGGGGGCGGTAAGGTTCAGTTTTGCCCATTACAACACAGAGGAGGAAGTGGACTTTGCCATTAAGGCGGTCCGGGAACTGGCACAGGAAGACTAGGGCTGGTTCCAGAACAATTCTGTAAAGGAACAGGAATGAGTGTTAGGAGGAATAAAAGATGAATTTATCTGATTCAAAGAAAAAACTGGCGCTGGCCGGTGTGCTCTGCGGTCTGATCGCGGCGTGTCTTGCCTATTTTGGCAACCCGGCCAACATGGCATTTTGTATTGCCTGCTTTATCCGTGACACAGCAGGGGCGTTAGGGATGCATCAGGCAGAAGTGGTTCAGTACGCGCGTCCAGAGATCATTGGACTGGTACTGGGAGCTTTCATTATTTCAGTAGCGACAAAAGAATATCGTTCCACAGCGGGTTCATCCCCGATGATCCGTTTTGTGCTGGGAATGATCATTATGATCGGATCCCTGGTATTCTTAGGCTGCCCGCTTCGTATGATCATCCGTATGTCTGCGGGGGACCTGAACGCGTGGGTTGCCCTGATCGGTTTTGTGCTTGGCGTTGGTACCGGCGTGTTCGCGTTAAAGAAAGGCTTTAGCCTGGGGCGGGCTCACACAACGCATAAATCAAGCGGAACTGTGCTTCCGATTTTGATGGCAGGGATTCTGGTGCTGGCGCTTTGCACGTCATTATTGAAGGCCAGCGAGAGCGGTCCTGGAAGTATGCACGCCCCGATCATCCTGTCTTTGGTGGGAGGACTTCTGTTTGGCGCGTTCGCTCAGAAATCCAGAATGTGTTTTGCAGGAAGTATCCGGGATATCATTTTAATGAGGAATTTCGACCTCTTTACCGTGATCGCGGGATTGTTTGTGGTCATGCTGGTATTTAATATTGCTACCGGGCGCTTCGTACTTGCCTTTGATACACCGGGAATCATCGCTCATTCAGAGCATCTGTGGAATATCCTGGGTATGTACGCGGTAGGCTTCGCGGCCGTTCTTGCGGGAGGCTGCCCGCTTCGCCAGCTGATCCTGGCGGGACAGGGGTCTTCTGATTCCGCGGTTACGGTGATCGGTATGTTTGTTGGAGCCGCGCTGTGCCATAACTTCGGCCTGGCAGCCAGCGGAACAGCTCTGGATGCCAAGACCCAGGAAGTGGTTGCGGGAGCTGTGCCTCTCAACGGCAAAGTTGCTTGTATCATCTGCATCATCGCATGCTTTGTGATCGCGTTTACCAACAGCCGCAAAGAAGAGAAATAAAGCGATATCGCGAAAATTGGATTGCAAACTTGATAGAACCGTAGTATTCTAGGAAAGAAGGTAAGAAAATATGAAAGAAGTAGATGCAAGAGGTCTTTCCTGCCCTGAGCCGCTGATGCTTACGGCAGAAGCACTGAAAGGAGCCGCTGAGCCGGTGAAAGTATTGGTATCAGAACCACATCAGAAGATGAACGTGGAAAAATATGCGAAAGACCATGGAAAGAAGTCGACTTCTGAGGAAAAAGACGGATATTTTGAAGTGGTGATCGAGTAAACATGAGGAAGAAAGAACTGAAGTTAGTTGTAACCTTCCATACCACAGCGGACGCTATGGCCATGGAAAAAGCCTGCAAAGAAACAGAGACACCGGGCCGGATCATTCCGGTGCCCCGTGCGATCTCCGCAGGCTGCGGACTGGCCTGGTGCGCGGATCTCTCAGCGAGAGAAGAGATCAGGAAAATGATGGAAGAAGCCGGGATCGAACCGGAAGAACTGCATGAATGTATGGTATAGGTTCAATTGGGGCCGGGGGATTTTTAAAAATCCCCCGGCCCCAATTGTCCGTTCAGACACAGATAAAAACATTTGAAACACGGATGCCGACATTTCAGACAAAATCTATTGATTGATTTTTTTCAGAAGGTAAAATAGGTACAGAATGATATTTGACCGGGGAGAAAAAAGAGAAAGGAATGAGAGAAATGGCGGAAACGAAAGAAGGAAAGAAAAAGATATCGATTTCCCTCACGACCCAGATTTTGATCGCTACCATCGGAGGCATCGTGTTTGGAGCGTTGGTGGGAGAATGGGCAGGAAACCTGAAATTCATCGGAGATATTTTCCTGCGCCTGATCCAGATGTCAGTGGTGCTTCTGGTTATGTCCTCTGTGGCCGCGGCCGTAGGAGGCGGAGATGGAAAAGACGTAGGGAAAATGGGGGTCCATACGATTAAATGGATCGTCTTTTTTACAGCGATCGCGGCTGTTCTTGGCGTGATTTTGTCTACGCTGGTCAAACCGGGGCTTGGAATCGACTTGTCCGGAGCGGAAGAGATCTCTGAGACGGCTGTGGAAGCGTCATCCCTGCAGGATACGCTGCTGAACTTTGTGCCTACGAATATTGTAGAGTCAATGGCTGACGGGTCTATGGTTCCCTGCATCGTATTCGCGATTTTCTTTGGCGTAGCTATGGGAGCATATACGCGCCAAAGCGGAAACCGCAATATGGCGGACTGGGTGATCGGCTTAAATAAAGTCATCACCAATATTATCAAAACTGTAATGTATATCGCGCCCATCGGAATCTTCTGCCTGTTGGCCGATGTCGCGGGAACGACAGGATTCGCGGTAATCATCCCGATGGCTAAATTCCTTGGAGTTCTCCTGATCGGAGATATAATCCAGTTCCTGATCTACGGACCGATCACAGCTGTGATCTGTAAGGTAAATCCATTAAAAATGCCGAAGAAATTTGGCAAAATGTCTCTGATGGCAGTGACCACCACTTCTGGAGCGATCTGCCTGCAGACCAAGATGGAAGATGCGGTCATGAAATTTGGCGTCAGCCGTAAGGTTGCCGATTTTACCGGACCGATCACCATGTCCATGAACAGCTGCGGCGCCGCGATGTGTTATGTGACGGCGATCTTCTTCATGGCCCAGTCTACCGGAATCACCTTGGAGCCGTACCAGATGGGAATGGCGATCCTGCTGTCCTGCCTGATGTGCCTGGGGACGATTTCTGTGCCTGGCGGTTCTGTGATCGTATACACATTCCTGGCTTCTTCGCTGGGACTTCCAATGGACAGCATCGCGGTCCTGATCGGAATCGACTGGTTTGCCGGAATGTTCCGTACATTGATGAATGTTGACGTGGACGTTATGGTAGGAATGTTGGTGGCCAATAAACTGGGTGAACTGGATCTTGATGTATATAATGATAAGAAGCAGGTCTCTTATTATTAATCCACTATAGCCAATCACTAAAATAAATCATACAAAGCTTTCGCGAAGCCCCGGCGGACCCTTGGAATCTGCCGGGGTTTTGCTATATTCTTGCTACATTTTAGGGTTTATGATACCATAGAGAAAACAATTCCGGGAAGCGGAGGATGAAGGAAAGAAAAGATGCACGCAAACAGTCTTATATATGAACTGATTTTGAATATTGGGCTTCTCCTTTTGGTGGGAACGCTTTTGTCCAAGCTTCAGATCGTGCAGAACGCAATATCCCAGGAGAGAAGGAGCTGGAAAAGCCAGGTGTTTCTGGCGGCCATCTTTGGCTGCATCATCATCCTTTCTGTCTATACAGGCATCGAGATAGACTCTTACAGTATGAATACAAGAGTGATCGGGGCGATGGCCTCGGGAATACTGGGAGGACCTGTGGTGGGGCTGTATGCTTCGCTGATCGGGGCGGTATATGCCTACTTTTTCTCAGGACCAGAGGTGTTTGCTATGGCCTCCTCTTTTTCTACGGTCTTATTCGGGCTTTTGGGAGGCGGATTTTATCCCTATTTCCAGAGAGGAAAATGGAAATACCGGGATCTCTTCCTGCTGACCTGCTTTGCGGAAGTCTGCGATATGATCTGTATCCTGCGGCTGGTATCTCCTTTTAGTCTGGCGATGGAGACTGTGATCCGGGTAGGGGCGCCAATGACCTTGATGAATTCTATAGGAATTTTGATCTTTATATCCGGTTTTAATAATATTTTCATCAGACAGGATATTGAGAGCAGCCGCCAGCTCCAGCTGGCATCAGATCTGTCTAAGAAATGTCTTCCGCTGCTGCAGAATGGGCTGCGGGCGGGGGAAGACATCCGGAAGCTGGCTCGAGTCATTCTTCAGGAGACGGCATGGGCAGGCGTGATGATCACGGATAAAGCAAAGATTTTAGAATGGCGCCAGGAAGATGAAGAGATGGACTATCAGCCGGTGAATGAGACGGATATTCCAGATATCGGTATAAAGGCCATGGGAGAAGGAGAGTTGGTCATTATGTATCAAGTCCCCAAAGATAGTTCTTGGTACGAGTTTATGCGGCATTATTCCATGATCGCGGCGCCTTTTCGCGTAGAAGACCAGTCGGTGGGCTGCCTTATTGTCTGGTCGAAGAAAAGGTGGGTATTCCGGCAAAGCGAGGTAGAATTGATACAGCATTTGGTTGAGCTTAGTTCTTTTCAGCTTGCCATGTCAGAGCTGGAGCATCAGAAAACCCTGCGCCAGCAGGCGGAATTCAAGGCTCTGCAGTTTCAGGTGAATCCCCATTTCCTATTTAACGCTTTGAACACGATCGCCTGTGTGTGCAGAGAAGACGCAAAACGGGCAAGAGAATTCCTGGTGATCTTAGCTGATTATTTCCGGTATAATCTGGATGGGAGCCGCTATATGGTGCCGATGGAAGAAGAGCTGGAGCATGTAAAGGATTATCTGGAGTTGGAAAAAGGCCGTTTCGAGGATAAGCTTTTAGTGACTTATGAAGTTCCGGAACAGATGGATATCCTGATTCCTACCCTGATCCTTCAGCCGATCGTGGAAAACGCGGTCCGTTACGGAATCAACCGGGAAGGAAAACGGATCGTTAAGATACGGATCGTGGAAGAAGAAAAAGCCTTCCTGGTGCGGATCAGCGATAACGGAAGAGGATTTCCGCCGGAAGTTCTGGAGAAACTGGAAAACGGAGAGTCCGTAGGGAAAAGCATTGGACTGACTAATGTTAATCAGAGAATGAAGAATACCTATGGAGAAGAAAATGGAGTAAAGATTACGAGCGCTTCCTGTGGAAGCTGTGTGGAACTTAGGTTTATCAAGGGGGCTGCAAAGGAGGGTAATAGTGAGGATAGCGATCGTTGATGATGAGAGACCCGCAAGAAGTGAATTAAAACATCAGCTGGAGGAACTCCTTCCAGACGCTGTGATCGAAGAAGGGGATTCTGGAGCGGCGGCTCTTGTATTGGCCGGGAGCGGAAGATACGACCTGTTTTTCCTGGATATTAATCTGGGGGATATTGACGGGACTGTTTTGGTAAACGCTATCCGAAACATGCAGCAAGGGGTAAAGATCGTGTTTGTCACGGCTTACTCAGAGTATGCGGTCACGGCCTTTGAATTGGGAGTAGAAGATTATGTGCTCAAGCCTTATGATAAAAAGAGACTGAAAAAGGTGCTGGATCGCTGCTGCGGGGAACCAGCGGTGAAGCCGCGGGCAATGCAGGCGAAAAGAATCGCTATTACCCATGAGGGGAAAACGGTGTTTGAGGAGATTGATAAGATCATTTATATTGAGACCTACAACAGAGGATGCAAGATCCATACGGAAACAGGCGAGTATTTTGAAGGGAAGAACTTAGGGGAATTCGAGAAGAAGCTGGAAGGAAGGAGATTCTTCCGGTGCCACAAAAGCTATCTGATCAACCTTGAGAAAGTGCGGGAAGTATTTCCCTGGGGAAACAGCAGCTTTGGCCTGCGGATGCGGGGATGTGAAGATACTGTCCTCCCGGTGGGAAGGGAGAAAACAAAACTGCTGCGGCAGATGCTGGGATGGTAGCGTCCCCTGGATTTGGACGAAATAGAAAAGCGGACGGAAAAATCAATAGGGCTGTGGATTTCGCGATATGGGAATCCGCAGCCCTATTCAGGGTCATCCTTTATTGTACCTTGCATCTCATACTCCTTCTACAAAGGTATCCAGCACATGGGGCAATAGTTTGTCGCTGTATTCAGACAGAGAGTACTTTCCCTTGAACAGGGCCCAGTCATAGAGAACGGCCCTTTCATACATGGCATAGATATCCATCAGTTCTTCCGCGGTGCTGGTATTCTTGAATTCTCCCCGCTTCAGCCCGTCTTCCAGGATCTCCGTGACCCATTTGAAATAAAAGCGTTTTTGGTCGGCCAGAGATTTTTTATCTTTCGTGATGAGCTGAGAGGAATAAAGATACGCCAGCAGCTTGATATCTACGCTGGTCTCGATCATATAAAACAGCTCATGATTTAAAAACAACAGTTTATCGTAGGCGGATAGATTTGGATCGATCACAGCCGCCAGTTCTTCATACTTTTCATCAAACAGATAAGACAAAGAATTCAGGAGCGCCTCTTTGCCTTTGAAATAATGATAAAATGTGCCCTTGGAAGTCCGGGAGGCGGCAATGATATCATCTACAGTCGTTTGGTCATATCCGTTTTTGTAAAACAGATTCCAGGCCGCCTTGACGATGCGGCTCTTGGTCGATCTCCTTTTGCGCGGCATTGGCATCAGTCCCTTCAAAGTTGATAAATTTATAGAAATAGAAGCGGATTATGAAAAATCCGCTTCTATCCTTTTTGTCATGAAATATTCCGTTCTTTCCGCAAGCGGCGATTAGCCAACCTGGAATCCATATTTCAATGGATCTGTCGGGTCGATCAGATATGTAGCGACACCTGTCAGGTAAGCGCTTCCGGTGATCATCGGAATAACCGCGTCGTAATCGGCAACCTTTGTGGTCTCTTTGATCACACCTTTGAATAAGCTTCCCATGAAGCTCTCATAACGGAATTCTTCGCCTACTTTAATCTCTCCCCAGTGATGCAAAGTAGCAAGTTTCGCGCTGGTACCAGTTCCGCATGGAGAACGGTCAGCCATAGCATCTCCGAAGATAACTACGTTTCTTAAGTCAGCTTTGTCTGGATTTGGAGTCGGGCCATAGAACTCAACCAAGTCAACAGTGTCGATGTCCAGCAGAGGATGTTTTACCGGGATCTCTTTGTTGATGACATCCAGCATCTTCATTCCAAGAGCGGTGTAAGCCGGAACGCTCTTAGCGTTGATCTCGCCAATATCAAGCTGTGTTGTGTCTACCAGAGCGAAGAAGCTTCCGCCGAAGGAGATCGTGAACTTGATCTCTTTGCCGTCGATGGTCACAGTCTGGTTCTCTTTGTAAACGAAAGCCGGTACGTTTGTCAGAGTTACGCTCTCAACTTTTCCGTCTTTCACGATAGCCTTGGTACGGATCAATCCGGCGGGAGCGTCCAGAACAACTTCGTTTTCTCCCTCGTGAGACTCAACAAGACCTGCTTCAACAGCAACGGTAACCGCGCCGATGGTGCAGTGTCCGCACATGTTCAGGTATCCGCCTGTATCCATGAACATAACGCCGAAATCAGCCTCTTTGTTGACAGGCTCGCACAGGAAAGCGCCGAACATATCGTGATGTCCTCTTGGCTCGAACATCAGAGCGGTACGAACGTTGTCGTAATTCTCTTCCATCCATTTTTTCTTTTCGATCATAGTGTTGCCCTGCGGCTCCGGGAATCCGCCGATGACCATACGGCAGAACTCGCCTTCGGTATGGGCATCTACAACCTGAAGAGCTGCCTCAAACCGGTTGAAGTTAACATTTGCTTTTAACTCCATAATAAATACCTCCTTAAAGTAAATGAAATACTTCTTTCTTATAGACATAATCTATAAGACTGCGGGACCATGAAAGAAAACCCCCAAGTTTTCAGCCTGTCCCATCCCCTGATGTGAATACTTTAACGACAGAAAATTAACAAATAGACTGCGTTCTAGTATCTCGTTCAGTTCGTTATCTTTATTATGGCCGAAAAGCCTTGAAAAGTCAACGCCTTTTTGATATTATAAAAATAGTCAAAAATGGTTGAAATAAAAGGGAATGTGTGCTATTGTAATAGGGCGTGAGACAAACGCATGGGGGTAGATGGGTGACTGGTGTGCCTCCTAGTCTTCAAAACTAGTGTGGGGCGTTAAGAGCGTCCTGGGTGGGTTCGATTCCCACATGCCCTCGCCAAAAAAGAACCAAAGCATGTTAAAAAAATAGCATGTGATACATATAGATAGATTTTATAGATCAAATCAGTTTTGTATTGAGGGGAAGAATAAGTAAGGAGACCAGAGCGTTTCGTTTTACTTATATAAAAAAGAAAAGGAGATATGTGTCATGGGAAATGTACAGTTGTTATTGCGTCAGCATGTGGGCGCACCCTGCGCGCCATGTGTAAAGGTTGGGGATGACGTAAAAAAAGGTACGCTCATCGCGACTCCTACCGGACTTGGAGCTAATATTTTCTCCAGTGTCTATGGAAAAGTCGCTGAGATCACAGACGATAGGATCATCATCGAGCCTGCGGACGAGCAGCCGGATGAGTTTGTGCCGATCGACGTACCTGCGGATGCTTCCAAACTTGATATGGTGAAAGCGGCAGGAATCGTTGGAATGGGCGGAGCCGGATTCCCGACAGGCGTCAAGCTGAATATCAATCTGGCGGAGACTCCGCTGGCAGAGCTGGATCCGGAGATCAACCCGGAACTTCCGGCAGATTTCAAACTGGAGCACAGCTATATCCTGATCAACGCGGCAGAGTGCGAACCTGGACTGGAGCACAATATCAAGCAGCTTGTAGAGCAGACAGATAAGGTGATCCGTGGTGTGAAATACTGTATGGAGATGACTCACGCAGATAAAGCGATCTTCGCAATCAAGAAGAAACATCACGAGGCGATCAAACATCTGGATGCGGCGCTGAAAGGCGAGCCCGACATTTCCATGCACTTCCTGGCGGATATCTATCCGATGGGTGAGGAACGTGCAGTAGTAAGAGAATGTCTGGGAATCAATCTTACACCAACCCAGCTTCCGTCAGCAGCAAGATCTGTTGTAGTGAACCTGGAAACGGCCGCTAAAGTGGCTGAGGCGATCGATGAGAAGAAGCCATGTATCAGCAAGAACCTGACTGTTCGTGGAAAACTCAACGGCGGCAACGCTGCTCACGTATTCATGGACGTACCTGTTGGAGTCAGCGTAGGCGAGCTGATTGAGAAAGCTGGCGGCATTGATGGAAAATACGGTGAAATTGTTATGGGCGGAGCCTTCACAGGAAAGTCCACAACAGAAGATGAGCCGATCACCAAGACTACAGGAGGAATCCTGGTCAGCGTTGAGTTCCCGGATCTTCATGGGGCAAACGTGGGAATCCTTGTCTGTGCCTGCGCCGGAAGCGAAGAGCGCTTAAGAGAGATCGTGCAGAAGATGAACGGCAAAGTCGTATCTATGTGCAGATGCAAACAGGCTATCGAAAGCAAGCCGGGGGCGCCGCTGAAGTGTCTGCGGCCGGGCAATTGTCCTGGACAGGCTAAGAACAATATCCAGTTCAAGAAGGACAAATGTGAATATATCGTGATCGGAAACTGTTCCGATTGTTCCAACACGGTAATGGCTTCCGCTCCGAAGATGGGCCTGAAGGTATTCCATCAGACAGACCATGTGATGAGAGCGGTTGGACATCCTCTTTACAGAACCTTGAAAGTGTCTAAAGAGGTCAGCCAGGATATTGATTTCTAAAATATCCAAGGTATTACTGCTGCCTGTGGCAGGGCGGGGGACCCCCGATTCCCCTGCTGGGGAGGAGCGAGAGGTGTCTCCCCGGCCGCAAGCGGTTGTATATATAACATCTTATTCCTGTTACAAGGATGTAAGCAAACAAAACAAGGAGGGAAAACAATATGTCAATCACAGCTGAAACAGCGAAAGAACATGCTCATGATCCTGCGGTATTGTGTTGCAGAGCCGAAGCTGGAATTACAATTGAGCCGGCAAACCTGGAGGACCCGGCAATCTTTGACGATCTGGTAGATTCCGGATTATTAAGCCTGGATGGCTGCCTGACCATTGAAGAAGTTTTAGGAGCAAAACTGACAAAGACTTGTGATTCTCTCTGCCCGCTGACTGCTGACGTTCTGGATGGCGTGAAAGCCCCAAGCGTACCGGCAGCAGAAGAAGCAGCAGAAGAGGAAGAAGCAGCGGCTCCAGTTGCGCCTGCAGCACCGGTTGCGCCGGCAGCAGGCGGCGTTATGAGAATCCACATCGGAGAAGGAAAGGATATCAACCTTGAGATTCCGGTTGGAGCGCTTGGAGCAGGCGGAGCGGCAGTTCCGGTACCGGCTGAGGCGGCAGCGGCGATTGAAGGCGCGGCAGCACCTGCAGAAGCTGGAGAAGAGAAGGTTGTAAGAACCCTGACAAGAAAGCACTTCACGATTACAGAGGTTAAGAGAGGACCAGAGACCAAGATCGAGGGAACTACTCTTTACATTCGTGAGGGAATTGAAGCTGATGTTATCGCAGATCAGGAATTGGTAAAAGATTTCCACTTGGAGATCATCACTCCTGACAACTATCATACCTATTCTGAGACTATCATGGATGTTCAGCCGATCGCTACAAAAGAAGGCGATGCTGACCTTGGTACTGGTGTGACAAGAGTTCTGGACGGCGTTGTAATGATGCTGACAGGTACAGACGAAGACGGTGTTCAGATTGGTGAGTTCGGTTCTTCTGAGGGATACCTGGATGAGAACATTATGTGGAATCGTCCTGGATGCCCGGATAAAGGCGAGATCTTCATCAAGGGTAACATTGTGATCCAGGAGAAGACCAACATGGAGCGTCGTGGACCTATGGCTGCCCACACCGCATTTGATATCATCACACAGGAAATCCGTGAAGTGATGAAAGAACTGGATGAAAGCCTTGTTGCTGAGACAGAAGAACTGAATCAGGTTCGCCGTCCTGGCAAGAAGAAAGTTGTTATTGTAAAAGAGATCATGGGACAGGGAGCTATGCATGATAACTTTATCCTGCCTGTAGAGCCTGTTGGAATCCTTGGCGCAAGAGCAAACGTAGACTTAGGAAACGTTCCGGTATGCGTATCTCCGTTGGAGGTTCTGGATGGATGTATCCACGCTCTTACCTGTATCGGACCTGCTTCCAAGGAAATGTCCAGACATTACTGGAGAGAGCCACTGGTTCTGGAAGCCCTGCATGATGAAGAAGTTGACCTTTGCGGCGTTGTATTTGTAGGAAGCCCGCAGATCAACGCAGAGAAGTTCTATGTATCCAAACGTGTTGGACACACCGTAGAAATGATGGACGTAGACGGAGCTTTCGTTACAACAGAAGGTTTCGGAAACAACCACATCGACTTCGCAAGCCATATCGAGCAGATCGGTATGAGAGGCGTGCCGGTAGTTGGTATGTCTTACTGTGCGGTACAGGGAGCTCTGGTTGTTGGTAACAAACACATGATGTACATGGTTGACAACAACAAATCTGAGTCCGGTATCGAGAACGAAGTTCTTGGCTGCAATACTCTTTGTGAAGAGGATGCGATCCGTGCTCTGGCTATGCTGAAGACAGCTATGGCTGGCGAGGAAGTAAAAGCTGCCGAGAAGAAGTGGAATCCGAACGTTAAATCTACAAACGTAGAGCTGATCGAAGCTGCTTACGGCAAGAAAGTTGACCTTGTTGATAACGAGCAGTCCCTGCCGATGAGCCAGAAACGTAAGGAAAAATACGACTAATCCAGGTGTTTCTAAATGAACAATGAACGCTTGAATTACGGTGACAAGATCATTTATATGGAAGGCGTGATCGTTGCTGTTGATGATTGCAGCATCAGCGTGGATCTGAAAGGGCGCCTGGGGTTCTTTAAAGCTCCAAAGCGAATGTTCATCTGCGACACAGAACCCAAAGTGGGGCAGGAAGTGGGATGGAACATGAGTTTCCCGGAGCAGCTGGGACCAGAGATAAATGATAAATATGTCAGCAACATTGAGAAAGAACGGCGCAAACAAGAAGAAATGCGTGCGCGTTTGGATAATAAGGAGGTCTAAAAATGAGTTTAACGGTTGTTAAAGGTTTACAATCTGAAATCTTCGTTCCTATTACTCCACCGGCAGTATGGACTCCTGTAACAAAAGAGCTGAAAGATATGTCTATCGCTCTTGCGACAGCAGCAGGTGTTCACAAGAAGGATCAGGAAAGATTTAATCTTGCTGGTGACTTCACCTGGAGAAAAATTGAGAACACCACACCATCTAGCGAACTGATGGTATCCCATGGTGGATATGACAACAGTGATGTTAACAAGGACATCAACTGTATGTTCCCGATCGACAGAATCCATGAACTGGCAGCAGAAGGCTTCATCAGAGCCTGCGCTCCGGTACACGCTGGATTCATGGGCGGTGGCGGAAACCAGGAGAAATTCAAAGGAGAGACTGGTCCGGCTATCGCACAGATGTTCAAAGAAGAGGATGTAGACGCAGTAATCCTCACCGCTGGCTGAGGTACCTGCCACCGCTCTGCAGTATTGGTGCAGAGAGCGATTGAAGAAGCTGGAATTCCTACAATTATTATTGCAGCTCTTCCTCCGGTTGTTCGTCAGACCGGTACTCCTCGTGCAGTTGCTCCGCTGGTTCCTATGGGAGCTAACGCTGGTGGACCGCACAATGTTGAACAGCAGACACAGATCGTAAAAGCGACACTTGAGCAGTTGATCAAGATCCAGACACCTGGAACGATCGTACCACTGCCATACGAGTATGTAGCTAAGATCTAAGGAATGTTTGGAAAGGGCAGATGTAAACATCTGCCCTTTTTTGAAAACAGCGAAATCGCAAAGCGATGGAGCTGGCGTTCTCGGGAAACTTAGGAGGTGAAAAGTTTGGCAGAAAAAGAAATTGATCTGAGACGTCTTGTGATCAAAGCTTTCCACATGACGGACGTAGAGTGGGGAGAGCATAATGATGTGACCGTTGACGGACATATGACGGTCAGTAAAGAGATGATCGATCAGCTTGTGGCAGAAGAAGAATATCTGGAAAAAATTGATATCCAGATCATAAAACCAGGGGATCATGACCGCTGGACGAATACAATCATGGACATTATTCCAATTTCTACGAAAGTCCTTGGAAAGCTGGGAGAAGGAATCACGCATACACTTACAGGCGTATATGTGATGCTCACAGGCGTGGATGTGAATGGGAAACAGTGTCACGAATTTGGGTCTTCAGAGGGCAATCTGAAAGAGCAGTTATACTTAAACCGGGCAGGAACACCGGGAGACAATGATTATATCATCTCTTTTGATGTAACATTGGCGGCAGGCATGGGACAGGAGCGGCCAGGTCCGACAGCGGCACACCGGGCATGTGATAAGTTTATCCAGACCTACCGTGATAAGATGAAGAAATTCAAAGGCGAGAAATGTACAGAACGTCATGAATATCATGATATTGTAAGACCTGGGAAGAAACGGGTGCTGATCGTAAAACAGGTGGCAGGCCAAGGGGCAATGTATGATACTCACCTGTTTGCGAAAGAGCCTTCCGGTGTAGAAGGCGGACGCTCGATCATCGATATGGGCAACATGCCGATTCTGGTTACGCCCAATGAATATAGGGACGGAATCATCCGGTCTATGCAGTAAGGAGGTGTAAGTATGGGAATCGGACCATCGACAAAAGAAACATCCCTGCATCATTTCAGAGATCCGCTTTTGGATGTAGTGTCCGCGGATACAGATTTGGATCTGATGGGAATCATTATTGTTGGAACACCAGATGATAATGAGGATAAGATGCTGGTAGGAACGAGAACCGCAGTCTGGGCGGAAGCTATGAGGGCGGATGGAGTGATCCTGTCTTCCGATGGCTGGGGGAACAGTGACGTGGATTATACCAACACCTGTGAACAGCTTGGTACAAGGGGAATTGCTGTGACCGGACTGAATTTTAGCGGTACGGTAGCGCAGTTTGTAGTAGTAAATGATTATCTGGATGGAATCATAGACATTAATAAGAGCGCTGACGGAACAGAAACGAATGTGGTAGGCGAGAATAATATGGTAGAGCTGGATTGTAAGAAGGCAACGGCGCTTTTGAAATTGAAAATGCGTCAGAACGACCAGAAAAGATAACATCCAGGAGTTCATGCAAGAAAAAGCACGACATTTTCATGCCGTGCTCTTTCTTTTGGTATGTCATTGAGAGGTTTTTTGTTGCATCGCAGTTTTGTTTATATCATATACAAAGCTGGGGAATGCTTTTCCAAAAAGGATGTATATATAATTTGGAGTCTGCCGCCGCAGGAGTAATCTTGGGGGGAATACTCGGCGGCGGCGCAACTGCAATAACAACCATATACAAATGGTCATCCGATGCGGATCAGATTTTAAAAAGGGCAGTCTCCAATCCTTTGGAAACCGCCTTTGGTTTTTGCCACATCCAAGATGGTTATAATATACCACCGGCCAGTGAAGAAGTCAATCTCCAGGGAAGAAAAACAGAAAATTTGTATAATTATACAATTATTGAAGAAAAATTGAATTTCCTTTGTAGAGTTTTAATAAGATACCAAGGTAAAACTGCGCTATATTAAAGTGAAATAAAGATATAAGATGGACCAGACGGATTATTTCGATTTTCCGGTGGGAAAAGCGACGGCGATATGATATAATACAGCTATCCGTGAGGAGAAAGTAGAGAGTCCACAGGAGAGAGAAAGATGGAAAAGAAAGAACAGATGGAATATACGGATCCGAGGAAAAATTATTACACCGTACATATCCGACGGGATACAAAATTAATGATGACGTTTATCAAGTTTCAAAATCGGGTCAGTCATCCCAGAGTAACCTTTAACTTGTTCGTCACAGGCGCGCTGCTGGCGGCTCTGCCTACGGTGATCAAAGGGATGGCGTTCCCGGGAGTGGTCATAAGCTATGGAATGGGAGGGCTTCTGATCCTGATGGCTCTGTTCCGCCAATATCTTACCCTGTCTATGATGAAAAGCAATCCGGAGATAAAAGAGAATGAAGAGATTAGATACTACTTTGGGAATTCCGGAGTTAGGGCGGTACATGAATCCTTTGAAGAAAATATGGGGTATTACAAGAATGTGTACCGCGTCTGGGAAGATGAAAAAACCTACTACGTGGGAATGAATGAAGAAGATCTTCTGATCCTTCCAAAAGAGGGCTTTGAAGAAGGGGATGAAAAAGAATTCCGGCAGTTTATGCTGGATAAGAGCGGAGCGGATTATCGATGGACTCCTGTAAGGGTTACAAACCAGTGGAAGAACTTTTTAGTAAATACAAAAAACAGGATTACACAGCTTAGGATGGAAGCCCAAGAGCAGGAAAAAGAAAAAAAGAAGTAGAATCAAGAAGAAAAAGGCGTTTGTATGGATTCCATACAAACGCCTTTCTTATGTTCTATATTCAGTTGATTAAGCTGCAGAGCCTTTCTTGATCGCGTCATGCAGATACAGGAATGCTGTGATGTAAACGATAACAGCGATAACCTTGGTCAAAGTATCCAGCGGTAAGCTGGAAACGAAAGCGTACGCTACATATACGCCGATCGCGCCAAAGATTGCCTGTGTCCAGCAAGCTACCATGTCGTATCTTCCCTGAGCGATGAATTTCGGGCCATTACCGAATGCCATCAGGTATGCGCAAGATCCCATCATAGCTGGGAACGCACATCCGGCATCCATACCAAGCGCCAAAACCATAGCCATACAAGGTGCGTACAGACCAACACCGATACTCATCAGAGCGCCGAAGATAAAGTTGCCGACAACGGCGATCACGAGTTTTACTCCGCGAAGTCCAAGCTCAGTACCAATCGTGCCGAAAGGTCCAACAGCGAAAACTTTCATAAGGATTACAGTAGCCAAGATAAACAAACCTACGAACAATGCGTAACGAACTTTCTTCCGGTCGAATTTGGTTACAATGTCGGCCATTACGAAAGAACCAGCTACAGAAGCAATCAGCATAAGTACAAGTGTCAGGATATCCATATCTACAAAACCAAAGAACAGGAACGCCTCCACACATACAGGGATTGTATCACCTACGTTCAGAGTACCAGGAACCAGGATATCGTCTACAGACTTCGTCAGCTTAAAGGAAGCAGAAGACGGAGCAAAAGAACCGATTCCCAAAGTATCCAGGAAGTTAGCTACAAATCCAGTAATAGAAGTAGCGATAAGGTTCTTTGGCTGTTTTCCCTTCGCCCACAGTTCCTCACCAGTCATTCCAGTTGCAGGATCTTTCTCCGGGTTTGCACGGAGCTGTTTGTTCTTTCTGAGCATCAGAACAATGTTCAGGATAATGCCGATCACGCACAATCCTTTCATGATATACATTGCCATAAAAACATCCCTCCAGATCATTGATATATGAAATTGTAAAGGTTACAAGCATATACATATTGTACAATCTCAAATCCACAACCCCCCGATTTGTTGTGGATTTGAATAAAATATGAATGCTCTATATGTATCCTACCAGAAGAATTGTTAAAAGTCAATCAAACCACGAAAAAAAGCGTGGCTAACCACGCTTTTTTTAAAATCTGTCCAATTATGTCTTTATTTTGATCTGCTGGCATCGTGGAAAAACAGGAGCGCGCAGATTACCATGACTACGCATACCAAGTAAGTCAGCAAAGTAAGCGGCAGCGATGTTACGATAAATCCAGCGATCAGAACACCGATGGATCCGGAGATGATCATAGGGATCGTGGCGGCTCTCTGATATTTTCCTTCCTTAATAAAGGTAATTCCGCAGGCCGGACACAGGAACGCGCAGGAACCCATCATGATCGGGAAGGCCACATCCGCGCTCATGCCAAGCAGGAGTACAAGAGCCATACAAGGAGCATATAAGCCGATGCCTGCCGTCATAAGAACACCCAGGATAAAGTTGGCGATCACACCGATCGCCAGCATTGCGCCGGACAGCCCCCTGGCGGTGCCGATCATGCCGAATGGCCCCACGGCGTTGATCTTACACAATGTAATGGCCGCGACGATCAAGAGAGCAACACCCATAATGACACGAATCTTCATGATATCCATTTTGGATATGATCTTAGCTCCGAGTACAGAGCCTATGATGGCGGCAGCGATCATTAAGACCAGAGTCAGAGGATCCACATCGATCCGAGTCATAGTAATGGTAGCTTCCACGCAGATCGGGATACCAAAAGCTACATTTAGAGTTCCGGGGATCAAGTCGTCAGAGACAGCCTTGTTGAACTTCCATGCGGAAGTGGCGATGGCATAGCTTCCAATTCCCAGAGTGTCAAAAAAGTTTGCTACCGCGCTGACAAGTACATTGTACCCCATTTTTGTCTTGTCGAGTTCGTCTTTGTGGGCGATCACGTCTTTGGCCAGTATGACGAAAAATACTGCGGCAAAGGCCCACATGATGATAAGTAAGATAGTTGCGGCGCTCATAAAACCTCTCCTTCCTTTTTATGGATAATATCCAAATTTATTTTAAAATACCAAAGAGTGTCAGAAGAATGACGATCATAAAGAAAGGAACCACTGCAACGGTCAAAATCTTTTCATAGGTCGTAACCGTACCAAATTTACCGTTGTTGGTAACTTCTTTTTCATAGTTCTTAAATCCCCATACCTTAGCGATAAAAACACAGACCAGGATACATCCGATCGGCATCAGGAGATATGCGGAGAAGGTATCCAGCCAGTCGTATATACCAAGCGGGACATAGCCGGTGGCATCGAACCACGGGAGCTTCACATCGCTGAGTATTCCAAAGCCGAGAGAAGCGAAGATATTGCCGATGCCGATGATGGCGGCGGTCAGCAGGGTTGCTTTTGTCCGTCCCATATGTTTGTTGTCTTCGAAGGTCCGGATGGAGATTTCGAAGAAGCTGAACAGGGAGGACAATACCGCGAAAAGGATCGCCAGGAAGAAACAGATCCCGATGAATCTTCCGCCGGGCAGTTTGTCAAAGATATCCGTCATAACATTGAAGACCAGGCTTGGTCCCGCGGATTCGATATCCACACCGCCGGAGAAAGCGGAAGGTACGACTACAAATCCCGCCAAGATCGCGGCGGCTGTATCAAAGACGGAAACCATGACCGCATCGCTTTTCAGATTATTCTCCTTTGGAATGTTGGCGCCCAGTGTGACATACAGACCCCAGCCGATGCCAACGGAGAACAGAACCTGTACCGCCGCCTGAGCGAAAGTATTGAAGCTGAACTTGCTGAAATCCGGAAGCAGATAGTATTTCACGCCTTCCATGGCGTTTTCGTTTACGAATAACGCCCAGATCCCGCAGATGATCAGCAAGGCAAAAAGTGTAGGCATCATGACTTTGGCTATTTTTTCTACAGTGTTTGTGATGCCGAAATACAGGACAACTGATACAAATATCAGAATAAGCATAGCCCAAATAATCGGTTCAACGGTCGAGGTGGTAAAAGCGTCAAAATATGCTTGTTTGTCAGAGCCGAAATCACCGCTGATGATATACTGAGAGGTGTATTTTGCCACCCATCCGCCGACAACAACATAATACATACAGATCATGATCGTACAGATGGTGGCGATCCAGCCGGCGAATCCCCACCTTTTATTGATTCGCTGGAAAGCGGTTACCGTATCTTTTCCTGTGTAGCGTCCAATAGCGGTCTCCATCTGCACCATCGGGTGCCCCATCAGCGCGACAACGATGATATAGACGACCAGGAATACACCTCCGCCGCCTTGATAGGCAAGATAAGGGAAACGCCAGATATTTCCCAGACCTATGGCGGCGCCTGCCGCTACCATGAGATAGCCAAAACGAGAGCCCCATTGACGAGTTTCTGAGTTTGTCTGATTACTCATAATCACACGTCCTTTCTTGCGGAGAATGTCAAGATTCCTGTTGTGCCGGCAAATGATGAAATATGATACATTACTCCTTTTTGGATGGATCAAGAAATAAAAAAAGGCGCTCGCCACGAATTGTGAGAGCACCTTTTTTACTCAATCCTCTTTTTCAGTATATCGCTTTGTGAAGGAAGTGTCAATAAGAATATTAGAAAAACTAATATCAACATTAGAAAAAGTTATACCTTGTCCCTGAAAATTCTAGTCATCCAGTAAAAAATCTTTTGCATACTCCAGGAAAATCCGGGAAGCCGGAGAAAGATCCTTAAAGGATGCGTAAGCCAGGCCAAGCTGGCGGGAAACCCCAGGCCTGATCCGGCGGCAGACAAACCCGCCTACCTGCCCTCTTAAGAGGAGTCCTGGAAGGATCGTGATGCCAAGGCCATGCTCTACCATAGAGAGCACGGAGAATTCATTGATAGAGACATATCGAATATCCGGTTTGATGTGATACTGTTTAAGAACACGGTGGATATCGCTGCCCGGCGCGTATTCTGTGGTAACAAACGGGACGCCTTCGAATTTCTCGATCGGGATCTCATCGTAATCTGTAAAGGGATGTCCCTCTGGAAGGACCGCGAATAATTCATCATCCATAACAGGAAGGAAATCATAATGATGGCCCGTCTGATAGCTTAGGAACCCGATATCGACCCGGCGTTCTTGGATCCAGTCGGCCAGTTCGCCTTCCAGTCCTTCCACGATTTTAAAATGGATATCAGGATGACAGCGCTGGAATTCCTGGATGATCTTGGGAATCCAGTGGATAGAACAACTCAGGTACGTGCCGATTTTGATCACGCCTATTTGAGCGCCCTTTAAAGAAGCGATCTCCTGACGCACGACCTCATCGGCGTTTAAAAGAGCGCGGACAGAAGGAATCAGAGACTGGGCCTCTCTGGTCAGCCGCATTCCATGGCTGTCTTTGACAAATAGGGAGAAGCCGACGTCCTTTTCCAGAGCTTTCATCATCTGGGTGATGCCTGATTGAGTGTATCCCAGTTCTTCCCCGGCTCGGGTGAAACTGCCAAAATCATCGACCGCCAGCATGACCTTCCATCTTTTGAGATCCATAGTCTTTACAACTCCTTCCTAATAACCGTACAATAGAATCCGTGATCACTTGTTATAGTAGCGGAAACGATAAAGAAACACAAGAGATAAAACAGCAGGGAGCGGATAAGAAATAAAAAAACGTATATTGTACGAAAAAAAATACAAGAATTAGAAGAAAAGCCTTGAAAAAAATGGAATCATCAGATATACTGAAAAAGCTGTGACATTGATAGCTGTGAAGCGTGAGGTTGCTGCCCTTAAGTGGCAGGTTTTCCGTGGAGCGAATGTCAAGTTAGGAAACTGGCGACAAGTCACTGTACGAACAAAAAAAGCCGCGTAGAGACGTGGCGTCCTGTGTGAAAAGCTCACGACACACACGGGAGAGTGTACAGTCACCGCTTGTCGTACTGAAGTGAAAAGTACGAAAAGGAGGCGACTTTTTTTATGGCAAGTCAAGTAATGAGAATCACACTGAAAGCGTATGACCATCAGCTGGTGGATGCATCCGCGAAGAAAATCATCGACACTGTTAAGAAGAATGGATCACAGGTGAGCGGACCGGTACCGCTTCCGACGAAAAAGGAAGTAGTTACTATCTTAAGAGCGGTTCATAAATACAAAGATTCCAGAGAGCAGTTCGAGCAGAGAACTCATAAAAGACTGATCGATATCATCACACCGACCCAGAAGACGGTAGATGCGTTGTCCAGACTGGAAATGCCGGCAGGTGTGTATATTGATATCAAAATGAAAACCAAATAAGAACACAGTAATTCCTAACATTTAGGATGAACGTCTGGAAAAGACGTTCCGCTGTAAATCACAGGAGGTATTTATAATGAAGAAAGCGATTTTGGCTACCAAGGTGGGGATGACCCAGATCTTCAATGAAGATGGAACACTGACGCCGGTTACCGTGCTTCAGGCTGGACCCTGTGTAGTAACACAGATCAAGACGGTTGAGAATGACGGATATGACGCGGTGCAGGTGGGATTTGTTGACAAGAAAGACAAGATTGTCAATAGAGACAAAGGCGGAAAGAAAGAGATCGTACACCGCCACGGAGTGACCAAGGCTGAGCAGGGACATTTCGCGAAAGCTGGCGTGTCAGGAAAGAGATTCGTTAGAGAGTTTAAGTTTGAGAACGCAAGTGAGTATGAGCTTGCGCAGGAAATCAAAGCTGATATTTTTGAGGCTGGCGACAAAGTTGACGCTACAGCAATCTCCAAAGGTAAGGGATTCCAGGGCGCCATCAAGAGACATGGACAGCACAGAGGACCTATGACTCATGGTTCTAAGTTCCATCGCCACGCGGGTTCCAACGGAGCCGCTTCTGATCCGAGCAAAGTATTCAAAGGAAAGAAGATGCCTGGACAGATGGGCAACAAGAAAATCACCATCCAGAACCTGGAGGTTGTGCGTGTAGACGCGGAGAACAACCTGCTGCTGATCAAGGGTTCTGTACCGGGACCAAAGAAATCTCTGGTAACGATCAAAGAAGCGGTAAAAGCGAACTAGGTTTTGACGAGGAAGGAGGAGACTTAAGATGGCAAACGTATCTGTTTATAATATCGAAGGTAAAGAAGTTGGTACGATCGATTTAAGCGATGCGGTATTTGGTGTTGAGGTAAACGAGCACCTGCTGCATATGGCGGTCGTAAGCCACCTTGCGGCAAAACGTCAGGGAACACAGAAGGCCAAGACACGTTCTGAAGTTTCTGGCGGAGGAAGAAAACCATGGAGACAGAAAGGAACAGGCCACGCAAGACAGGGCTCCACAAGAGCGCCACAGTGGACAGGCGGCGGAATTGTATTCGCTCCGGTGCCGAGAGACTATTCCTTTAAGATGAATAAGAAAGAGAAAAGAGCGGCTCTGAAATCTGCGCTTACTTCCAGAGTAGAAGAGAAGAAATTTATCGTAGTTGATAAGCTGGCATTTGACGAGATCAAAACAAAGAACTTCGCAAATGTGCTGAAAAACCTGGACGTAACAAAGGCGTTGGTTGTATTGGAAGATGGAAACACAAACGCTGAACTGTCAGCAAGAAATATCGCTGATGTTAAGACGGCTAAGATCAACACCATCAACGCGTACGATGTTATGAAGTATAACACAGTGATCGCGACAGAAGCTGCGGCCCGCAATATCGAGGAGGTGTACGCATAATGGCTAATATTCAATATTATGATGTCATCCTGAAGCCGGTTGTGACAGAGAAGAGTATGGAGCTTATGGGAGAAAAGAAATATACCTTCCTGGTTCATCCTGAAGCAACCAAATCCCAGGTTAAAGAAGCGGTAGAGAAGATGTTTGACGGAGCGAAAGTAAAAAGCGTCAACACCATGAACTATGATGGAAAGAAGAGAAGAGTGCGCGGAACCATGCAGTTTGGAAAGACCGCAAAGAGCAAAAAAGCTGTTGTACAGCTTACCGCGGACAGCGCTGATATCGAGATCTTCGAGGGGTTATAAGACTTAACGAAATCAAGCGATAGCGCAGATTGAGTTCTAGTCGGACCCCGTTCGCTGAGATTGGCGAGGTATCATACGAGCCTAGCGAAGCGAACATACGCGTTAAGACTTAACGAAATCAAGCGATAGCGAAGCTTGAGCCTAGCGAGAAGAACTTCCTTGCGAACATACCCGTTAAGACAGCGCAGATAAACGGATAGAAACCGTGATAATAAACAATCGAAAGGAGAACAATCATGGGAATCAAAACATATCGCCCATATACACCGTCCAGAAGACAGATGACCGGTTCTGATTTCTCTGAGATCACGAAGACCGTGCCGGAGAAATCTCTGCTGGCGCCAAAGAGCAGACAGGCAGGACGTAATAATCAAGGTAAGATCACAGTAAGACACCGCGGAGGCGGCGCAAAGAGAAAATACAGACTCGTTGACTTCAAGAGAAGAAAAGATGGAATCAGCGCAAAAGTTATCGGAATTGAGTACGATCCAAACAGAACAGCGAATATCGCGCTGATCTGCTACGAAGATGGAGAAAAGGCATACATCCTGGCTCCGGAAGGACTGAAAGTCGGCATGAAGGTTATGAATGGGCCGGAAGCCGAGGTGAGAGTAGGAAACTGCCTGCCCCTTTCTGAGATTCCGGTAGGTACTCAGATCCACAACATCGAGCTGTATCCGGGAAGAGGCGGACAGATGGTTCGTTCCGCTGGAAACAGCGCGCAGCTGATGGCGAAAGAAGGAAAATACGCGACTCTTCGTCTTCCTTCTGGAGAGATGAGAATGGTTCCGATGATCTGCAGAGCTTCTGTAGGAGTTGTAGGAAACTCTGAGCACAATCTGATCAATCTTGGAAAAGCAGGACGTAAACGTCACATGGGTATCAGACCGACCGTTCGTGGTTCTGTTATGAACCCGAATGACCATCCGCATGGCGGTGGTGAAGGCAAGACCGGTATCGGACGTCCGGGTCCATGCACACCGTGGGGCAAACCGGCGCTTGGCCTGAAGACCAGAAAGAGAAACAAATCTTCAAACAAACTGATTGTAAGAAGAAGAGACGGAAAAGCGATCAAATAGTTTTCATTAAGGAGGTTAGAACCTATGGCACGTTCTATTAAAAAAGGACCATTTGCAGACGCGAGCCTGCTGAAGAAGATTGACGCGATGAACGCTGCGGGTGAGAAATCAGTCATCAAGACCTGGTCCCGCCGTTCTACCATCTTCCCAAGCATGGTTGGACATACAATTGCCGTTCATGACGGAAGAAAACATGTTCCGGTATATGTAACAGAAGATATGGTTGGACATAAGCTTGGCGAATTTGTGGCAACCAGAACATACAGAGGACATGGAAAAGACGAGAAGAAATCAAAGGTAAGATAATCAGATTGTGAAAGGAGGGCTTATCCATGGCGAAAGGACATAGATCCCAGATCAAGAGAGAAAGAAATGCGAATAAGGATACGAGACCGTCAGCAAAACTGTCTTACGCAAGGGTTTCTGTTCAGAAAGCGTGTTTCGTATTGGACGCCATCAGAGGTAAGGATGTAACGACAGCACTTGGTATTTTAACTTACAATCCAAGATATGCTTCCAGTTTAATAAAGAAATTATTAGAGTCAGCGATCGCGAACGCTGAGAACAATAATGGCATGAATGTTGAGAATCTTTATATCGCGGAGGCTTACGCGAACAAAGGACCAACAATGAAGCGAATCAGACCGAGAGCACAGGGAAGAGCTTACAGGATCGAGAAGAGAATGAGCCACATTACACTTGTGCTGGATGAAAGATAAGGAGGGCAATCATGGGACAGAAAGTTAATCCTCATGGCTTGAGAGTCGGAATCATCAAAGACTGGGATTCCAGATGGTATGCGGAGAAAGACTTCGCTGACTACCTGGTGGAAGACCATGAGATCAGAACGTATCTTAAGAAGAGATTATATAACGCAGGCGTCTCCAGAATGGAGATCGAAAGAGCGTCTGACCGTGTGAAGATCGTGATCTACACCGCGAAACCAGGTGTTGTGATCGGTAAAGGCGGATCAGAGATCGAGAAAGTAAAAGGCGAACTCGCTCGCTTTACAGATAAGAAACTCATCATCGACATCAAAGAGATCAAGAGACCGGATAAGGATGCGCAGCTTGTGGCTGAGAACATCGCTCAGCAGCTTGAGAACCGTATTTCCTTCCGTCGTGCAATGAAATCCTGCATGTCCAGAACTATGAAGTCAGGAGCCCTTGGAGTAAAGACTGCTGTAGCAGGCCGTCTTGGCGGAGCTGATATGGCTCGTACTGAGTTCTACAGCGAGGGTACTATTCCGCTTCAGACATTAAGAGCAGACATTGACTACGGATTCGCTGAAGCAGACACCACTTACGGCAAGATCGGCGTAAAAGTGTGGATCTACAAAGGCGAGATTCTTCCGGAAAAAGCGGCAAAGGAAGGGAGCGATAAATAATGTTAATGCCAAAAAGAGTAAAACGTCGTAAACAGTTCCGCGGCTCCATGAAAGGAAAAGCGCTCCGTGGAAATAAGATTACAAACGGTGAATATGGTATCGTTGCAATGGAACCCTGCTGGATCCGTTCTAACCAGATCGAGGCCGCCCGTATCGCGATGACACGTTACATCAAGCGTGGCGGTAAAGTATGGATCAAAATATTCCCGGATAAACCTGTAACCACGAAACCAGCCGAGACACGTATGGGTTCCGGTAAAGGAACTCTGGAATACTGGGTAGCAGTTGTAAAGCCAGGACGCGTAATGTTCGAGATCGCAGGCGTATCAGAAGAAGTCGCAAAAGAAGCTCTCCGTTTGGCAACTCACAAGCTGCCATGTAAATGTAAAGTCGTTTCTCGCGCAGACTTAGAAGGCGGTGATAACAGTGAAAATTAATGCATTTGTAGAAGATTTAAAAACAAAATCAGCTGCAGAGCTGAACGAAGAATTAGTAGCTGCTAAAAAGGAACTTTTCAACTTGAGATTCCAGAATGCAACGAATCAGTTGGATAATACAAGCAGGATCAAAGAAGTAAGAAGAAACATTGCCAGAATTCAGACAGTCATCACTGAAAAGAAAGGGGTGTAAACCATGGAAAGAAATCTTAGGAAAACCCGTGTGGGCAAGGTGATCAGTAATAAAATGGATAAAACCATCGTTGTCGCGGTAGAGGACCATGTAAAACATCCGCTTTACAAGAAAATCGTAAAGAGAACCTACAAGCTGAAAGCGCATGACGAGGCGAACGAGTGTAACATCGGCGACAAGGTAAGAGTTATGGAGACAAGACCGCTGTCCAAGGATAAGAGATGGAGACTTGTCGAAGTTATGGAGAAAGTAAAATAGTATAAGGAGGGAAACCTGCATGATACAGCAAGAAAGCAGACTGAAAGTAGCCGATAACACAGGCGCTAAAGAATTACTGTGTATCCGCGTACTTGGAGGTTCAACAAGAAGATATGCAAGTATCGGCGACATTATCGTTGCGACTGTTAAAGATGCAACACCAGGCGGCGTTGTGAAAAAAGGTGATGTTGTGAAAGCAGTAGTCGTTCGTACGGTGAACAGTACCCGCCGCAAAGACGGTTCCTATATCCGTTTCGACGAAAATGCCGCAGTTATTATAAAAGATGATAAGACACCAAGAGGAACCCGTATCTTCGGGCCAGTAGCAAGAGAACTTCGTGACAAACAGTTCATGAGGATCGTTTCCCTGGCTCCGGAAGTGCTTTAAGGAGGTGTGTAAGGATGTCAATGTTAAAGATCAAAAAAGGCGATATGGTCAAAGTGATCGCCGGTAAAGATAAAGACAAAGAAGGCAAGGTAGTGGCAGTCAACCAGAAAGACGGCAAAGTAGTCGTTGAGGGTGTCAACATGCTGACAAAACACACAAAACCAAGCGCCTCCAACCAGAATGGCGGAATCATCCATCAGGAAGGCCCGATCGACATTTCCAACGTGATGTATCTGCACAATGGAAAAGCTACCAGAATCGGCTTTAAAATGGAAGACGGCAAGAAAGTACGCTACGCGAAATCAACTGGTGAAGTGATCGCGGATAAGCAGGGTAAGTAATCTTAAGGAAGGAGGTCCAGGACTTTGAGCAGACTGAAAGAACAGTACCAGAACGAGATCGTTGACGCACTGACGAAGAAGTTCGGTTATAAAAATATTATGGAAGTGCCGAAGCTCGACAAAGTTGTTATCAACATGGGCGTAGGCGAAGCAAAAGACAACGCGAAGATTTTGGATTCAGCTATTGCCGATCTTGAGCGGATCACAGGACAGAAAGCAGTGATCTGCAAGGCAAAGAAATCCGTTGCCAACTTTAAATTAAGAGAGGGAATGTCCATCGGATGTAAGGTTACACTTCGAGGCGAGAAGATGTATGAGTTCGTTGATCGTCTTATCAACCTTGCTCTTCCCCGTGTACGTGACTTCCGCGGCGTTAATCCAGACGCTTTCGATGGAAGAGGAAACTACGCTCTTGGAATCAAAGAGCAGCTGATCTTCCCGGAGATTGAGTATGACAAGGTGGACAAAATCAGAGGTATGGATGTTATCTTTGTCACAACCGCGAAGACAGACGAAGAGGCCCGCGAACTGCTGACACAGTTCAACATGCCGTTCAGAAAATAAGGAGGTAAATTATGGCTAAAACAGCAATGAAAGTAAAACAGCAGCGCAAACAGAAATTCTCTACCAGAGAATATAATCGCTGCAAAATTTGCGGACGTCCGCACGCATATTTGAGAAAATATGGAATCTGCCGTGTTTGCTTCCGCGAACTGGCGTATAAGGGACAGATTCCGGGTGTTAAGAAAGCAAGCTGGTAAGGAGGTAAGAGCAAATGACAATGAGCGATCCAATCGCAGATATGCTTACAAGAATCCGTAACGCAAATACTGCAAAACATGATACAGTAGATGTTCCGTCATCTAAGATGAAGCTCGCGATTGCCAACATTCTGTTGGATGAAGGATATATTGAAAAATATGAACTGATCGAAGACGGCGTATTCAAGACAATCCACATTACCTTGAAATACGGCGCAGACAAGAATGAAAAAGTTATCACCGGCCTTAAGAGAATCTCCAAACCTGGATTGAGAGTTTACGCAGGCTGCGAAGATCTTCCAAAAGTGCTTGGAGGACTTGGAACAGCAGTTATCTCTACGAATAAAGGCGTGATCACAGACAGAGAAGCAAGGAAACTGGGTGTAGGCGGCGAGGTGCTGTGTTATATCTGGTAGGCCGAAAGCAACTTAGCGAAAGCAAGCCGCAAGGCGAAGCTTGAGGTTAGTGCTTAATGTAACTGAAAACAGAGTGGGTAAGGCCCATTCCGAAAATTTAAGTTAAGGAGGAAACGGTATGTCACGTATAGGAAGACTGCCAGTTGCGATTCCGGCAGGAGTGACTGTTGAGATCGCGGAAAATAATAAAGTGACTGTAAAAGGTCCAAAGGGGACTTTGGTGAAAGAACTTCCAGTTGAGATGGAGATCAAACAGGAAGGCGAAGAGATCGTTGTAACAAGACCAAACGACTTAAAGAAGATGAAATCACTCCACGGCCTGACCAGAACCCTGATCAACAACATGGTGATCGGCGTATCCAATGGATACGAGAAGGTGCTGGAAGTCAATGGTGTTGGATACAGAGCGGCAAAATCAGGAAATAAACTGACTTTGAATCTTGGATACTCTCATCCAGTCGAAATGACGGATCCGGAAGGCGTTGAGACAACGGTAGAAGGACAGAATAAGATTGTCGTTAAGGGTATCGACAAAGAAAAAGTAGGCCAATACGCGGCTGAGATCAGAGATAAGAGAAGACCTGAGCCATACAAGGGCAAGGGAATCAAGTATGCTGACGAAGTGATCAGACGTAAAGTTGGTAAGACTGGTAAAAAATAAGTAAGGAGAGTGTGAAAATGGTTAGCAAAAAGTCAAGAAGTGTAGTACGTGTCAATAAGCACAGAAAAATACGTAACCGTTTGAGCGGTACAGCTGAGTGCCCTCGTCTGGCTGTGTTCAGAAGCAATAACCATATGTATGCTCAGATCATTGACGATACTGTTGGAAATACTCTGGTTTCCGCTTCCACTCTTCAGAAAGATGTGAAAGCAAACCTGGAGAAGACCAATGATGTCGAAGCAGCAGCATACTTGGGCAAAGTGATCGCGGAAAGAGCGATCGAAAAAGGGATCAAAGAAGTTGTCTTTGACAGAGGCGGCTTTATCTATCAGGGTAAAGTTCAGGCATTAGCAGACGCAGCTAGAGAAGCTGGGTTGAATTTCTAGAAGGAGGAGCACACATGAAACAGGAACGTATTGATGCTAGTCAGTTAGAATTAAATGAAAAAGTAGTGTCAATTAAACGTGTAACCAAAGTTGTTAAGGGTGGCCGTAATATGAGATTCACAGCTTTAGTAGTTGTCGGCGATGGAAATGGCCACGTAGGTGCAGGTTTAGGAAAGGCTACAGAAATCCCGGAAGCGATCCGCAAAGGGAAAGAGGATGCGGCAAAGCATCTGATCAGCGTAGCGTTAAATGAAAATGAAAGCATTACACATGATTTTATCGGTAAATTCGGCGGAGCTTCCGTACTGCTGAAAACTGCTCCGGAAGGTACTGGTGTGATCGCCGGCGGTCCGGCGCGTGCCGTGATCGAGATGGCGGGGATCAAGAATATCCGTACGAAATCTCTTGGTTCCAACAATAAGCAGAACGTAGTTCTGGCAACCATCGAAGGCCTGCGTCAGATCAAGACCCCAGAGGAGGTTTCCAGACTTCGCGGGAAATCTATCGAAGAGATTGTAGGCTAAGGAGGTTGATCAAGGATGGCAAATTTAAAAGTTACATTGGTAAAATCTACGATCGGCGCCGTACCGAAGCATAGGAAGACGGTAGAGGCTCTGGGCCTTAGAAAACTCAACAAGACGGTTGAGCTGCCGGACAACGCGGCGACAAGAGGAATGATCAAACAGGTACAGCACCTGGTGAAAGTGGAAGAAGCGTAAACAAGAAACAGATAAGGAGGTGTTAGAATGGATTTATCAAATTTAAGACCTGCTGACGGAGCGAAACAGAGCAGTAATTTTAGAAGAGGACGCGGCCACGGTTCTGGAAACGGCAAGACAGCCGGCAAGGGACATAAAGGCCAGAAGGCACGTTCCGGCGGAGCAAGACCAGGTTTTGAAGGCGGACAGATGCCATTATACAGAAGAATACCGAAGAGAGGCTTTAAATGCATCAATTCCAAAGATATCGTTGGAATCAATGTAAGCGCTCTGGAAGTATTTGACAATGATACCGTAGTTTCTATTGAAACTTTGAAAGAATCTGGTATTATTAAAAATGCGAGAGATGGTGTGAAGATCCTTGGCAATGGCGAATTGACCAAGAAACTCACCGTTCAGGCAAACGCGTTCAGCGCGGGAGCTGTCGCAAAGATTGAGGCGTTAGGTGGAAAAGCAGAGGTGATCTAATGTTAGAGACTTTTCGGAGAGCATTTCAAATTAAAGATATCCGAAAGAAACTGGGATATACATTTTTAATGTTGATCGTGATAAGGCTTGGATCAGAACTGCCAACGCCAGGGGTGGACCCCACATATATCCAGAATTTTTTTGCAGAGAATACCGGTGAGGCGTTTAACTTGTTTAACGCTTTCACCGGCGGTTCCTTTGAAAACATGTCGGTGTTTGCCCTGAGCATTACACCGTACATTACATCTTCTATCATCATGCAGCTTCTTACTATTGCGATTCCCAAACTGGAAGAAATGCGCAAAGAAGGAGAAGACGGGCGCAAGAAGATTACGGCGATCACCCGGTATCTGACTGTAGGACTTGCTTTGGTAGAGTCGGCCGCGATGGCTATCGGATTCGGAAGGCAAGGACTTTTGGTGGAGTTTAATTTTGTAAACGCGGCGATTGTTGTCCTGACATTAACAGCAGGAAGCGCGTTCCTGATGTGGATCGGCGAACGGATCACAGAGAAGGGCGTGGGCAATGGTATTTCGATCGTACTGGTGATCAATATTCTGTCCCGCGTACCAAGTGATATGACATCACTATTTAACCAGTTTGTGTTTGTGGAAGGAAAGAGCCTGGCCTCCAGAGCGCTGGCAGTGGCTGTTATTTTCGCGATCATCGTTGCGCTGGTAATTTTTGTTGTGATCCTTCAGGGCGGTGAGAGAAAGATTCCGGTGCAGTATTCTCAGAAGGTAGTAGGGCGCAGGACTTACGGCGGTCAGTCTACCCATATTCCGTTGAAAGTGAATACGGCAGGCGTAATTCCGATCATCTTTTCGTCTTCTCTGATGCAGTTTCCGATCGTGATAGCTTCCTTCATGGGGAAAGGCGAGGGAACAGGAATCGGTTCAGAGATCTTAAGAGGCCTGAATCAGAGTTACTGGTGCAATCCTCAATATCCGCAATATAGCTGGGGGCTGGCGGTATACATCATCCTGACAGTATTTTTCGCGTATTTCTATACATCTATCACATTTAATCCAATGGAGATCGCGAATAATATGAAGAAAAACGGTGGATTTGTTCCGGGTATCCGTCCTGGAAAACCAACGGTAGAGTATATGACAAAGATCTTGAATTATGTGATCTTTATCGGAGCGTGCGGACTGATCCTGATACAGATCGTTCCGATTTTCTTCAACGGCTGGCTGGGCGCGCAGGTATCATTTGGCGGAACTTCTCTGATCATCATCGTAAGTGTTGTGCTGGAGACGATGAAACAGATCGAATCACAGATGCTTGTGCGGAACTACAAAGGATTTTTGAATACGTAACAGTCTTAAAGGACTGGATGGCAGGACTGGCAGGAAGAGTTCTTTTTGGAGGACATCCTGCCGGACATATGCCGGACACAAGGTTTCATGACTCGCGGGATTTTTTTCGCGGGTTAAAATGCTATAAGGAGGAACTTGAGTATGAAGATCATTATGTTGGGAGCGCCGGGAGCCGGCAAAGGAACTCAGGCAAAGAAGATCGCGGGGAAATATGAGATTCCCCATATTTCTACCGGCGATATCTTCCGGGCCAATATCAAGAATGGCACAGAGCTTGGAAAGAAGGCTAAGACTTATATGGATCAGGGTCTTTTAGTGCCGGACGAACTGGTGGTGGATCTGGTAGTAGACCGGGTAAATCAGAAAGATTGTGAGAATGGTTATGTCCTGGACGGATTCCCGCGGACGATTCCTCAGGCAGAGGCGCTGGATAAGGCGCTGACCGCAATGGGACAGAAACTGGACTATGCCCTTAATGTGGATGTGCCGGATGAAAATATCGTACGCCGGATGTCAGGACGCAGAGCCTGTGTAAGCTGTGGGGCTACATACCATTTGGAGTACGCGCCCGCCAAGCAGGAGGGTGTCTGCGATACCTGCGGAGGAGAATTGATCCTCAGAGACGATGATAAGCCGGAAACCGTACAGAAGCGTCTGAATGTATATCATGAACAGACACAGCCGCTGATTGATTACTATACAAAGGCCGGTATTCTGAAAACAGTTGACGGAACAAAAGAGATCGATCAGGTATTCCAGGCGGTCACAGAGATTCTGGAGGCGTAAGGAATATGCCGATCACTGTAAAATCCGAAAGGGAAATAGAATTAATGACCCAAGCCGGTCAGATCTTGGAAAATGTCCACAATGAACTGGCCAAAGAACTTCATGCGGGAATGACCACCAAAGATGTGGACCGGCTTGGAGAAGAAATCATCAGAAGCTATGGCTGTATCCCTTCATTTTTGGATTATAATGGATATCCGGCTTCTATTTGCGTTTCTGTCAATGATGAGGTTGTCCATGGAATTCCCAGCGAACACAGGTTCCTCCGGGATGGAGACATTGTCAGCCTGGACGCGGGAGTGATCTATAAAGGATACCACTCTGATGCCGCCAGGACCTATGGGATCGGAACGATCAGCCAGGAGGCCGAGAAACTGATCCAGGTGACCAGAGAATGTTTTTTTGAAGGTATAAAATACGCGAAAGAAGGCAATCATCTATTTGATATTTCAGGCGCTATCGGGAGATACGCGCAGGAGAGAGGGTATGGCGTGGTGAGGGATCTGTGCGGCCACGGGATTGGCACTGCGCTCCATGAGGCGCCGGAGATCCCGAACTACGAGATGAACCGCAAAGGAGTTATGCTCAAAGCGGGAATGACCCTGGCGATCGAACCCATGATCAACGCAGGCGGCTGGGAAGTAGACTGGCTGGATGATGACTGGACAGTTGTGACCAGAGATCACAGCCTTTCCGCCCATTATGAGAATACGGTGCTGATCACCAAAGGAGAACCTAAGCTGCTTACCCTGACCGAGGCCGTTCTTTGAGATTGGCGAGGCAGCGTACGCGCCTGACGAAAAGAATTTCAATCGCAGCACAAGGAGAAGAAAATGCCGGAAATGGAAAAAGGTATGCTGGCCGTGTCGAAAGCGGGACACGATAAAGGCAGACTTTATGTGATAATAGAAATAGATGATTCATATGTATACTTAGCAGACGGCCGGTTGAGAACCCTGGATAAGCCAAAGAAAAAGAAAAGAAAGCATGTGCAGATCATCCGGGAGAAAGTCGAGACCGACGGGGCGGACGATGGGGCGATCAGACGGAAACTCAAGGCCATGGGCCAGAGCATGTAACAATATTACAACAGCAATAGGAGGAAGGATGCATGTCAAAAGCTGACGTAATCGAAATTGAAGGAACCGTAGTGGAGAAACTGCCAAACGCCATGTTTCAGGTAGAACTGGAAAACGGACACCAGGTACTTGCGCATATCAGCGGAAAACTTAGGATGAACTTTATCAAAATCCTGCCGGGAGATAAGGTAACATTGGAATTATCTCCATATGACCTCTCTAAAGGAAGAATTATCTGGAGAGACAAGTAAATTGTAAAATTATCTATTGACTTTGCTGAAAACGAGGTGCTATAATATATAGGCACGTTTTCCGGGTATTTTTATGCCCATCCTCAGGCGGCTGCAATCAGAAAGAGGCGGAAAGCGTGAAGAACTAAGGCATAGCAATGGATGAAAGGAGGCTCACCAATGAAGGTTAGGTCATCAGTAAAACCAATTTGCGAGAAATGCAAAGTGATCAAAAGAAAAGGAAGCATTCGTATTATCTGCGAGAATCCGAAGCATAAACAAAGACAGGGTTAGTCCCCGGTCGTTTTAAGTTGAGATGAACCAGATAGCTGACAGCAGACACACTAGGAAACGTGTAGGCTGTTTGAAATATACAAGGATACACTTTTAGCCAGTGAGATTCCTTCGTATATTGCTTCTAATGCCGGGCCCGACGCAGAAGCAAAGGGGCCGGAAAGGGCGTGAATACCGACACGCCTGGACTATCTTCAATAGTCCCTATTAAAGTGATGTAACAGACATGAGAAGCGTTGAGAATCTGTGAAATGAAAACCGGAAAAAACGCTTCGGAAAAGAAAAAAGAAAAATGGAGGGAATTTTACATGGCTCGTATAGCAGGTGTAGACTTACCAAGAGACAAACGTGTAGAAATCGGACTGACTTATATTTACGGGATTGGAAGATCCAGCTCCAACCGTATCCTTGCAGAGGCTGGAGTTGATCCGGATATCCGCTGCAGAGATCTTACAGATGAGGATGTAAAGAAGATCAGTACCGTGATCGATGAGACTCAGATGGTAGAAGGAGATCTTCGCCGTGAGATCGCTCTGAACATCAAGAGACTTCAGGAAATCGGCTGCTACAGAGGAATCCGTCACAGAAAAGGACTTCCGGTACGTGGTCAGAAGACAAAGACCAACGCGAGAACCAGAAAAGGTCCAAAGAGAACCGTAGCAAACAAGAAGAAATAAGCTGTTCGTGAACCTAAGTGAACATGCGGCGTGAGCTTAGTTGAGCGGACATAGGTAGTTTATTGATAGTAGGAACAACTTTAATTTAAGAAAAGGAAAGAGTAGGTTAGTTTTATTATGGCAAAGAAAGTTACAAAGAAAGTGACAAAGAAACGTGTCAAGAAAAACGTTGAACACGGACAAGCACATATCCAGTCATCCTTCAACAACACGATCGTGACTCTGACGGATGCGCAGGGAAATGCTCTGTCATGGGCAAGTGCTGGCGGTCTGGGATTCAGAGGTTCAAGGAAATCTACCCCTTATGCAGCGCAGATGGCAGCAGAGACTGCAGCTAAGGCGGCATTAGTACATGGTTTGAAATCAGTTGACGTTATGGTAAAAGGACCAGGTTCAGGAAGAGAAGCAGCGATCCGCGCTCTTCAGGCATGTGGAATCGATGTAACAAGTATCCGTGACGTTACACCGGTACCTCATAATGGATGCCGTCCGCCGAAACGCAGAAGAGTATAATCGTATATGCGGGCGGTTATGAGCAAGAAGTATCGTGAAGCGAGTGAAGCAAATTAGGAGGAAAATAAATCATGGCAGTAAACAGAGTTCCTGTTCTGAAAAGATGTAGATCCCTTGGCATGGATCCGGTATATTTAGGAATTGACAAGAAGTCAAACAGACAACTGAAAAGATCCAACAGAAAAATGAGCGAATATGCTCTGCAGCTCCGTGAGAAGCAGAAAGCAAAATTCATCTACGGTGTGTTGGAGAAACCTTTCAGAAATTACTATAAAAAAGCAAAACAGATGAGCGGTATGACAGGTGAGAACCTGATGCGCCTTCTGGAGTCAAGACTGGACAACGTTGTGTTCCGTATGGGTCTTGCGAGAACCAGACGTGAAGCAAGACAGATCGTAGACCACAAGCATGTTCTGGTCAATGGAAAACAGGTAAATATCCCTTCTTATCTGATCAAGGCGGGAGATACCATTGAAATCAAAGAAAAGCACAAAAGCTCTCCAAGATATAAGGAGATCGTAGAGGTTACAGGCGGACGTCTGGTTCCAGAATGGATCGAGTCAGATCTTGAGAACCTGAAAGGAACAATCAAGGAGCTTCCGACACGCGACGTGATCGATGTTCCTGTAGACGAGATGCTGATCGTCGAATTATATTCTAAATAATAACCCGCAACACCACAGGAGGTGGACCTAGTGTTTGATTTTAATAAACCAAATATTGAAATAACCGAGATTTCAGAAGATAAGAAATATGGGAGATTTGTTGTAGAGCCTCTGGAGAGGGGTTATGGTACAACATTAGGTAATTCCCTCAGAAGAATCATGCTTTCCTCTCTGCCGGGAACGGCGATCAGTCAGGTAAAGATTGACGGGGTGCTGCATGAATTCAGCTCGATTCCTGGGGTGAAAGAAGATGTTACAGAGATCATCATGAACCTGAAGTCTCTTGCGATCAAGAACAGCTCCGACACCGATGAGCCTAAGACGGCTTATATCGAGTTTGAAGGAGAAGGCGTGGTCACAGCGGCAGACATCCAGGTGGATCAGGACATTGAGATCATGAATCCTGAAACCGTTATCGCAACATTGAACGGCGGGGCAGACAGCAAACTTTACATGGAGCTGACCATCACGAATGGAAGAGGCTATGTAAGTTCTGAGAAGAATAAAAACGACGAATTACCAATCGCTGTAATTCCAATTGATTCTATTTATACTCCGGTGGAGCGCGTTAATCTTACAGTTGAGAATACCCGTGTGGGTCAGATCACTGATTTTGACAAATTGACGTTAGACGTATACACTAACGGAACTCTCTGCCCGGATGAGGCGGTGAGTCTGGCCGCAAAGGTACTGAGTGAGCATTTGAGACTCTTTATCGATCTGTCAGAGGTCGCGCAGGCGGCAGAGGTAATGATCGAGAAGGAAGACGATGAGAAGGAGAAAGTGCTCGAGATGAGCATTGATGAACTGGAATTGTCTGTCCGCTCATATAACTGCCTGAAGAGAGCCGGAATCAATACAGTGGAAGAGCTGACAAACCGGACACCGGAAGATATGATGAAGGTGCGGAATCTGGGACGTAAATCCCTGGAGGAAGTTCTGGCGAAGCTGGATGAATTGGGATTGTCCTTAAGCAAAGGCGAGGAATAAAAAGATTTGCCGGTAAGACCGAAGAGCACGGCAAATGCATTTGGCTAGTAAGCCCGAAGATGCATAACCAAGTGTAAAATAATGGAGGATTAAGAAATGGCAAAATATAGAAAACTCGGCAGAACATCAAGCCAGAGAAAAGCATTGTTGAGAAACCAGGTAACTGCTCTGATCAATCATGGCAAGATCAGAACCACAGAGGCAAAGGCAAAAGAAATCCGCAAGATCACTGAAAAGCTGATCGCGCTGGCAGTAAAAGAGAAGGATAACTTCGAAGAAGTTACTGTAAAAGCTAAAGTGGCCCGCAAGGACAAAGACGGTAAGAGAGTAAAAGAAGTCGTAGACGGAAAGAAAGTAACCGTATATGACGAGGAAGAGAAAACGATCAAGAAGGATCTTCCAAGCAGACTTCACGCTCGCCGCCAGATGTTAAAGGTGCTGTATCCAGTGAAAGACGTACCTGCGGCAGCGGCTGGAAGAAAGAAAAATACAAAACAGGTAGATCTTGTGGCAAAATTGTTTGACGAGATCGCGCCTAAATATGAGAACCGTCAGGGCGGATATACCAGAATCGTGAAGATCGGCCAGAGAAAGGGCGATGCCGCGATGGAAGTTCTGATCGAACTTGTATAGTATAGAGGGTCATAAACAGATTTACAGAAGGACATACGCAATCGTATGTCCTTTTTTGAATACATGTAAGCTCTATACGAAATATGGCCGCCGCTTGTTTTACAGGCGGCGGCCATATTTTCGGAGAAAATTTAAATATGGAAACAATATGTGAATGAAGATAACATCGTCTAACTAAATTGGCAGTTCAAGATAAATGTCTTTTCCTTCCTTGATAGAAATAACAACTTTTCCGCCTCGGATTGTTGTTACCGCGCCGTCTGCTCTGATATCAGTAATGGTAGCTGCCGCCGGCGCGCTGTCTTCAGCTTTTTCCGTTTCCTCGGCACTGTCGGCCGCCTCCTTGAACCCAGATACATTATCCGGTGTCAGTGGACAGAGAGAATCGCTGGTCTTAGTGAGGGTGGCTCCAAGAACTTGAGAAATCGTGAGACATCCATCAAGAGAAAGAAGACCAGAATCTACCAGTTCATCGAAAATAGACGGATCTTCCAGATTGGCAGGTTCGATCGTGATCCCTTCTTCGGCCCGGCAGCATAATACAGCTGGATCGTTTGCATGTTCTTTTGCGGTTTCAGATGTAATTGACATTTCTATATCCTCCTTATGATGAAATAATGATCTAGATATAGTATAGATTTTTGCGCGGGAAAAGACCAATCTATTTTTAGCATGTCTGAGTGGGATTTATAGATAATACCGATAAATAAAAATGGAGATTAAAATTTGACTTGCTTTTTGAAATCTTTTGCAGTATATTTGTATTAAGCGCTTAGTATAATAGAACAAAAATACAGAAGGGGATTTTATGGAGGAATTAATTCGAATCGAAGATGTTTATAAAATCTATCATCCGGGCGAAAATGAGATCCGCGCTCTGGACGGGGTCAGTCTTACGGTTTCGGAAGGAGAATTTGCAGCGATCATAGGACATTCCGGTTCAGGAAAGTCAACCTTGATGAATATTCTGGGATGTCTGGATATACCTACTTCCGGACGGTATTATCTGAAAGGAAAGGATGTATCGAGGCTTTCGGATGACAGGTTGTCAGAGATCCGCAATCGGGAGATCGGGTTTATTTTCCAAGGGTTTAATCTGATTCATAATCTGGACGCGGCGGGCAATGTAGAGCTTCCTTTGATCTACAGAGGCATGGAGAGGAGAAAGAGAAAGGAAACAGCCAGGAAAGCTTTGGAAATGGTCGGCCTGGGAGCAAGAATGTATCATAAGCCTTCTCAAATGTCTGGAGGACAACAGCAAAGAGTCGCAGTGGCGCGGGCTCTGGCCGCCCGTCCGCCTTTGATCCTGGCGGATGAGCCTACCGGAAATCTGGATTCGCGGACGACAGGAGAGATTCTGGATATTTTGAAAGAATTACATAAAACAGGAAGAACTGTTATTATCATTACCCATGACCCGGATATCGCCAAACAAGCTCACCGGGTAATCTGTATTCAGGACGGGAAGATCCAGGAAGAATATAGAAACAAAGCGTAAAACAGAAAAAAGAGAGAAACAGGAATAAAAGCGGGGAGGAAAGAGAACATGTTCAGGACAAGAAAACAGGACGTAAATGATGAGACAAATAGGAAAAAGCTGCCGGGATGGATCATTTTACCTATTTTAGCATGTGTCGTGCTGATATTTTTTATTGTATCACGATTATCCGCAGGAGAAGGGACAGAACAGCTTACAGTAGTCACTGTAGAGCGTGGAGATATCCGGCAGACCTACCTTGCTTCCGGGACGGTGGAGAGTCAGCGGACAAAGGTGTTCTATTCGCCGGTAAATGCTCCTGTAAAACAATGTACCGCTAAAGTTGGAAGCGCGGTTAAGAAGGGAGATCTTCTGGTTGCCTTCGATGTGACGAACCTGGAGAGAGACAACCAGCAGTCGGAATTAAATGTATTAGCGGCGAAATATACCAATCAAGACGCCGCAGAGCAGAGCGGAAGGGCGGCACAGGCTGCCGCCGCGGGGAAAGCGCAGACGGCAGATTCTATAGACCAGGTAAAGAAACAGATCCAAGATAAGCAAGCACAGATCAGCAGCCTGGAGAAACAAGCGGCTTCTGAATCCAGTCAGGCGTCTCAAAACGCGTCCAAGATAGCGGATCTTAGAAAAAAGATGCAGGAAAATCTGAATAAGCAGTCAGAGCAGAAGGCAGTAAAAGAAAACGCGGAACGCCAGCTGGAGAAATTAGATGAAACAGACCCGTCTAATACGGATAAGATCCAGGAGCTTCTTGCTGCCGCTCAGGACGCTACCGATCAGATCAGCAGCCTGGAACAAGCCTATCGATCCCTGGAAAGTCAGATGGAAAGCTTAAGCGGCGCGGGGGGAGGCGCCGCGGCGGAAAAACTCACGGCCGCACAGCAGGAACTGGAAGCTTTGCAGGCTAGTCTGAGTGAGCTTGAAAATAGCATGGGAGCCGCCGCGGCAGATACAGGCCTTACCAGCGGTCAGAGGAAAAATATGGAGGTATCCGAGAATCTGGCGGAATTGGCTCAGCTTGGCACGGAGGAACTTCTAAAGAAGGGACGGGAAGGTATAAAAGCAGAATATGACGGTATCATTTCTGATGTAAAAGTATTGGAGGGAAGTACAGCAGTCCAGGGCGGAGAATTATTTACGCTGGTGAGCAATCAAGACGTAAAGGTGAGGCTGGAAGTGCCGGCCAACGATTTTGACAATCTGGTAGAAGGAAACAGCGCTAAGATCACGATTGGGAAAAATACATATCAAGGCAGCTTGGAATCCGTGGATAAGATCGCGCTGACGAATGAAAAGGGAAGTTCCGTTATCCATGCGGATGTAAGTATAAGCAATCCAGATGAAGAAATCTGCGTTGGGGTAGGAGCAAAAGTCACCATGATGGTAGCAGAAAAAAAGGATGTTCCGTATCTTCCCAACGAGGTGGTCAATACATCTACAGAAGGAGATTTTGTGTATGTGATCCGAGGCGGAGAAGTAAAAAGGCAGGCGGTAGAGCTTGGGATAGCCTCTGACAGCAGCGTAGAGATCCTGGATGGACTGAAGGAAGGGGACGAAGTGATTTCCGATGTTTCCGGAAATGTGAGGGAAGGAATGAAGGCAACAGGTGTCCCCCAAGATACAGAAAAGGAGTGATCCCATGGGACAGTTTGGAGAATATGTAAAAATGGCTCTCTACAATATACGTGAAAATAAGGGCCGTTCCTTCCTGACTATGCTTGGGATCATTATCGGTATATCTTCGGTGATCACGATCGTCTCTATCGGAAGCGGGCTGAAGGCGGATGTTATGTCCAGTACGGAGACAAAGAGTGTTGTGGTAATGACAGATCCGGAGAAAAGCGTCAATACCCAGCTTATTACCTGGGAGGATGTGCAGGCATTAAAAGAACAGCTGGGGGATCAAGTGAGCGGAGTGGCAAACAGTACCCAGGCGGCAGGAACAGTAGAAACCCGAAAAGGGAGTTTTGACGCATATCTTACGCTGACAACACCGGATGAAGAATACAATCCTCTGCAATATCCGGTCATCCGCGGAACTTATTTCACTGGGGATGATGTGGAAAATGGATCATCCTCCTGCGTGGTGGACAAAGGGAGCGCGCTCTATTTATTTGGAACAGAGGATATCATAGGCATGGAACTGGATCTTCAGATCGAGGATCGTATACAGACGCTTCAGGTAAAGGGGGTAAGGGATCAGGACCCAGAGGTTATGGCGGCCAATGAAGAGGCGATGGCGATGTTTGGAATGGAAATGCCGGTCTTTCTGGAAGTGCCTTATACCGTGTCTGAGAACTGGGGAGAAGAGCCGGAGAATTTCTCATCACTGACGTTATACCTGGCGGAAGGATCCAAGGAAAACCAGGTGGCTAAATCCGCCGTGCAGATTCTGAACTCCCGCCATATGAATGAAGGGGAGGAATTGTTTATCAAGCAGCAGCCTATGGATATGACAGAAGCCATGGGCAGTATCATGGACGGAGTAACCGCGTTTGTGGCGTTTGTAGCAGGAATTTCTCTCTTGGTAGGAGGAATTGGGGTGATGAATATCATGCTGGTGTCTGTTACAGAACGTACCAGAGAGATTGGCATCCGCAAGGCCCTGGGAGCAAAGACGTCCTCTGTGATCGCCCAATTTCTGTGTGAATCTGCAATTATATCCGGCATTGGAGGACTCATTGGAATCCTGCTGGGCGCCGGGATCGCGGGATTGATCTCGGCCCTTGAGATCGGAGGCTTGTCAGCCCGGCTTTCACCTGCGGCAGTGATCTTTGCTACCTGTTTTTCCTGCGGGATCGGGATCGTATTTGGAATTTATCCGGCGCGGAAGGCAGCACGGATGAGTCCCATAGAGGCGTTGAGGCAATTATAAAAATCTAAGAATGAGAAGGAGGAAAAGTCATGTTTCAACCAAAACGTTTATTAAAAGTAATGTCTGTCATCTTCATCATCCTGGGAGTACTGGGATTGATCGGCACAGGTTTCAGCTACGCCATGCTTCCCAAGCTGGAAGCGATAGAAGGCATGGATATGAGTCTGCTTACGGAAACCATGACGCCTTTGAATCTGGTCATATCCATCATAAGCTGTATCAGCAGCGTGGGGGCGGGGATCGTAGGAATCAGCGGAAGATCCAGAAGATGGGCAGTGATCTTCATAGGAATCTACAGCCTGCTGGTGATTGTATCTCTGGTCCAGACGGCGATGCTGGGATTGTTTGGGTTTACAGCAGTAGTGGATATTATTATCCCGCTTCTATATTGGTGGGGACTGTACCAGTCGGATGATTTAAGCGGGATGGAAAGATAAGTACGCCATTCGCAAAGCCCGCCCGTCCGGGCTTGCCCGCGGCTGCCGCCGCTGCTTTGCTCATATGCGGACGCTCCGCTCATAGGGAAGACTGGCCGGAATTTCATGCAAGCATGAATTCCTTCCAATCTTCCCTATGGCGGAACTTTTTGTGTTAAATAATCTACTTTCGGCAATTTTCTTCCTTTTTTTTGTAGAAATGTTATAATAAAAAAAGTGTGTCATAGGTGACGACAATTTATATGAAAGAGAGGAAGGTATGTAATGAGCAGGTTGGAGATTGATTCCCCAAAACGGGCGAGGATCGTCATGGAGGGCCTGTATAAGGACCTGGAAAAGAGGATCGAATCTAGTCCGCCGGGCTTATGTCCAGTGGATATGGCGCGGGCATTTCTGGAACTGTGCCATGCTCAGACGTGTGGGAAATGTGTGCCGTGCCGGATCGGTCTTGGACAGCTAAATCATCTGATCAAAGACGTCCTGGACGGAAGGGCAACAATGGAGACTTTAGACGTGATGGAAGAAACAGCGCTTTCCGTCATGGAAACGGCGGACTGCGCAGTGGGGTATGAAGCGGCCAATATGGTCTATAAGGGGCTGATTGGGTACCGGGATGATTACATCGAACATATTCAGAACGGACGCTGTACTTGCAGTTATAACCAGCCCGTATCCTGTGTGTCATTATGTCCCGCTCATGTGGATATCCCTGGGTATGTGGCTTTGGTTGGGGAAGGGCGTTACGCGGACGCAATTCGTTTAATCCGCAAGGATAATCCATTTCCAACGACTTGCGGATTTATCTGTGAACATCCGTGTGAAGCCAGATGCCGCAGAAATATGGTGGACGATTCCGTAAATATCCGCGGTTTGAAGCGGGTCGCGGCGGATTTCGCCGGCGAGGTGGACCCGCCTGAATGCGCGCCGAAGACAGGTAAGAAAGTGGCGGTCCTTGGCGGAGGCCCAGGAGGTCTTAGCGCGGCCTATTATCTGCAGCTGATGGGCCATCAGGCGACCGTTTATGAGATGCTGCCGAAGCTTGGCGGAATGCTCCGGTATGGAATTCCCAACTATCGTCTTCCTAAGGAACGTCTGGATGAGGATATCAACGCGATCTTGAAGACAGGTGTGGATGTGAAGCACGGACTGAAGATTGGAGAGGACATTTCAATCCAGGAGCTGCGTGAGGAATATGACGCGGTTTTGATCACGATCGGCGCCAGCACGGATAAAAAGCTGGGACTGGAAGGAGAAGATGCGCAAGGTGTGATCTCTGCCGTCCAATTCTTGAGAAATGTCGGGAAAGAACAGATCCTGGATCTGACAGGGAAGCAGGTAGCGGTCATCGGCGGAGGAAATGTTTCTATGGACGCTGTCCGTACAGCCAAGCGCCTTGGAGCTTCCAAGGTCAGCATCGTGTACCGCCGGCGTGTGGCGGATATGACGGCCCTGCCAGGTGAGATAGATGGAGCGGTGGCAGAGGGGATCGAGCTGCAGACCTTAAAAGCGCCTTCCGCCATCGATGTGGATGAAAACGGCCATGTGAAAGGTATTTATGTGACACCTCAGATGGTAAGCGCTATTAAAGATGGAAGAGCAAGCATCAAGCCAACGGGAGAAGAAGATATTTATATTCCATGCGATGTTTTGATCGTGGCGATTGGACAGAATATCGAGACCCGCCATTTCGAGGAAGCGGGAATTCCTGTGGCAAGAGGAAAGATTGTGACAGAAAGTACCGGAACCTTTGAGAATATGCCGGGAGTATTTGCGGGAGGCGACTGTGCCAGCGGCCCTGCTTCTGTGATCAAGGCGATCGCGGCGGCGAAAGTGGTGGCAGCCAATATTGATGAGTATCTGGGGTATCACCATGAGATCTCCTGTGATGTGGAGATTCCGGAGCCCCGCCTGGATGACAGGAGCCCTTGTGGAAGAGTCAATATGACAGAGCGTGAAGCGTGTGAGAGAGTCCATGATTTTGAAGGCGTGGAAAAATGTATGACGGAGAAAGAGGCGAAGCAGGAGGCATCCCGCTGTCTGCGTTGTGATCACTTCGGATACGGAATATTTAAGGGAGGCAGAGAAACATTATGGTAAATCTTACGATAGACGGAAGAAAAGTTTCCGTAGAGGAAAATACCACGATCATGGAGGCTGCCGCCCAGATTGGGATCATGATACCCAAATTGTGTTATCTCAAGAATATTAATGAGATCGCGGCCTGCAGAGTCTGTGTAGTGGAATTGGAAGGCAAGGAGAAATTGATTTCTTCTTGTAATAATGTGGCGGAAGAAGGGATGGTCATTTATACAAACAGCCCCAAAGTACGCCGTCACAGGAGAACAACGGTAGAGCTTCTGCTCTCCCAGCATGACGGCCAGTGTGTAACCTGCTCAAGGAGCGGGAACTGCGCGCTGCAGACGATTGCCAATGACTTGAATATTTTGGATGTTCCTTACGAGAAACAGATCGAACGGCGGGCCTGGAATAAGGGATTCCCACTGATCAAGGATTACTCTAAGTGTATCAAGTGCATGCGCTGCGTCCAGATCTGCGATAAAGTCCAGGGGCTTGGAATCTGGGATGTGGAAGGCACCGGATCTATGACTACGATCAATGTGTCTGGCCACCGAAAGATCGAAGAGGCAGACTGTTCGCTCTGCGGGCAGTGTATCACGCATTGTCCGGTCGGAGCTTTGAGCGCCAGAGACGATACAGAAAAAGTCTGGAAAGCGATCGAAGATAAAGAAAAGGTTGTTGTGGTACAGGTGGCGCCCGCAGTGCGGACGGCCTGGGGCGAGAGCCTGGGACTGAAGCCAGAAGAGGCAACGGTAGGGAAAATCCTGGACGCGTTGAAACGGATGGGAGCGGACTACGTGTTTGATACCACATTTTCCGCAGATCTGACGATCATGGAGGAAGCGCACGAGTTTGTGAAGCGGTTTACTGCGGGAGAATTAAAGAGACTGCCGATGTTCACTTCCTGTTGCCCGGGATGGATCCGGTTTGTGAAGACACAGTATCCTCACCTTCTTCCGCAGATTTCTACGGCGAAATCACCCCAGCAGATGTTTGGCGCGGTAATGAAGACATATTTTGCTCAGAAGCTTGGAGTAGAGCCTGAGAAGATCTATACGGTTTCTGTGATGCCATGTGTCGCAAAGAAGAGTGAGCGAGAGATGGAACTGTTTTACGAAGAGTATGCGGGACACGATGTAGATGCGGTGATCACAACACGGGAATTGGTGAAAATGTTCGGAGCGGCGCATATCAATCCGGCAACGCTCAAAGACATTGAAAGTGATCGGCCGATGCAGCAGGGTTCTGGCGCGGGCGTTATCTTTGGAGCTACCGGAGGTGTTATGGAAGCGGCGCTCCGGACGGCTTACTATCTGATAAAGAGTGAGAATCCTCCGGCAGATGCGTTCCGTCAAGTGAGAAGCCGGGGATTCCAGGAGAATCAGGGCGTTCAGGAGGCGGAGTTCGCGATTGATGATATCACAGTAAAGATCGCGGCTGTCAGCGGTCTGGGAAATACTCGCGCGCTGCTGGATAAGATCCAGCGGGGAGAAGCGCATTATGATTTTGTAGAAGTGATGGCATGTCCAGGCGGATGTGTAGGTGGAGGCGGACAGCCGATCCATGACGGGGAAGAGCTTGCTTTCCAGAGAGGGGGCCAGCTGTATTCGCTGGATGAAAAGTCAAACATCCGGTTTTCGCACGAAAATAGAGATGTTATGCAGATGTACGCAGAGTTTTTTGAGAAGCCATTGTCTCATAGGGCGCATCAGCTTTTACATACGGAACATAGGCGCGCGCTGTAGAGAAGATTTCTGGAATAAGAAAAGGCGGTACACATTGTGTGTGCCGCCTTTCTATAGTGCGCCTGGCGGCGCACGTTTCTTAAGGGTGCAAGTCCCAAATCCGCCCGGTAGTGGGAAGGATATAGCCGAAGGCAAGGGTGTCCACCGCAAGGTGGAATCTGAAGGAAGCCGGATGTGGGGAACCTACTAACCCATGGGCAAACCTCTGGTCTGACGGACAGAAATCGTATAGAAGGCTGTACATGAGGGTAAGTCTGCTATACAAGACGAAGCCCGATAGCTACACGGAATCATGTACAGTAAATGCGGCAGATAGATGGAGGGAAAGAAACGTGTGGTACCCAGGGAGGTCTGTGCGGAATGCTCTAAAAAGAGTAACCATTATCGAGAGGTAATGTTGAGCGTACAGAAGTCAGCAGAGGCCATAGTAGCCGGAAGTTTTTTCGGCGAAGGGCTAAATCAATAGGAGCCCTTAGTACGACAGGGAAAGGAGGAATGGGCAGATGGGTACAGAAAACGGAGAAAGCTGCTCACAAAGAGATAGCGCGGAACGCAAAGGGTATGTGAGAGCGCACCGCTCATTCAACCGGATATGGAAGGAAAGGGACAGTGCAGAGTCGGACATCTTGGGTAAGATTCTGGCGAAAGATAACCTGAACAGAGCTTACAAGAGAGTAAAAGCAAACAAGGGAGCGCCGGGAGTCGACGGAATGACCATCGAAGCGGCCCTGCCATGGTTAAAGGAGCACAACTACGAACTGACAGAGAGAATCCGAAAGGGGAAGTATACCCCGTCTCCTGTCAGACGGGTGGAAATCCCAAAGGCGGACGGAGGGGTGCGCAAGCTAGGCATCCCAACGGTCATTGACCGCATCATCCAACAGGCAATGCTCCAGCAGCTCATGCCAATCTACGAGCCGCTGTTTTCGGATGACAGCTTTGGCTATCGTCCGGGACATGGGGCAAAAGACGCCATACACAGGATAAAAGAGTACATGGAACGGGGTTATACAAGGGCGGTCGTCCTTGACCTGTCAAAGTACTTTGATACGCTGAACCATACAATCCTGCTAAACCTGTTGAGAAAACAGGTAAAAGATGAGAGGGTGATACAGATGGTAAAGCGATACCTGAAAAGCGGAGTGATGGAGAACGGAGTTGTAACAGAGACAAAGGAAGGGTCCCCACAGGGAGGAAATCTCTCTCCCCTTTTGGCAAACGTGTACCTGAACGAGTTCGACTGGGAATTCCAGAGACGGGGTGTGCCGTGTATCCGCTATGCAGATGACATTGTATTGTTGGCGAAGAGTGAGCGGGCGGCAGAACGACTGCTGGAATCCAGTACGAAGTATCTGGAGGGAACGCTGAAGCTGAAAGTGAATCGGGAAAAGAGCCGGACAGTCAGCGTGTTCTCAATCGGAAATTTTAAGTTCCTTGGCTTTTGTTTTGGGAAGAACGGAAAAGGAATCTACGTCCGTGTCCATGGAAAGTCGTGGAAGAAAGCCAAGGATAAACTGCGCAAGCTCACTTCCCGGAGCAGGTGCGGGAGTATTATCCGAACCATGGAGAAGATAAAAGTCTACATGAGAGGATGGCTGAACTACTATGGGATAGCGGACATGAAGAAGAATATCGAAAGCCTGAACGGATGGCTGTACCGCCGGATACGGATGTGTATCTGGAAACAGTGGAAACGGCCAAAGACCCGAAGAAGAAAACTGATGGGACTGGGCTTACCGGAATGGGCAGCCTGTGAGGGAGCATACAGTAGGAAATCCTACTGGAGGATGTCTAACACAGGCGTGGTCAAAAGAGCGCTAACTAAAGAAAGACTGATAAACTGGGGTTTCTATGATTTAACCACAGCTTATCAGTCTCTGCACGTCAACTATTGAAACCGCCGTGTACCGAACGGTATGCACGGTGGTGTGAGAGGACGGGAGTTAATCACTCCCTCCTACTCGATTGTATTTTAAGTATCTTACCAAAAAACATTGCCGCCTACATTGATTCCTTCTTTGCCTGTCCATGCGGCATTAAAGTAATAGCAGTGAGCAACCGCCGAATATCTTGTCCCGCCAAGAACTGCCTGCGCCGCGGAATATGCGGACGAAGACGGTCCCGCTGCAAGAACCCGGTCTAAAGATCCATTCCAGGTAGGGGAAAACTGTCCTGATTGATAGATGACACCCCGGATCGTATTAGGAAAGCGAGAACTCTCCACACGGTTCATAATGACAGTCCCTACGGCCAACATTCCGTCATAGCTTCCTCCTGCTTCACATTGCAGGATAGCCGCCAGCAATGCCACATCACTGACATCAGCAGATATAGAGGAACCAGAATTGTTTGTTGAGCCATTGTTAGAATCATCACTGGAAGTGGAGCCGGATACCTTGTTATTTTGCGCGGTCTTCGCGGCCTCCTCCGCCGCCTGGGCGCGTGCCAGCTGAGACTCATAATCTGCCAGTTCACCTGAAGTAGAAGAAATTTTTGCGTTGATAGTTTCCTGCTGACTGGTCAGATCGCTTTGGAGAGTTTTTAACTCTTTTTGTTTATCCTCCAGATCCTGCTGCTTTTGTTCTACATCGGCCCGGACTTTTTGGAATTCCTCCAGCATATTCCGGTCGTAATCGCTGATCGTATTTATATATTCTGCTTTGTTGAGAAAATCCCCCATGTTCTCGGAAGAAAACAGAATCTCAAGAAGAGAAGCGCTTCCGCCCTCGTACATAAATTTGATCCGGTCTTTCATGGATTCATATTGGGATTCTTCATTTAATTTGGCGGCGGCCAAATCTAATTTCGCTTTTTCTACATCGGCAGAAAGTGTTTCAATCTCCGCAGATGTTTCGTCAAGTTCCTTGCTAAGTGAAGCAAGTTCGCTGTTCAGATCATCAAGTTCTCCCTGAAGATTAGAGGTCTTCTCTTCGAGTTCCTGGCTAGAGGGCGCAGCATATACAGAGATTCCGGAAGAAGCAAGTGTTACGGCGCATAGAAACCCTAAGACAGACCGTAATAGTTGTTTCTTTTTAATACTCATTCAATACCTTTCCTTTCTGTCTTTTGTAAGTGCTAATACATTATACAACAAATTGCTTTATATTGCAAACTTTGTTAAAATAAATGTAACGGTTTTGTAACAAATGGATGTAAAAGTAGAAAGGACAGAAACAGATTTTAGAACATAACGAAAAGAATTGTTCAATATGTTATAAAGATGAAAGGAAGAAAAGATGAAGAAATACGAAGAAGAACATTATCAGTATGAGAAGATCAAAGATCGTATCTATCCCTGGATCAGGAAAGAGATCAAGGACAGCCACGCGCTGAATGGGAAAAATCTGTCGGAGAAGGATACGCCGGTAGTTGCCTTTACAGGAGACTTAAAGGTGATCTTCGCGATCCGCCGGGGAGAGGAAACTTATGAGATATTGAAAGACAACATGCTGCCTCCGGAAGCGGATATCGAAAAACTTTATCATCAGGCGTGCGAGAATTTGGCAAGAGATGTGGAATTTGTAATCGGGAATACATGGTACGGAGCGTTTGGGATTATCGCGGATGGACTTCATGAAGCGAGTTCTTTATGCTTCAAACATATTTGGCAGGTGTGTGTAGATAAACTGAAGGATGATCTGGTGATCATGGCGCCGTCAAAGGATACAGTTCTTTTTGCGCCTGCCGGTCAAAAAGAAGTGGTAGACAAGATGATCGAGCATGGAAAAGGCGCTTATGATATGTCTGGCGAAAGGATCAGCACATCGCTTATGCTGTTTTCCCAGAAGAGAAAGGATTTGACGGTTTATGAGACGCGGGATTAAACTGATCGCCTTCGATTTAGACGGAACACTTTTGACAACAGATAAAAAGGTGACACAGGAGACGCAAAGAGTATTAAAAATGGCGGCGGAAAGGGGAATCTGCCTGCTCCCCGCTACAGGACGTCCCTTGACCGCTATCCCGGAGGAGCTGCTGGAATTGGCCGGAGCGGAGTACGCGATCACGGCAAATGGGGCAAGGATCGTGGAGACAAAAGAGAGAAAGACGGTCTGGGAAAAACTGGTATCTGTTGAAACAGCGAGAAATGTCTTGGATATTTTTGGAGAATATGATACACTACGAGAGATCTATTATGACGGCAAAGGCTATGTGAAGACGGCAGAATTAGAGAAAGGAAGCCATTACATACCAGATCCGGTCATGGAAGAGTACATCCGGGCGACACGGGTGACAGTATTGGATCTTGTAGAGAAATTTGAAGAAGAAAATAGAGGGGTAGATAAGGTTCAGGCCTTTTTTGCCTCCGATGAGGAAAAAAAGGAAGCGTTTGAAAAAGTACGACGCCTCGGCGGAGTTGAAGTGACGGGGGCTCTTCCTTATAATATTGAAGTAAATGCAGAAGGGATCAATAAAGGCGAAGCCCTGCTGTGGGTGGCAGAGCGCCTGGGAATCCGCAGAGAAGAAACCTTGGCGTTTGGGGACGGAGCCAACGATGTGGAGCTTCTGCGTACAGCTGGGATTGGAGCGGCAATGTCTAATGGCGTGCCGGAAGTCTTAGCGGCGGCAGATATAAAAGCGGGAAATAATGACGAAGATGGGGTTGCCTGTACCATTCGGCGTTATCTGGAAGGAAATATGAAAGATAATTAATAAGGAAGAAATCAGAGAGGAGAGATGACATGTTAGATGTATTAAAAGTGATTCTGCTTGGAATTGTCGAAGGTATTACGGAATGGCTTCCAGTGAGCAGCACGGGGCATCTGATTCTAGTGGGGGATTTGCTTCAGCCCAATTTAAGCGATTCATTTATGGAGATGTTCAATGTGGTCATACAGCTTGGAGCTATCATGGCGGTAGTAGTACTGTATTTTCATAAGCTGAATCCATTTTCCCCTAAAAAGACAAAGAAGCAGAAGCTTCTAACTTGGCAGATGTGGATTAAAGTACTGATCGCCTCGGTTCCGGCGGGAATTGTGGGAATTTTATTTAACGATACCCTGGACCGCCTGTTTTATTGGTCTGTGCCAGTGGCGCTCATGCTGATTGTCTACGGCGTACTGTTCATTGTGATCGAAAAGCGAAATGAAGGTCGGCGCCCTGCGGTTACAAAGATATCAGAACTGTCGGTGCGGATGCTGCTGTGGATCGGAGTGTTCCAGATGCTGGCCCTGATACCAGGAACCTCCAGGTCAGGAGCGACTATTGTCGGAGCTCTGATCATAGGCGTGTCTAGAGAAGTGGCGGCAGAATTTACCTTCTTTTTAGCAATTCCCGCGATGTTCGGAGCAAGCCTGATCAAGCTGATCGGATTTGGCTTCAGCTTTACTGCGGCGGAATTGGGGTACCTGCTTCTTGGCTGTGTGGTATCTTTCGGACTTTCTATAGTGGCGATCCGGTTCCTGATGGGATATATCAAACAGCATGACTTTAAAGTATTTGGTTATTATCGAATTATATTGGGAGCACTTGTGCTGATTGTGGCGTTTGTGCAGTGGATCTTTTAAATAGGGCCGGGGGATTTTTAAAAATCCCCCGGCCCTATTTAAAAAAGCCCTGTCCCTTTTTGAAGTTTCTAAGGGTCAGGGCTTGTTTTTTAGAAAAAGCATGTTATAATTATGAGGATAGTCTGTATGATTATACAATTTATGAATAAAACGGAGGGAAAAATGATGAAAAAGGTTACAGCGTTGTTCCTGGCGATGATCCTTGCGGCCGGTCTTCTTGTCGGATGCGGGGGAAATGGGGAAGAAGGAAGTGAAGAAGCAGTAACTGCTAAGGTGATCGAGATTGATCTTACCAATGAGGAGTATGCGTTTGGTGTGGATAAGAACCAGCCGGAACTTCTGGAACAGGTGAATGCGTTTATCGCAAAGATCCAGGAAGATGGAACTTTTGACGAAATCTGTGATAAATATTTTGGCGGCGGTGAGCCGGAGGCTGTACAGTCCGCAGCGCTGGATACTTCTAAGGACCAGCTTGTAGTTGCGACGAATGCGGCGTTTGAACCATTTGAGTATACACAGGGTGAAGATTATTATGGTATTGACATGGAAATCGCGGCTCTGTTGGCTGAGGAACTGGGACAGGAATTGGTCATCCAGAATATGGACTTCGATGCGGTATGTCTGTCTGTAAGCCAGCAGAAATGCGACATTGCCATGGCAGGACTTACGATCAACGAGGAGAGAGAAGAGTACGTAACATTCACGGATCCTTATTATCAGGCTTCTCAGCGGCTGATCGTGCCAAGCAATGATACTTCTTTTGATGACTGTGAAGATGCGGATGCGGTAGCCGCAAAACTGGCAGAACTGGAGTCTTCTGATTCTGTTGGCGTTCAGCAGGGAACGACAGGGCAGTATTATGTAGAAGGCGATGAGAGCTGGGGCTTCCCAGGGCTTCCTGCAAAATGTGTTCCATATAAGAGTGGTTCTCTGGCAGTCCAGGATATGCTGCAGGGCAAGATCCAGTACGTGATCATCGATGCGGCTCCGGCGGCGGCGATCACAGAATCTATCAATGAGATGCAGTAGGAAACATACAGTAAGAACAGGATGAGCAAAAAAGGAAGGCGGCTATGTATGGATAACGCCTTCCTTCTTTTAAGAAGGGAAAAAGATGGGCGATTTTAGTCAGAAAGTAGACAAATTTATAGAAATTTTTCTGGAACAAAACGGCTATGTGAGAGTCGTTGAAGGCCTTCAGAATACGCTGTTGATCGCGGTCACAGGTCTGATCTTGGGGACTTTGATCGGAACTTTGATCGCGACGGTGAGGGTGCTGCCAAAGTATAAACGCCTTCCTCGGATCTTAAATGGAATCTGCAGTTTTTATGTTGCGCTATTCCGGGGAACGCCAACGGTTGTACAGCTCCTGGTATTTTATTATGTATTGCTTCCGATCATCGGCTGGCAGATTACGGGGGTTCAGGTGGCGATGCTGGTATTTGGCTTGAACAGCGGCGCCTATATTTCTGAGATCATGCGGAGCGGAATCCAGTCTGTAGACGCTGGGCAGATGGAAGCCGGGCGTGCGGTAGGTTTAAGTTTTGGCACTACGATGGCCAAGATCGTAATCCCGCAGGCAGTCAAAAATATCCTTCCTACAATGGGAAATGAGTTTATCGCCTTGATCAAAGAGACATCGGTAGTCAGCTTTGTAGGGGCGGCGGACTTGTATGTAGCATTTAATTATATCGGAAGCAACAGTTATGAATTTATGGTTCCATACTTGGTAATGGCGCTGATTTATATTGTACTGGTGCTGCTGATCACATTGTTGATTCGATTGATGGAAAGGAGCCTGAAGAAGAGTGATAGAAGTAATTAATCTTAAGAAAAGCTTCGGAAAAACTGAGGTTCTGAAGGATATTAACATTACCATCAATAAAGGAGACATTGTGGCGGTACTCGGTCCGTCAGGTTCTGGGAAATCTACGTTCCTGCGCTGTCTGAACTGCATGGAGGATCCTACAAGCGGCAGTATTATTTTTAAGGGTGTAGATATTGCGGATATGAGTGTGGATATCAATGTACATCGCCGGCATATGGGGATGGTATTCCAGCATTTTAATCTGTTTAATAATAAGACGGTGCTTCAGAATGTCATGCTGGCTCCCGCCTATCTGCGCTGTCAGGATTTGAAAAAGACCAAGAGAAAGAATGCCGGGATCCGTTTTCAGAACCTGTTCCGGGGTAAAAACAAGAAGGAATTGATTCCGGTGACAGAGACGAAGGAACAGATTTTAAATGAAACGAAGAGGCAGGCGCTGGAACTTTTAAAGCGGATTGGCCTGGACGACAAGGCGGACGCTTATCCGTCAACATTGAGCGGCGGCCAGAAACAGAGAGTGGCGATCATCCGTTCAATGGCTATGAACCCGGATGTGATCTTATTTGATGAGCCAACATCAGCATTGGATCCGGAGATGGTTGGAGAAGTTCTGGAGCTGATGAAGCAGCTGGCAAAAGAGGGAATGACCATGGTAGTGGTCACCCATGAAATGGGATTTGCCAGAGAAGTCGCTTCCAGAGTATTATTTATGGATGAGGGTGAGATCAAAGAGGAGGCCGGGCCGGAAGAATTCTTTGATCATCCAAAAGACCCAAGATTAAAAGAATTTTTGTCGAAGATATTATAAATTTCAATTGGGGCCGGGGGATTTTTAAAAATCCCCCGGCCCCAATTGAAAAAGCCCTGTCCCCTATTGTAAATTCATGGTCGAAATGCTAGAATGGGCTGGGATTACTATTTTACGACAGAGGGACGGGATTGAGCGATGAAAAAAGTGTTAGATGTAAAGAATAAAGAATGGCTGATTCAAAGTGTTTACGCAGTGGGAGGCAGTCTGCTGTTTGCCGCGGGGGTGAACCTTGTGATCACTCCATTGGGGCTCTATAATGGAGGATTTATGGGATTTGCCCAATTGCTGCGGACGTTTGTGGTAAGTGTCCTGCATGTTCCTGTGCCGGCAAGTGTCGATTTGTCCGGTGTGATTTATTTTATACTTAATATTCCCCTTTTTTACATGGGATTAAGGATACTCGGGAAGGAATTCGCGGTCAAGACCTTGATCACCGTAGGAATCCAGAGTCTTTGGCTTTCGGTGATCCCTATTCCGGCGGCGCCGATCATTGAGGATTATCTAACGGCCTGTATCATCGGAGGTCTTATTGCGGGAACCGGAACAGGGCTTGTGCTGCGGGGCCGCAGTTCCGGAGGCGGACAGGATATTATCGGACTTTGCTGTTCCAAAAGATACCAAAATGTCAGCGTGGGCAAGATTAATATTTTGATGAATATTTTTGTGTATGTGATCTGCCTTTTTATGTTTAACATTGAGATTGTTGTATATTCTTTGATCTATACGACAGTTTTGTCTCTTGCTATTGATCGGGTACATATTCAGAATATCAACATGAGTGTAATGATCTTTACAAAGAAACTGGGGATTTCTAAGGCGATCATGGAGCAGATGGGACGTGGCGTAACGAACTGGGACGGAGAAGGAGCTTATACAAACAAAACATCCTATATTCTTTTCGTTTTAATTTCTAAATATGAGGTGGCGCAGATCAAGAAGATTGTGCACAGCATCGATCCCAACGCGTTTATGATATTTACGGAAGGCTGTTCTGTAGAGGGGAATTTTGAAAAGCGTTTGTAATGTTGGGGGACAAAAAGAGAGAAAGCGTGAAGATCAGGCGGGAAGCCTGGTCAGAAGAATGTATAAATAAAAAAGAAAATGAAGATACTGTAAAACAGGATGCAAAATGTATCCTGTTTTTTTTAGTGCCTCAAAAGGGACAGGGCATTTTTAGTTTGGGCCGGGGGATTTTTAAAAATCCCCCGGCCCCGGCAGGACTTTACATAGATTTAACATTCAGCAGATTTCGGATTTAACATTTGCCCGATATGATATCACTTGTGAAGAAGAAAACAATACCTCAAAAATCTAGTAAACAAAAGGAGAGTAATCAAATGAAAATGAAAAAGTTTATTGCAGTTTTAGCAACAGTTGCTATGGTCGCAGGACTTGCAGTCGGCTGCGGCGGCGGATCTGATTCTGGTTCCGACGAGGGAGGATCTGGAAGCTCTAGCGATTTTGATTCTTCTATGGATATCACCATTGTTTCCAGAGAAGATGGTTCTGGCACAAGAGGAGCTTTCATCGAACTGTTTGGTGTTCAGGAAGAAGTTGACGGTGAGGATGTTGACATGACAACAGAGGAAGCTCAGATTACAAACAGCACTTCTGTTATGTTGACCACAGTTGCTGGTGATGACTACGCGATTGGTTATGTATCTCTTGGTTCTTTGGATGACAGCGTAAAAGCAGTAAAGATCGATGGCGCTGAGGCAACTGCTGATAATGTAAAGAGCGGCGACTACAAAGTTTCTCGTCCGTTTAATATTGCGACTAAGACAGACATGAACAACCCGACAGCAACAGACTTTATCTCATTCATCATGAGCGAAGAAGGACAGGCTGTTGTTGCGGAAGAAGGATATATTCCGCTTGACGGCGTAGAAGCATACGCGGGAGACGCTCCGGCAGGAGATGTGGTTGTTGGCGGTTCCTCTTCTGTATCCCCAGTAATGGAGAAACTGATCGAGGCATATGCGGAAGTAAATCCAAACGCGAATATCGAACTGCAGACTACAGACTCTACTACAGGTATGGAGAATGCCATCAGCGGTTCTTATGACATCGGTATGGCTTCCAGAGAAGTAAAAGAGGAAGAGCTTGCGGGAGGCCTTGAGGCACAGGTGATCGCAACCGATGGTATCGCGGTAATCGTAAACAATAACAACCCGGTAGAAGATCTGAGCAGCGATCAGGTAAAAGCAATCTATACTGGCGAAGCTCTTACATGGGATGAGGTAGCAGAATAATATGAAATCAAAAGCATGGACGGAAAAATTCATGCGGGGAGTGTTCTTCATTGCCGCCTGCGCTTCGGTGCTGGCGGTAGCTCTCATTTGTGTCTTCTTATTTGCAAATGGACTTCCCGCAATGTCTGAGATCGGCTTTATAGAGTTCCTTTCTGGAACCATGTGGAAGCCGAACAATGATATCTATGGAATCCTTCCTATGATCGTAGGAAGCTTATATGTGACCGCGGGCGCTATCATCTTTGGTGTTCCGATCGGAATCCTGACTTCTGTGTTTATGGCGTTCTACTGTCCGAAACAGATTTACAGGCCTTTAAAAACAGCAACGGAACTGCTGGCAGGAATCCCTTCCGTTGTCTATGGTTTCTTTGGACTGGTCGTTCTGGTACCGCTGGTGCGCCAGCTTGGCCGAGACTTGGGATTTGGAGGAAACGGGAGCAGTATGCTGACCGCCTCTCTGCTTCTTGGCATGATGATCCTGCCTACTATCATCGGACTGACAGAATCTTCTCTGAGAGCAGTCCCGGAACAGTATTATGAGGGAGCGGTTGCCTTGGGGGCAACTCATGAAAGAGCAATTTTCCGGGTAGTGCTTCCGGCGGCTAAATCCGGTGTTGTAGCAGCGATCGTGCTGGGTGTGGGACGTGCCATCGGCGAAACCATGGCGGTGATCATGGTGGCTGGAAACCAGGCCAGACTGCCTCAGGGAATTTTCCGGGGAGTCCGGACTTTGACAGCCAATATCGTAATTGAGATGGGATACGCGACGGATCTTCATAGAGAAGCACTGATCGCGACAGGCGTTGTGCTGTTCGTGTTTATCCTGATCATTAACTTCTGCGTAGCATTTTTGAACAGGGGGAACAGCCATGAGTAAGAATGAAATGACAGCCGGACGCGCAAAAAATGAAATGACGCTGGGACAGAGGATGAAAGGATATACCAGAACACCTGGTTCCATGATCGTTATGATCCTGGTCATGCTGTCAGCGATCGTCACCTTTGCGGTGCTGATCTTCTTGATCGCGTATATCCTGATCAATGGACTGCCGTACATCAAACCTTCCCTGTTCTCGTTGGAGTATTCTTCTGAGAACGCCTCTCTTATGCCGGCATTGATCAATACGGTGATCATGACTGCCCTTTCTCTTTTGATCGCGGTTCCCTTTGGGATTTTCTCCGCCATTTTCCTGGTGGAGTACGCAAAACGGGGAAATAAATTTGTAGAGGTCATCCGGCTGACTACCGAGACCCTTCAGGGAATCCCTTCTATTGTATATGGATTGTTTGGAATGCTGTTTTTCGTTACTACCTGTGGATGGGGATTCTCAATCTTGGCGGGAGCGTTTACCTTATCGATCATGGTACTGCCGCTGATCATGAGAAGTACAGAAGAGGCTTTAAAAGCGGTGCCGGATTCTTATCGGGAAGGCAGTTTCGGATTAGGAGCCGGCAAGCTAAGGACGGTATTCCGTATTGTCCTTCCATCCGCGATCCCTGGAATCTTGGCCGGCGTGATCCTGGCTATCGGACGTATCGTGGGTGAGACGGCGGCTTTGATCTATACGGCCGGAACAGTTGCCGATATTCCCAAAAGTGTGATGAGTTCCGGACGGACACTTGCGGTGCATATGTATAATCTGGCAAGTGAAGGACTGTATATGGATCAGGCGTATGCCACAGCAGTCATCCTGCTGGTATTGGTAGTGGGGATCAATACACTGTCCAGTATTGTGGCTAAGAGATTAACGAAAGCATAGAGAGGGAGAACAATGTCGAAAATAAGTATCAAAAATCTGGATTTATACTACAGCGATTTCAAGGCATTGAAAAATGTCAATCTGGAAATCGAAGAACATAAGATCACAGCGTTTATCGGGCCTTCCGGATGTGGAAAATCCACATTGCTCAAATCTATCAACCGCATGAATGATCTGGTAGAAGGCTGCCGGATCGAAGGCGACATCCTTCTGGATGGAGAGGATATTTTTAAAGATGTAGATGTGAATCTTCTGCGGAAGCGGGTTGGCATGGTATTCCAGAAGCCCAACCCGTTCCCGATGAGCATTTATGACAATATTGCCTATGGACCAAGGACCCATGGCATACATTCAAAAGCGAAACTGGATGATATTGTTGAGAAGTCCTTAAGAGATGCGGCCATTTGGGAAGAATGCAAGGACCGTTTGAAAAAGAGCGCTCTTGGCATGTCAGGCGGGCAGCAGCAGAGACTTTGTATCGCCAGAGCTTTGGCGGTACAGCCGGAGGTGCTGTTGATGGATGAGCCAACATCCGCGCTGGACCCTATTTCTACGTCAAAGATTGAAGACCTTGCGATGGACCTGAAAAAGGATTATACTATTGTTATGGTAACGCACAATATGCAGCAGGCTGTACGTGTGTCAGATAATACCGCCTTCTTTCTGCTGGGCGAAGTGATCGAGTACAATGATACAGAAAAATTATTCTCAATACCGGCAGATAAGAGAACAGAAGATTATATTACAGGGAGGTTTGGTTAAGATATGCGTAATAAATTTGATATGCAGTTGGAACTTTTGAGTGAACAGCTCATCCACATGGGAGAACTGTGCGAGACGGCGATCAATAAGGCAACGACTGCGCTCCAGCAGGGAAGTATGGAACAGGCGAAAGAGGTCATTGCCGCGGATGAAGAGATCGACCAGATGGAAAAAGATATCGAGCGCCTTTGTCTGAAGCTTTTGCTCCAGCAGCAGCCGGTAGCAAGAGACTTAAGGCAGATATCAGCGGCGTTGAAGATGATCACAGATATGGAGCGGATCGGGGATCAGACTTCAGATATCGCGGAGATCATCATTTCCGAGAAAAAGTCGGAGGCTAGTGATATCCCGAAGATCGGCCAGATGTCTGAGGCTGCCGCGAAAATGGTGCGCGACAGCGTGCGCGCCTATGTAAATAAGGATCTGGAGCTTTCCAGACAGGTGATGGCGGCGGACGATGAAGTGGATCTTCTTTTTGAGGCGAATAAAAAGGAATTGGTGGAATTCATTGCTCAAAATAAGGGTGACCAGGGGAAAGAGGCTTTCGATCTGATCATGGTAGCAAAATATTTGGAGCGAATCGCGGATCACGCCACCAATATCGCGGAGTGGGTTGAATTTTCGATCACAGGGATCCACAAAGATAGTAAAGTATAGAAACTTGAAGGAGTATCAGAATGATTTTTTGTGTAGAAGATGACAGCAATATCCGAGAGTTAGTTGTATATACTTTAGAAACCACGGGCTTTCAGGCGCGTGGTTTTGAAGATGGTAAAGAATTCTGGGAAACTCTTGCGTTGGAAACACCAAGGCTGGTCCTTCTGGATATCATGCTTCCGGGAGAAGACGGACTTGAGATTCTTAAAAAGCTGAAATCTTCGTCAAGGACCCGGAATATTCCGGTGATCATGGTGACTGCAAAAGGAGCGGAATACGACAAGGTAAAAGGACTGGATCTGGGAGCGGATGATTATGTGGCTAAGCCATTTGGAATGATGGAACTGGTTTCCAGAGTAAAGGCAGTCCTGCGCCGCAGTGAAGCCAATGCCAGAGATCAAAAAAGCATCCTGGCGGCAGGAGATATTGAGATCGACACGAAGAAACATGAGGTGACGGCGGCAGGAGATGTAGTAAATCTGACTCTGAAAGAATATGAGCTTTTGAAAAGACTGATGGAAAATCAGAATGTGGTGATGACCAGGGACCGCCTTTTGGAAGATATCTGGGGATATGATTTTGACGGAGAGACCAGGACTGTGGACGTACATGTACGGACTCTGCGGCAGAAGCTGGGATCCTGCGGCGAGCAGATCGAGACCGTCAGAGGTGTGGGATATCGGATGAGCAAGCAGGAGCCTTAATATATGAAGCTTAGAAATAAAATACAAAAGAGCATGATACTGGTCATCGCAACGACCCTCATGATCGCGTACGCTATGACGACCGTTGTCGTGTACCGGCAGAATGTTGGGCTGATGGAAGAGGAGATCCGTCAGGAATCGGATTATATCTGTACAGCGATCAGCATTGCCGGAACCAGTTATCTGGAAGAAATGGATGAGGTCCGAGAGAATACGAGAGTGACCTTGATCGCGGAGGATGGAAATGTCCTCTATGATTCGGGGGATACAGATGGGTCTACATTGGAAAACCATAAGGATCGGCCGGAAGTACGAGAGGCGCTGATCCTGGGAGAAGGACAGGATGTCCGCCGGTCAGATACGCTGGATCAGGAAATGTTTTATTATGCGGTCAGGATAGAAGATGGAAGCGTCCTGCGGGTAGCAAAATCAATGGATAACGTACTGCATACGGCGTTTGAGGTGCTCCCGATGATGGGATTGATCGCGGTGATCATGTTGGTATTCGCGTTTATGCTGACAAAATGGCAGGTGAAGAGACTCATTCGGCCAATTAACGAATTGAAGCTGGAGAAACCATTGGAAAATGAGATTTATGAGGAAATAACACCATTGCTGAACAGGATTGATGAGCAGAACAAGGAAAAAGACGCGGTCGCGAATATGAGGAAGGAATTCTCGGCGAATGTTTCTCATGAGCTGAAGACGCCTCTTACTTCTATTTCGGGCTATGCTGAGATCATGAAAAACGGAATGGTCCGCCCAGAAGACATGAAGAAATTCTCAGAGCGCATCTACAACGAGGCCAGCAGGCTGATCACATTGGTAGAGGATATCATCAAACTCTCGAAGCTGGATGAGGGCGAGATTGAGATTGAAAAAGAGGACGTGGATCTCTATGAATTGACAAGAGAAATCTGCAGCCGTCTTTCTCCGCAGGCAAATACGAGAAACGTGCATGTAGAAGTGACGGGGGAACCAGTCGTCTACCATGGCATCCGGCAGGTGCTGGATGAAATGATCTATAATATTTGTGAAAACGCCATCAAGTATAACAAAGATGGAGGATCTCTCAGCGTGTGGGTAGGAAATACCCTGCAGGGGAAAAAAGTGATCGTGACGGATACCGGAATCGGAATTCCAGAAGATCAGCAGGAACGTATTTTCGAGCGGTTCTATCGAGTGGATAAAAGCCATTCCAAAGAAACAGGAGGAACTGGACTGGGACTATCGATCGTGAAGCATGGAGCGATGATTCACAATGCTCAGATTCATGTAGAAAGTGAAGTTGGAAAAGGAACAAAAATGGAGATTACCTTTTAATTGGGGCCGGGGGATTTTTAAAAATCCCCCGGCCCTAATTGCTAAATTACGTGTTGCCAGGGTTGACAAATAGGTCGATCGGTGATATATTCATCACAAATAGAAAACGCTTACATTTCTGATGTTCCCTCGTTTCTTTGCGGGCTCTGCCTCGTCACATATTCTGAAAATTCTTGAAAAGAAATCTCAATGCTTTCATTCTAAATAAATCAGACAGCGGGGGCGAGAGACGCGGCCGCCTGCGGAACTTAGCTTCATAAGGAGATGAGTGGATGGAAGCATGCCCATGTTGCAGGACTAGCTGGAGTATACCATCGGGCGGGGGAAGGGACCATTCTATTGGAAAATTGGTGAAGCGGCTGTCTAGAAGCGTATCTTGGAAAAGATTTGGAAGGCTTGAAGGAGGAAACAATGTCATTATTAGTTACAAGGATGAAAGCTTATCGGGAAAAGTTGTCTATGAGCCAAAATGAATTGGCGCAGAAAGTGGGAGTAAGAAGAGAAACGATCGTCCGCCTGGAAAAGGGCAGATACAATCCCTCTTTAAAGCTGGCGATGGATATTTCCAGAGAACTGGGGACCAGCGTGGAAGAAATGTTCCAGTTTGAGGAGACGCGATGACTCTAAAAGCGCAAAAGCATATTTTTACTTTGCTTGTCCTTTTCTGGATGGGGATGATCTTTTGGTTTTCTGCGCAGCCGTCAAAAGAATCCGAAGATTTATGGAAGACGTGCTGATCGACAGCGCGGGCGTCCTGGCAGGGGCTGCGATTTTAAGCTGGCTTCTTTGGGTAAAGAGAAGATATGGGGAAAAGGATCAAGACAAGAAAGGATTGGGATAATATGGGAGCCATACTGCTTCTTGAAGACGATGAGAGCCTGAACCGGGGGATAAGCCTGAAGCTGGAAAGAGAGGGATACCGGGTTTTGAGCGCGGTGGAATCGGAACAGGCAGAGGAATTATTTCAAAAGAATAAAATAGATCTGATCATTAGTGACATTACACTGGAAAAGGGTAATGGTCTGGGATTTGCAAGGAAGATCCGCGCCAGCAGCGATGTTTATCTGATCTTTCTGACAGCGCTGGACCAGGAAGTAGACATTGTGAATGGCTATGATGCCGGGGCGGACGACTATATAGCGAAACCCTTCAGCCTGGCGGTTTTGATCTCGAAAGTTAATGCTCTGATGCGGCGGATCTGTCAGGGCGAGGGGGATGGAGGCATTCTTTCCTCTGGAGATATCCGGGTCTGTTGCCGGGAAATGAAAGTGTATAAAAAAGAGGAGGAGATTCCTTTAAGCAAGAAGGAACTGCAGCTTCTGCTATTTTTTCTGGAGCATCCCAGGCAGATTGTTTCCAAGGATCAGATCTTGGAAGCAGTGTGGGATGTTGAGGGGCAGTTTGTGGACGAGAATACGGTCCCGGTAACGATCGGCCGGCTGAAGCGTCGGCTTGGAAAGAATGGGGAAGAAGCGTATATTGAAAATGTCAGGGGGCTTGGATATCTGTGGACAGCAGAAGTGTTGAAAAAGTAATGGACAGAAGAGAGCGGGGCTACATTTGGCTGGAAAAGGAATTGAAACGCGGCATGGTCCTTTCTTTGGCGGGATGGCTGATATTTTTTGTCATTTTATGGGTGTGGGGGACCTCCCTTTACAGATGGTGTTTCCTGTGCTTTTTCGCGCTCGCGGCCAATGGAGTGTGGTGCTATATCTCCTATCGGAGAGAATATCGAAACTATCAGTCTATCATAGAATATCTGGAAGCGTTTGAGGAAGGGAATTATGAGTTCCATTTGGAGGGAGACATGGAACCTGGGATCCGGTCCCAGCTTTTGGACCAGTTAGAACGAATGGGAAAAGCATTTGGTCTTTTAAAAGAACGGCTGGTACAGGAAAAAGAAGGAACCCGCAGATTAGTGACCGATATTTCGCATCAGCTAAAGACACCGGTATCGGCTCTTGGCATGAGTTTGGAACTCATGACCGACAAGGATATTACGCCAGAAGAGCAGAAGGAATTTGCGGAAAAAAGCCAGGAGGAGGTCAAAGGACTGGTACAGCTTCTGCAGGCGCTGACTAATCTGTCAAGACTGGAAGCGGGAATGATCCGGCTGGAACCAGTGGAAGGAAATCTGAAAGATACGATTCGTCAGGCGGTCAGCAGTGTCTGGTTCCAGGCAGAAGAAAAAAAGATACAGATTGAAGTGCAGGAGTTTGCGGACGTGCGGATCTGCCATGATCCCAAGTGGACGGCCCAGGCATTCGTAAATGTTTTGGAAAATGGAGTGAAATACTCTCCTGAAGGAAGTAAGATCATACTCCGGGTAAATGTTTATGTTTCTTATGTATTTGTTGAAATAGAAGATGAGGGGATCGGAATTCCCAAAGAAGAATACGCGGAGATCTTCAAACGTTTCTTTCGAGGGAAGCGGCCGGAAGTCCAAAAGGCGGAGGGAGCCGGAGTAGGATTATATCTGGTCCGGAAGATCTTAGAAGAACAGGGAGGCAGTGTTCGCGCTCTTCCGGGAAAGAAAGGCGGTACTGTCTTTCAGATGATGCTGCCGCTGCTCTGTCAGGATGCAGAAAAAGGAATCTAACAAAACTGTTATCGTTCCTGTCAATGTTTTGTAAGAATCATGGACTATGCTGAAGATAACATCAGAAAGAGTTGACAGGAAAGGAGCAGAAATGATATGAGAGCGTTATTAGAAACAGAAGATCTGGTGAAATATTATGGGGATGGAGATGGACAGATACGGGCCATCGACCATACGAGCATTTCTGTAGAGCGAGGAGAATTCGCTGCCATTGTAGGAAGGTCTGGTTCTGGGAAAAGTACACTGCTGCATATGCTGGGAGGATTAGACAGGCCGGACAGCGGGAAAGTTTATATCGAGGGCAGAGATATCTTTGCGCTGAAAGATGAAAGGCTGGCTGTGTTCAGAAGGAGAAAGATCGGATTTATCTTTCAGGATTATAATTTGCTGCCATCTCTGAATGTATGGGAGAATATCGTGCTTCCCATCGGATTAGACGGGAAACGGGTCAATCGAGATTATGTGATGGACATCGTGAAGAATATCGGTATGGAAGAACGGTTAAAGGCTACGCCGGGGATGCTTTCTGGAGGACAGAAGCAGCGGGTGGCGATCGCCAGAGCGCTTGCCTCAAGGCCAGCCATCATTCTGGCTGATGAGCCTACCGGGAATCTGGATTCCCGGACAGAGATGGAAGTGATTTCCACATTGAAACGGTGTGTGGACAGATATGGCCAGACGTTGGTCATGATCACGCACGATGAGACTATCGCCCAGATGGCGGACCGCATTATCGAGATTGAAGATGGTAAGGTGGTGGGCTAGATGGACATGATAACAAGAACAGCGATTGCTAATTTAAAGAGTAACCGGAGCAGAAATGTATTGATCGGTATTGCTATTGTATTGACCTCCACTCTTTTGACTGTCGTGCCTACCGTGATTTTTGGTATGATCGATCTTCAGTTCGCGGCGGCAAATGAGGCGTATCCCACGTACCACGCCATGTTTCGTCAGGTCAGCGAAGAAAACATGGATAAAATGAAAGAAGATCCGGAACTTACAGAGGTAGGAGAGAGGGAAGATCCGGCTTATATGATCTGTCCGAATGAAGAAGTTTCGATCCCAATGATCTATGTGGATCAGCAGGCGGCCAGTTCAAACCGTCTGAAGCTGAAGGAAGGCAGAATGCCAAAGAGGTCAGATGAGATCGTGGTATCTTCCGGCCTTCTCGCGGTAATGGGGCTGGATGGAGAAGTGGGCAGTCAGATAGAAATCCCTTTTCAGCCGGTAGAAAAAGGCGGACTGGGGCTGGGACAAAAGAAGGAATTTACCATTGTAGGTATGATGGAAGACAGCGAAACGGAGCAAGAGAAAAAAGTCTATTCGACCTTGATATCTAAGGCATTTGCGGAAGAGCTGATTCCGGAAGGCCAGCACTTTTACCGGGCCTATTTCCGGATTGCCGGGGCAGATAAAATGACCGTGGATGGGATTGAGGCAAAAGCGAAAGAAAAAGGGGAGGTTTATGGCATCGGAGAAGATAATATCGTAGAAAATGGCGATTATCTTTCTGCTAATTATGTGGATCCCGCGTTATATTCAGGACTGGCTGTGTTTATGGTGATCATTGTACTGGCAGGCGTGCTGACGATCTACAGCATCTATTATGTGTCTATGCTTCATAAGGTGCAGGAATATGGGAAACTGCGAGCGATTGGAGCTACAAAGAGACAGATCCGGAAGCTGGTCTTTCGAGAAGGGTTTGCGGTGGCGGCTATCGGGATTCCGTTCGGACTGATTCTGGGAAACGCGGCAGGAATTTTGATCATCCATGGAATGCTGCAAAACGGAATGGGAAACGCCAATCCTCTGGTAGGTTATATGCAGGAAGTTTTGGACGATTCAAGGGTTTCTTTGGTGAAACCTGCGCTCCTTGGCATTGCGGCGGCTACTGCAATAATCACCGTGTATCTTTCCTTGCTGCGCCCAATGCAGGTGGCCGGGAAAATTTCTCCGGTGGAAGCGATCCGTTATGAGGGGATGACGGGGAAAAGGAAAAAAGCCAGGGCTCGAAAAGGATACCAGGAAATGAGCACTACAAAGCTGATGTTGTCTAATTTGGGGAGAAACCGGAAACGGACAGCGGTGACGATCATCGCGCTGGGAATAACGGGTATCTTTTTTATGGTAGCGGCGACGGTTTTAAGCTGTATGAATCCCAAAGTTATGGCGGAAGATGCGATTCGGGGAGATATTTCTATCTATGTAGATTCCTGGGATAATGATGCCATGAATCCGGACCGGGAACTGACAAAGATCCAGCAGCATAACCCGATGACAGAAACGCTGAAAGAACAGATCCTGGATATTCCGGGTGTGGAAGAGATAGAGGAAGAGCTGTATGCGGATGCGGCGATGCCAGAGGTGACAGATCCTTCTAGCGGAGAAGATTTTGATACCGGGATTTCCGGAATCAGCGAAACAGAGATGAAGGATCTGGAGAAATATGTAAAAGAAGGCTCTTTGGAGGATACAAGGCTTAAGGACGGCACAGGAATCATCCTGGGGCGCGGGTATGTGTCGATCAATCTGCATGTACAGGTGGGCGACCGGGTGGAGCTGGAGATCAAAGACGGAGAGGATACTGTCACGAAAGAATTTGTGGTAGTGGCCTATACAGATCAGCCATCCAGTCTTGGAGGCGGCTTCATGCTCCCCGCGGATACTCTGCAAAGTTTCTGTAAGACTCGGCTTACCGATGAATGGAATCTGACTGTTTATGAAGACAGGGAAGGAAGTGTGGAAGAGGCTGTACGGGCTGTTGCGGACAAACAAGAATTCCTGGCTGTGGATACGTATCGGGAGCAATATGAACAGGCGGAAATGACGGTGGGATACCTGTGTTACGGCGGATATGGGCTGCTGGCTGTCCTTGGATTTATCGGCATTCTGAATCTGATCAATACTATGATCAACAGTGTATATGTCAGACGGCGCGAGTTGGGAATGCTGCAGGCGATCGGGCTGTCCGGCCGTCAGACTGGGAATATGCTGCAAAAGGAAGGTTTATTTTATACAGCGGGAACCTTGCTGCTGTCACTGGGGATCGGCAGTGCGGCAGGATATCTCTGCTATCGCTGGGCGGCGGCAGAAGGGATTCTTTCCATCAAGGTCTATCATTATCCGGCGCTTCCGGCGGTCATTTTGACGCTGATTGTTTTGGCAGTGCAGATTTTGGTCGCGTTTTTGGTCAATCAGAACTTTAAGAAGACAAGCTTGATCGATCGGATCCGATTCGCGTGATCAATAGGGGCCGGGGGATTTTTAAAAATCCCCCGGCCTCGGCTTTAGTTTTTCATCTTCTTTAGTTCTTTTGAGATAAATAGGATACTGACAATAAATGCGATAGAATCTGCCACTGGCCCGGAGTACAAGATGCCGTCAAGACCAAAGAACAAGGGCAGGATCAGAACCAGCGGAATCAAAAAGAAAACCTGTCTGGTCATGGAAAGGAGCAGTCCTTTGACCGGCTTTCCGATAGCGGCAAAGAAATTGGAGGAAAGCAGGGTTACGCCATTGATAATGACCATAAAGAGGAAAGTGCGCATAAACCGGATAGAAAATTCATAGTATGCGGCATTTCCCGTCCCGAACAGAGAGATAATCTGGTAGGGGAAGAACTGAAACAGGACAAATCCGATCGCGGATACGATCAGATTACAAGTAATCGCCAGTTTATAAGTGCTTCGGACACGGTCATACTGTTTGGCGCCGTAATTAAAGCCGATAATGGGCTGAGAACCTTGAGAGATTCCGATGATAACCGCAAGCAGGATAGCGTTCGTCTTCATGACGATGCCGCAGGCTGCCAGAGGAATGTCTTTTCCATATTCCGACATGGCGCCATAATAGGTTAATGAGTTGTTCAGGACAATCTGCACAAAGGTGATCGCCACTTGATTCAGACTGTTGCTCATGCCAAGAGAAGCGGTATGAATACTCATCCGAATATTAAGGCGGATATCTTTCCGATGCAGCTGAACACTCTGGAATCTCCGGATATAAGAAATGGCGGCCAGGAAAGAAAGAAACTGGCCGATGATCGTTGCCCATGCGGCTCCCGCTACTCCAAGATCAAAGACGAAAATAAAGATGGGGTCCAAAATAGTATTGGCGATGGCGCCGATCAGCATGCAGGTCATAGAGTATTTTGGACTTCCATCAGCCCGGATCATATTGCTCATACTGGTGGTCACAACCTGAAAAGGCATGCCGAGGGCAATGATCCGAGAATAGGTCAGCGCATAAGGAAGATTTTCTGATGTGGCGCCGAAAGCAAGCAAAAGAGGCTGAAGAAAAATCTCGATCAGGATTGCGTAGACAATGCCAAAGGTCAGCATCATAGCGATGCCATTGCCTACTACGGCCTCGGCCTTTTTTTGTTCACCGGCTCCCAGATAAAGAGAGAACTGGGAGGCGCTTCCGATGCCGATCAAAAGGGAAATAGCAAGGCATATGGTAGTCAGAGGATAGGAAACGTTAGTAGCGGCGTTTCCAAGATACCCGACTCCCTGACCAATGAAAACCTGGTCCACGATATTGTAAAGAGAGCTGACCAGCATGGCGATGATACTTGGGACTGCGAAAGATTTTAAGAGAGAGGGTATGCTTTTGTATCCCAGTGGATTTTCTTGTGTCTGCATATTCTGCAATGTGGATCACATCCTTTTTTAATAATTAGGTAAAATAGTTTTTTAGAAGTCCGCCTATGGTCTATTTTTCCTGTGTCATAAAGACGGACTGGAGCGCGATTTCCTGGAGCATTTCTCCAAATTTTCCGGCATCTTCCTCTGAAAGCGGGGAAAGGAGCTGTTCCTGGGTCTCGCGAAGAATCGCGAGGATCTTATCATAAACCGCGTAAGCCTTAGGTGTAGGATATAGGCAGTAGGTCCGCTTATCCTGCTGGCTGGCGTTTTTGGTTATAAAGCCAGACTTGATCAGGCTGCCCAGTCCGCGAGTGATATTGCTGGGATGAAGGTAGAAAAGATCCAGGAATTGTTCCTGAGAAATACCGGGATGTTCACAGATTTTGATAATATACATATGCTGGCTGCAGTTGATTCCCAACGGGGCAAACTGTTGATCCAGATACATTTTTGTATGGCGTCCGGCAATGGAGAGCCATCGGATCAGGTTCATTTTCGATGCTGCCTCCTTTATTCATATATTCATAGCGCAGAGCATGAATATTATAACCCAGAAAAATTGTGTGCGCAAGCAAATATTTTAGAGGCATAAAATTGTCTGTAACCTTAGAAGATGAGCAGGGAAGAAGAATTTATAAAAAGCCGCCGTCTACGCCGATAATCTGGCCAGTCAGGTAGGCGGGAGAAGCGGCAAGATTCCAGACGACCTGGGCAATTTCAGAGGGTGAGCCAAAACGGCCCATAGGGATTTCTTCTTCCAGGGCAAGGCGGTCTTCTTCAGTTAACTGGCTGTTCATTTCCGTATCGATGACGCCGCAGGCGATGGCGTTTACAGGTATGCCGCTGGGCGCCAGTTCTTTCGCCAGAGCCTTTGTCAGTCCATTGACGCCGGATTTGGCCGCGGAATAAGCAGCTTCGCAGGAGGCGCCGGACGTGCCCCACATAGAAGAAATGTTGATGATGGTTCCGCTTTTTTTCGCTACCATGTCAGGGATCGCCGCGCGGCAGCAGTAAAAGACAGAGGATAGGTTGGCGCGGATAACCTGATCCCATTCTTGGATCGTCATATCCGTCAGAAGTCCAATGTGAGAAATACCGGCATTATTTACGAGAATATCAAGATGGCCGGCGGTTGTTTGGATTTTTTGAAAAATTTCCTCGACAGCGGCTGGATCGCCCACGTCACCGGGAACGATGGTGCACAGGCCAGAGCCGATTTTGTCGATTTCCTGTCTGACTTTTTCTAATTCTCTCAGGGAAGTCCGGCAGTTGATGAACACATGGTATCCTCTTGCGGCAAAATACATGGCGATACTGCGCCCGATACCGCGGGAAGAGCCGGTAATAAGGATTGTTTTTTGTGGCATGATAGAATCTCCTTTTGTCTGCGCCTTTGCTCATGGGAAGGCGCTCATAAATGGTCGGACAAATGGCGCCCAGCAAGCGAGAAGACGCTATGCTCCTGATCTGTGCAGGGCTAAATCGATACAAACATTATATCTTACAATCGTTGCTATTTAAAGTATGAGATGTTATGATTTATATATGTATAAATGATAATGATGGTAATTTTAAGAATAATTGTGAAACAGGCGGACCATCACATGAGTAACACTCCGGGAGGTTACGTAAAAGGAAGATGAATATGATCGATAAGGCAATCGAGTTTGCGACGAGGGCACACGAAGGGCAGTTCCGAAAAGGGACCAAACGGCCGTATATTGTTCACCCCATCGAGGTTGGAGATATTGTAGCCAGCATGACGAAAGATGAGGAGGTGATCAGCGCGGCAGTGCTTCATGATACCATTGAGGATTGTGAAGGTGTTACGCAGAGAATCTTAGCTCAGGAATTTTCAGAGCGTGTAGCCTATATGGTTGCCAGAGAAAGTGAGGACAAGTCTCTGACATGGATGGAACGGAAGCGGGCAACCATCGAGCACATCCGCACGGCTCCCAGAGAAGTACAGATGATCGGACTTGCGGATAAGCTTTCCAATATGCGGGATATAGACCGGGATTATCCGGTCATGGGAGAAGAATTGTGGAATCGATTTCGGATGAAGGATAAACATACGATCGGATGGTATTATAAAGGCGTAAGGGATGCCCTGATCGATAAATTCACAGGGATTCCAGCCTATGAAGAGTATTGTCACCTGATCAGGAAAAATTTCGATTAGGGACAGGGTATTTTTAATTGGGGACGGGGGAATTTTAAAAATCCCCCGGCCCCAATTAAAAAAAGGAGAGAGATATGATCATCAGTGCCAGCAGAAGGACTGACATCCCTGCTTTGTATCCTCAGTGGTTTATGAACCGGCTGAGAGCGGGCGAGGTGCTGGTCCCAAATCCTTACAACCGCAGAAAGGTAAGCCGTATCCGGCTTTCGCCGGAGTGGGTGGATGGAATTGTGTTTTGGACAAAGAATCCGGAGCCGTTGTTGCCGTATCTGCGGGAATTGGATGCCATGGGTTATCGGTACTGTTTTCAGTATACGATCACAGATTATGGGGAGGACTTGGAGCCCGAAGTGCCAAGGACAGAAGAGGCGATGGCTACGTTCCTGCTATTGAGCCAGAGGCTGGGAAAAGAAAGGATCAACTGGAGGTTTGACCCGATTCTGCTGACAGAGAAGTATACGATTTCTTATCATCTGGAACAATTTGAAATGATGTGTCAATGGCTTGGGAACGCAACAGGACGGTGTACCATTAGTTTTGTGGACGAATACAGGGGAAGCGACTGCAGAGAACTGGAGATAGAGGAGATATGGAAACTGGCGGAAGGTCTTTCCCAAATTTCCAAGAAATATGGAATCCCTCTCTATACCTGCGCGGAACAGTTGGATCTGAGCAGATATGGTATTTATCATGGGGCGTGTATTGATCAGGAACAGCTGCGGCAGCTGGCCGGATACAAGCTTGATCTGAAACGGGACAAGGGCCAGCGAAAAGGGTGCCGGTGCGCGGAGAGCTTTGATATTGGCATGTATGATACCTGCGTCAACGGCTGCCGCTACTGTTATGCGGTGAGCGGAAGGGAAGGCGCGCGAAAAAAATATAACAATCATGACCCCGAATCCCCATTTTTGATCGGACATTTCCGGGGAGATGAGGAGATTATAGACAGAAAAGCGGCATCCGCGAGAGATGATCAGATTTCTTTATTTGATTTACCCCAAATGCGCAAAGACATATGATGACTTCAGGACAAGGAAGGGCGTACAGATGGCAGAAGTAAGAAAGAGAATGACATTTTACGGAAGAGTCCAAGGTGTGGGGTTCCGATATACAGCAAAACATCTGGCAAGATCGCTTGGCCTGACCGGATGGGTGGAAAACCAGTGGGATGGAACGGTACGCATGGAGGTCCAGGGCAGAGAAACCTTGATCTATAAGCTGATGGAAGGGCTGAACCGGAACCAGTTTATTGCCATTGACTGGATTGATACCGAGGAAATTCCGTTGGGAACAGAAAGAAGTTTTGAGACAAGATAGCAAAAGGGACAGCCAACGAGAGAGGAGGCATAAACATGGTGATTCAGGGACTGCAGAAGCTGACGCTTTTGGATTATCCGGAGAAGGTGGCGTGTACTGTTTTCACAGCAGGGTGCAATTTCCGCTGTCCATTTTGTCACAATGCTTCGCTGGTAATTGATACATATAAGAACCGAGAAATTCCGAAAGATGAATTTTTTGCTTTTCTGCGGAAACGGCAGGGGATTTTGGATGGGGTATGTGTGACGGGGGGTGAACCGCTGATCCAGCACGGGATCGAGGATTTTTTGGGCGAGATCAAACGTTTGGGATATGCGGTCAAGCTGGATACCAATGGAAGTTTTCCCGACAGACTGCAGCGGATCGTAGAGGCGGGACTGGTAGATTACGTGGCTATGGACATCAAGAATTCTCAGGAAAATTATGGGCGGACTATTGGTATCGAGGGGTACGACTTGCGCAATATCCACAGGAGCGTCCAGTATCTTCTGAGTGATGTGATCCCCTATGAGTTCCGGACTACGGTGGTACGGGAGTTCCACCAGCGGTCGGATTTTGAATCCATTGGGAAATGGATCCGGGGCGCCAAGAATTATTACCTCCAGCAGTTTGTGGATTCCGGCGATCTGCTCCAGCAGGGGCTTAGAGGTTATAACAAGGACATCATGAACCAGGCGCTGGAAATAGTAAGGCAATATGTGCCAAACGCTCAGCTGCGCGGCGTAGAATAGCAGAAAAGGGCGGAAATACGGGCCTTCTGGTAAAACTATACAATAACAATATATTGTGCGAAAATGAATTTTGTGCACAATATATTGTTATTTTTGTTGACGATAAAACACAACAGGTGGTATGATAGAAGAACAGACGAATCGGACAAAAATATTTTACAAAATGAACAAAAGGATAATCCAGGAAGGGGAGCAAGCATATGTATCAGGTAACAAAACGGGACGGCCAGGTCGTTGATTTCAATCTGTCGAAGATCTGTGTGGCCATTGAGAAAGCGTTTAAAGCTCAGGAAAAGGAGTATAATCAGGATATCATCGATCTGCTGGCATTAAAAGTTACCGCGGATTTCGAGCCTAAGATCAAGAATTCACTGGTGCAGGTGGAAGATATCCAGGACAGTGTGGAGGCGGTCCTGATCAAAGCCGGATATTCCGACGTGGCAAAAGGATATATTTTGTATCGGAAACAAAGAGAGAAGATCCGTAATCTGAAATCTACCATGCTGGACTACAAAGAAATTGTGGACAGCTACGTGAAAGTAACAGACTGGCGGGTAAAAGAAAATTCAACCGTTACCTATTCTGTAGGCGGATTGATCTTAAGCAATTCCGGCGCGATCACGGCCAACTACTGGCTGTCAGAGATTTATGACGAGGAGATCGGGCAGGCGCATCGGAACGCGGATATCCATATCCATGATCTGTCTATGCTGACCGGATACTGTGCGGGGTGGTCCTTGAAACAGCTGATCCAGGAAGGGCTGGGAGGAATTCCAGGAAAGATTTCTTCTTCTCCGGCAAAGCATTTGAGCGTGCTCTGCAACCAGATGGTCAACTTCCTGGGGATCATGCAGAACGAGTGGGCCGGAGCCCAGGCGTTTTCTTCCTTTGATACCTATCTGGCGCCTTTTGTAAAGGCTGATAACCTGACTTATCAGGAAGTTAAAAAATGCATCGAATCTTTTATTTACGGAGTGAACACGCCGTCCCGCTGGGGAACCCAGGCGCCGTTTTCTAACATCACGCTGGACTGGACGGTTCCCAACGATCTGGCGAACCTGCCGGCGATCGTAGGCGGAAAAGAGATGGACTTTACCTACGGGGACTGTAAGAAAGAGATGGATATGGTCAATAAGGCGTTTATCGAGATCATGATCGAGGGAGATGCCCATGGCCGCGGGTTCCAGTACCCGATTCCTACCTATTCTATCACCAGTGATTTTGACTGGTCAGATACGGAGAACAACCGTCTGCTCTTTGAGATGACGGCGAAATACGGGACGCCCTATTTCTCAAACTATATCAACAGCGATATGGAGCCAAGCGACGTCCGCAGCATGTGCTGCCGTCTTCGTTTGGACCTTCGGGAACTGCGGAAGAAATCCGGCGGTTTCTTTGGAAGCGGTGAAAGTACAGGGTCTGTAGGCGTTGTCACGATCAACATGCCGCGTATTGCTTACCAGGCGGAAAATGAAGAGGATTTCTTCCGCCGTCTGGATCGTCTGATGGACATTTCAGCGAGGTCTCTCCATGTAAAGAGAACGGTCATCACTAAGTTAATGGACGAAGGCCTTTATCCCTATACGAAGCGGTATCTGGGGACCTTTGAGAACCATTTCTCCACCATCGGTTTGATCGGTATGAATGAGGCAGGCCTGAATGCCAAATGGATCGGCAAAGATATGACTCATGCGGAAACGCAGGAATTTTCCAAGAAGGTGCTGAACCATATGCGGGAGCGTCTGTCCTCTTATCAGGAGGAATACGGAGATCTCTATAACTTAGAGGCGACTCCGGCAGAGTCTACGACTTATCGTTTCGCGAAACATGACAAAGAGCAGTTCCCGGATATCATTACAGCGGCGGAAGGCGATGGAACTCCATATTATACCAATAGTTCCCATCTGCCGGTGGGCTATACGGAAGATATCTTCGCGGCGCTGGATATTCAGGATGATCTGCAGACACTCTATACTTCCGGAACGGTATTCCATGCGTTCCTGGGAGAGAAACTGCCAAACTGGAAGGCGGCGGCATCTCTTGTAAGAAAGATCGCGGAAAACTATAAACTGCCCTATTACACCATGTCTCCTACCTATTCTATCTGTAAGAATCATGGATACATCAAAGGCGAAGAGTATGTATGTCCGGAATGTGGAGAAAAGACGGAAGTTTACAGCAGAATTACGGGCTATTACCGTCCGGTGCAGAATTGGAATGATGGAAAAGCGCAGGAATTCAAAGACAGAAAGGTATATGATCTGAGCAAATCTCAGTTTCATCCAAGCGAGAAGGCAGAGGAACATGCTGCGGAGGCTCTGAGGCAGGAAGCGGAAGAAGGGTCAAAGAAGCTTTTATTTACCACCAAGACTTGTCCAAACTGTGTGATCGCTAAAAAGGCGCTGGAAGAAGCGCATATGGATTACGAAGTGGTAGATGCCCAGGAAAATAAAGAGTTGGTTAAAAAGTACGGGGTACTTCAGGCGCCCACTCTGGTAGTGATCGAAGACGGTAAGGTCAGCAAGATGGCCAATGCTTCGAATATTAAGAAATATACGGAAGAAGAGTAGGCGCTGAGAGCCGAAAGAGAAATTTGTATAATAGACGGCGGTTTTGGATGAAATCCAAGACCGTCGTTTTGGTTAATTGAAAAATTAATTGCAACATAGGTTGTTGCGGTTAGAATTACAAGGCATATGGGCCATGGAGTTGCAGTTGTAACTTCATGGTTTCTTTTTGCCTTTTTTCCAGTATACTATCCTTGTCCTGTCTTCGGATTGGAGGTAACCATGAGTAATAAACACCTTACATATGATGACAGGCTCGCCATCCAGTCAGGTCTGCAGCAGGGATTGAAGGTCGCACAGATCGCCAAAAACATTGGAAAGGATCGGTCTACTGTCGGCAGAGAGATCAAAGCACACCGCAGGCTGGTCAAAACGTCAGGGGGCAATAACTGTATCCACCATTGTACCTGTACCAGAATCCCAAACTGCCGTCAGGGATGCTTTCGTGGGAAGAAACAGTGCCAGACAGCATGTGGACGATGTCAGGAAGGATGCCCTGATTATCAGGAAGAGTTCTGTACAGATTACGAAAAGTCGCCGTTTGTCTGTAATGCCTGTGACCACCGGCTTCGCTACCGTCTGCGCAGGATGCTCTATGACGCCAAGCATGCTCAGCAGCAGTATGAACAGATGCTCTCTGAATCCCGTAAAGGAATCTCTCTTACAGAGCAGGAGTTAAACCGGATCAATGATACGATTACACCGCTGTTAAAAAAGGGGCAGTCACTCCCGGTTATCTGTGAACGTCACAGAGATGAACTGCCCGTATCGGAACGGACGATCTATTCCTATATTGATGCAGGCCTTTTGGATGCCAGAAATATAGACCTGAGAAGGAAACTGCGCAGACCGGAACGGAAAAAGAGCGGTCCGGTTCTCCGGGTAGACCGGAAATGCCATATCGGACGCAGTTATGAGGAATACGAGGAATATATGCGCCAGAATCCAGATGCCATAGTCAGCCAGATGGACAGTGTGGTCATACACAAAGGCGGCCAGACACTGCTGACAATCTTGTTTACCAACTGTGACGTACAGCTCATGTTCCTGAGAGAGCGCAACACAGCGGGATCAGTAACAGAAATATTCTGCCGGCTGCGGAAAGCACTTGGAGATGAGAAATTCCGGATGCTTTTTCAGGTTATTATTACCGATCGGGGAAGCGAATTCAGCGATCCCGAAAAAATCGAAGCAGATATGGAGACCGGAGAGATCCAGTGCCGCGTATTCTATTGTAACCCGATGAATACAAATCAGAAGAGCAACTGTGAACGGAACCATGAATTGATCCGTTATATCATACCTAAAAATCATGCAAAGGATGAATATACGGAAGAAGGAATCAGGGAAATGATGAACCACATCAATTCCTATCCCCGAAAAAAGTGGAACGGACAGGCTCCTATAGATCTTTTTATCAAGATCTACGGCCAGGAGACTGCGAACCTCCTGGGCCTTGAAAAGATCCCATCCGATTCCATAACCCTTACACCGGCTTTATTTAAGAAGTAAACCGGAATTTAAGAGAAGACAGGACACGATAAAAAAGGAAACACAAACAGGGTGCATTTACAACTTCTGCGAAAAGTAAAAAATGCAGTCTGTGTTTTGTCATGCCTTCCTTTAAGAAATTTTACAAGGAAAATCGGAAAAAGGCAATCCAAAGCCAGAAAAACAGCTTAAAACTGTTGCAGTTACTCATGATATTATGCAGTTACAACTTCATAAAGTTTTCAATGTGCAGTTACAACTTCAATGTTGCAGTAAGGATTTCAATTAACCTTTTTGATAGCGGTGACACAAGAACTATAGATAAAAGACTATAACTTGTATATTGATATTAGTATTTGATTATATCTATCCGCCGGTCTATGATGTAGACAAAGGAAAAAGATTCCAGAAAGGTGGAGATAGGATGAAAGCAATCGCAACCGCAAAGAAAATGAACTGTATTCATTCGGATATCAGAGGGCCGCTTTACATAGAAGCACTTCATATGCAGGAACAAGGAGAGAAAGTATTGCGGCTCAATACCGGCAATCCGGCCGCATTTGGCTTTGGCCTGCCGGAAAGCATCAAAGCCGCGTTGGAGAATCACCTGGGAGACGGAGTAGGATACTGTGATTTCAAAGGGATGCCGCGTGCCAGGGAGGCAATCTGTGAATATGAGATGGGAAAAGGAATTCAAGGGATCACGCCGGAGGACGTTTTTATTGGAAATGGAGTGAGCGAAGTGGTTTCCTTTGCGCTTCAGCCTCTGCTGGAGTCTGGCGATGAAGTGCTGGTCCCGGCACCGGATTATTCCATTTGGGCCAATTCCGTGTATCTGGCTGGGGGGAGACCTGTGTTCTATGTCTGCGACGAAGAAGCAGACTGGCAGCCCGATGTGAAAGATATCCGTTCCAAGATCACGCCCAGGACCAAAGCCCTTGTGGTCATCAATCCCAATAATCCGACGGGTATGCTGTATTCCAAAGAAGTTCTGGAAGAACTCGTTCAAGTGGCCAGAGAGTTTGGCCTGCTGGTCTTTGTGGATGAGATCTATGACCGGCTGGTAATGGATGGGCTGGAACATATTTCACTTGCCTCTCTAGCGGAAGATATTCCGGTAGTTACGATGAATGGGTTGTCCAAATCCCATTTTCTGTGCGGGTACCGATGCGGATGGATGGTGATCAGCGGGCCGCGGCGTCTGACAGAAGACTACCGTCAGGGGATCATCAAACTGACGTCACTAAGGCTGTGCGCCAACGCTCTTGCCCAGATTGTGATCCCGGCGGCGCTTAAGGATATGGAAACGCCGGCCTCCGCGGTCAGAAAAGGAGGACGCCTCTACGAACAAAGAGAGGCAACCGTAAGAGAACTGTCCAAGATCAATGGCATTTCCTTTGTGAAAAACAACAGCGCCTTTTATATCTTCCCGAAGCTGGACGTAGAGAAATTCCAGATCAGAGATGACAGAAAGTTCGCCAGCGATCTCTTACACGCCACGGATATCCTGATCGTGCCGGGAAGTGGATTCGACTGGCCAAGACCCGATCATTTCAGGATTGTCATGCTTCCACAGGCAGAAGTGCTCTCAGATGCCGTGAGACGGATGGGAGAGTTCCTGGATGGATACCGACAGAAATAACTTGGCGGCAGAACCGAATGTTAGAACGGGTGTCATACCATGAGAATAGGTCTTAGGTATGACACCCGTTTTTAGCTGGCCAGTATGGAATTTTTGATTAAGATCTTTGATAATCTTGTAAGTTCCATAATCAATCTCAGCGAATCAGTTGTCCTTCTTTGATCACGTGAATCGGCTTGTGATACATTGCAGTAATATCTGCCGCAGGATCTCCGTTGACCGCGATCAGATCGGCGTATTTTCCGGCCTTTACAGAACCGATTTTTTCGCCCTGGTTGATCAGGACTGCTGTATTGATGGTGGCCTGTTTCAGGATGTTGATGTTGGAAAAGCCCAGATCATTTTTCCGCATTTCGAATTCCCGGTAAGGATGTTTCTGATAGAAATCCCAGGAAGTGTCGGTACCCCATCCGATCAGGATGTCGTACTGATCCGCCCCCTTTAGATGCCTGACGGCTCCTTGGTAGACAGAGTCAGGGATTGTTCCCCAGGAATTATCTTTTACCACAGAAATTGTTATAACAATGCCATGGCCTTCTGCTTTTCGTGTCTCCAGATATTTTAATGTTTCTGGTTCGATAAAAGTAGCATGTTCAATGGTACGCACACCAACACGGGCAGCGTTCTCACAAGCCTCGCCGCCATGGCAGTGGATGGCGCAATAAGTGTTTTTTCGTGTGGCGACCTCCACCGCTGCCTCCATCTCATCAACCGCCATGATCTGGGATCCGGGGGTCCCGCCGCGGCGGGCGATCGCAGAGCTGGTTCCATAGAGTTTGATAAAGTCGGCGCCCATCATGAAATTATGCCTGGCATAATGGCGCATCTCCATAGGAGAGTCAACCTTATAGTGATGGCCGCTGCTGTAAGGTTTCTGCATACCTCTGTCGCTGGGCGTTAAAGTTGGACCAGAGCAGAAAAGGCGGGGGCCCTGGATTTTCCCGGCATCGATATAGTCTCTAAGAGCAATGGAAGGGCAGGCTTTGTTGTCTCCCACATCCCGCACAGTTGTGTATCCATTGTCCAGCAACCACTGGGCGAACCGAAGTTCGTCCAGGGTCACTGCCGGAATGTCGTCTTGAGAAGCTTGCATACCGCCTCCCATCATCCGCAGATGCACATGCGCATCGATCAAACCAGGCATGACAGTCATATGTTCCATATCGATTTCTTTTTCCAGACTTTCAAATGCGGTTCCGCAAGGAGCGATTTCCTTGATGTAAGCTCCGTCAATGAGGAGATCCGCCTCTGTCAGAGAGGTTCCTTCCGTCAACTCTGGAATCAGATGACAGTTTCTTAATACATACATTTTATGCCGCCTCCTTTTTCGAGCGTACGAATCCCCATAAGCCGAGGAAACCGATGATGGCGATGCCGATAAAGATTACATAGATGATTCGGTAACCAGTGTCAACACCAGCGTATCTGGTCAGGATGGAGCCAAACAGTCTCCCAAGGATGATCGGCGGAATTGCCATGACCAGGTTCACAAAGGCAACAACACAGCCGCGGAAATTGTCAGGCAGGCCGACTTCTGAGATCATGGACTGACGTCCTGGCTTGGTGATGCTGTCGCAGATACGAATCAGGAAGAGACCGATAATTGGAATTGCGACGTAACTCGGACTCCATGGAGAAACCAGTACCAGGATGCAAGATACCAAGAAGGAGACCAGACTGAGAGCGATAACCCTTGAAGTGCTTCCCAGTTTGTCTACCAGGATTCCGGTGATGGCGCCAAAGACCAAAAGAGTTCCCTGATTGACCCAGGTGGCGATCAGTGTGGCGTTTCCAGTAGATACTCCAAACTGAGAGGTAAACAGGGGCTGAACATAGGTAACCAGTGTCTGGACACATACCGTTGTGAAAGACACAACTCCCAAGAACCATAAACGTCTGCTTTTGAGGGCTACGCCTAAAGTCTGCAGGAAAGGAGGTTCTTCTGTCTTTGTGGATTCAGCCGCCGCGGCGGGAGCCTTAGAAGGAAGAAACGGATTTCTCTTATCACCAAAGATAATGATCAGCAGACAGATGATCATTTCTGTGATACTGATGGCCAAAAGAGCGTTCAGTCCACTGGAAGCGCTGGAAGAATTAATGATATTTGAGACGATGGTGCCCTGCAGCAGGCTGACTCCTCCCATAAACGCATAAAAGTAGCCGAGGGAACGTCCCTGAGCGCCGATTTCTGTGATCGCCGCTACATAACGCATAGTGGCAGTCGTGTAGAAGCATCCGAAGAAACGCATGGCCACACAACATACGACCGCAATTGAATCAGGCGCTGGAGAAAACAGTAGGATTAAAGTAACAGCGGAAACCGTTATGATTCCAATCGTAATAGAGATTTTAGATCCAATTTTGTCGATCAGAGGACCGGCAAATATGTATCCGCATATACCGGCTACGCCCATCAGAGAGATGATGGTACCAAGTGTATTATCACTCAATCCTAAAGCTCCCTGGACCAGGCTGTAATAGGATGTAGCCAGCCAGCCGGTATTCATGATGCCGGCCCACGAGATTGAGCAGCATAGGATGAGCAGCCATTGCATGGGGGTGATTTTTGTTTTCATAGATTCTGCCTCCTTTATTTTGATAACTATACGCTAAAAACAGTTTGGGTCTTGATATCTGTGGCAAGAACTTCCAATGCTTTTTCCATCAGATGATATCTCTGCTGTGCCTGATCCTTTGCAGGAAGATTCGGGTCACACATAGGAGCGGGTATGGAATAAGCCTTTAAAATCCGATTGCTGCCGATACTTTTAGCCACAGGCACCATATTTACCACATGGACTACCGGGATTCCTGTTTTTTCAATTTCTTTCACCATCATTGCACCGCAACGAGTACAGGTCCCTCATGCGGAGCCAAAGATGACGGCGTCAATATGGTCCTCCTTTAGAAACTCGGTAATTTCTCTGGCCATCCGTACAGCATTGCTTTTGTTAGTGTGATTACCGGTAGTACTGTAAAAGTAAGGATGGAGATATCCGAATTTCCCTTCTTTCTGCAACTGCTTTAATGCGCTTAAGGGAACCATTACTTCTGGGTCTGCGTTGGCATATACTGCATCCAGGCCGCCATGGACACAGATCCATTCCCCTGGTTTAAGAGAATCTATATCTCCGATCTTATACCGTCCAAAACGTGTAGAAGAAGCGCCGGGGATACTGTCCGGATTGTCATGGGGAACCAGGCCGCCGGTGGTAACAAAAGCGATCCGCGCATGGCTTAGATCTTTGACTGGAGCCGCAATAGGAACATGGTCTTCACTGGAGATAGGAAGTTCTGTCTCGAAGGGCTCCCCGTTCAGTTTCTTTTTGAGCATATCAATGGCCCGCTTGGCCGCAGTCTGCTCCTTGGGGAGAACGACGTATTTACGGATACCGCGGGGGAAATATCCTTCTTCTTCTGCCCAAAGAATTGGCTCATTATTGAGAAATTTATTAGTCAGAGCAGCAATCTTTGCCAGATCCCGGCGCATACCTGCCGCTTTATCAGTCCCCTGAAGTACATACATATCCAGAGGAAACATATCCTTTCCGGGATTTTCCTCATGCATGGAAGTGATGGCAGGCACCTGATAATGATTTTTTACAAACTGGCATACAGTAGCGCAGGCAACGCCATAACGGCCGGCCATAAATGCGGGACCTGTAATGAAAAGATCAAATTCGATGCCGTCAAGCAGGGATTTCAATTCCTCCAAAGCCTCGCTGGTATGGCTGTTCATATAGTTGTCGCCGCAGATGATGGTATGTGTGATCTGGCCGCCTTTTATCTGTGCCTGAAGAGCAGCGCCAGGTCCCACAGTACCATCGAGCAGGGAAACTTTATAGTCAGCCGCGTCTTCCCCGCCAATTCCACCAAAGAACTGGTTGAGATACAGGATTACTTTTTTCACTTTGAATTCCTCCTTTCCAGAAAACACGGATTTATTTTAGTAACTTTTACAGGTTTTGTGAGACCACCCGGATTCGCCGTCGTGTCCGCAGATCAAATGAGTTTCAACGATAAGAGAGCCGTCACTGCGCAGGGACGGACCAAGAAGAGGATCGTCTGCCCAGGTTCCCGGATAAGCGTCCCGGTTGATAGTGTCGATATAACCGATTACTTGATCCATAGGAGGCAGCTCGATAAGAGCGGTATTGTCTCCTGTGGAAACGATGGCATCAGCCTTGGGATCCAGAATGGCTTTTGTCTGGGATACGCCATCTCTTCCGGGCCCCTCAATACAAACGCCGACAGTTTTGATTCCCTTTTCTTCCAATTTAGCGATGGTCAGGAAGAAATCCACGTCACTATGGCCGCAGCCTCCGTGTTCCATAGTGATAACTCCCTGACAGCCAAGCATTTCCGCCATGGTAGCGATACGGATTGAGGCGCGTTCCTTCATGTCATATTCTGTATCGTTTACGTCAAACAGGACACCGACGAAATCGATGCTTTTCCCATGTTCAGCATAAAGTTCCTTTAAAATGGGAAAGTTCTGATAATCGTAGGTATGATTGATGGCAGATCCGTAGAGAACGCTGCAGCTGGTCAGACACCCATCCAGGAGTTCATTGGGATGAACCAGTGTGGGGACTAAATAGATGGTGTCTTTTCCATAGAACAAACTGTCATATCCAAGATTTTTTCTCCAGCTTGTAGTCACCTGCATAACAAAGGCAACTTTAGGAAGACGTTTGTCAGATACGTCTGTCAGTTCGTAACGCTCCCAGTCTTGAGGCGCCTGATCCAGCACAGCTTTCGCAAGGTATTCAGCCAGAAGATGCGCTCCCAGCCGATAGTTTCCATTCGTCTTATGGATATCGCCCCGTTCTTCTTCCGGGTCAACATTTTCTGCCACAAAGACCAGGTTGATGATTTCAGAATAATGGGTCAATTCTGTGGCCGGGCCGTCCATATCTACCATTCCGTCCGGGAAACCCGCATATTTGCCAACGGCCATAACCGACATATTTTGAAGTGCGTATAAGACTCCATCACCGCAGGGAGCAATTTCCCCAGTGTAACCAGGAAAAGCCGCACGTCCGTCCTTCCTTGCCCGTGGAGCTACTACTTCTTTGATGGGTAAGATTCGGATACTTTCACCTGGACGAGCAATATAAAGCTCGATATTCTTTAATTTTTGATCTGGGTTCAGCGCCCGGATAGCTTCTTCTTTATTGACTGTCAGGATGCCGTCGGCGAATTTAGTAACCTCGCCAAACTGGATGTCTTTGACATAAAAATTGCCAATTTCTAACTTCATATATCCCTCCGTCCTTTCTTAAATGTGACCATTTTTCTACGAACATGTTCACAATTATTCTAGCGGCCAGATTTTTTTTTCACAAGGTATGGGGACACAATCTCAAGGAGGATCGGTTGTACGATTGTACAATGACATATTCCCCCATATTGACAAGGGGAAGGAAACCGGGTATGGTTTATGCTGTGAAATGAGAGCAGTTATGCTACGCAGATCAGAAAAGACTAGGAGGGATGAACAATGGCTTTGCTTGCTGAGATTTATCTGAATGTATTGAAAGATCATGTGAAAGGATTCTATGGATATCGGAATACCCAGATCCATCAGATTGATTATTTCATTCCGAAAAAGCCGCTCCGGCCCAACTGTCTATACATTGGGGACGTGAATCTGAAGGCGCCAAAAGATCCTTCGATCTGCGTACTGCTTGCAGATAAGAATCGGGTTCCAAAAGTTTATAAAGAGGCGGAAAGCCTTCTGATGAACGATTACCGCCGGAGCTCTTCCATGACGCTTTTGGGTCATGCTGTTTTGAAGGAAGAGACGTTGGAAGAGCAGGTGTGCATTGCCCACATGGTCATGGAGAATCCGGTATGTTTTGCAGGACCGGCTTTCCAGACCGTGGCCAGCTCGACGAAAAAGATGGGACGTTTCCAAAGCTCATCTCTCCGGTTTGGACGGAATCTTTATAACGACCAGATCTTTCTTTTGGGAGCGGATGATACAAATCCCTGCCGCCGTCTTGTAGGGCGCTGTGAACTTGGGGGAGTAACCACAGGTTATATCATTGTGGAAGAAATGGAAAATAAATTCTGCGATGCGCTGGATCTGCGCTACATGAAATTTCTGATGGAACTGTACGCGGCGCAATTTTATAAGGATCAAGAGGGAGCGGATACAAGAGAGGGCGCCTTCCTGCGAGGATTGCTCCAGGGGACGCTGGACGACGGAATAGAGATCCATTGTAAATTAAAACAGCTCAACCTTCCGGAAAATGAGAAGTATTACCTTCTGGCGGTGGACCGGAGTACTAATTATTCACCTATGGTCAAAGAGCGGCTGAGCGCAATCCTTGGAAGGGAGATCTACTCCTATGATAACTATTATCTGGCGATCTTGGGATATGGATGGAATCAGGAACTGCGGGAAGAAGAATTTCCCAGCCTTATTCAATATCTGTCGGCAGAGAAACTGCGGGCTGGCGTAAGCTACGGCTTTTTTGACTACGAGAACCTAAAGACAGCATTTGAACAGTGTAAGAAAACACTTGCGATCTCAAAGAATAAAAAGAAAAACATGGTTCTTTCCAGATATGAAGATAATATGATCGCTCACCTTCTGGAGATTGCCAGCGGCAGCGGTGTTCCGGTTACTTCTTTATGCCATCCTACCTGTCTGAAGATCTATGAATATGATCAGAAGAACGGCAGCAGTTTCTTGGATACGCTGGCAGCTTATATTTTAAGCGGAGAGAATCTGCAGGTGACGGCGCAAAAACTATTTGTCCACAGAAATACGGTATATCACAGGATTGAAACTTTAAAAGAGAGATTTAATTTGAATTTGAACGATCCAAGAATGTTTACTAAACTTCAGATTTCAATCCGCATTTTTACGTATCTGAATATCAGAGATTTTACGATTTATATGGGTACTGAAAGTGAGGAAGAATAGGGGGTGAAGCTTACGATTGTGTTCGGAACACATAGAAAACAGAAAATTGTTGAATTTTTAAACATTGTAAAAAAAATCACATTCAGATAGGATTGATAATATCTATAAGCGGATAAAGAATCTAAACGAATGGAGAGATGACTATGCCTGTGATGAATATCGTATTTTTACTTGTCTTTTTGTGTGCCTTGTTTGCCATAGGCATCTATTTTGGAAGAAATAATCGGTCCGTATCTGATTATCTTCTGGGAGGGAAGTCTCTTCCCATTGGTGTTTCTGCGCTTACGATCGCGGCCACCATGTATGGCGGCGGAATGTTGGTAGGCCGGACTTCTTATGCCTATGATACGGGAGTGATGATGTTCCTTTACGGCTTGTCTCCACTGCTCACCCTTGGCATGGCGATGCTGATGTGCAGCAAAATGAAGAATTTTACCAGCTATACGACAGTTACGGAATTTCTGGACGAGCGTTATCACAGCCGTTTTTTGCGGGTGACTTGTTCTATTTTATCGATTATTTCTTTAGTGGGAGTGGCCGGGTCGAATGTAACGGCTCTGGTATCCAGTATTACGGCAATGGGATTTGACAATCCGATTCCTTGGGCGGTTTTCTTCATGGCCGTTATCATAATACTTACAACAATTGGCGGGATTAAAGCGGTTGCCTATACGGATGCGTTTCAATTGATCGTTATTTTTATCGGAGTTCCAACCGCTATGATTTTCTGTCTTCGTCAAAATGGAGGATTCGGACAGGTTTTAAATGAATTGCAGACGGTTTCAGATACACTTCCCCAAGATTATCTGACGGCAGTTACGCCTTTGAATATGATCATGCTGTTGTGGCTGGTTCTTCCCAATCTTTTAAACCGGGCGATCAGCCAAGATATTTTCCAGAGGATGTTTTCAATGAAAAGTCGAAAAGAAGCGAATATTGCCTGCGGGATAGCGGCGGTTCTGGTAACGATCTTGAGTATGCCGCCTGTAGTGATCGGGATGATAGCCAGGCTTCGTCTGCCTGAGATGGCTGAGGCCGGAGATTCCAGTTCTGCGCTGGCGCAGGTTATGCTTCTGTATCTTCCGGACTGGATGTTTGGACTATTATTCGCGGCAATCATAGCGGCAATCCTGTCTACCTCTGATTCCTTATTGACAGGCGCCGCTTCCCATTTCGCAAATGATGTGGTAGAAGTATTGTTTACAAAGCAACTGGAGACGAACCGGGAGAAAAAGCTGCTTTTGGCAACTCGGATCTTTACGCTGGCAGCAGGGTTTTTCGCTGTTCTTTATTCGCTGTATTCTCCTGGTATCATTAATGGAATGGTCTATGCCATTACGCTGTATACGTCCGGCGCTTTTGTACCGATCTTCTTTGGAGTCATGTGGAAAGGGGCGACAAGGCGGGGAGCGATCGCAGGACTGATTGCGGGCCTTTTGGCGGCTGTGGCAGGATTTATGGGAGTTGAGGTCGGATCCGTCCCGGGGGAAATTTTCTCCAGTCTGGTAGGAGCAGTTGTTCTCTTCCTTGTGTCTATTTTGGATCCGCAAAAGCAGTAAGTTAAATAGGGCCGGGGGATTTTTAAAAATCCCCCGGCCCCAATTGACTTACTTTAGGAATATATGCAGCAGCTTCCGGTTGAATTCTTTGTAGGGCTGATACCGCATAGGCAGATCCAGCCAAGTTTTCTTGTCTACGATGCTCTTATAGTGGGAGAAGGTGTCAAAGCCCTCCTTCCCGTGGTAGGATCCCATGCCGCTCTCGCCAAAGCCGCCGAATCCCATTTCGCTGGTGGCCAGATGGATGATGGTATCGTTGATACATCCGCCGCCAAACTGGCACCGGGCAGTTACCTTCCGGGCGGTTTCTTTGCTGGAAGTAAAGATGTAGAGCGCCAGCGGATGAGCCATTGCGTTGATTTTGCAGATGGCTTCGTCCAAGGAATCGTAGGTCAGGATCGGCATAAGAGGACCGAAGATTTCTTCCTGCATTACAGCGTCTTCAAAGGTTACCTGATCCATGACGGTAGGTTCGATCTGAAGGGTTTCTGGATTGGATTTTCCGCCTAAAACCACCTTTTCTGGATCGATCAGTCCAAGGATCCGTTGGAAATGTTTTTCGTTGATGATCTTGCCATAGGCTGGATTAGAAAGCGGCTGCTCTGTGTATTGGAGCCGTACCTGCCTCTTGATCTCTTCTATAAGCTGGTCTTTGATGGAAGCATCACAGTAGATATAGTCTGGGGCCACGCAGGTCTGTCCGCAGTTTAAGTATTTCCCAAATGCGATCCGCTTGGCGGCCAGCTTGAGGTTGGCCGTCTTTTCTACGATACAGGGGCTTTTCCCGCCCAGCTCTAAGGTGACTGGCGTCAGATGGGCAGAAGCGCACCGCATGACTTCCCGGCCAACCGCCTGGCTCCCGGTAAAGAAAATATAGTCAAAGTGCTCGTTTAACAGGCAGGTGTTTTCCGCCCGCCCCCCAGTAACAACGGTCACATATTCCGGCGGAAAGCTTTCCTTTATGATTTTTACCATCAGATCACTGGTATGAGGCGAATAGGCGCTGGGCTTTACAACGGCTGTATTCCCGGCGGCGATGGCATCTACCAACGGATCCAGGGTCAGAAGAAATGGATAGTTCCAAGGACTCATGATCAGAACCACTCCGTAAGGAGAAGGTTTTTTAAAACTTCTGGAATGAAACTGGGCAAGAGGGGTGCGGACCCGTTTCTCCCTGGCATAAGAACGGACATGGCGCAGCATGTAGCTGATCTCGCTTAAGACCAGTCCAGTCTCGCACATATAGCTTTCGTAACTGCTTTTGCCAAGATCCTGCTTTAAAGCTTCTCCAATTTCTTCTTCATAACGCAGAATACAGGACTGTAGTTTTTTCAGCGCCTGGATCCTGCTATCGACAGGTAAGGTGGCGCCAGAATCGAAAAAGGCGCGCTGAGTCTGGATGATGGATTGGATTTCCTGCTGGTTCATATCAAATGCCTCCTCATAAATCTATAAGCTGGATCGTTCCGGCTTACGGAGCCAGTTCGATCAGCTGATAATAAAATTTCTCCAGTTCTTTCGCGTTCATCAACACCGGGACAGGGTAAAGCGGGTTGGCTTCCTTGTCAGCATAATGGGCTAATTTTGGAATATCTTCTTCCCGGATTTCCGGAATCGTATTGCCAATCTGGAAACGAAGCTTCATATCTTTGATGGAGCGGATGAATTTCCTGGCTCCTTCTTCATAGGAATCCTGCGGATCGGCCACATTGGCCTCCAGCGCCAGCTTGTAGAGTTTCTTGTAAATCTTGCTTCCATAGGCTTCCAGAACCATGGGCAGGATGACTGCGTTGGCATATCCGTGAGGCACGTTATATTCCCCGCCCAAAGAGTGGGCGACGGCATGGGCGTATCCGACATAGGATTTGGTAAATGCGCATCCCGCGTAGAAAGAAGCGTGGAGCATATTCCTTCTGGCGTCCAGATTGCTTCCGTCCTTATATACAGTGTCCAAGTTTTCAAAAATTAATCTGACTGCCAGCAAAGCATCTTTGCGTGTGCCGTAAGTGGTAGAATTGCCGATGTAGGCCTCTACCGCATGAGTGAGAGCATCCAGACCTGTGGAGGCTGTGATGGCCGGAGGAAGGCTTAATGTTACCTTTGGATCCAGGACCGCATACCTGGGGATCAGTGGAAAGTCATTGATGGCATATTTGTGTCTCGTCTCCGCATCCGTGATGACGGCCGCCAAGGTTGTCTCGCTTCCGGTTCCGGCAGTAGTGGGGATGGCGATCAGAAGGGGAAGACGTTTGTGTACTTTGAGGATTCCCTTCATTTTGGACAGAGGTTGATTCGGCTTGGCAATCCTGGCGCCGGTAGCTTTGGCGCAGTCCATACTGGAGCCTCCGCCGAATCCGATGATAGCGTTGCAGCCGTTGGTCTGATAAATCTCTACGGTTTCCGCTACGTTGGCTGTGGTCGGATTGGCTACTGTTCGGTCATAAATGGAATAAATGATTCCATTTTTTTCAAGTACCTTTTCCAGCCGGTCAAGAAGTCCCAGCCTGCGGATTCCGGCATCGGTGATGATTAGTACGTTGTCACATTTACGTTTCTTAAGAATGTCAGGCAGGGCCTTAACACTTCCCACAATCTTTGGTTTCCGGTAGGGAAGGAAGGGAAGGGCGATCTTGAAGACCATCTGAAAGGTCCGACAGTACATCTTACGAAATCGGTTCATGATATCGCTTCCTTTCTCTGAAATAAGCGCCAGCCCCGCCCGCGGATGCGGGCTCAGAGGGCTGACGCAGTAAAATCTTAGCAAACTGACTATAGCAGGAAGAAGAAGGATTGTCAACTATTGGTTCTTCAGTTCTCGCAGTGATAGCCGTTGTCAATATAATGTGAGATCAGCCGTGCCCGGAAATTCCTGGCGCCGCAGATGGAATGAGGGCAGCCTGATCTATCCAGATCTTCCGGAAGTACGAATGTGATTCCCTTTACATGCACATCTCTGCAGCCGGAGTGATGATGGGCCGGGACAGTTATGGTCTTCATACCGCGGGGACACTCCCGTCCGGTATGGTCAAGTTCTGTTAAAATGATAGCCAGCGCTACCCGTTTCCCTGGACAGACATTTTTGATCGTTGCGTTAACTTGAAGGATACGGCCCGGAGATTCCAGACACGTATCTCCAAGATCTGCCGAGAGGAAATCCTGGCATCCGTTGATAGAAAGAGTCACAGGGGCGGGACATTCTTCCGGATGGATCACGTCGCTGCAGGTTACCTTGACTAAGGGGGCCGGGAAAGTTACATCATTCCCTTCTGTATCTGAGTAAGTGATAGATTGGTTTACCAGTTTTGTGCCGGAAGTCTGGCCGATGTGTTTGATGAAAAATTCCAGAGAAGCGCCCTCATTACCAGAAGCGCCAAGTTCCGGGATCTTCCACTGAAGAGTGGAAGCGTTCACCATCATGGCGGTTCCTTTGGTGGGAGAGTTAATGCTGAGGATCTGGAAATCAGCGTTCACAATTTCATCAATAACGATGTTTGTGGCTCCGGGTTTGGAAATATTGGCCGCCAGGTCGGCAAAAAGATCTTCCAGTTCTGATTCATCAGGGGTTACTGCTACATGAGAGTCGTCTGGATCGGTGGCCCAGTCGTTCAGCACGCTGACATCGATTCCATCAGAGCCTATCAGGCCGATACAGTAAATGACGATCCCATCCGCCCGCGCCGCGGCGGCTGCCGGAGATGGAGGCGGTCCGGCTGTTGTCTTTCCGTCCGTAAAAAGAACGATGACTTTTGCGTTAGTGGAAGCAGGATCAAAGAGCTGGGCGGCGGTCTCGAAGGCGTCAGCGTGGTTGGTGGATCCGCCGGCTGTCAGAGCATCTACCGCGGACTTAAGGTCTGCTGCAGAGGTCATGAGCGGAGCGTTGACAGCGGCGGTATCGGCAAAACTGACGATGCCTATGCGGCTGCCGAAGCCAATGGTTCCGTCTCTGGAACTGTCCGTAGCCTCATCAATGATGTCGATAAAGGTTTTCGCTCCGGTTTTCATATTGGAAAGGGGAGAACCAGCCATACTGCCGGAACGGTCCAGGACTAGAATAATGTCCGTAGGGTTGGAAGCGATATCAGGGGCGGCTGAGAGGGCCAGCGTTACCTTTAGGGTTCCTTCACAGTCAATTTGAGTGGTATCAATTTGTTTATTTGAATTTGTAATACCCATAGATTTTCCTCCAAATCAATTCTTCAACAGGGAGAGTATGTCAAAGTTTGTAATCTCTCCTCACTTTATCATATGTGAAGGGGAGAAAAAGGTACCTTCCGTAGCCTGAAGCCGCAGATCCGCCGCTTCCCAATTGATCACGCGGAACCAGTCGCTGATGTAATCGGCTCTTAAGTTATGATGTTTCAGATAATAAGCGTGTTCCCAGACATCAAGAGTAAGCAGCGGGGCTCCGCCGCGCAGGAAAGGGCTGTCCTGGTCGGCGGCAGTGGTGATGCGCAGACGGTTCCGATCCAGCAGCAGCCAGGCATAACCGGATCCGAATACAGACATGGCTGCCTCCTGGAACTGAGACTGGAAAACGTCAAAACTGCCAAACTGCCGCTGGATCAAGGTAAGAAGAAAAGAAGAAGGGCAGGACTGCTTTGGAGCGGCCAGACCGTCGAAAAAGAACCGATGATTATAAACACCGCCTGCAGGTGTTTGGTATGATGGAGATACATGGTCTCGCGGTCGATCCATGGTTCCAGCGCATCGTATTCATAGGGAAGAGGAGTATTAATGAAGGGATAGCATAAATTCATAGTCCAATTCCTTTCAAAAGCCGAAAATATTTCATTATAAATATATGCTGCTGTAAAAAAGAGGTGAAAACGCTTCCCGATGAAAATCAAAAATCTTAAGATTTTACTCAAATTTAAATTGACAGGTAAAAAGAAATTGATTTATACTCATATATGGTCCGATGACGGACTAATGAAAGGGTGAAAAGAATGAAATCTGTTTTTGAACGGCAGTTAAGAGAGCATTACGCTTTGTGGAATACGACAAACAGGCTGTATTTCAGATGGGCCAGGGATCGGGGAATGACATATGATTCCCTGTTTGTTTTGTACGCTATCTATTATGGAAAGGGCAGATCCTGCCAGAAAGAGATCTGTGAAGAATGGTCCATGCCAAAACAGACGGTGAACAGTATTTTGAAGAATTATGAGAAAAAGGGTTATATTTGCTTTCAGCAGAGTGAGAAGGATAAAAGGAATAAAACCATTCAGCTGACAGAAGAGGGACGGCAGTTTGCCGAAAAGGTCGTTTTGGAATTGGAGCGGGCCGAAATGGCCGTTCTGCAAAAGATTGGGGAAGAAGATATGGAAACGCTGCTAAGGATCAACCGATTATTAGTAGGATATTTTCAGGAAGAATTGGAGCGAACATCATGCAGTCAGTAAAAAAGGAATTTTTCAAAAATGTGCTTCCGTCTATGGTCGCATTTGCCTTTACCGGCGTATATTCCATTGTTGACGGATTTTTTGTAGGAAGAAATGTAGGGGATGCCGGGCTTGCGGCGATCAATGTGGCGTATCCGCTGGTGTCGCTGATCCAGGCGGCCGGCACAGGTATTGGAATGGCCGGGGCGATCCAGATCGCGATCAACAAAGGAAAGGGAGACGAGGAGGCAGAGAAGCAGTATCTTGGGAACGCTTTTGTACTGCTTCTGGCCGCGGGGGTTTTATTGACGGTGAGCCTTCTTTTTGCTTATCCTGCTATTTTGCGGTTGTTTGGAGCCAGCGGGGATATCTATACCTATGCGGCAGGCTATATCAGGATTATAGCGGCTGGGGCGGCGATCCAGGTGTTTAGTACCGGAATGGTGCCGGTAATCCGCAATTATGACGGAGCCGTCATGGCTATGGCGGCTATGGTGGCCGGTTTTGTGACCAATATTGTATTTGACTGGCTGTTTGTATCAGTGTTTGGATACGGAGTAGAAGGAGCCGCTGTGGCGACGCTGATGGGGCAGATGGTGACGCTGGTTCCGGGGATTGTTTTCTTAGTCAGAAAGGTCGGTCTTTTTCACTATGCCCGATTTGCGCCAAAGGGAAGAGTACTCCGTTATCTGGTGACGATCGCGGCGTCTCCTTTTGGACTGACGCTTTCGCCTAATATTGTGATCATGATCATTAACAAGGGCGCTATCATCTATGGAGGGGAACTGGCGGTCTCCTGTTATGCGGTGGTCAGCTATGTGATCTGTGTGGCTCAGCTTTTGATCCAGGGAATCGGAGACGGGGCCCAGCCGCTGATCGGAAGATACTATGGAAGTGACAGCCCCAAAGAAGTGGGGAAAGTACGGGCAATGGCCTATACTATGGCGGCAGGGGTGACAATTTTGTGTATTGGTGCTATTATTTTTAGCAGAAATGTTTTGGCGGGAGTATTTGGAGTATCCGGGGAAGTACAGGTTATGTACGCGGACGTGATCCAGTATTTTGCGATAGGACTTATATTTGCGGCGTTTTTAAGAGTGACCACGTCCTATTTCTACGCGGTGGAGAAGAATATTTCCGCTTATGTGCTGATCTATGGAGAGCCAACACTGCTGGCTTTGCTGGTGGCGTTTGTACTGCCGCGTCTGTTGGGCATCACAGGCGTGTGGATCTCGCCGCCGATGACCCAGTGCTGTCTTACCCTGATCGGAGCATTCCTATTGTGGAGAAGCGGCAGAAGATAGAAAGGGATGATACATGTGAAAGAACAATTGACCCAAAGCGATGTGGAAAAGATCAAGGAAGAGATTGAATACCGGAAGCTGGTAGTGCGCAAGAAAGAGCTGGAAGCCGTCAAAGAAGCCAGAGCCCAGGGAGACTTGAGCGAGAATTTTGAATATAAGGCGGCAAAGCAGGATAAAAATCGGAACGAAAGCCGCATCCGCTATTTAGAGAGGATGTTAAAAACAGCTAAGATCATATCTGATCAATCAAAGGAAGACGAAGTAGGGATCAACAATACGGTAGAACTATATTTTGAAGATGAGGATGAGACAGAAACCATCCGCCTGGTCACCAGCGTGCGGGGGAATTCCCTGCAGGGGCTGATCAGCATCGAGTCCCCCATCGGCAAGGCAGTGCTGGGCCATAAAGAAGGAGACCGGGTCAAAGTAAAGATCGGCGGCGGAGAGGGATATTATGTGGTGATTAAGAAGATCACTAAGACCAGCGATGACAGCGGGGATAGATTGAGAAAATATTAACAGGGGACGTAGTAAAATGCAAAAATGCTACGTCTCAAATTCACTTTTGGGGTGTACCCAAACTACATCTTGCAAATCTTTCTTTCTGTAGTATAATAAAATGTGTAGAAATTATGAAAAACGGGGAGCTTGCAAAAGCAGGCTGAGAGTAGGCTGAGCTGCCTTGACCCGCAACCTGATTTGGATAATGCCAACGTAGGGATATAACGTGTGATGACAGCGGATATGCCAGCAGTTGGTGTATCCGCTTTTCAGTTGATCCGGCTAAAAAGAAGGAGGTTTAAAGAAAATGTTAGGAGTATATTTACAGAATGTAAGAGACAAAGTTCCATTGGTGCACAATATCACCAACTATGTGACAGTCAACGATGTGGCCAACATCCTGCTGGCCTGCGGCGGAAGTCCTATCATGTCGGACGAGCCCCAGGATGTGGAGGATATCACCAGCATCTGCGGAGGGCTGAATATTAATATCGGTACGCTGAATGTGCGCAGTATTGAAGGAATGTTAGGAGCCGGAAGGAAGGCAAATGAGCTGGGACATCCGATTCTCCTGGACCCTGTGGGAGCGGGAGCCAGCGCGCTGAGGACCAATACTGCGGTGATGTTGATGGAGACTCTGCGGTTTGATGTGATCCGGGGAAATATTTCCGAGATCAAGACCCTTGCCCAGGGAAGCGGCACTACCAAAGGCGTGGACGCCGATGTGGCCGATGCGGTGACAGAAGAGAATCTGGATGAGGCGGTGACCTTTGCCAAAGACTTTGCCAAGAAAGCAGGCACGATCGTAGCAATTACCGGCGCTATCGATCTGGTCAGCGATGGGGAGACCTGCTATGTGATCCGCAATGGCCGGCCGGAGATGGGCAAGATCACGGGAACAGGCTGTCAGCTGTCCGGTATGATGACCGCGTTTCTGGTGGCCAATCCAGACCATAAGCTGGAGGCTGCCGCGGCGGCTGTGTGCGCCATGGGCCTTGCGGGACAGATTGGATGGGAACGGATGCAGGAAGGAGACGGCAATTCCACTTACCGGAACCGGATCATTGACGCAATTTACAATATGGATGCCAAGATTTTAGATGAAGGAGCAGACTATGAAGTGCGATAAGAAAGATTTACTGCTGTACGCAGTGACAGACCGGAGCTGGCTGAATGGGGAGAGCCTGTACAGACAGGTGGAAAAAGCGCTGAAAGGAGGCGCTACCTTTATCCAGCTTCGGGAAAAGGAACTTGATGAAGAGACCTTCCTGGAGGAAGCAAAGGAGCTTAAGAAACTGTGCCGGGAATATCGGGTACCCTTTGTGATCAACGATAATGTGGAGATCGCGGAAGCCTGCGGCGCAGACGGCGTGCATGTAGGGCAGAGTGATATGGAGGCGGGAGACGTCAGAGCCAGACTTGGAGAAGATAAGATCATAGGGGTTTCCGCCGATACGGTAGAGCAGGCCCTGCTGGCCCAGCGGCATGGAGCAGATTACCTGGGAGTAGGGGCAGTTTTCCCGACAGGTTCCAAGGCCGATGCCTCAGATGTGGATCATGAGACTCTGAAAGCGATCTGCCAGGCGGTGAAGATTCCTGTGATCGCTATTGGGGGCATCAACAGGGAAAATGTGATGGAACTGGCGGGAAGCGGGATCTGCGGCGTTGCCGTGATCAGCGCCATCTTTGGGGCTCCAGATATTGAGCAGGCCTCCACAGATCTGAAAGAAGCAGTACAGCATATGATAGATGCGCCAGGAGGGAAATCAGAATTATGATCCGGGGCGTGATCTTTGACGCAGACGGAGTGCTGCTGGACTCTATGGCAATCTGGGAGGAAGCAGGAGAACGGTACCTGCGCAAACTGGGCAGAGAACCGGAACCAAGGCTTGGAAGGACTCTGTTCGCTATGACAGTCCAGGAAGCGGCCCAGTATCTGAAGGAGACCTATGCCCTCTCTTTTGGGATCCAGGAGATCGCGGCGGGGATTCTGGAGACGGTAAATGATTTCTATCTGTATGAAGTTCAGTTAAAACCAGGCGTGTCAGAGTTCCTGGAGGCGCTAGATCGGAAAGGAATCCAGGCCGCTGTCGCCACCTCCAGCGAGAAGAGCCAGATTGAACAGGCATTCCAAAGACTGGGAATCAGGAAGTATTTCCAGGGGATCGCCACCTGTACGGAGGCTGGGGCGGGCAAGACGGAGCCGGCGGTCTATGAGATGGCCCGGAACATGCTTGGTACAGAAGTAAAAGAGACGGCGGTGATGGAAGATTCCCTATACGCGCTTCTGACGGCCAAGAGGGCGGGATATCCCACCGTAGGGATCTATGATCCTTTCAGCGAGGAAGACCAGGAGGAATTGAAAAGGCAGGCAGACCTTTATCTGCCAGACTTGAGAAATGAAAAACGGTTTTGGGACTGTTTTCTATAAGTGGGCAGTCTTAAAATAAAAGGGCTGTAAAGACCAGCCCGGCGGCGGATTGGGGGCACCACCTTCTGTCGCTTGACAAAATAATGTTGTGTTCAAAAATATGAGACAAGAAAGGGAGAATGACAAATGAGAACAGCATTAACAATCGCGGGAAGTGATTCCAGCGGAGGCGCCGGCATCCAGGCAGATATTAAGACGATGATAGCCAATGGCGTGTATGCCATGAGCGCGATCACCGCTCTGACTGCCCAGAATACCACCGGCGTAACCGGAATCATGGAAGTAACGCCAGAATTTCTGGAAGAACAGCTAGACAATATTTTTACAGATATCCGTCCGGATGCAGTTAAGATCGGAATGGTATCTTCCGGCTCTTTGATCCGCGCGATCACGGGAAAACTGACTCAGTACCAGGCAGAAAATATTGTGGTAGACCCGGTCATGGTGGCTACCAGCGGGGCAAAGCTGATCAGTGACGAGGCGGTCCAGGCGCTGAAGGAATATCTGCTTCCTATGGCGGCGGTCTTAACCCCTAATGTGCCGGAGGCGGAAGTGCTCGCCGGGATTCCGGTGAAGTCGGAAGGAGATATGGAGACGGCCGCCGAGATCATCAGTGAAACCTATCACTGCGCTGTGTTATTGAAAGGCGGGCACCAGTTAAATGACGCCAACGACCTGCTGTTTCGGGATGGAACGGCCAAATGGTTCCGGGGAAAACGGATCGATAATCCCAATACCCACGGTACCGGCTGTACCCTTTCCAGCGCCATCGCTTCTAACCTTGCGAAAGGGTTTGCTTTGGAAGAATCTGTGGAAAGAGCGAAAGATTATATTTCCGGGGCTCTGGGAGCTATGCTGGATCTGGGGAAAGGAAGCGGACCTATGGATCATGGATTTGATCTGAAGGGAAAATATATGGAACAGGCTGAGGGAGGCGAGTAATGTGGAAGCAAAACGGACCTCTGTGTTTGAGAATGGCCTGATCTGGTTTGGAGCGGCAGTATCCATTGCGGAAATCCTGACGGGGACCTATCTTGCGCCTTTGGGATTTGGCAGGGGTATAAGCGCGATCCTGCTGGGGCATGCGATCGGCTGCGTATTGATGTTTCTGGCTGGGCTGATTGGCGGAGAAACCAGGAAAAGCGCAATGGAGACGGTGAAAATGAGTTTTGGGCAGAAGGGAAGCCTTCTGTTCAGCGCCCTAAATGTCCTGCAGTTAGTGGGGTGGACCGGGATCATGATCTATGACGGAGCTCTTGCGGCAGATGGGGTGACCGGTACTGGACGGTGGATCTGGTGTCTGGTGATCGGCCTATTGATCGTAGCCTGGATTTTGGTAGGAGTAACAAACCTTGGGAAGATCAATCTGATCGCGATGGCGGGCCTGTTTCTTTTGACACTGCTTCTTAGCAAGATTATTTTCTTTGACAGTGGAAGCGCGGATCTGGCAGCGGCGGAAACAATGACTTTTGGAGCGGCAGTGGAGCTTTCCGCGGCGATGCCCCTATCCTGGCTTCCCGTTATCAGCGACTATACCAGAGAAGCCAAAGAACCAGTCAAAGCAACGGCTGCCAGCGTGATCGTCTATGGGTTGGTAAGCTGCTGGATGTATGTGATCGGAATGGGAGCGGCTATTTATACGGGGGAATATGATATTGCCCAGATTATGCTGAAAGCGGGACTTGGGGCCGCGGCGCTCTTGATCGTGGTTTTCTCCACCGTGACAACCACTTTCCTGGATGCCTTTTCAGCAGGTGTTTCCAGCGAGTCGCTGTTCCCAGGAGTAAAGGCGAAATATGTGGCAGTGGGAGCGGCTGTCCTTGGAACCATTGCGGCTATTGTATATCCCATGGACAATATTACAGATTTCCTGTATTTGATCGGTTCCGTGTTCGCCCCTATGATCGCGGTACAGATTGCCTCGTTTTTTATTCTGAAGCAGGATGCGGGGCGGGAAAATGTCCACAAGATCAATCTGCTGGTCTGGGTGATGGGATTCATTCTATATCGGTTCCTGATGACAGTGGATCTGCCGGTGGGAAATACTCTGCCCACTATGATAATCACCGTCCTACTCTGCCTGGCGGCAAATAAGGCTTGCCATTTCTGAAAATCTGTGCTATGGTAGGCAGAGAAATAGATAAGATAGGAGATGAGAGGATGAAGACAATTTCCTGCTAATAACAAGGAAACCGCATAGCGAAACAAAAAGGCGCTGCAGGCGCGGGACGAAAGTTTTTGTTTTGTTATGCCAGACGCAGGAAATGTCAATTCTCATCCCTTTGAATATATGCCAGTGCTCTTTCGGCGATCAGAAAGAGCGTGTGTATGTCTGTGCGGCTGTAGGAAGACGTTCCTGCAGCTTTTTTTAGTTCTGTTGGGAGGTGCGCTCATATGTCGATGATCGATGTTGCGGATTTAAGTTTTACTTATGAGGGAGGCTATGAACCTGTGTTTGAACAGGTGTCTTTTCGGATCGACACAGACTGGAAGCTGGGATTCATAGGAAGGAATGGAAGGGGAAAGACGACTTTTTTGAATCTTTTGATGGGGAAATATCCCTATGAGGGGAAGATTATTTCCAGCGTGGAGTTTGTTTATTTTCCATTCCCCATAAAAGATGAGAAGAAAATGGCGCTGGAAGTATTGGAAGAGGTGAATCCCCAGATTCAGCAATGGCAGATCTTGAAAGAATTAAATGTCTTAAAGGTGGACGCGCAGGTATTATACCAGCCTTTTGAAAACTTAAGCGGCGGTGAAAAGACCAAACTGCTCCTTGCGGCGCTGTTCCTTGGGGAGAATCGGTTCCTGTTGATCGATGAGCCGACCAACCATCTGGATCTGGAAGCCAGGCGGGTGACGGCGGACTATCTGAACAAAAAGAAAGGATTTATCCTGGTGTCCCATGACCGGAAATTCCTGGATGGCTGTGTGGATCACATTTTATCTATAAATCGGACGAATATTGAGATACGGAAAGGAGATTTTAGCTCCTGGTACCGGGACAAAGAAGCCAGAGACCAGATGGAACGGCAGCAAAATGAAAGACTGCGGGCCGAAATCGGACGTCTGGGCCAGGCGGCCCGCCAGACGGGGAACTGGTCAGACAAGGTGGAAAAGAGCAAGAAAGGTAAGAAAGCGGCGGGATCAAAGATAGACCGGGGCTATGTGGGCCATAAGGCCGCCAAGATGATGAAACGGGCCAAGACATTGGAACAGCGGAGAGAGAAAGCAGTCCAGGAAAAGCAGGGACTGCTCAAAGATGTGGAGCAGTGGGACGCGCTAAAGATGTTTCCGTTGGAACACCACGCCCAGCAGCTGGCGGTTCTGCGGAACGTTTCCATTTCCTATGGCGAGAGATCCGCGTGCAGGGATATAACATTTTCTGTGGGAACGGGAGAGAGGATCTGTCTGGATGGGAGGAATGGATGTGGGAAATCCACCTTGATGAAAGAAATCCTGCGTGTGGGACGGGCCGCCAAAGAAGACGGGGCTGGGGAAACTGTGGAAGGAGAAGTGTGGCTTCCGGCAGGGGTGAAGATCTCATATGTTCCTCAGGAAGTCTCCGGTATTAAAGGAAACCTGGAAGAGCTGGCGGAAAAGGCGGGGCTGGATCTTACGATTTTTTTGACTCTGCTGCGGAAGCTGGATTTTGGAAGAGAACAGTTTGGCCGGGATATCTCCAGTTACAGCGCGGGTCAGAAGAAGAAAGTCCTGCTGGCCAAAAGCTTATGTGAACGGGCCCATATCTATATCTGGGATGAGCCATTGAATTACATCGATCTATTATCCCGTATCCAGATCGAAGAATTGCTCCTTGAAGCCCAGCCTACTATGCTGTTCGTGGAACACGACCAGGCGTTCCGGGAGAAGATCGCTACCCGGACGATCCGTCTGTAAAGGGGATTGTGCGCAGTCCCGCGCAATGGTATGATTGCATTAAGAAGGTGATGTTATGGAACAGATGACACTATTTGATCATCAAGAAAATCTGATTCCCCTGGCCAGCAGGGTGCGGCCGGACAGCCTGGAAGGCTTTGTGGGGCAGGAACATCTGCTGGGGCCGGGGAAGATATTGCGCCGGCTGATCGAGCAGGATCAGATCTCATCTATGATCTTCTGGGGGCCGCCGGGAGTGGGAAAGACCACTTTGGCCAGTATTATCGCCGGAAGGACCCAGGCAGAGTTCATTAATTTCAGCGCGGTCACCAGCGGTATAAAGGAAATCAAAGAAGTGATGCGCCAGGCGGAGGAAAGCCGGCGGATGGGAAGCCGGACCGTCTTGTTTGTAGACGAGATCCACCGTTTTAACAAGGCCCAGCAGGATGCGTTTCTTCCTTACGTAGAGAAGGGGAGCATCATTTTGATCGGGGCTACGACGGAGAATCCCTCTTTTGAGATCAATGGGGCCTTGTTATCACGGTGTCGTGTTTTTGTGCTGAAGGCGTTAGAGGAACAGGATCTGGTGAAAATGATGGAACGGGCGCTGGCATCTCCGGCCGGATTCCAGGGCGAAAAAGTTCAGATTTCAAAGGATCAGCTTACAGCCATCGCGCGGTTTGCCGCTGGAGACGCCAGGACTGCGCTGAACACGCTGGAGACGGCGGTACTGAACGGGCAGATTACGCAGGAGGGCGTTCTGGTGACAGATGAAGATCTGGAACAGTGTATCACCAGAAGATCCCTGCTTTATGATAAAAGCGGAGAAGAGCATTATAATCTGATTTCAGCGCTGCACAAATCCATGCGAAACAGCGATCCGGATGCGGCGATCTACTGGATGTGCCGGATGCTGGAAGGCGGAGAAGATCCGCTTTATATAGCAAGAAGGCTGATTCGTTTCGCCAGTGAAGACGTGGGTATGGCGGACAGTCAGGCGCTCCAAGTGGCGGTGGCGGCTTATCAGGCCTGTCATTTCCTGGGAATGCCGGAATGTGACGTGCACCTGACCCATGCGGTCGTCTATCTTTCTATGGCCCCCAAGTCCAACTCTCTTTACACAGCCTGTGAAGCCTGTAAGAAAGACGTAAGGGAGAGGCGGCCGGGAGCAGTGCCGCTATGGCTTAGGAACGCGCCTACTGGGCTCATGAAAGAACTGGACTATGGCAAAGGTTACGAATACGCCCACAATACAGAAGAGAAACTGACCCATATGCAGTGTATGCCGGAGGGGATGGAAGGAACCGTCTACTATCATCCGGGACAGCAGGGACAGGAGAAACAAGTAGGACGGCGGCTGAAAGAAATTAAGGATTGGAAGGAAGGCCATGGAAGAGAAGAACACCTTTGAGAAAATCTATGAGGTGGTCCGCCAGATCCCAGAGGGGCAGGTGGCGTCTTACGGCCAGGTGGCGGCCCTGGCCGGCAACCGCAGATGGGCCAGAGTGGTAGGCTATGCCCTTCATGAAGCGCCGGAAGGAAGCGAGATCCCCTGCCATCGTGTAGTGACAAAGGAAGGAAGGCTTTCCTCGGCTTTTGGGCCGGAAGCGGATAACCGGCAGGCAGAACTCCTTCGGGCGGAAGGAGTCCGCGTTCAGAGCGGATATGTAGATATGAAACAGTTTCAGTGGAGAAAATATGTGTTTTAGAAGGCGTAAGCCGGAAACGGAGGTATGGGAAGGATGGAGGAGAAAAAGACGGTAAAACTGTATACCAGGCAGAATGATAAAACGCTGTATCAGTTGGAGCGGGACGGGCGTCTCATTAATCAGCGGGTCTATGTGGAACTGCATTTTGGGGATATCGCGCCTCTTTTCATGGAGAGCTACGATTGGTTTACCAAAGAGGCGGCGAAACGGGTGCCAAAGCCAGGCGATGTGAAGGCGCCCCTCTGGTGCTCCATCAGCGCGGAGAACTGCCTGAAACCGATTCCTGGGACGGTGGTCTATGTGTTAGAGGTGCCGGAGGACCAGGTGATCTATTTTGACGATGTGAAATGGGATTACGTGCTGAACCGGATCTATCTTCCCAAAGACAAGGAAGACGAGCAGGCTTACCGGAAACATTTGGAAGAGATGGGGATAACCAACCGCTTTTCTTTCTTTGACGGACCTTACAAAGGAATGTATCCGGAAGAAGAGGCCAGGATCAAAGAAAGCTGGAAGCGGATCTTTGAGATTGACGATTGGACGATCTTCAATGTGTGCGGCAATCTCTGGGAGATAAAAAAAGCCTGGGTGAAGCAGATCGTCCACCCAGGGGAAAAGATTCAGGAATAAGCTGTCCAAGCTTTATACATACGTCCGGGGACGGCCCTGGAACGGACGGTCCGGGACTGGAAGCTCTTTTTTCGCTGGAAGCCGCAGGCTGGATACTTTGTTGGTAAAAGCAGTAAACAGCGGCGCGGACAGAAACAGAGTGAGAGCTATGCAGCATAGGATCAGGAGCAGCGATTCCGGGATCGTATCTATATTTTTCAGTAAAGGCGCGGACTTCAAAGAGGAGTAGATCAGTCCATGGAACAGATAGACGCCCATTGTCCGGGTACCAATATAGGACAGCGAATTTTGCTTTGCTGACATCAGCGCCAGGAAGGCGAAGGTCAGACCAAATCCGATGCCGTAACAGATCAGCCGGCAGATCATTCCTTCCGCGGTGGTTTGTCCCAGAAAATCATAGTTGTATCTGCCGTAGAATATCTTCGGCAGATAAGTTTTGTGAAGCGGATCAAAGATCAGAAAGGCGGTAAAAGCCAGAATCCCGCAGGCAGACAGAATCTGTATGGTACGATCCCGGAGTCTTTGGACCATTTCTTTCTGAAAATGGATGCCGGCCAGGAAGAAAGGATAGTACACTAGGATCCTTGGGATACTTAAGAAATTGTCCTTCATGCCGGAGCAGCCGATCAGCAGGCCGGCGGCAATGGCAAGCGCCATATGACCGGGGATCCTTTTTACGTAAGGGGTTGCCGCTCTCCATACAAATAAGGCCAGGATGTACCAGAGAGAAAACTTAGGAGAGAGAAAATCCAGCACAGTTGGCCTGTGAAGGATGAACGTGTACAAAAGGTAATAGATTACTTCATATACCAGGTAGGGAACAGCAAGTTTCCGTATCAGTTCTGTAAACGGAAGTTCTCGTTTGGAGAAATAACCGGAAATAAAGATAAATGCCGGCATATGGAAAGAAAAAATAAACCATTTCAAAGTATAAAGAAATTCATTATTTGTATAAGAAGGCTCAATAAAATGTCCGATCACTACAAGAAAGATCAGAAAGACTTTGTAGTTATCAAACAGATAATCCCGTTCTTTTTTTACAGTTTCCATAAAAACCTCTCCCAAAATGCAAAATAAGTCCGCTTTCTTCAGCTATCTTATTCTACACTTTGGGAGAGTGGTTAACAAGATAAAAACTATCTAAAAATGTAAGGAAAATTTAAAAGTTTTGTAACAAAATAGTTAAATTTCCTAAAGGCTGATTATTCCGGCATGGGCAGAATGGTCATGGCCAGGTTGGTAAAGGTGGAGTCTTCATCGCCGGCAGCCAGCATTTCCGTCATGTTCAGCGGGATCGACAAAGTTGTTTCTTCTCCATAAGCAGGAGCGGCCGCGTAGGCTTCCATGGTTTCTACCAGGTCTTTGGAGACGGCATCAATAGAGTAATAGGTGCCGTTCTCGATTTTTTGGAATGTCTCAAGGATACTGTTGTTGGGAGTGACGGTAATATCTACGGTATAGTTGTAGATACCGGACTCTTTCTTGGGAATGCCGACGGTATACTGGCATTGTTTCATGATCGCTTTTAGAGCGGCGCTGTACCGGTCATGGTAGGCGGCGCTTAAGTCCGAAGGCGGGTCAAATACGTCCGCCTCGTACCAGGCAAGGGCCTCTTCTTCCGTGCGGCCCGTATGGAGGGCAAACTGGGTCACTTCTCCTTTAAAAGAAGCATCCAGGTAGGACTTCAGGAAATCCTGGGCGTCTAAGATCTCGCAGATAGAATCGTAAGGTTTCATATATCCGGACAGAGCTTCCTGGAGAAAAGATTTCATCTGTTCATCAGAAATGGAGAAGCCGTCGTCGGTTTCCTCTACATTCAAACTTACCAGGACTTCATCCAGATATTGGGGGGAATCCTGGAGCGCTTTGCCGCTTTCCTCAAAAAGAGCGGTGGTTTCCGCAGTCAGATCCGCAGAGGCCATGGAGGCAAGATGAGCTTCCCTCGCGGCCTGTGTGGCAGCATCGATATCAATAGGCGTAAAGGTGATGTTGACGGAATACTGACCGTCAGACTGTTCATCGGCTTTTGATACTTCAAAATCCATGGTCTGGAAAGCATCCTGCAGGAAGCAAAGAGCCGGATCTCTTAATTCCTTGGGAAACTGCAGTGTGTAAAGAGAATTGCTTTCTTCGATGCCCTGATCCAGAAGCAGGGCAAAGGAAGCAGTATCCTCTTCTTTCATGGCTGTGATCCGCTCTCCTACATATTTGTCGGCGGATTCCCCGCCAAATCCGGAGCAGCCGGAAACGGCAGCCGCGAAAAGCAGACAGAAAAGTAATGAAAAGCACATTTTTTTCATAGATATTCCCCCTCTCTAGGATATGATGATCACTTGATTTTATTGTATCATCCGGGATTGGCGGGATGCAATATCTTTCAAATATGACTGGAAAAAGAACAGCGATTTATATATAATGATACCAGAGTCGAAAACCATAATGTGATCGCAATAAACCAAAATGGAAAAGGAGAGGTACATATGCAGATACGGTCGATCGAAAAGGAGTTAAGAGAGAATTCTTATCCCGGAAGAGGGATCATTCTTGGAAAGAGCCCGGATGGGAAAAAGGCGGTGGCCGCGTATTTTATCATGGGCCGCAGTGAGAACAGCAGAAACAGGATTTTTGTGGAAGACGGGGATGGGATCCGCACGCAGGCTTTTGATCCGGCGAAGCTGACAGATCCAAGCCTGATCATTTACGCGCCGGTTCGTGTCCTGGGGAATAAGACGATCGTGACCAACGGGGATCAGACAGATACCATTTATGAGGGAATGGATAAACAGATGACCTTTGAGCAGTCTCTTAGAAGCAGGGAATTTGAGCCGGACGAGCCAAATTATACGCCCAGGATCTCCGGGATCATGCATATCGAGAACGGCAGCTATAATTACGCGATGTCAATTTTGAAGAGCAATGAAGGACGGCCGGAAGGCTGCTGCAGATATACCTTTGCCTATGAGAAACCGGTCGCGGGAGAGGGACATTTCATCCACACTTATAAGGGGGACGGCAATCCCCTGCCAAGTTTTGAGGGAGAGCCGAAACGCATTGGAGTTTTGGATGACATTGAGGCGTTTACGGATCTTCTGTGGAACAGCCTGAACGAAGACAATAAAGTCTCTCTCTTCGTTCGCTATATTGATATTGCTTCCGGCGCCTGTGAGACAAAGATCGTCAACAAGAATCAGTAACGAATGGATCAAGAAGGATTTGACAGGATCAAGAAGGAAAAAGGAGTGAAAAGAATACAATGAAAGAATTAGAATTGAAATATGGCTGCAACCCCAATCAGAAACCATCCAGGATCTACATGGCAGATGGAAGCGAACTGCCGATCCAAGTGCTGAACGGAAAGCCGGGTTATATCAATTTCCTGGATGCCTTTAACGGATGGCAGTTGGTCAGCGAGTTAAAGAAAGCGACCGGACTTCCGGCGGCTACTTCTTTTAAGCACGTGTCTCCGGCAGGAGCGGCGGTGGGCCTTCCCTTAAGCGATACGCTGGCAAAGATCTACTGGGTGGATGATCTGGGAAAGCTGTCTCCCCTGGCGTGCGCCTATGCCAGAGCCAGAGGGGCGGACAGAATGTCTTCCTTCGGGGACTTTATTTCCCTGTCCGATGTCTGTGACGTAGATACGGCCAGACTGATCAAGCGGGAAGTTTCCGATGGGGTGATCGCTCCGGGATATGAGCCGGAAGCGCTGGAGATCCTGAAAGAGAAGAAGAAGGGGAACTATAATGTGATCCAGATTGACCCGGATTATCAGCCGGCGGCGCTGGAACATAAGGATGTATATGGGATCACATTTGAGCAGGGAAGAAACGAACTGAAGATCGATGATGATTTCTTCTCCCATATTGTGACAGAAGAGAAAGATCTGCCCAAGCAGGCCAAGATCGATCTGGCGATTTCTATGATCACACTGAAATACACGCAGTCCAATTCCGTATGTTTCGTCAAAGACGGACAGGCGATCGGAATCGGAGCGGGACAGCAGTCCAGGATCCACTGCACCAGACTTGCCGGATCCAAGGCAGATAACTGGTGGCTGAGACAGTCTCCCCAGGTGATGGATCTGCCGTTTGTAGATTCCATCCGGAGAGCGGATCGGGATAACGCCATTGATCTCTATATGGGAGAAGACTATATGGATGTGCTGTCAGATGACGCCTGGCCGGCTATCTTTAAGGAAAAGCCGGAAGTATTCACCAGAGAGGCAAAACGGGAGTGGCTGGACAAGCTGACAGACGTAGCGCTTGGATCCGACGCATTCTTCCCCTTTGGAGACAATATTGAGCGGGCTCACAGAAGCGGCGTAAAATATGTGGCGCAGCCGGGAGGCTCAGTGCGGGACGATAATGTGATCGAGGCATGTAATAAATATGGAATGGTGATGGCATTCACGGGAATCCGGTTGTTCCACCATTAATTTTAATTAGGGCCGGGGGATTTTTAAAAATCCCCCGGCCCAAATTGAAAAAGCCCTGTCCCAAATTGAAAAAAAGGTTGTGGAATGCCGGAAAATGGAATATAATATGTAAGGTGTAAGCGATTGTGCAAAAAAATCGGCAAATAAGACAAAAAGGAGAGACTTTGATTTATGGGAAAATATTTTGGGACAGACGGCTTCCGGGGGGAAGCGAACGAGGTTCTGACTGTAGAACATGCATTTAAAGTAGGAAGGTTTCTTGGCTGGTATTTTGGTCAGGATCACAAGGCAAAGATCGTGATCGGCAAGGATACAAGACGCAGCAGTTATATGTTTGAGGATGCGCTGTCTGCCGGACTGACCGCTTCCGGCGCCAATGCCTATCTCCTTCACGTGACGACAACGCCCAGTGTATCTTATGTGACCCGGACAGATAATTTTGACTGTGGAATCATGATTTCAGCAAGCCATAATCCGTTTTATGATAATGGGATCAAGATCATCAACGGAAAAGGCCATAAGATGGAGGCCGAGGTGGAAGAGAAGATAGAAGCGTATATTGACGGCGAAATGGGCGAGCTTCCGCTGGCAAAACGGGAGAATATCGGCCGTACCGTCGACTATGCGGCTGGACGGAACCGTTACATTGGATATCTGATCTCGCTGGCGACCCGTTCCTTTGAGGATATGCGGATCGGTTTGGACTGCGCCAACGGCAGCGCGTTTGCCATTGCTAAGAGTGTGTATGATGCCCTGGGCGCAAAAACATATGCCATCAACTGTGAGCCGGATGGAACAAATATCAATACCAACTGCGGATCTACACATATTGAAGTACTGCAGGAGTATGTGAAAGAGAAACATCTGGATGTAGGATTTGCGTTTGACGGAGACGCAGACCGGTGTATCGCTGTAGATGAAAATGGAAATGTGGTGGACGGCGACCTGATTTTGTACATCTGCGGAAAATACATGAAGGAAAATGGGCGCTTAAACGGAGATACTATCGTAACAACAATCATGTCCAATCTGGGACTTTACAAAGCCTGTGATAAAGCCGGTCTCAAATATGAGAAGACGGCAGTGGGCGACAAGTATGTGTATGAAAATATGGTGCAGAACAACTTCTCTTTGGGAGGAGAGCAGTCCGGCCATATTATTTTCAGCAAGCACGCTACTACCGGAGATGGGATTCTGACCTCTCTGATGGTGATGGAAGCGATGCTGGAGAAGAAACAGAGCCTGGCAAAACTTGCGGAGCCAGTGAAGATTTATCCGCAGCTTCTCCAGAATGTGCGTGTAGTAGATAAGAAAACCGCGCGGGAGAACCCGGAAGTCGTGAAAGCGGTAGAAGCGGTAACAGAAGCTTTGGGAGACGATGGAAGGATCTTGGTAAGAGAAAGCGGTACAGAGCCGGTTCTGCGTGTAATGGTGGAGGCTTCCACCGATGAACTTTGCGCAAAATATGTGGGCCAGGTGGTAGATGTGATCAAAGGGCAGGGATTAGAAGCGAAATAATTTTAATTGGGGCCGGGGGATTTTTAAAAATCCCCCGGCCCCGATTAAAAAAGCCCTGTCCCAAATTGAAAGGGGTTCCACTCAGATGGAGTGGAACCCTTTTCCTATGATCTCACTGGTGTTTGAGATGAGAAGAAACGCATCCGGCGCGTTTTCTTTGATATAATTCCGCAATTTTACTGCCTGAAAACGGTTGAGGACGGTTAGGACAAGATACTTCCTTTCCCCGGAAAATGCTCCTTTTGCGTCCACGATGGTAGCGCTTCTGTGCAGCTCATTTTTGATAAAGCGGCAGATAGGCTCCGGCTCTTTACAGACTACATTGAAGTATTTGGAGAGATTCAGGCTCTCGATGAAGCCATCGATCAAAAAAGAGCGGATGGAAAGCCCCAGAAATGAGTATAGTCCGGTTTCAATATCGAAAACAAAGCAGCCGGCCAGGGTAATGAGGAAATCAGTTGCCAGGAGGGATTTCCCAATATCCGCGCTGGTATATTTCTTCAGGATCATGGCAATGATGTCTGTACCGCCGCTGGAGGATCCCAGATTGAAAAGGACCGCGCTCCCCAGAGAAGGAAGAGCGATGGCAAAAGCCAGTTCCAGCATAGGCTGGTCGGTCAGAGGAGCTTCCATGGGATAAAGACGCTCCAGAAGTGAAAGGGACACGGACAGCAGGATGCTGCAGTAAGCGGTTTTGGCGGCAAACTTTTTCCCCAGGATAATAAAACCAAAGACCAGAAGGATCATATTTACCAGAAAGGTAAAGTCACTGGCCGAGATCAGGCCGCTTTTGGCGACGAGAACGGCAAGACCGGTGATGCCTCCGAAGGTAAAATTATTGGCAAATTTGAAAAAATACGTGCCGGCAGCAATGAGCAGAGTGCTTCCGGTCAGCAATAGTAAATTCTTTGATTTCAGTTTCATAAGAAATCCTCCTATGTAACGCATCCTTTGTTTCCTCCTGATTGTATCCTCCACATATGGAAAAGTCAACGAGGTCTTTCGGAAAGGAATCAGAATACCGGATTTGGTAAATAATATCTGTCATGAAGGAGGAACCAAACATGCATAAATATTTACCGATCACGGATGTATACGCAAGAGAAATTCTAGATTCCAGAGGGAATCCTACAATAGAGGTGGAAGTGCTGGCGGGGGAAACGTTCTGGGGGCGCGCCAGCGTTCCTTCCGGAGCGTCCACCGGCCAGTTTGAGGCGGTGGAGCTGCGGGATCAGGAAGAACGTTACCGGGGATTGGGAGTGCGTCTTGCGGCGGATCACGTAAATGCGAAGATCGCGCCGGAGATCATTGGCATGAATGTGTTTGAGCAGGCCGCGCTGGATGACGTTCTGCTGCGGCTGGATGGGACCCAAGACAAATCCAATCTGGGGGCCAACGCTATACTGGGAGTATCTATGGCGGCGGCCAGGTCCGCTGCCTGTGCCGCGGGAATGCCCTTATATTCCTATCTTGGAGGAACCAACGCCAAAAGGCTGCCCGTTCCGATGATGAATATTATGAACGGGGGAAAACACGCGGACAACACCATCGATATCCAGGAATTCATGATCATGCCAACAGGAGCCTGTTGTTTTCAGGAGGGGCTTCGCATGTGCGCGGAAATCTACCATGCCCTGAAAACACTGCTGAAGGAGCGGGGACTGAGTACAGCAGTGGGGGATGAGGGCGGTTTTGCGCCGGATCTGGCAGATGCAAAAGAAGTACTGCAGTATATCGTGGACGGAATCAGGAAAGCCGGGTACAAACCGGGAGAAGAGGTGAAACTTGCGCTGGATGCGGCCGCATCAGAGCTGTATGATAAAAATTTTAAGAAATACGTGTTTGAAGGAGAAAGCAAGGCCCATGGAAAGAAGGTTGTCCGTTCCGCGGAAGAAATGATCGATTATTACGAAGAACTGTCAGAAGCATTTCCTATTATATCTATAGAAGATCCGCTGGATGAGGAAGATTGGGAAGGATGGGAATTGGCGACCACCAGGCTTGGGCGGCAGATCCAATTGGTGGGAGACGATCTGTTTGTAACCAATACCAAAAGACTGCAAAAAGGGATCGAGAGGGGCGTGGGAAACGCCATCCTGGTCAAAGTCAACCAGATCGGGACATTGACGGAGGCATTTGAAGCCATTGAGACAGCGAAGAACAGCGGATATCGGACGATCGTTTCCCATCGTTCAGGAGAGACGGCGGATACCATCATCGCGGACATTGCGGTGGCATTTAACGCAGGGCAGATCAAGACGGGAGCTCCTTGCCGGTCAGAGCGGGTAGAAAAGTATAATCAACTTCTTAGAATTGAGGAAAAGCTTGGAAATATCGGGGAATATAGGAGTCCGTTTTAAATGGGGCCGGGGGATTTTTAAAAATCCCCCGGCCCCATTTAATCAAAAACTAAAAAAGTAAAATTAAATTTTATATATATAAAAAATGATTCCAAAATTTCATAAACAGGAGTATAATGATAAAAAAGTAACGTAGTTCTAAAAACGGAGGTGAAGATAATGGCAAAAAATTATTTGCTGAAATGCGGCAAACTGTTTGACGGAATCCATGATGAACTGTTTGAGGACATGGAGATTTTTGTTGAGGGCACGAAGATCGGGAAAGTGGGAAGGAATCTTCCTGTACCTGAGGGAACGGAAGAAGTTGACCTTACCGGATTAACGGTAACGCCGGGAATGATCGATGCTCATGTTCACGGGAATCTGATGCGCTGGCAGGAAATGGATACCATCCTGTATCAGTCGGAAGGATACAGCACGCTGGCTTTCTTACATACCGCGGAGCGGAGCCTGGAGCGCGGATTTACGACGATCCGCTGCAACGGCATGGGGCCGCTGGGCTATGGCATTGTGGATGTAAAAAAGGTAATCGATCGGGGACTGTTTGACGCGGCCAGAATGATCGTAGGCGCTCACATGCTGGGCGGTCCCGGAATGCCGGGAGACATGAGCATGTATGCTTGTGAGAACCAGCCGGTTTCTGATATGATCCAGATCGATACCATCGGAAGCGGCGTGGATTTCTTTATCAACCAGGTAAGAAGAGAAGTAAAATATGGAACGGATTTCATCAAGATCTTCCTGTCGGGCAGCTTCTTAAGTCCGGACGGCGGCCCGGAGATCAGCTATCTCAATGGGGATGAACTGCGCGCTATCATCGAGACGGCTCACGACCTTGGAAAACCGGTGACGGCCCATGTATATCCGCCCAGAATGATGAAAAAACTGGCGGAGTTTGGCATCGACGGCATGGAGCATGGCGCCCTGATGGACGAAGAAACAGCCCGTCTCATTGAAGATAAAGGAATTTATCTGACGCCTACCTTCTCACCGTTCCAGGACGTGATCGAGGAAAATGACGAACTGGTCAACAAGAATACGGCAGACAGCCAGATGAAACTCCGCAAATTTGCGCCTCGCTTAAGAGAGAGCAGAAAGATCATCCGGGACAGCAACATCAAGCTTGGATTTGGCTCGGACTTCTGCGCTGTTCATCAGCCATATGAGAGCTGGTATGAGTACCGCAGCTGGATGCGGTCCGGTATGGGAGCGTTCCGTACCTTGAAAGCGGCTACGGCAGTAAATGCCAAGATTCTGGGAATCGACTCCTTTACTGGAACAATCGAAGAAGGAAAAGAAGCCGATATCGCCGGATGGCACAGGGATCTTCTGAATGACTGCGATGCGCTCAAAGAGTGTGATTTTGTTATGAAGGGCGGCAAGATCCATGAAACGGACGATAAAGTAGTGGATGACTTCTATGCTTAAGAATACTTCGCAGGAAGAACCGGGGATAGATAATTCCCCGGTTTTTCTTGTCAAGAAAACACGAACCATGATAGAATATAAAAATCAGCGGAAGAAGGGAGGAAGACAGGACAGTGAATGATCTGAGCAAAATCGGGTATACCATTAAAAGTATCCGAAAATCCAGGAAAATGACGCTGAAGCAGCTATCGGAGAAAACCGGGCTGTCTGTAAGCTACTTGAGCAATCTGGAGCGAAACACCTGCAGTCCCACCCTTTTAAATATCCAAAAGATCTGCGAAGTCTTTGGCAATTCTTTGGGAGATATGCTGGAGAGGAACGCGGAAGAGAAGATCATCATCCGCGGGCAGGACCGAAAGGTTACGGTGGATGAAAGCAGTAATATCAAGCTTGAGATTGTGGATTTTGGCGAAGGAGATACTTCTTTTATGTATATGACAGTGCGGCCGGACAGTACCGGACAGGGGTTATTCTGGGAGCACGAATTTGACGAAGTTGGAACGATCGTGTCCGGGCAGATGATCATCGGCTTGGAAGAACGGGAGTTTGAATTAAAGGAAGGGGACACTATTTTTATCAAAGCTCATACCCGGCACTGTTATTATACGACTTCGAAGGAGGAGGCCTGCGTGTCCTTTTGGGCCCGTCACTGGAAATAGTGATGGACAATGAAAACACCAGGATTTGTGCATACCTGTCCTTGCAAACGACCAATAGGCGAGAGTATAATAAATAAACGTAAGGTAGAAGATCTTGGAGATAAGAAGAGTATTTTCAGGAATGTAAAATAAGGAGGCAGGAAAAATGGAATTGATCCAGATGATGCAGAATCGCAGAAGTGTAAGAAAATATACGGGAGAGCCGGTCGGTGAAGAGGCGTTAAAGAAAGTAGTCCAGGCCGGACTTCTGTCAGAATCGGGAAAAGGGCTGCGCCCTTGGGAATTTATCGTTGTACAGGATAAGGAGATGCTGCGGAAAATGGCAGACTGCAGAGCAGGAAGAGCAAAAATGCTGGACGGAGCGGATTGCGCGGTAGTCGTACTTGGAGACTCAGATAAGACCGACGTGTGGACGGAAGACTGCTCGGTAGCGATGGCCCATATGCACCTGATGGCAGACAGCCTGGGACTTGGGAGCTGCTGGCTGCAGGGACGTTTGAGAAAGGCGGAAGATGGAAGAGATACAGAAGAATTCTTAAGAGAACTTCTGGGATATCCGGCAAATTATAAGCTGGAAGCAGTGCTGGTACTTGGAATGCCGGCGGAACACGCGCCAGCCTATGACCTGGAAGCGCTCCCAATGGAGAAGGTTCATGGCGAGACCTTTGGCAAAGCGATGGAGTGGAAATAAATGTGAAACGCACAGATGGCGGATAACAGCTGTTATCCGCCATCTTCCATAATCTCATTTCATGTAGTTCTTTTAAATATCTAAATCATAAGCTGTTTTATATAAATAAAAGGTACATCCATTCTGATTAATGTGAGGGATTAAAGTTTTGTTACGTTGACTGCCTGAGGTCCCTTAGCTCCTTCAGTTACGTCGTACTCTACTTCCTGGCCTTCATCCAGAGACTTGAAGCCTTCCATGTTCAACCCTGAGTAGTGTACAAATACGTCGTTGCCGGCTTCATCGGAGATAAAGCCATAGCCTTTTTGGTTGTTGAACCATTTTACTGTACCCTTCATCGTGATACCTCCATAAAAATAAAATGTAAATAAATAAAGAAACTGTACTATCTGCCCAGATATTGGTAGATAATACGCTGTCACCTTAGCATATATTTATAAAAAAGTCAATGGATTCGACAATTGTTTTTAATATTCTCTACAATTGTAGAAAAAGGCATTTTAGGGTACAATGATAAGAAAAGAACACAGCAGGAGGACAACTATGGGAAATATTGCTCAGAAGATAGAGGAACTGGTAGGCCGCACTCCATTATTGGAGGTGTGCGGCATTGAAAAGGAAAAAGACTTAAAAGCAAAGCTTTTGGTAAAGCTGGAACTTTTTAATCCGGCAGGAAGCGTCAAAGACAGGACCGCGCTTTCTATGATCCAGGATGGGGAGGAGAACGGACTTCTTGGTCCTGGATCCGTCATCATCGAGCCGACAAGCGGAAATACGGGGATCGGTCTTGCTTCCATCGGGGCGTCCAGGGGTTACCGGGTGATCTTTACGATGCCGGAGACTATGAGTATCGAACGGCGGAAACTTTTAAAAGGATACGGGGCGGAAATCATTCTGACACCGGGAGCGAAAGGGATGAGCGGAGCCATTGAAGAGGCGGAGCGTCTGGCGGAAACCATTGAAGGAGGCGTTGTGCTGGGACAGTTTACAAACCCGGCGAATCCGGCGGTCCATTACCGTACCACCGGACCAGAGATCTGGGAGGATACGGATGGAAGGATAGATATATTCGTGGCAGGCGCCGGAACCGGCGGCACGATCACAGGAGCGGGGAAATATCTGAAAGAACAGAACCCAGATCTTCAGGTTGTTGCGGTAGAACCTGCCAAATCCCCGGTATTGTCCGGCGGCCAGCCCGGCCCTCACGGCCTTCAGGGAATTGGCGCGGGATTTGTTCCTGAAATCCTGGATACCGGGATTTATGACCAGATAGCTTTGGTAAAAGAAGAGGAAGCCTATGAAGCGGCCCGCCTGCTGGCAAGAAAAGAAGGAGTGCTGGTGGGCATCAGTTCTGGAGCCGCGCTTTCGGCAGGAATCCGTTTGGCGAAAGAAGAGGCAAATGTGGGGAAAACAATCGTAGTGCTGCTTCCTGATACGGGAGAGCGCTATCTGTCCACACCTTTGTTTAAAGAGGGGTAAACAAAAGAAAGGAAGAAGTTTATGATTACATTAACAGGAAAGAAGATCTCGGAAGGAATCGTGATCGGGAAACTGATTTTTTATAAGCGTGATATCAAAGAGATCCGGAGGATCTACGTAAAAGATGTGGAGAAGGAAGTACAGCGTTTTCAAAGAGCGAGACAGAAAGCGTCGGCAGAACTGAAGGAACTCTATGTAAGCTCCATTCAAGAAGTGGGGGAAGCGAACGCGGCGATCTTCGAGATGCAGCAAAAGATCCTGGAAGATGAAGAGTTTGCGGATAAAGTGATGAGTATTGTGGTAGAACAGAAGCTGAACGCGGAATACGCGGTACAGACCACGGCGGAAGAAATACTCAAAAACGCGGACAGTGATGAAAAAGACTATATCCAGGGGCATAGCGCGGATGTGAAAGACGTGGCCCTGCGGCTGCTGCAGATCCTTTCCAGGAGCTGGAAAGACCGGCTCCTGGCAGATGAGCCGTTTATCCTGGCGGCTTCCGAATTGTATCCAAGTGAGGCGGTACAGTTAGACAAATCCAAGATTTTAGGCTTTGTTACACGCTATGGAACGATCAATTCCCATACGGCGGTGATCGCCCGGACCATGAATATCCCCTCGGTGATCGGCCTTGGAGAAGCGCTAAAAAAAGATTATAACGGCAAGACGATCATTATTGATGGATTTGAAGGCAAAGTCTACATAGAACCGGATTACACTACATTGACGAAAATGCGCCAGCGGCAGAGCGAGAACCGGACGCAGACCCAGAATCTGGAACGGCTGAAGGGAAAGGAAAATGTTACCCAAAGCGGACAAAAGATCGATGTCTGCGCGAATATCGGAAGCAGGGAAGATATTGAAAGCGTGATCCGCAGTGACGCGGGAGGGGTGGGACTGTTTCGGAGCGAATTCCTCTATATGGAAAACGGGGGAAAGCTCCCTACGGAAGAACAGCAGTTCCAGGCCTATAAACTGGCGGCGGAATCCATGGGACGAAAGAAGGTTGTCATCCGGACCGCGGACTTGGGCGGAGATAAAACAGCAGCCAGTATCGATCTGAGCGGAGAAAAAAATCCGGCGATGGGCTGCAGGGGGATCCGGATTTCCCTGGAAAAAGAGGAAATGTTCATGACTCAATTGAGAGCTGTCTTGCGGGCAAGCCTGTATGGCAACGTGGCGATCATGTTTCCGATGATCACTTCTATTGAAGAGGTGCAGAAGGCAAAGCTTCTTCTCGGAAGAGCGGGAAAGGAACTAAAGGCAGAGAAAATTCCTTATAACGAAAAAATTGAGGTGGGAGTAATGATCGAGACCCCGGCGGCGGTCATGATCAGCGGCGAATTGGCAAGGGAAGCGGATTTTGTCAGCCTGGGGACTAACGACCTGACTCAGTTTACGTTAGGAATGGATCGGGAAAATGAGCGGATCGAAAATTATTTTAACCCCCATCATCCGGCTCTTTTGAAGATGCTCCGTATTGTGGCCAATAATGTCCATTTGGAGAATAAGAGGGTCAGTGTGTGCGGAGATATGGCCTCAGATCTGGATATGACAGAATTCTTCCTTCAGATTGGCATCGACGAGCTTTCTGTAGCGCCAAATCAGGTGCTGAGCCTGCGTAAGAAAATCAGAGAGATCCAATAAATATCGAAACAGACCCATTTACTTTACGGGTCTGTTTTGTTATTATAAAAATGTTATGTATCTAAAGATGAGATTTCTAAAGGAGGGAAACATGTTAGAAAAACTATTTAAACTGAAGGAGAACGGCACAGACGCTAAGACAGAAATCCTGGCCGGAATCACCACATTTATGACGATGGCTTATATTCTGGCGGTTAATCCAAGTATCTTAAGTGAGACGGGAATGGATCAGGGAGCTGTATTTACGGCTACGGCGGTAGCATCTCTGATCGGTACGCTGCTGATGGCTCTTTTTGCCAATTATCCGTTTGCGCTGGCTCCGGGTATGGGACTGAACGCTTACTTTGCCTATACGGTAGTGTTAGGAATGGGGTACAGTTGGCAGACAGCTCTTACCGCGGTATTTATCGAAGGAATTATCTTTATCGTGCTTTCGCTGACCAATGTGAGAGAGGCGATCTTTAACGCGATCCCTATGAATCTGAAGGCGGCGGTAAGCGTGGGTATCGGTCTTTTTATTGCTTTTATCGGTCTTCAGAACGCAAAGATCGTGATCGGAGGCTCTACGCTTCTGCAGCTCTTTTCCGTAGAAGATTATAATGCGCTGAACGGTGTGGAAGCCAGCTTCCAGGATGTGGGAATCACAGTACTTCTGGCTGTGATCGGTATTTTGATCACAGGAATCCTGGTGATCAAGAACATTAAGGGAAATATTCTGTGGGGAATCCTGATCACCTGGATTCTGGGGATCATCTGCCAGTTTGCCGGCCTGTACGTACCGAATCCGGAACTTGGATTCTACAGTCTGCTTCCAGATTTCAGCGGGGGACTGTCTATTCCAAGCTTAAGCCCGATCTTTGGCAAGATTGATTTCTCGGGAATCTTTTCTTTGGAATTCCTGGTGGTTATCTTTGCTTTCTTGTTCGTGGATATTTTTGATACACTTGGAACACTGATCGGTGTATCGACTAAGGCTGATATGCTGGATGAAAATGGGAAACTGCCCCGCATTAAAGGCGCGCTTTTGGCGGATGCGGTAGCTACAACGGCGGGAGCGGTCCTTGGTACTTCAACAGTCACTACATTTGTAGAGAGCGCTTCTGGCGTAACAGAAGGCGGAAGAACAGGACTGACTTCTATCACGACGGCGATCCTCTTTGGAGTGGCGCTGCTGTTCTCGCCTATTTTCCTGGCGATTCCTTCCTTTGCTACAGCTCCGGCTCTGGTGGTGGTTGGATTCTATATGCTGACCAATGTAGTAAATATTGATTTTAATGATGTGGCGGAAGCGATTCCATGCTATATCTGCATCATCGCTATGCCTTTCTTCTACAGCATTTCCGAAGGAATCGCGATGGGCGTGATCTCTTATGTAGTGCTGAACCTGGTAACAGGAAAGGCGAAAGGGCGGATCAGTATCTTGATGTACGTGCTGGCGGTACTGTTCGTGCTGAAGTATATTTTCCTGTAGGAAGAATGATATTGGGATAAAATATATCGCCATATTGCTATAATAAGGAACAACCGTGCCGCGTCTTGCGGACGGTTGTTCTTTTTCTTTGCGCAGTCATAACGCATTAAAAAAGGGGGATTCAAAGACTATCGCCTTTCTCCCGGCCGGATGGCAAGAAGATAGACCAGGACTGCCAATGGTACGCATACCAGGAGAGAGGGATAGAATAGTTTCAGGTCTAAATGTCCATAGAGGAGACCGCCGATGAAAGGCCCCAGGGTCATTCCCAGGTCCAGGCCGATATAATAGGTGCTGTTGGCCAGCCCCCGCCTGCCCTGCCCGGCCTGGAGAATGGCGGTGGACTGGCAGACGGAGGACATGATTCCATATCCGCCGGCCATAAAGAGAGCGGCAAAGAACATGGAAAGATTGTTTTTCATGAAAGCGAGAAACAGGATTCCGGCAAAGGCGCTGACGGAACTAAAGAGAAGAAAGAAGGGGAACGGCAGGCGGTCAAACAGGTCTTTCATACACAGGCGGAGAATGAGAAGGACCACGGCGTAAAGCGGGAAAAAGAGGCTGACGGAGACCGGAAGCTGGCGGGTCTGTGTGTAACTGACAAGAAAGGACTGGGTGGCGCAGTAGGGAATGGCGAACAGCATGATGATCGCCGCATAGGGGAGGACTTTAGGATCTGCCAGCTGTAATTTCCCAGACCTGCCAGGTTCTTTCACGCTTTGTTCAGGCTCGCCTTTATTCTGGATAAACTGGATGATCAAGAGAGTGGCCAGACAAAAAAGCAAAGCGGCGCCAAAAGAAAATCGATACCCCAGATGCTGATAGGAGACAACTCCGATGGCAGGGGCTATAGCCATGGCAAGGGCATTCATCATGCCATAGAAGCCCATGCCGGAGCCGATCTTGTCTTTGGGAAGCATATTGGACATCCAGGTGGACATACAGACAGAACAGCAGGCAAAGCCTACGCCGTTAATAAGCCGGGAAACTACAATGAGGCCGGGTTCTGACGCCGCCATATAGCCCAGGCAGGACAGAGCCATAAGTCCGGCGCCCAGAAAAGAGATCTTATATTTGCTGATCTTATCCGCCAGATTTCCTGCCAGAGGACGGCAGAAAAGAGCACATAGATTCATAAGGCCGCCGATCATTCCCATCAAGGCGGCAGAAGCGCCCACACTTTCTGAAAACCCTGTGATCAAAGGTGTTACCAGCATAGGGCTGGAGAAATAAAAGAAGCTGGCGGCAAGTATTAAGATTATATCCATAGTGTCGGTTTCCCCTTTCCCTGCATTAGATATAAGAATATCTGAGCATACACTATATTCTATTCCGGGGAAATAGGGAAGTCAAGGCTGGGGAAGGTCTGGTTTGTGTGAAAAAAGTTGTAAATATACCATAATTAGATTATAATTATGGTATATTAAATTCATAGGAGGAGATAGAAATGCCACAGATTATTCCAATCAAAGATTTAAAAAACACGGCGGAAATCTCTGAATTATGCCATAGTACAGACGAACCGGTCTATATTACAAAAAATGGATATGGGGATATGGTTATCATGAGTATTGAAAATTTTGAAGGTCTTATAAGAAGACTGCAGAGATACCAGGAGATAGAAATTTCGGAGAGACAGATCATAGAGGGGAAGGTAAAGGACGCAAAGAGCGCTCTTACGTTAATGGGGGAGAAGTATGGGATACAGTTTGGTGATCACGGAGCGGGCAGATGAACTCTTGGATGAAATTGTGTACTATTTATTATATCAGTTAAAAAATCAACAGGCAGCAGAGCATTTGTTGACAAACATTGATCGCGTGTATACCCGTTTGCAGGAAAATCCGTATCAGTTTCCGGAAAGCAGGGACAGATTTCTAAGGCAGATGAATTACAGGGAAGCTATACTGTCAGAAATGAAGTATGTGATCTTTTTTCGAATTGAAAATCGTACCGTTTATGTCGTCGGGATTTTTCATCAGTTAGAAGATTACCCCAGAAAAATGTAGATTGAACGAAAAAGTGAATCGCCAGTCTCGGCAGGCTGGCGATTCGTTTTTTCTTAAATCCGCATTCCCACACTATACCCGGAGAAGGATGTGTTCAGGATATCGCCTACGTGATCGCAGTCTCCGATAGGGATCACATCGTAGGCGAGACCGTCATAAGCGCTCTTTAAGGTTTCGTTGGGCCGGAATCCGGTAGCCAGGATGACGGTATCGCACTTCAGGAAGGTTTCTTTTCCATCGTTGTCCATTACATATACGCCTTCCTCCGTGATCTTAGTACACCTGGAATTTAAGTGGATCTTTACCCGGTCGATCTCCGGGATAGAATACAGGTCGTGATGGTCGCGGGAATACTCATGTGTCATGAAGAATTCTGTAAAGAAGACTTCATAGGGAAGTTCACTCTGCGCATCCTTCATCAGTTTGGACTCCATCTCCACCACATCGACGGAATACCCATGGGACTGAAGATAAATGGTTGTCTCGCAGCCTACCAGGCCGCCGCCTACCATGACAATCTGTTTTCCCAGTTTGTCCAGATTCTCATAGATATCGCCTGCGTGGATTACATTTGGGCCATCCGCGCCGGGAACTGGAGGGATGAACTTCTCGGCGCCTATGGCAAGAACGATGGCGTCCGGGGCTTCCAGAGAAAGAAGCTGGGGCGTTGCTTTTGTGTTCAGCAGCACCTTGATATTTGGCGCTTTGGAGACCATACGGATCAAATAATCCCGGTATCTTCCCACGTCATCTTTGAATTCCACGTGGTCTGTGAAAGAAAGCCTTCCGCCTAATTTCTCAGACTGTTCATAGAGAATGACGTCATGGCCTTTTTCTGCTAGTGATTGAGCTGCCTGCATACCGGCCGGACCGCCTCCGACAACAGCCACCTTTTTCTTGACAAAAGGCGTGGTTTCCGGCAATGGTGTATGTAAAATACGGGTAGGATTGACGGTACAGACGCTGCAGCCAGTCTGAGGCTCTGAACTATAGCGCATGCAGCGCAGACACCGTATGCAGGGCCGGATCTCATCCGCACGTCCGGATCTTGCCTTTTCCGCCCACATGTTGTCTGCTACGAAGCTGCGGGCGGAGGCAACCAAATCACAGGTTCCGTTTTTAATAAATTCTTCCGCCATCTCCGGTTCATTGATGCCGCCTACCGTCTCGATGATCATGTTCAATTTTCCATGGACCGCTTTTGCCAGAAAAGCATTGCAGCCATGTTCCATATAAGGCATGGGGAACAGGTATCCTTCACTCATATGGTTCCAGATTTTTCCTGCGGAACATTGGACGATATCGACTATGCCTTCAAACAATTTGAGAGTTTCCAGCACCTCTTCCTGTGTGATTCCTCCTGGCAGGCCTTCATTAGCGGTAAAACGCATCTGGATGATCATATCATCGCCCACTTTTTCACGAATCCGCTTCATTACCATGAGCGGGAAGCGGGCGCGGTTTTCTACGCTGCCGCCGTATTCATCGGTCCGTTTGTTTACCACCGGTGAGAAGAATTCGCTGAGCAGCCAGTTGTGGCCGGCATGTACGTTGACGATGTCAAAGCCGCCCCGTTTTCCGATCCAGGCCGCATTGGCGAAATAATCGGCTACCCGGTTCATTTCCTCTTCGTCCATCCCTTGTACTTCCACGCCATTTTCCAGAGTGGTGGTGCATGGCCCAAGGCATTTCCAGTCTCCGGCCGGAGGGCCGTAATGTCCGCCGTGGTTCAGTTCGATGGCGGCTTTTGCTCCGTAAGCGTGGATCAAATCCGTCATCATGTGCATAATGGTCAGTTGATGTTCATGGATGTCATCGCTGAAAAAGTCAAACCGTTCCCGGTTCCCGCCCAGATAGTAGCGGGGATCTACCCCAAGATGACCGGTATGCACGATGCCGACGCCGCCTTTCGCCAGGCTGGCAAAATAATGGGCGGCAGTCTCGGTAAAAGAAGAAAAACCATTGACGCCGGCACGGTACAGATTTGGTCCTCCGCTGTTGGGAGAAGATACGATCCGGTTTTTGATCTTTTGCCCCCGGATCGTGATGGGGCTGAAAAGATGTGGATAAGATTTCGTCTTTGAGTTCATAAATGAGCTCCTCCTTTCCTTGTTGGCACCATTATAAAAGCCTTGCAAAAAAGCCGGCAAGTACGCAGTTTATCATGTCTTAGTCAAAAAAAACTGACTAGCTCAAGATGATTTGCGTACTTGCCGGGCAAAAGAGAGGACTGTTATGATGGAAGCAAGTTGAAAGCTGACCGGGAAGTTTTAAGAACAGAGGAAAGACGAAAGGAGACGCCTTTACACATGGAGACAAAATTAAGTATTAAGAATATCATTATATTCATGGGAGCTTTTATTGCCTTTTCCATAGGTTCAGGATTTGCTTCCGGTCAGGAAGTGATGCAGTATTTCGCTTCTTATGGATATCAGTGCGTGCTGACAGGGCTCGCGTTTTTGGCCATTTTAGTTTATACCAACTGCAGCTGCCTGATGGCTGGACATCGGAAAAAATTTGACAAAGGAAGTGATATTTTTTATTATTATTGTGGACCCTATCTGGGGAAATTTTTCGATTATTTTGCTACGGTGCTCTGTGCTATGTCCTTTGTCATGATGGTCGCGGGAGCTTCCGCTACGTTGACCCAGCAGTTTGGGTGGCCTACTTGGACTGGAGCGGCGCTGCTGGCAGGGTGTGCCTGTATTTCTACGATCTTTGGTCTGGATGCGGTGGTAGACGTGATTGGTAAGATCGGTCCGATTCTGATTGTTTTTATTATGGGGATCGCTGTGATCACTTTGGCAGGAGACTGGCAGAAAGTGCCGGAAGGAGCGGCACTGCTGGCAAACGGGGAGACCGAAGTCCTGCAGGGCGGCAGCAACTGGCTGACTTCCGCTATGGCCTACGGGGGATTCGCTCTGATGTGGTTCCCAGGCTTCTGCGCCAATTTGGCTGCAAAACATAGGATCAAAGAGCTTCTCTGGGGAGCGGTACTTGGACAGGTCGTGACGGTGCTGACAGGAGTTGTTCTATCTTTTGCGTTTATTGCAAATATTCAAGAGGTGGCAGACAGCCAGGTGCCCAGTCTGATTTTGGCAGAGAACATTTTCCCATATATTGCGGTCGTGTTCGCTATCGTTATCTTCTTGGCGATTTTCTCTTCAGCCTGTCCGTTACTGTGGACAACGGCAGTAAGGTTTTTTAAAGAAAAATCCAAACCGTATAAAATCCTGACTTTATGCCTGACGGTTGCCGCGATCTTAGTTGCGCTGCTGCTGCCGTTTAATATACTGGTCAACTTTTTGTTTATGGTCAACGGATATGTGGGATTTATTTTTGTTTTGTGTATGATCATCAAGGATGTCCGATTGTTGTTTGAAAGACATCAAAAGAAAGAGCAAGAGCGGAATTAGGCAGATTAAAAGAAAGACTGGCAGGCGTTTTGTTCAGAGAAAGTGGGAACAAAACGCCTGCCGTTTGGAATTTCGGAGTAAGGAGGTGTAATTTTATATATGGATATTGAAGAAAAGAAAGGGCAGCAGATGCAGGGAACTGGATGTGATTGCCCGATCATCTATGTCTTTCATCTGGTTTCGCGGAAATGGGTGATGGATGTGCTTTGTAAATTGAATAAGTATCAGGTCATGCGATACGGTGAGATTAAAAAAGCAGTTCCAGGAATCACCAATATGGCGCTGACGCAGGTGTTGAAGGAATTGGCAGCCAATGGAGTCATTGACCGGATTCAGTACAATGAGATCCCGCCACATACGGAATACTCTCTGACAGAACAAGGGAAAGAACTGATTCGGGCCTTGTACAGCGTAGCCCGATGGGGCTTAAAGCAGATGAGTGAAAAAGGCCATTCTACCTGTGCAGATAAATGTTACAGCATGTATTATGAATACATCCCGGCGGATAAGGAGAAAGAGGTCTTCCAGTATCCAAAGGTATATGACGAACGCTATCAGCGGTATTACAATGAAATTCTGGAAGCGGGAGGACGTGAATATTCCACAGAAGAGCAGTTGGAAGCATTCCTGCTGGTCATGCTGCGGGTACTGACTGAGGATGGAAAGAGTTCAGCCCGGTGGGCAATGTTCTTCTTTATCCGAGAGGATACAGAGAATTACCTGCAAAAAGAACGGCCCCAGTATCAGATTCTGCGGGAGCTGATCGAAGAGGGGAAAGCAGAGGGGAAAATAAAGGTACCAATGGAAACAGACTATATTCTGGAGATGATCTCCAAGATCGTTACAGGATGTATCGGAGACTGGCAGATGGAGAAATGCGTTTATGACGTGATCGAGCGCAACAGAGCTATGATCCATTGGTTCTGCCAATCTTTATTTCAAGCATAAAAGGAGAGTCGACATTGGAATTACGGGTTTTGAACTATTTTTTGATGACCGCCCGAGAGGAAAATATTACTAAGGCGGCGAAGCTTCTGCATATCACTCAGCCCACCCTTTCCCGGCAGCTTATGCAGTTGGAGGAAGAACTGGGAGTCACCTTGTTTGAGCGCGGGAAGCACAGTATCACGCTGACGGAAGACGGCCGGCTGCTTTGGCGCCGGGCCCAGGAGATCTTGGAATTGGCGGAGAAGACCAAGGAAGATTTCCTGCAGAAAGAAAGCAGCCTGACAGGGGAACTTGCCATTGGAAGCGGCGAACTGAGAAGTTCCCGTTTTCTGGCCAGGGTCCTGGCCTCTTTTCAAAAGCAGCATCCGCTGGTCCGGTATGAGGTCTACAGCGGTAACTCCGACAATATCAAAGAACGGATCGAACAGGGGACACTGGATCTGGGTATCCTGGTAGAGCCTGTGGATATCAGTAAGTATGAGTTTATACGGCTTCCAGAGAAAGAGACCTGGGGAGTCCTGGTAAGAGAAGATTCTGAACTGGCTGAGAAGGAGAAGGTAAAGCCGGAGGATCTAGTGGGAGTTCCTCTGATCATGACCCGCCGTATCATGCTGCAGAATGAGATCTTCCACTGGTTTGGATCTTACGCGGAAGAAATCAATATCGTGGCTGGAGGAAATCTTTGGTATAATCTGGTGGCTATGGTGGAAGGAGGGGTAGGCGTAGGACTAACGCTGAATTTGAATTGCAAATATGAAAATGTAAAATTTATTCCTCTTTCTCCGGAAATGGAATCCAGGACGGTGCTGGCCTGGAAGAAAGCGCAGGCCTTTTCGCCTGTTACGAAAGCGTTTATCAGTCATGCCAGGAAAGAGATCCGGGAATATGTATAGAAAGAAATCTTAAGAGCCGGCGGCTTCCGTTCTCTAAGCGAGAGCAGAAGCCGCCGGCTTTTTATGAAGAGAAATCCTTCTGCAAAAAATCCTGAAGCAGGCGAAGGAACCGCTTCATTACCGGATAGTCGTCGCTTTGCTGATAGAAAACGCCAAAAGAGAGCATAGGAAGATCTCTGATCGGAATATAGACAAGACCAGGCTCCCGGATCTGAGGCATATCCGGATACAGAGTATAGCCCATTTTCGCCTTTGCCAGGACAAGGGCGCTCTCGATGCCATCCGCGAAATATCTTTGTTCCGGGGGAAGCTGGGACAGCAGATGATTTTGGACAGAAAAAAGGGAGCTGGAAACATGGCGGGGAGAGCAGACAATGATATTGTTTTTGCTTTCTATAAAATCCTTTTCCGTCAATGCTTTCTGTTCTGCAAAGGGATGGTCCGGCGTACAGACACAGGAGATTGGTATGGAACAAAGTTTGTGGAAATCCAGCTGGACCTTGCGCTGCGGATCCAGGACGCCGAAAGCGGCGTGGATCTGCCGGTTTACAACCTGTCCCAGAAGAGAGGGGAAGGGAACCAGATGGATGCCCGGCCGCAGGAATGGAAATTCATTCACCAGATCATGAAATACAGGCGGAAGAAGATTCATCTCCATGTGATTATGGCAGCCAATATCAAGGGGAAGGACATGCTCCTTCCTGCCCAGCCGCTCCTTAGCGGACAGAGCGGTTTTCAAAATGATCTGGGCATCCGGGAGAAACATCATTCCTTCCTGGGTAAGAGAAACGCTTTTGCTGGTACGGCGGAACAGTTTCACATCCAGTTCCTGTTCCAATGTCCGGATCTGATGGCTCACAGCTGGCTGGGTAATCTTCAATTCTTCAGAAGCTCTGGAAAAATTCAGATGTTCCGCTACGCTGACGAAACATTCTAACTGTATTGTGTTCATAATAATCTCCTGATAAGTAACTAAGTGAATCGGTAACTATAAAAAGTACTTATAGATTATAGCATCTTTGAATTTCACATGCAATGGAATATGAAGTAGAATTCTTATTGACCGATCATGAGGGCGTAAAAAGTTTGTATACGAAATAGCTGCCGGCAGGAGTTTGTACGCGCCGGCGAAAGATTTCCTGACAAAGATAAAGCGAATGGAAAAAGGAGATGGTAATATGAAAACGGTTTTGGCGCAAATAAAGCAATATAAGAAAGAAACATTCCTGACAATGGGATTCACAACTCTGGAAGTGATCATGGAGGTTTTGCTGCCATTTATCACTGCCATGATCATTGACGACGGCTTGGAACGCGCAGACATGCCGGCGATCTTAAGACTAGGGATGCTGATGATCGTGATGGCGGGAGTCAGCCTTCTGTCCGGTGCTATGGCGGGGAAATACGCGGCCAGCGCCTCGGCTGGCTTTGCCTGTAATCTGAGAGAACGTATGTATACCTGCGTACAGGATTATTCGTTTTCCAATATTGACAAATTCAGTACAGCAGGGCTTGTCACAAGGATGACTACGGACGTGACCAATGTACAGAACGCGTTTCACATGATCATCCGCATCGCGGTGCGGGCGCCGCTTATGCTGATCTGCAGCATGGTGATGTGTTTTGCCATCAATTACCGGCTGAGTCTGGTGTTTCTGGGAGCCATGTGTTTTCTGGCGGTGATCCTGGGATTGATCATGGTACGGTCCTTCCCCGTATTTCGAGAAGTATTTGACCGGTATGACAACCTAAACGCAAGCATCCAGGAGAATGTGACGGCAATCCGCGTAGTAAAGGCTTATGTAAGAGAAGACTATGAGAAACAAAAATTTGGTAAGGCGGCCCATGATCTTTATCGTCTGTTTGTGAAAGCGGAAGCTATGCTGGCTGTAAATAATCCGGCAATGATGCTGTCAGTCTATGGGTGTATCACGGCTGTATCCTGGTTTGGGGCCCATTTTATCGTGGCGGGAAGTATGAGCACCGGAGATATCACATCTTTGTTCAGCTATATCACGTCGATCATGATGGCGTTGATGATGTTATCAATGGTTTTTGTAATGGTTACCATGAGCGCGGCCAGCGTAAGGCGTATTTCTGAAGTGCTGGAAGAGAAACCGGACCTCCAGGATCCTAAGGAACCGGTGACAGAAGTGGCAGACGGAAGTATTGATTTTGAACACGTCAGCTTTTCCTATAAGCACGGAACTGGAGAAGATACACTGAAGGATATCGATCTGCATATCCGCTCCGGAGAAACCATTGGGATTATTGGAGGGACAGGCTGTGGGAAATCCAGTCTGGTCAGTCTGATCAGCCGGCTCTATGATGTATCGGAAGGGACGGTGAAAGTCGGCGGAAGAGACGTCCGCGAGTACGATATGAAAGCATTAAGAGATCAGGTCTCTGTAGTACTGCAAAAAAACGTCCTTTTCTCAGGCACGATCCTGGACAATCTGCGGTGGGGGAATGAAGAAGCTGCGGTTGAAGAGTGCGAACAAGCCTGTGAGGCTGCCTGCGCCGATGAATTTATCGATCGTCTGCCGAAAGGGTACGATACCTGGATCGAGAGAGGCGGCGCCAACGTGTCAGGCGGGCAAAAGCAGAGACTCTGTATCGCAAGAGCTCTTTTGAAGAGACCGAAGGTGCTGATCCTGGATGATTCGACCAGTGCTGTGGATACGGCGACGGATGCCAGAATCCGCAGAGCGTTTCAAACGTATATTCCGGGGACAACAAAGATCATCATTGCCCAGAGAGTTTCCAGTGTAGAGGACGCGGACCGGATTCTGGTATTAGACGCGGGAAGGATCAATGCTTTTGATACCCATGAACATTTATTGGAAACCAATGAGATCTATCGGGATATCTATGAATCCCAGACCCAGGGCGGCGGAGACTTTGACCAGGCGGTTTCATAAGAAGGAAAGAGAAAGGAGCGCAGAAACATGAAAAACGGAAATAGGATGACATCTTTCTATGTATTGAGGCGGCTGCTGGCTTATATGGTCAAAAGCTATAAATTTTCATTTTTGATGGTGGTGGTCTGTATTATCATTTCTGCCTGCGCGACTATGCAGGGGATGTTATTCGTCCAGGCGCTGGTGGATGACTATATCCTTCCGCTGCTGCAGGCACAAGAGCCGGACTTTGGACCGCTGGCCGCCGCCCTGGTGAAGATTGTCGGTATCTATATCTTGGGAGTGGCGGCCTCCTATAGTTATAACCGGATCATGGTCAATGTGAGCCAGGGAACGATGAAGAAATTTCGCGATGATCTTTTTGCGAACATGGAATCTCTTCCGATCAGATATTTTGATACCCATGCGCACGGAGACATTATGTCTGTGTACACCAACGATGTGGATACGCTGCGTCAGCTTTTCAGCCAGAGTATTCCCCAGATCATTAATTCGGCGGCGACTCTTGCGGCGGCGCTTGTCTCCATGCTGGTATTGAATATCCCATTGACCATAGCGACTGTGCTCATAGGAATGGTTATGCTGAAAGTTACGGCGGTTTTTTCCAGGCTCTCTGCACGGTGTTTCCAGAAGCAGCAGACGGATCTTGGAAATGTGGACGGCTATATCGAAGAGATGATGGACGGTCAGAAGGCAGTAAAAGTGTTCTGCCGCGAGAAACAGACCGTAGAAGAATTCAAGAAGCTGAATGACCAGCTCCGGGACAGCGCGGATAAAGCCAATCGGTATGCCAATCTTCTTATGCCGGTCAACGCGAATATCGGGAATTTGAGTTATGTGATCTGTGCTGTGATCGGAGCACTGCTGGCGCTGAATGGAACCATGGGAGTGACGGCAGGAACGGTGATCGCATTTGTGGGCTTGAATAAGAACTTTAACCAGCCCATCGCGCAGATCAGCCAGCAGATGAATTCTATCGTTATGGGGGCGGCCGGAGCTCAGAGAGTCTTCCGGCTTCTGGATGAAAAGCCGGAGGAAGATCAGGGCTATGTAGAATTGGTCAACGCCAAAGAGCATATGGACGGGACATTGGAGGAAACGGATGAAAGGACCGGACTGTGGGCATGGAAGCATCCTCATAAAGCAGAAGGGACAGTCACTTACGAGAAAATGAAGGGAAGCATCATTTTTGATGACGTGGATTTCGGCTATGAGGATTCTAAGATGGTACTGCATAATATCAAGATGTACGCAAAACCGGGGCAGAAGGTGGCGCTGGTGGGAGCTACTGGAGCCGGTAAGACTACGATCACGAATCTGATCAACCGGTTCTATGATATCCAGGATGGAAAGATCCGATATGACGACATCAATATCAATAAGATCAAGAAGCCGGATCTTCGCCGTTCTCTGGGGATGGTACTGCAGGACACTCATCTGTTTACTGGAACAGTCATGGACAACATCCGCTATGGAAAGCTGGAGGCGGCCGATGATGAATGTATCGCGGCTGCGAAGCTTGCCAACGCGGACGGGTTTATCCGCAGGCTTCCGGATGGATACCAGACTATGCTTACCGGTGACGGCGGCAATCTGAGCCAGGGACAGCGCCAGCTTATTGCGATCGCAAGAGCGGCGGTGGCAGATCCTCCAGTATTGATCCTGGATGAGGCCACATCCTCCATTGATACCCGGACAGAAGGATTGATCCAGGCGGGAATGGATGCCTTGATGAAAGGAAGGACTACCTTTGTTATCGCACATCGTCTGTCTACGATCAAGAACGCGGATTGTATCATGGTCATGGAACAGGGAAGGATCATTGAGCGGGGAAGCCATGAAGAACTAATGGAGGCCAAGGGGAAATATTATCAGTTATATACAGGGAATTTTGCGGCATAATGTCTTGGAGGTATGGATAATCCTCTTAAAACAGATCAGACAGGAACCGGCGCGGTTTCACGCGCCGGTTCCTGTCTGTCTACCTGGTCTTCAGAAAGTATTGACCGCAATGCGATAGGTTTTGCTGACAGGAAGAAAGTGGGAGATTTAGATTTATTTAGAATCTGTTTGGAATTGGTTAAGGTTTATCTTTCATAATGAGACATGACAAAAGGAATCCTTTTAAAAACACAAAGGAGGTAGATCATGAGAAAAGTTAGCAAAAGTATCTTGGTGTTTGCGCTGATCGGGGTGATGACGATCGCCATGGTCGCGTGTACGTCAAAAGGAAAAGAACCTGCGGCGGAGCAGAACCAGCAGGAGACGACTCAGCCGGCTGCGCCTGACGCGGAGAATCAGAATCAGGATACCAAGGAAGGCGGCCAGAAGCAGGAAGGCGGTCAGACTCAGGAAGAAGACAGCAAAGCGAAAGACAGCAAAACCAAAGACAGCAAAGCGAAAGACAACAAAGCGAAAGACAGCAAAGCGAAAGACAACAAAGCGAAAGACAGCAAAGCAAAAGACAGCAAAGCGAAAGACAGCAAAACCAAAGACAGCAAAACCAAAAACGGTAAGAAACAGTAAACCGACAGGCGCGGACGGTATCGCGGATACCGCCTGCGCCGGAAGGAAAGGATATAAAGATGAAAAATATATTGGAATATCTGGAACATACACAGAGGACTTATCCGGACAAGATCGCGGTGGATGATGGAAACCTTCAGATATCATGGAAAGAACTGACAGATATGGCAAAGCGTATGGGAACTGCGTTTGAAAGACAGGTGCCCAAGGGAAGTCCTGTGGTCATTCTGATGGAGAAAAGCGCCGTAGTGCTGGCGGCTATGCTGGGAACGGTGTATGCGGGATGTTTCTATGTGATGATAGATCCGGGACAGCCATCGGAGCGGACGAAGAAGATCTTCGAGACTTTAAAGCCGGGATTGGTAGTGGGGGATGAAAATACGAAGGAACGAATGGCAGAGATTGGCGAAAAAGTCCCTGTCTGTCTTTTGGAAGAAGCGCTGAAAATAGCGGCAGATGAGGAGAAACTATCCAAGATCCGCGCAGAAAGCAAAGAGACAGACCTTCTCTATGGCCTGTTTACATCAGGCTCTACAGGAAATCCCAAGGGCGTGGTGGTAAGCCATCAGGCAGTAATCCGATTTATTGGACATTTTACTGATATTTTTGGGATTCATGCAGAAGACAGGCTCGGCAACCAAGCGCCTTTTGACTTTGATGTGTCGGTAAAAGATATTTACTCTTGCATTCTGACAGGAGCTACGCTGGTACTGATTCCCAAAGCATATTTTTCTATTCCGGCCAAATTGGTAGATCTTCTCTGCGAACAAAAGGTGACGGTCCTTGTCTGGGCGGTATCCGCCCTCTGCCTGATCTCGTCTTTAAAAGGATTGGAATACCGGATCCCCGAAAGAGTGCGCATGATCATGTTCAGCGGAGAAGTCATGCCGGGAAAACAGCTGCGGCTTTGGCAGGAAGCGCTGCCAGATACGGAATTCATCAATCTTTATGGCCCTACGGAGATCACTTGTAATTGTACTTATTACAAGCTCCAGGGGAAATGGGATATGCGGGAGAAGCTTCCTATTGGACAAGCTTTTCCAGGCCGGGAAGTATTCCTTTCGGACGAAACGGGGAAAAGGATCACAGAGCCAGGGCATACAGGTGAGATCTGTGTGGCCGGGGAATCTTTGTCCGATGGATATTATAACAATGAGGCAGAGACAAGAAAACGATTCTGCATGGAACCGGATCCGGATGGAAAGGAAAGACGCTGCTACCATACAGGGGATCTGGGGTATTTTGGAGAGGATGGCCAGCTGTTCTTCGCGGGCAGAAAGGATTTCCAGATCAAACACATGGGACATCGCATCGAATTGGAAGAAATCGAGCGGTGGCTGGAACAGGTCCGGGGAGTAGAAAGAAGCTGCTGTGTCCTGGATCAGGAGAGGAAAAGACTGGCCGCCTTTTATACAGGAACGATCAAGCCCTGTGAGGTAAGAACAGGACTAAAGCAAAAAGTACCATCTTATATGGTGCCGGGCAAGATCGTCCAGGTGGCGGCTATGCCCCTCAATAAGAATGGAAAGACGGACAGAAGCTATTTTCAAAAGAAATTGGAGGTGTGAAGGATGGACAAGACATTTTTAGAACAGGGAGCGGCCCGGTTCGGAACGCCGTCCTATATCTTTGATATGGATATCTTGACGGAACATGTCGGAAAATTCCGGGAGATTCTGAGAGATACAGCCGGCCTCTGCTATGCGATCAAGACAAATCCATTTTTGGCGGAACAGATGGCGGGGATGACAGACCGGCTGGAAGTATGTTCCATAGGGGAATTCCAAATCTGCCGCAAGCTTCAGATCCCGCCGGAAAAGCTTTTTATCTCCGGCGTGCTCAAGAAAAAGGAAGAACTTTATGAAATCCTGGAGTACACGGGAGGGAAAAGCGCATGTACCGTGGAATCCCCGCAGCAGTTTCAGTATCTGATCGACTGGTGCGAGGAGCATCACGCAAGTGTGCCTGTTTATCTTCGGCTCTCCAGCGGCAATCAGTTTGGTGTGGATTGGGAAACGCTTACGAGCATGATTGAAATCCGTAAGAACTGTCCGTTTGTAAAGATTGTCGGTCTTCACTATTTTTCCGGGACACAGAAAAAAGGAACTGGAAAGATCAAAGAGGAGATTGCTTATCTGGACCAGTGCTGTAAAGAGATAGAAGAAAAACACGGATTTTTCATCGAAACGCTGGAGTATGGACCGGGGCTTTCTGTTTCTTATTTCAAAGGGGAAGAAGATCATCTTCTGGAAGATTTGAAAGAAACGGCAGAAGCAGTGAAGCGGATGCGATGGAAAGGACACGTGGTCCTGGAAATGGGAAGAGCGCTGACAGCCGTCTGCGGATACTATCTGACCAGAATCTGCGAGATCAAACAAAATGAAGGAAAAAAATATTGTATGACAGATGGAGGAATCCATCAGATTCATTACGATGGACAGGTCAGAGGGATGTACCTTCCGCATGTGGAGATGATCCCAGAAAAGGAAGAGGGCCAGGAAGGAGAATACACCGTGTTCGGCGCGCTCTGCACCGTCAACGATGTTCTGCTCCAGAAGGTCCGCCTAAAAGAACCTTCCGTAGGAAGTATGCTGGTCTTTGAAAGGACGGGAGCTTATTCAATGGTGGAAGGGATGGCATTGTTCCTGAGCCGGGAACTTCCGGCAGTGGCGCTTTATAGTAAAAACATGGGGTGGAAACAGCTCCGCCGCAGGCAGCCCACGTATCAATGGAATATGAAGAAGGAGGAAAATAATGGATAAATTGATGGATATTTTAAGGGATATTGATGACAGTATAGATTATGAGAAGGAGACGGCGCTGGTCAGCGGGAGGATACTGGACTCTTTTGGAGTGATCACTCTGGTGTCAGAACTGGAGTCCGCATTCGGAATCCAGATTGAGGCGGCGGAGATGACGCCGGAAAACTTTGACTCTGCGCAGGCGCTCTGGGCAATGATCCAAAGATTAAAAGGGTAGGTGTCATATGGCGTATCATACAGGACTCTATTTATTCATATTTCTTCCGATCGCGCTGATCGTTTATCAGGCGGTTCCTCAGAAACATAGGTGGAAGGCGCTGTTATTCTTTGGATACGCGTTTTTCTATCTGATCAGCGGGAAACTGCTCCTATACCTTCTGGGGACCACGATTTTTACTCATTATATCGGCCTTTGGCTTGAGACGGCGGCGCGGGAGAGAAGGAAGGCGGTGCTGGCCTTTGGAGTTCTGACGCTTCTGGGGGTCTTAGGATACTTAAAGTATTATCATTTTTTCGCTCAGAATCTGAACTTTTTGACCATACGGGCGGTGGGAGAAACATTTATGCCTATCCGGACGCTTCTGCTCCCGGTGGGAATCTCATTTTATACACTTCAGGCGGTTGGATACATGGCGGATGTGTACTGGGGGAAGATAAAGGCAGAGCATCACCTGGGAAAGATAGCTCTTTTTCTGGGGTTCTTCCCTCAGATCATGGAAGGGCCGATCAGTATGTATTCTCAGACGGCAGAGCAGCTCTGGAAGGGAGAAGGGTTAAGCGCTTCTGGACTTTGGAATGGAGGCGTGCGGATTCTGTGGGGACTTTTTAAGAAGATGGTCATTGCGGACCGGCTCTATATTCTTGTGGGCCAAGTCTTTGATCATCATCAAAACTACAGCGGTCTGGTAACGGCTGCCGCGGCAGTTGCTTATACAATCCAGCTCTATATGGAATTCTCAGGATCCATGGACATTGTGATCGGAAGCGGAAGAATGTTTGGCGTGACGCTGCCAGAGAATTTCCGGCAGCCATTTGCCTCCGTGAACGCGGCGGAATTTTGGAGAAGATGGCATATCACACTGGGAACATGGCTGAAAACCTATGTGTTTTACCCCGTGTCTATGTCATCCCCGGTCAAACGGTGGAATCAGTTTGGAAGAAAACACTGTGGGAAATATATAACAAAACTAGGAATTTCAGCAATGGCTCTTTTCCCAGTCTGGCTGTGCAATGGATTATGGCATGGCCCCAGATGGAGTTACATTTTCTTTGGAATGTATTATTTTGCCGTTTTGATGGCGGGGATCGCGGTGGAGCCAATCCGGGACTGGTTTCTTAGAATCTCTCATATACGGGAAGATTCCTGGTACTGGAGGTGGATAAGGATTTTGAAGACCTGGGGGATCATTTTCATAGGAGAACTCTTCTTCCGCGCGAATGGATTCCGAGCTGGCTTGGAGATGTTCTTGGGTATCTTCCGGGACTTCTCGCTTGAGCCCTTAAGGGACGGTACATTTTTGAATCTGGGATTGAGGCCCGGGGATTTTTACGCGGCCGCGGCGGGATGTCTGATCGTGGGAATCTATGGAATGGTGCAGGAACGGGGAATGGCCAGAGGAATTTCGATTGATAAGATGAAACTTCCGGTCCGGTGGGGCATTTGTTATGTCCTTATATTGACGCTGGTCATTTTTGGAGCTTATGGAACAGGATATCAACAGGTGGATTTGATTTATGCGGGATTTTAAGAAAAATTGGAAAACAAGAATAAAAACAGTGGAAAAAGCAGGGGCGTTTCTGGGAATCCTGATGTGTATCCTGCTGCTGCTTTCGCAATGTGTGGTAAGGATCGTAAAGCAGGACGCGGATCTGCTCCTGGAAGGAAATAAAAGTATTGCGGGGATTCAGGGAGAACCGAAGCATACCATAGATGTATTGGTGGTGGGGGACAGCGAAAGCTATACAACGGTGTCTCCCATGCAGATCTGGAAGGATCATGGGATTACCTCCTATGTCTGCGGGGAACCGGGACAGAAGATCCAGGAAAGCTACTATATGATGAAAACAGCATTCAAGAACCAATCTCCTAAGGTAGTGCTCCTGGAGACGAATGTGATGTATAGATATGAAGGAAAGATGGGGGGATTTCAAACCCTGTTGAGCGAAATGCGGAGTTACTATTTCCCCATTTTCCGGTTCCACGATGTATGGAAACCGCTTCTTACCGGAGAGCGTTATCCGCAGGAAATGTATAAAGGATTCCAGATCCGGACAGGAGTGAAGGCATACCGGGAAGGTGCCTATATGGAGGAGACAAAGGAGAAAAAAGAAATAGAAAAGCTGAATCTCTTCTATATGGATAAGATCATCCGGTTATGTCAGGAAAATGGAGCCAAGCTGGTATTGTACAGCGGGCCTTCACCAGTGAATTATAATACAAGAAAGCACAATGGTCTGGTGGATTTCGCAAAGGAGAAAGGGCTGAAGTATCTGGACCTTAATATGAAGTTAGAAGAACTGGGGATCAACTGGGAGACAGATACTTCAGATAAGGGAGACCATCTGAATCTTTCAGGAGCAGATAAAGTGACAAGGTATCTGGGAGACTATCTGAGCAATGCTTATGACTTCCCGGACAGGCGGCAAGAGGCCGGATTCGAGGACTGGCATTGGGCGTCGGAACGCTTTGCGAAAGAAGCGGGATCTCAACTGCTGAAGATTCGCGGTGATGTGAAGAAAGGATGAAGCAAAGGATGAGACAGGAACAGATTTTGATCATAGAAGATGACTCAGATATCCGGGAAGGTGTCCGCATTCTGCTGGAAAGCGAAGATTACCAGGTCCGGGAGGCGTCAAATGGAAGGGAAGGGCTGGAGGCGTTGGATGAACAGACGGACTTGGTGATCCTGGATGTGATGATGCCGGGAGATCCGTAAGCGCTCTTACGTACCGGTTTTGTTTCTGACAGCCAAGGCGCAGGAGTCTGACAAACTGATCGGCCTGATGGCTGGCGGCGACGATTATCTGGGAAAGCCTTTTTCATACGCGGAACTTTTGGGAAGAATCAAAGCGCTGCTGCGCCGTTATAAAGTATACAGCGGCGGAAGAGAACAGGAAGAGACCAAAAAGGAAGAGGAATATCTGGAAGCAGGAGGCATCCGGCTCCACAAGTTGTATAACGAAGTTTTTGCGGACGGAGAGCGGCAGGAACTATCGGAAATCGAATACCGGATCCTTCGGCTTTTGATGGAGCATCCGACGAAGATCTTTTCCGCGCAGAATCTGTATGAAAGCGTGTGGGAGGAACCGTACTTCTATAATTGTAACGCTACAGTTACGGTACATATACGCAAACTCAGGGTAAAGATCGAGAAGGATCCCCAGAATCCAAAACGAATCCATACGGTGTGGGGAAAGGGGTATCGATTCGATGCGGCAGGTAAATAAAAGAGACTCTCTTTATGTTTCTCTCCTCCGGCTGGTAACAGGAGCGCTGGCGGCGGCGATCCTGACATTCTTTTGTCTTACCTATGTGGGAGAATATGTGGTAGTACGCTGGTATCATGAGAGTCATTATGTAGAGCGTAAGGAAAAAGAATATATTACATCCCTGCAGGAATATGTGGAAAGAAATGCGATCAGCATCCAGGACAGCAAGGCGATCACAGAATGGGTCAAAGAGCAAAAGATTCTCTCGATGAAGATCTATCAGAATCAATGGCTGATCTATGACTCTTATTATAAAAGGAATCTGGAAAACCTGACAGAAGAGGAACGGGAACAGAAATACAGCGAGTGGGAGAATTATTATCAGATACAGTTCCCGGACGGAAATGGTGAAGTAGTGCTTTATGGGGCTTATCAGTCCCAGCTCTATAATTTCGCTACGGTTTTAGAACTGCTGTCTTCGTTCACACTTTTTCTCATTCTGCTCTTCCTGGGAATCCGGCGAAAAACGGAGGATATTCGGAGACTTGGCAAGGAGATTGAAATTCTGGAAGGCGGGAATTTAGATTATGAGATCACCGTGCGGGGAAGGGATGAACTGGCGGCGCTTGCCCAGGGACTGGATGGAATGCGCCGTTCCCTTAGAGATCAGATCCGGCAGGAAGCACAGCTTGTGAAGGAGAATAAGGAGATCGTAACAGAGATGTCCCATGACCTGAGGACCCCCCTTACCTCAATCCTGCTGTATACGGAAATCCTGCAAAAAGAGGTCGGCCAGAAAGGAGTGGAAAAAAGGAAGGTAGAGGAGTATCTTGAGAAGATCGCCCAGAAAGCCCGGCGTCTTAAACAGTTGTCGGACCATCTTTTTGAGTATGCTCTGGTATCAGAAGACAGCAGGATCCAGATGGAAGAGCCGGAAGTTTATAAGACATTTTTCTACGACCTGCTCTCAGAAACTTGCAGTTATTTGGAACAAAAAGGATTTCACACAGAACCGGATATGAAATGGGAACCAAAGAAAATCCAGGTGGATGAAATGTATCTTTCCCGCATCATGGATAATATTACTTCGAATATCCTTAAGTACGCGCGCAAAGACCGTCCTGTGCAGATCCTGTGTTCCTGCGGAGAAGAGGAGATGTGTCTGTTTTTTGAAAATACAGTCAAGGGGACTGGAGAAAATACGGAGAGTACGAAAGTAGGCCTCCAGAATGTGCGGAAAATGATGGAACGGATGGGAGGAAGCTGTCAGTATGGGCAGAAAGGAGAACAGTTTTATGTAGCGCTATTTTTCCCCCACACATAGCGGCTTCAGTATTTGGTCTGAAGAAAATGCATCCATACGAAAACTGGTATGGATGCATTTTCCGAATTTAGTTCTATAAGGACAAGCGCCGCGGATACCTATTCTGTCCGCAAAGCGGTGACCGGATCGCTCTTGGCGGCTTTCTTAGAGGGGATCAGGCCGCCGATCAGGGTAAGGACTACGCTGAGCAGGATCAGTATGACCGCCGGCAGAAGCGGAAGGTAAGCGTTTACATCATTTGTCCCGGCCACATGATGGATGATGGCGTTAGCGGGAATCAGAAGAAGCAAGGTTGAGGCGATGCCTATGAGCCCGGCGCATAGCCCGATGATAAAGGTCTCCGCGTTAAATACCTGGGAGATATTCTGTTTGGAGGCGCCGATAGCCCGCAGGATTCCGATTTCTTTCTTGCGCTCCAGTACGCTGATATATGTGATGACACCGATCATAATAGAGGAAACGATCAGGGAGATGGCGACAAACGCGATCAATACATAGCTGATCGTATCAATGATATCTGTTACTGAAGACATCATGGAGCCTACCAGGTCTGTATAGGTGATCACCTGTTCATCCTTCCCTTCTTCCTCCATCCGACTGTTATAATCGTCCAGGATTTTTACAACCTGTTCTTTGCTCTCAAAGTCGATCGGATAGATATCAATGGCCGAAGGTTCGTCGAAATCCACATATCCGAGAGAGGCCAGGTTATTATCATAAGTGGCGCTCTGGCTTGAATTCATAGACATCATCAGTTCCGCCAGGTCATCTCCAGTCATATTCATCTGGAAGGCTTCCGCAAAGGAATCCGCATCAATACTCATGGCATTCTGCAGACTGTTCCCGATATCAGACATGGCAGCGCCCATTGCCTCTCCCATTCCTGAGGCGATCTGACTCATCATCTGCCGCATGGCGGAAGAGATCTGGGTCTCCAGAGCGGAACTGACAGCGCTGCCGTAGGAAGACATGGCGCCGCCCATAAAACTTTCCACGGAGCTCATAAGCTGCTCCTCCAAAGCGTCTGTGTCAACAGCGGCGGCAAGACCTTCGGCCAGTCGTCGCTGGCCATCTTCAGTCTGAAGATACCGGAGAAAATGCAAGGCTATTTGAGAGGGATCTATTCCGTTTCCATTCTGGGCATACTCCAGATAACCCTGTGAAAGGTTTTGGGCCAATTCGTTCATTTGGCCGTCAGTGACGGCTGCATCAATATCCGCGGCAACTGCATCCATCCAGTCATTGACGGCAGCCAAGCCGTCTGTGCCCATGTAGGTTTCTATGGCAGTATTGACTGCGTCCGTATCTATATCCCCATTTGGAATATCGCTGACAGATTTTTCAATTCCTTCCTGCAGACGGGTAAGAAGCGTTTTCTTTTGATCGTCCGTCACTGTCTGGATGTTTTCGCTTATGATCGACTCCACCGCGGCTTCCATGATCCCCTTTGCGCCGTCTGTTTGAAGATATTCCCGGAAATCTTCCTGCAGCCCGGAATAATCTGCCTCTGGATGGTCCTTCACGTACTGTCCGTAACCCTCCGTCAGGCTTTCCATCATTTTCGCGTACCCTTCCTGGGAAATAGGGATCGTAAGGTCGCCCATCATTTCTCCCAGATCTACGGCGCCCATATCCGGAAGATCAATCTGGATGTCGTTTAGGTCGATCAGGCCGGACAGATCCATAGATTCTCCCGCGCTGCCGAATACATTGGAGAAATCAAAGGAATCGGAAATATTTGAAAACGCGCTTTCATCAAAGCCAAAAGCTTCCTGCAGCTTTTCTTCATCAATGGTAAAGAGGGATTCCATGTCAAAACCATTCTCTGAATTTTCTTCTCCAAATGCTTCTCCGGTAAATACATTTATATCTGGATTGTCAAGCTGCTGCTGTACAATTTCGCTTTTTTCAGCCTGCTGGGCAACATGTTTGGTCAGCGCCGGTGTATATCCGATGCCGGCGGCAAGGACAAAACCATTGCCGTCTTCGGAAGGCTGGACGACACCGACAACTTTTATATCTTCACCCTGCTCTGCCAGGTTTTGCATATATTCTTTATCATCTGTTTTATCTGTCCATACTTGGTACTGGCTGTCGTACTGGTAATAATCAGAACTATTTACCAGTTTAAAGGAGACCCCAAGCAGATCGTCATAGGTGTAACTGCCCATATCTTCTGGGGTATCTACATTTTCTTCATCGATAAACTGCTGGATCATATCATCCAGTTCCGCAGAATCCCGCAGTCCCATAGTGTACAGCATAAAATCGCTGATGCCCCCATTTGAGGTCAGGACTACGACACATTCATTATAGTTTTGCGGCCACCGTCCGGCCTTTACATCATACTGCCCTTCATACAGCTTGGTATTTTCCGGCATCTCATAGAAAATATCTGTACTCATCATAGAGGCCATCATAGAATTAGAGGCGGAGGCGGAGCCAAGTCCCAGCTCATCGAAGGACTTATCCGGGTGAACCTGCCGGACGTCCTGATCTTCCAAGCGATAGATCTGGGGAACCGCGCTGTAAGAATACTCTATAGCGTTGGTATATTTTTCGATCCCGCTTTCCTCGCTGTCCAGATATGCCTTCAGAGATTTTAGGTCATTGGAGTCCATGGTAGAAAACATATTTGTCACCATTTGGATGACAGCTACATCTCCGGTATTTTCTTCCGGCTCGGAACCGCTCCCGGCGGCGCCGCCCATCATGGAAGAAAGATCCAGGCCGGTACTCTGGATCTGAAGAGGATACTCCGCCAAAGTATCGGTCTCAATGGATTTGATATAGGCATTGACGCCGTTGGATAAAGACAAGATCAGCGCAATGCCTATGATGCCAATGGAACCCGCAAACGAGGTCAGGAGTGTCCGGGCTTTTTTGGTCCGAAGATTGTTAAAGCTTAAGGAGAGGGCAGTCAGAAAAGACATGGAAGATTTCCCCATATTCCGATGTTCTGGTTCTTCTAATGAAGTTTCATCGATTTCAAAGGCGTTGCTGTCTGAGCGGATCTTCCCGTCTCTTAAGTTAACGATCCGGGTGGCATAGAGTTCCGCCAGTTCCGGGTTATGGGTGACCATGACCACCAGACGGTCTTTGGCCACCTGACGAAGGAGATCCATGACCTGAACACTGGTCTCACTGTCCAGGGCGCCGGTGGGTTCATCGGCCAGCAGGATGTCCGGGTCGTTGACTAAGGCACGGGCAATGGCAACTCGCTGCATCTGGCCTCCGGAAAGCTGACTTGGCCGTTTGTGCACCTGATCCCCAAGGCCCACTTGTTCCAAGGCTTCTCTTGCTCTTTGAAGACGCTCTGATTTTTCGATGCCGGAGATGGTAAGCGCCAGCTCTACATTGGCCAGGATTGTCTGATGGGGAATAAGGTTATAGCTTTGAAAGACAAATCCGATGGTATGATTCCGGTAAGAATCCCAGTCTCTGTCTTTGTATTTTTTAGTAGAAATGCCGTTAATGATCAGGTCTCCGCTGTCATAGCGGTCCAGTCCCCCAATGATGTTCAAAAGAGTGGTCTTGCCTGATCCGCTGGGGCCTAAGATCGCTACGAATTCATTGTCTCTTAAATTCAGGCTGACGTTATCCAGCGCCTTTTGGATCAGGGTGCCGGTCCGATATTCTTTGCAGATGTTTTTGATCTGAAGCATGCAGTCTCTTCCCTTCTATGTACGCGCTTTTACGCTCTATCAGAAAACAGTTTCATTATAAAGAGGCAGGCGGGCACAGTCAACGGAAGGGGAGATTGTTTTAGAAAGAATTTAGAAGTTGGGGAGATTGAGATTGCTTTTCTTTATGACATGTGTTATTGTTTCTTTACTAATATCGGCGGTGTTCTTGCCGCCGTATTTCTTAAAAGGCATAAGGCGTCTTGATCTTATGTGAAAGTTCCATATCGGAAGGGATACCCAGTTTAAATTTTCAAGAAAATTATATCCATCACTTTTCCCAGAAGTCAGATACCGGTCTCTGCTTGGATCTGCAGCAGGAATATGCCTTGATAGCGCTTGACATCTTTCAGGAGATTGTGCACAATAAAGGTGTCAGAAGCAAGCTGGATGCTTGGCTTGTATTCTTTAGTACAGATGAACCGTCCAGGATTGCGGAATTGTTGGAAGGATATCCAGAGTTCAGAAATCTTTACGGAGAAATCTATGAGCTGTGTCGAAATGTAGAGAAGGTGATGGAAATGTTTTCCAAAGAGTTGCAGGAATTGGATCGAAACACGGTACAGTACATGATTGACGAAATGCAGGAAGAAATTGATGAGCAGAAAAAGAAGCTGGACGAGAAGGACAGTGTGTTAAAGGAGCAGAAAAGAAAGCTGGATGAGAAAGACAGTGTGTTAAGCGAGCAGAAAAAGAAGTTGGACGAGAAGGACAGCGTATTAAGCGAGCAGAAAAAGCAACTGGACGAGAAGGACAGTGTGTTAAGCGAGCAGAAAAAGCAATTGGACGAGAAGGACAAAGAGATTGCCAGACTAAAGGAACTGCTTTCAAAATCCTGATTTTTGAACAAGTATATCAATATTAAATTTATCACAAAGGAGGCCTCATGCGGTGACAGCAGCATGGGGCTTCTATAAGGAGGAGAAGAAAATGGAGATCAAAAGCGCGGCGCTGATCGGCCTGGGAGCTATGGGAGTTTTCTTTGCGCCAAGAATGGAAGAACATTTAGGAAGAGAGCGCTTCTGCGTGATCGCGGAAGGAGACAGGAAAAAACGTCTGGAAAGCCGGGGTGTGATGGTCAATGGCGTAAACTATCACTTTCCGGTTTGCGAGCCAAAAGATGGGGAACCGAAAGACTTGATCATCATGGCGGTCAAAGACATGGGGCTTGATCAGGCGATCAAAGACATCCGCAGGTTTGTGGGAGATAGGACGCAGATTTTATGCGTGATGAATGGCGTGGAAAGTGAAGAGAGAGTCGCGGCCGTTTATGGATGGGACCATGTGCTGTACTCCTATATGAGAGTATCTATTGTAATGAAAGACGGTCGGGCCGACTTTGACCCCTACTGGGGAAAAGTGCATTTTGGGGAGGCCCGGAATGAGGAACTGACAGAACGGACAGTGGCAGTAAAAAAGCTGTTTGAGTACTGTGATATCCCGTATGAGATTGATAAAGACATGCTGTGGGGATTATGGTTTAAATTTATGTGCAACGTAGGAGAGAACCTGACATGCGCCCTTCTGGGAGTTCCCTTTGGCGCTTATGGCGTGAGCAAGGCGGCCAACAAGATCCGCTGGGCGGCCATGAAGGAAGTGCAGGCTGTCGCTGAAATGAAAGGCATTTATATTTCAGAGGAAGTGATGAAGGGGCAGTCGGAGACATTGCTTGAGATTCCTTATAAGAACAAACCGTCTACTTTGCAGGATCTGGAGGCAGGAAAGAAAACAGAAGTGGAAATGTTTGCGGGAAGTATGGTGAAAATGGGACAGGATTTGGGGATCCCAACCCCTATCTGCTGGATGTTCCTTGAAGGAATCCGCGTGCTGGAAGAAAAGAATGAAGGGCGGATCTAAGGAACTTATTTTTAGAAGACTGACCGATAAAGAATGAAGGAGGAAGAACCGTGCAGAAGATTTTGATCGTAGAAGATGATCCTCATATTAACAATCTGCTGAAAGAAGCGCTGGAAAAAGAAGGATATCTCTGTGAACAGGCATTTTCCGGCACAGAAGGAGATATGCTCTTAAATATGAAAGATTACGCTTTGGTACTGCTGGATCTAATGCTGCCGGGAATGGCAGGAGAGCAGGTCCTTGAAAAGATCAGAGAAAAAGGCGGACTTCCGGTGATCGTACTGACCGCCAAAGACAGCTTGGATGAGAAAGTGGACCTTCTGAAAGCCGGGGCAGACGACTATATTACGAAACCTTTTGAGATCAAAGAAGTAATGGCCAGGATACAGGTACAGCTCCGCCATGCACAGAACCAGGAGGAAAAGCAGGTGCTCTCCAGCCAGGGCTTGAAGTTAGACAGGACCACCTTCCAGGTGTGGGCGGAAGAAAAAGAGATCCCTAAGATCACCCGGCAGGAATTCGCGATCCTGGAACTTCTCCTAAAACATCCAAAGCAGGTGTTCAGTAAAGAGGATATTTTTGAGTATGCGTGGCAGGAACCTTACATGGGAGAGACCAAGACGCTGGACGTGCATATCAGTAATATCCGTAAAAAGCTGAAAGAAGTTTCAAAAAAAGAATACATCGATACAGTGTGGGGGATTGGATACAGGCTTCACTCATAAGAGGCTTCTCCGCCCGCGCCCATTCGCAAACCGCCCCGGTGGGGCTTCTCCGCCGGCCTGCCGGCTATGTTTGCTCATATACGGGCGGCGGACTAAAAGAGGGTCACCAGTTCCGCCCGCGCCCATTCGCAAACCGCCCCGGTGGGGCTTCTCCGCCGGCCTGCCGGCTACGTTTGCTCATATACGGGCGCTCCACTCATGCATATGTCTGCTCGCAAAACCATGCAAGCATGGTTTCCGCTCCCAAACAATGCATGGCGGAACTGGTGGCTTTAGTCTTTTTTTACTTTTTATTTGCGTTTTTTTAGGGTCTGTTTTGTATCCTGAGTGTGCAGATAAGAAAATGAAGGAGATGAAAGAACGATGAGTGATGTTTTGCTTAGGACCCGCGGCCTGACGAAAAAGTATGGGCACCAGAGGGCGGTTGACCAGGTCAGCCTTCATATAAAGCGGGGAGCGGTCTATGGATTTATCGGAAGAAACGGGGCCGGGAAGACAACGTTTCTAAAGATGATCAGCGGCCTGGCAAGCCCGACGGCGGGTGAGATCGAGATGTTTGGAAAGAAAGGGAAGGATTTGCGGGAACTGCGTTCCCGCATCGGATGTCTGATCGAGGCGCCGGGATTATACGGGAATATGAGCGCCGCTTCCAATCTGAGGATCAAGTGTAAACTGTTTGGAGTCTACAAAAAGGGATATGTGGAAGAGCTTCTGAGAATTGTTGGCTTGGAAGATTGCGGAAGAAAACCGGTGAAACGATTTTCCCTTGGAATGAAACAGAGGCTTGGCATTGCGCTTGCCCTGGTAGGGGAACCGGATCTCCTGGTATTGGATGAACCCATTAATGGCTTAGACCCGCAGGGGATCGCGGAGGTCCGGGACACCATCCTTAAATTAAATGAAGAGCGGAATATGACGATCATCATATCCAGCCATATTCTGGAAGAATTGTCTAAAATTGCAACGGATTACGGAATCATCCATCAGGGGAGTCTTTTGCAGGAATTGACCAGAGAGGAATTGATGAAACGCTGCAGTGAGCGGATTGAGATCACGCTGGATCAGCCGAAACAGGCGGTTCCGGTTCTGGACGCGCTTGGATTTAAAGATTATCAGATCGCGGATAAAGAACATATCCAGATCTTCGAGCGGCTGGACGAGAGCGCCAGGATCAATATGGAGCTTGCCAAGGCAGGGATTCTGGTGAAAGGCATCGGGATCAACAGCGAAGAACTGGAAACTTACTTTCTGAATCTGACAGGAGGTGAGGGAAATGCTTAATGCGGTGAGAATGGATCTATATCGGATGTTCCATACCAAAAGCCTGTATGTGATCTGGATCGTGATGGGGGTGCTCATAGTATTTACCACATCTCTGTCCAAGACCGATTATGAAGATACGCAGATCCAGGCGGAAAACCATCAGTTCTACCAGGAACAGGAAGAAAATGGGGAAAACGCGGTAATGATAGGGATGCAGGTGATACTTCCCACGGATCCGGGGGAGAAGGTAACCTTGTCAGATATTTTGTACGCCAATATCCAGGGAAAGTTTGTGGCCGTGTTTTTGGCGATTTTCGCGGTGCTTTTCTCTTCGGCTGACATGAACAGCGGGTACTTAAAGAATATTGGAGGACAGATCAACGGCAGGTGGAAGCTGATCGTTTCCAAGATCGCTGCCCTGGGGATTTATGTGCTCTTAACATTTGGGGTCTTTCTTTTCATCCAGGCGGTTTCCAATCAGATCATCTTCGGATATCTGAAGTTGGGGATCACACAGGAATTCCTTGGGTATCTGGGCGTCCAGCTTCTGCTGCATTTGGCTCTTGCTCTGATCTGTATGGCATCGGCGGTGATCCTAAGGAGCAGTGTGTTCAGTATGATCCTTGCGGTAGGGCTATGCATGAATCTGTTGGCCAGCTTCTATGGAGCTATAGATAACCTGATCCACAATCTGGGATTCGAAGACTTTCGGCTGTTGGATCATACGGTGACAGGACAGCTTTCTATGCTGACCATGCGGCCGTCCGGCGCGGACGGATTCTATGCGGCAGGTGTGGCCGCGGCCTATATCTTGGTGTGCGGGATCTTGACAGGTCTGATTTTTACAAAGAGGGATATTGAATAAATGGAAATGATCATTGGAATCCTAATTATACTTTGTCTGGCCTTAGCGGTCATTCTGTGGAGATATGAGCGGCAGGTGAAAAACATCTGCCGCCAGCTTGCGTTCTTAAGAGAGAATGAAAGCAATATGATGATCACAGGAGACTGGACAGCGGGAAGTCTCAGAGAACTGACAGAGCTTTTAAACGAAATGATCGGAGAAAGGAAGAGACAGCAGCTTTCTTACCAGAAGAAGGAGCAGATGCTTTCAGATACTTATACCAGCCTTTCCCACGACATCCGCACGCCGCTTACGTCGCTGGACGGGTATTTTCAGCTTTTGAAAGAGTCCTCAGACCCGGAAGAGCAGCAGAGGTATCTGGGAATTATAGAAGAACGGGTAGAGAGTTTGAAAGAAATGCTGGAAGAACTGTTTACGTTCACGAAACTTAGGGACGACTCTTTTCAGTTAGAGCTGTCCAGATGCTGTCTGAACCGGATCTTAAAAGAATGCATTTTCTCCTATTATGAAGACTGGACGGAACAGGGTATCCAGCCGGATATCCAGATCCCGGAAAGAGAATTGTATATTGAGGGAAATGTTCCGGCTCTTCGGAGAGTGCTGCAGAATATCATTAAGAATAGTATGGATCATGGGAGAGAGAGGATTTCTTTCTCCCTGTGCCGGGAAGGAAAGGAAATCTGCCTGAAGATCAGCAATCCGGCAGAACATCCGGAAGAGATCGATCCAGATCGGGTGTTCGAGCGTTTTTATAAGGCGGACAAGGCGAGGAGCAGAAATTCTACGGGACTGGGTCTGGCCATCGCCAAAGAATTTGTACTGCGTATGGGCGGAAAAATAAAAGCGGATGTGGCCGGAAATGAATTCCGGATCATTCTATGGTTCCCAGCCGTTGATTTCCTGGATGAGAAGTGCTAGTATCCATAGTAAGGAGAAGGGAGATGGGAAAATGGAAGGAACGGATGTAAAGAAGATTTTCGTTGCGGAAGACAATCTGCAGGCAGAGATGATCTTGGAAGCATTAAGGAGTGTCGGAATCCCTGCTTATAAAAAAGACGCGGACGGCAGAGGATTCTTAAATACCTATGGCGCCAACTCTCTTTGCGGGGAGGAAATCTATATTCCGGCAGAAGAAAAGAAGCAGGCGGAAGAGGTTTTGGAAAATATGGGATTGAAAGCTGAAGAATAGGTTTGCAAAAGAGCGGCGGGATAGAGTATAATGGATTCCGTTAATGACAATTTATATATGGAAAGGAAAGAGAGAGAAAAATGGGGAAACTACAATCATTTTTCAAACTGAATGAAAAAGGTACAAATGTTAAAACAGAGATCCTGGCAGGACTCACGACTTTTATGACCATGGCTTATGTGCTTGTGGTACAGCCCAGCGCCATCATTGGATTTGGTGACGCGGCATACTTCGCAGATGTGAACGGGCTGGTGATCACAAAAGAAGCTTTGGCTGTTACCTGCGCGATCGTCAGCGCCATCATTACGCTGTTCATGGGACTGTACGCAAACATGCCGTTTGCGCTTTCCACTGGAATGGGAACAAACTTTATGTTTGGAGCCCTTCTCCAATCCGGGGAACTTGCGTTTGGCGAGATCATGGCGATCACTTTGATCTCTGGCTCTATCTTTGTGCTCTTGACTATTTTTGGGATCCGGGATCTGATCGTAAAAGCGATTCCTAAGAATATTAAAGTATCGATCGGAGCGGCCATCGGATTCTATATTGCGTATCTTGGATTTGACAATTCCGGGATCGGTACTTTTGAAGATGGAATCGGCATGGGGGATTTTACACAGCCAGCAGTGGCGCTGGCCTTGTTTGGGCTGTTCCTGATCGCGGTTTTGACGGCGTATCGTGTAAATGGAGCCATTTTGATCGGAATCGTGGCAGTGACCTTGATCGGAATCCCGGTTGGGGTGACGCAGCTTCCGGATGCCGCGGCAAAGCTGCCGGATATGCAGGGACTGGGCAATCTGATGATTTCCTTTGATTTTAAAGGACTTCTGGCCTTCCAGACGGTAATCTATGTATTTATCACTTTCTGCGGGGACTTTTTCTCTACATTGGGAACAGTGCTTGGAGTCGCGGGAAAAGCGAATATGCTGGATGAAAATGGAAACATGCCGGATATCCAGAAACCATTCCTGGTAGATGCCATTGGAACCTGTGTGGGCGCCTGTACCGGAAACACAACGATCACTACCTTTGTAGAATCATCCTCTGGTGTAGAGGCTGGAGGAAGAACTGGACTTACCAGCGTGGTTGTGGCGATTCTGTTTGGAATCATGGTATTCTTCTCTCCTTTGGTCTTGATGATCCCGGATGCGGCCACCGGTCCGGCGCTGATTTTCGTGGGATTCCTTATGGTATCTGGAATCCAGAATATTGATTTCAGCGATTTTACCGATGCCTTTGGCCCATTTGTTATGATCATGTTCGTAATCTTCGCCGGAGGAATCGCTTCAGGAATCGCGGCTGGTATCCTTGCCCATATCTTTATTAAACTGGCTACCGGCAAATACAAAGAACTTTCACCGGTAATGTATGTGCTGGCTATCCCGTTAGTAATGTATTTTATTTTTAATTAATAAAAAGGAGACAGTGACTTATGAAAATACGTCCAAAGAACAAGCGGGAGCTATTAAAGGCGGCTCTTGGAGAAATCCAAAGTGATCTTCTGATCAAAAATGTGAAGCTGGTAAATACGATCACGGGTGAGATTTACCCAGCCAATGTGTTTATTTTTGATGGGATGATCGCCCATGTGGAGTACAAAGATCTGGAAGCGGATCTTGACGGGGCCAAAGAAGTGATCGACGGGCAGGGGCGCTACCTGATCCCCGGATTTATCGATGCCCACGAGCATATTGAAAGCTCCATGATGACGCCCCGGAATTTTGCCCGGACTGTGATTCCTCACGGGACTACCACAGTGATCACCGATCCGCATGAGATTGGAAATGTCTGGGGTGTAGAGGGAGTCCGTTATATGTATGACAGCTCTGAGGAACTCCCTATGCGCCAGTTGATCGATATTCCAAGCTGCGTTCCGGCGGTTCCGGGATTGGAGAACGCGGGCGCTGAGTTTGGCGTAGAAGAGATCCAGGAACTGGCCCAGCTTCCGAGAGTCATCGGACTTGCGGAGGTTATGGATTTTATCGATGTGATCCAGGGCGGGGACCGGATGATGGACATTATCGATGTGGCTGAGAAAAATGGCCTTTATTTACAGGGGCACGCTCCCTTTGTATCAGGAAGAGCGCTGTCAGCCTATCTTTGCGGCGGTCCTAATACCTGCCATGAATCCAGGCTTGGAGAGGAAGCGGCAGAAAAGATCCGCAGCGGTATGCATGTGGACGCTAGGGACAGTTCCATCACAAAAAATGTGAAGGAAATCTTGGAAGGTGTTAAAGATTTCAAATTCTTTGACAATCTGAGCCTGTGTACAGATGACAGGGAGGCGGATGATATCCTGCATAACGGACATATGAATGATGTGGTCCGGGCGGCTATCCGCTATGGCATGGAGCCGGTGGCGGCGATCAAAAGCGCTACGTTAAATAACGCAAGAGAAGCGGGGATCGAAAATCTGGGGGCAGTCGCTCCAGGATACGCGGCGGACTTGCAGATCGTAGAGAGCCTGACCGAGTTAAAGCCGTCAAAAGTTTTCTATGGAGGGAAGCTGGTGGCAGAAAATGGAAAGCTTCTGGCTGATATCGAAGAAAAGTCTTATCCTTTGGAAAGCAGGAATTCTGTACACGTGAAAGAACTTACGGAGGAGGATTTCGTGCTGAAGGCTCCTGTACAGGAAGGAACCGTCAAGGTAAATGTCATGACTTACTATGACTTGAATCTTTCTTCCACGGAGGCAGTGTGCGAGGAACTTCCGGTTAAGGACGGAAAATTAGATCTGAGCGGAGACAAGGACTTGAAGTTTGTGGCGGTGGTCAACCGTTATGAGGGAAATGACAACCTGGCTCTTGGAGTTGTCCGTGGATTTGGTACAACCTGCGGCGCCCTTGCTTCTACCGTGTCCCATGACAGTCACAACCTGACGATCGTCTACGACGATCCGGCGGATGCGCTGATCACGGCGGAAGAGCTGAAGAGAGTGGGCGGAGGAATGTGCGCGGTCAAAGATGGAAAGATCCTGCATACGCTGGAACTGCCTCTGGCAGGGCTGATCTCCTTGAAGAAGGCGGAAGATCTGGCTAAGGACAGCGCCAAGATGAAGGACGCGAACCGGGCTCTCGGACTGACGGAGATGGAGAATCCGCTCCTTAGGATCGTAACGCTGGCCCTTCCGGTGATCCCAGAAGTAAAAATGTCAGATCTGGGCTTAGTAGATGTGAATCGTAAAAAAATCATACCAATCTTTCCCGCCTAAGACGGAGAGGGAAGGATAGACGGACGGCGCGCCTTTTTGCTGGAAAGGCGCGCCATAACAATATAAGGGAGTGATAAGATATGGCAAAACGGGTATTTTTGATCGTGCTGGACAGCGTCGGCGTCGGTGAGGCGCCGGATGCGGAGCTTTTTGACGACGTGGGATGCGACACTTTTGGAACCTGTGTCAGAAGCGGGAATCTGAAGGCGCCAAATCTGGAACGGCTTGGAATGTTCTGTCTGGAAGGGACCTCTTTTTGGAAAAAGTGTGAGGATGTGGAAGGATGTTACGCAAAAATGCGGGAAGATTCCATGGGGAAAGACACCACCGTCGGACACTGGGAGATCGCCGGGATGATCTCAGAGAAACCTCTGCCCACTTATCCAGAAGGGTTTCCCAAAGAAGTCATTGATGCATTCTCCCAGGCAGCGGGAAGGGGCGTGCTTTGCAACCGCCCTTATTCTGGGACAGAGGTTATCAAAGATTATGGAAGAGAGCATGAGCGGACAGGTGATCTGATCGTCTATACTTCCGCGGACAGCGTATTCCAGATCGCGGCCCATGAAGAGATCGTGCCTCTGTCTGAGCTTTATGAAGACTGTAAGAAAGCAAGGCTGATCCTTCAGGGGGAACATGGAGTGGGCCGGGTGATCGCGAGACCGTTTGTGGGAAGATACCCGGATTACCAGCGGACCGTAAACCGTCATGATTTTTCCCTGGAACCGCCAAAGGAGACAATCCTGGATGCCCTGAAGGCGAAAGATTATTCGGTGATCGGCGTAGGAAAGATCTATGATATTTTTGCCGGAAAGGGGCTGACAAAGTCCTATCCCAATGAAGGGAACCGTAAGAATATGGAGCGGACGCTGCAGATCGCGGAAGAAGACTTTGAGGGATTGTGCTTTGTGAATCTGGTGGACTTTGATATGCTGTACGGCCATCGAAACGATATTGCGGGATACGTAAACGCGCTCAACGAGGTGGACGGACAGATCGGTGAATTAATGGAACGGATGGGGCCGGAAGATTACCTGATGATCACGGCGGATCACGGCTGTGATCCGGGATTCAAAGGAACCGACCACAGCCGTGAATTTACGCCCTGTCTGTGCTGGGGACAGAAGCTGAAAAAAGGGGTGGACCTTGGAATCCGCGGGAGTTTTGCCGATATTGCCCAAACGATCGCGGACATCTTTGCCCTTTCTTATCAAGGAGATGGAAGCAGCTTTTTTGAGAAGATCTCACGGTGACGAAGTTTCCCTGGAAGATGGACTGGAAGCATTGACCAGATCTTCCAGGGAGCCAAAAGAATACCCCATCTCCTTCCAGCGTGTCAGCAGTTCGTCCAGAATATCCCCATTGGTGGAAGAAGTGCTGTGCAGAAGAACGATGGCGCCCGGATGGATGCGTCCCAGGAGTTTTTCAAAGGCTTCTTCCCTGCTGGGCTGGTCGTCTTCGTACCAGTCTACATAGGCAAGGCTCCAGAAAAAGGTATGATATCCCATGTCTTTGGCCATCTGCAGATTCTCTGTGCTGTATTTCCCCTGAGGCGGACGGTAAAACTTAGTCATTGGCTTCCCAGTGATCTTCTGATATGCGTCTTCCACTTCTTTTAATTCTTTTTCAAAACTTTCTCTGGCAGATATCTCAGACATATCCGGGTGGTGATAAGTATGGTTTCCTACCACATGCCCTTCCTGCGCCATCTGTTTGATCAGGTCCGGGCTGGTGGAGAGGAAATTTCCGACTACGAAGAATGCGGCGGGGACTTCATGCTGTTTCAGTGTGTCCAGGATTTTCTCTGTATTTCCATTTTCATAGCCGCAGTCGAAAGTCAAGTATAGAATGTTTTTTTCCCTGCTGTCCCGATAGTAGGCGTTATAAGCCGCTAATTCATCACAAGTGGCGTTCCCCACAGGAGCGGCGCCCTCTTCTGGGAAACTTAATCCCCAGTTCTCCGAGGAGGAAGAGATCTTTTGAGAATCTGCCGGCCGGGAATCGGGAAGACTCTGGGAAGTGAAAAAAGCGATAGATCTTCCCGCCAGAAAGGATAGGCCGAATAAGAATAGAACAGCAAAGGCTTTCAGAAGTTTTGCTTTTTGAAACATATGGTGCCGCCTTTTGATCATTTATTTATGTATATGTGTATCCTTCTGTAGTCATGCGAAAAGGTGAGATATATAATAGTTATCAGAAAAAAATATAAAAATTCTTACATTAATGGAGAGAACGTGTTATAATAAGTCTATAAAAGCTTGATGGCGATGTAGGGAAGAACTTCATAGATGTAAGCGAGTGAATACTGGCGTACAGTCTACAGGCATTCGGCTGCCTTGCTGTACGCCAGTTTTTACGGGCGTAGAATGAATAGGAGGTTAATAATGTTTAAAATTGGCGATTATGTGGCGCACTATAAAGAAGGCGTCTGTGAAGTGATCAATATCGGAAAGCTGGATATGAGCTGCTCAGATAAACACAAAGAATATTATACGTTAAAACCTCTGTACGATGTGGGAGGAACGGTGTATACACCTGTGAATAATGAGAAAAAGCAGATCCGGGGAATCATTTCCGCGGATGAAGCGAAAGAATTGATGGAAAATCTGAGGGAAGTTCAGGATCTTCAAGTGTTAGACGAAAAAAAGAGGGAGGTGCTGTATAAAGAAGCGCTGTTGAGCAACCAATGTCAGAAATGGATCGCGGTGATCAAGACGACTTACCTGCGGAGGAAAAAGAGGCTGTCCTGCGGAAAAAAGGCGGTCGGTGTGGATGAACGGTACTTGGCCAGCGCAGAGCGTTTCCTGATCGGCGAACTGGCGGCGGCGTTAGAAATGCCGCGGGATAAGGTGAAAGAGTATATCATTGAGATGATCAAAGAGTAAAAGCGGGGCGTGGAACAAGATGTTTGCAATCGGTGAGAAAAGAACAGAGGTCAATAAGTCGAGGGTCGCAATGCCGGTGGAATATCACCTGAGAAAAAAGAAATTGTACGGAACATGGGTAGGGCCGGATCTGCTTTATATTTCCGATGAGATCGGTCCTTTGAAGGTAAAAAAGGGGGGAGAGATCTTTGCTCCTCACGTGGATAAACGCAATATGCTGCATGTACCTGGAAGATATGAGGGCCGGGAGGTAGAGATCAAGGGATGCATCACTTCGATTGAATTAAACTTTGGGGGAAGTGTCCCGGAATCCTACAGTTATTGAACGTCTATATAAATAGGCGAGGAAAGAAAAATGAAGAGACCTCAGGAATCAGGCTTTCCAAAGCTTTGATCCCTGAGGTCTCTTGTGTTTGCCCTAAAGGGCGGTTATTTAGACGCTTCTTCGGCAAACTGAGTCGTTACAAGATCTTCATATGGCGCGCGTTTGGCAAGTTCGCCCGCTTCATCCAGAATATCCTGGAGCAGGTCAAAACTTTCCTCTTCAAAGATCAGATTGTCTTTCCAAGTATCCTGTTCGTAATAGCGGGATACGATGGCAGTGATGGTGTCCAGATCAGTCTCCTTAAACTGAGGCTCAATGACGGCCGCGATTTCTTCCGGCGTATGGGCCTGCACATAATCCATGCCTTTCTGGAGGGCATTGGTGAATCCCTGGATCACATCCGGGTTCTCGTCGATATAGCTTTGTTTCGCGGAGAAGGCGGTGTAGGGAACATAACCGCTGTCTGTTCCAAGAGAGGCGACTACATATCCCTTGCCCTCCTGTTCCAGGCTGGTAGCCCCAGGCTCGAATTCCACGGTAAAATCTGCCTGCCCTTCGGCAAATGCGGCGGCAGTGGAGCCAAAATCAATACTCTGGTCAATGTTGACATCTTTGGCCGGGTCAATGCCGTTTTGCTTTAAGATATATTCAAATACCATTTGTGGCATACCGCCCTTTCTTCCGCCGAGAACGTCGGTCCCTTTCAGGTCTTCCCAGGAGAAATCATCCATTTTCTGGCGGGCTACCAGGAAGTTTCCGGCCCGCTGGGTAAGCTGGGCGAAATTGACCACGTAATCGCTGGCGCCTTCATTGTAAGTGTAGATAGAGGCTTCCGACCCCATGAAGCCGATATCGGCGCTGCCGGAAAGAACTGCGGTCATGGTTTTGTCAGCCCCAAACGGGGATGGCCGTCTAGGCGCAGACCATTTACAAATATTCTGCAAAATCAACGGTGCCGTCCTCTTTGAGATGGATCTGTCTTACAGTGTTCCGCCAGAAGGAGCGCTTATTTTCAGGACTCAGGTAATCATAGATCGTCTTGAAATCCTGTTCAAGCAGAGGGACCAAATAAGAGAGATCGGGGGCTTTTTTGGCATCCGCTTCAAGAGAAAGTTTCTTTTCCTCTTCCAGAGAACGATACTGGGCGTTGTAATAATCCCAGGAGATGCGGCCCTTTTGAAAGAGAAGGTTCAGACGGTCAAGTTCCTTTCCGATCTGTTGGGAGGTGCGCTTTTGCGGCTCCCTGCGGGGAAGATTTGCGATGTGTATAGGACGGATCCTGTACTGTTGGAATTGCTGCCCCAGATCTTCCAGAAGGCGCGCCTCCAAAAGGTTCTGACTGAGCCGGCGAACGTTTTTGCAGGCCCGGTCGGTGACTGCCCGGTTGCATCGGTAATAACAATAGTCCCGCGTTTCCCCGGTCTTTCGATTAATGACCGCCTTGCTTCCAGTCCCGGTAAGAAGGCGCCCGCACAGAGGACAGCGGATCAGGCCGGAGAAATAATAGATCCGTCCGGAAGGAGAATATTTGATGTTGCGCTGGCTGACGGACTGGAGCCGGAGCCAGCGTTCTTCCGCAAGATAGGGGGGACAATAAGGAATTCCCCGGTAGGTCCCCTTGTAGAATTCGCTGGAAAGCATGGTGCGTAAGGTTCCGTAAGAAAAGGAAGGGTCATAATACGTTTGCATATAACGCAGGGTTTCCTGCTTGCTCTGGTGCTTTTCAAAATGGTCGAAGAAAGCGCGGACCATTTCCTCTTCTTCGGGATCTTTGACCATACATTTCTTGCCGTTTATGATTCCCAGTTTGTATCCGGGAGGCATATTGGCTTCGCCAAAGATGGCCTTTCCCTGGCGGATAGAAGCTTCATTTACAAATCGGATGCGTTCTGAAGTGGTGTCGACTTCATTCTGTCCGATAGACAGGACCACGTTCAGCTGAAGCCGCCCGTCTCTGGTTTCCATATTGATCCCAGGTTCCGAGGCGGAGATCCAGCGGACTCCATACGCATCCAGAACATCCTGGACTCTGTAGAAGTCGGACATATTTCGGAACCAGCGGTCCAGACGCCAGAAGAGGATCACGTCAATCCTGCCCGTACGGACATCCTCCAGGAGAGCGTGGATAGCCTTGCGCTTTTTTAGTTCTTTCCGGGCGGTACGGCCTTCGTCCGCATAGATCCCAGCCACATCCATTTTGTGGGATTTTGCATAGCTTACTAGGTAACTTTTCTGGGATTCCAAAGATTTCCCATGAATCATTTGCTCTGAAGTGCTGACGCGGATATAGATGGCGCAGCGCTGGATTTCTTCTGCCATAGTCTCATCTCCCTCTGCAGTATGTATACTGGAGAGGGAGAACAAAAATAACAGTCTTCTGACAGGCAAAGGGGACAATCCGTCCGCATAGATTTTAATAAAGAGTCTGTGCGGAAGTTAAAATGGAAAAAATCATCCAGGTGCTGCTTTCCCTTCTGGAAGAGCAGGAAAAGGCGGAGATCAAATATAAGATAGAGGAACTTACCGCCTCATCAGAAGAAGAGGAAAAAGAGGAAGGTTTTTAATTCCAAGCGGCAGGCAGATCGGACCGGACCAGGAACCGGTCTTTTTTTAATGCATAAAATGATAGAGAGACCGTATGAAAATCAGGAGGTTTTATTATGAAGAATAAAGAATATTGGCTGGAATGGGGCAGAAAGGCGGGAGTGCGCGCCATTCGGACGGTGGCTCAGACGGCAGTGGCCGGAATTGGAACGGCGGCGGCCATCGGGCAGGTGGATTGGAAATATGTACTGTCCGCATCGGTTTTGGCGGGCGTGATCTCACTATTGACCTGTATCGCCGGTCTGCCGGAAGTAGAAGGAGACAACGGCGTTGAGTACGACGAGGGAATCGAGCCGGAGCCCGCGGAGATCGCGGAGGCGGAAAGAGAAACCTGCCGTCTGCCGGAAGCGGGAGAAGAGCAGAAAAAGCCTGCGGAATCGGAGGAAGATCCGGCAAAAATCCTGGAAGAAAGCGGAAAGGAGGAATAGGACATGGCAAAATATAATGTACACGCCGGACATAATGCAAAGGTGCCGGGAGCCTCAAAGTATTTAAATGAAGTGGCGGAAAACCGAAAAGTCAAGAATCGGGTGATCGCTCTTTTGAAACAGCAGGGCCATACCGTCTATGACTGCACCGATGACGCAGGCGCGACTCAGTCTAAAAATCTGGCGAACATTGCAGCCAAATGTAATAAAAACAATGTGACTCTGGATCTCTCGATCCATTTGAACGCAGGCGGAGGAACGGGTGTGGAAGTCCTTTACTACAGCGCTGCCGGGAAGGCTTACGCCAAAAAGATCAGCGCCGCCATAGCTAAAAAACTGGGGCTTAAGGACCGGGGCGCCAAGCAGAGGACCGGGCTGTACGTTCTGAAAAATACCAAATCTACTGCGGTGCTGGTGGAGTGCTGCTTTGTAGACTCCGCAAATGATAAGAAAAAGTGGAACGCGGATAAATGCGCTCAGGCGATCGCAGAAGCGGTGACCGGAAAGACAGTTTCATCAAGTACGCCTTCCGGCGGGAATTCTGATAATACCGACGGCTCTTTCCTGGTAAAGATCAAAGCCGCGGATCTGACGATCCGGTCCGGCGCGGGAACGAATTATAAGGCGGTAGGGCATATTAAGGATAAGGGGACCTATACGATCACCCAAGTCCAGTATAACGGGCCGACTCCTTGGGGGAAATTAAAAAGCAAGGCTGGCTGGATCAGCCTGCACAGCGCCTATGTGACCCGGCTGTAAGATACAAGAAAAAACCTTAAGTGTCTTTGCCTAATGTGCCATCCCCAAATCCCGTTACTAGTTCCAGATCGATGCCCTCTTCTTCAAAATAACCTTCCTCAATGGCTATATACATTGGAGCGTAAAAGATAGAATGAGCCACTTCATTGAGAACGACTTTCTTAACTTCCGGGAGTGATTCTTCCGTGTTCTCCTTGGTATCCGTATCCTGTGAGCCGGATTCTTCCTTGGAAGAACAGCCGCACAGGATGGCCATGATCATAGCAGTGATCAGGCAGATGGCAGTGAAACGCTTTTTCATAATATCCTCCTTATTTGATGTGCCGCCGCGCCTAATCGCAAACCGCTCCAGTGGGGCTTCACCGCCGCGGTGCGGCTGCGTTTGCTCATTGGCATGACGGAACTCTTAAATTTAGTATATTCCCTTTTGGGGTTTTGGTGAAAAGGGGTGGTTCTTATGGCTGGATTTTGCTACAATAGTATTATAGATTTGGTTTTTGATCCTGAAATTGATGAGGTTTGCGGCAGACGGAAAGGGTACAGGAATGAAAGGGAATAAAAAGAATCCTTTGTATAAAAGTTTTGGATATGCGTTTGAGGGGATTTTTGACTGTATTCGGAATGAGCGAAACATGAAGATCCATTGCGCAGCGGCGGCGCTTGTGAGCGCCGCGGGAATCTGGCTTGGAATATCACGGATGGAATGGTGTGTCTGCCTGATCTTATTTGGCCTGATTCTGGGTTTAGAGATGGTCAACACGGCTATAGAGGCGGTGACGGATCTGGTCAGTGAGGAATACCATCCTTTGGCGAAGAAGGCCAAAGATACGGCCGCGGGGGCAGTTCTGATAGCGGCCATCGCGGCCGGGGTGATCGGTGTGATCATTTTTCTGCCCAGGCTGCTGGAAATTTTGCCGTAAGATAGATCGGATCATAATAAAAAAGGGACAGGAGCGAGAGCGATCTTAGGCGGACTGTTCCAGGAAAGGAGTTTAGAAGTATGGAAAAATTAGGAGAAGGACTCAAAAAGCTTTTGCTTGCTGGAGTAGGGACAGTGGCCGTGACCGCGGAGAAGTCGAAGGAGATCCTTGACGAACTGGTGAAAAAAGGAGAATTGACGGTTGAACAGGGGAAAGTGCTCAATCAGGAACTGAAACATAATCTGAAGCAGACGGTAAAAGAAAATGTGAACGTTTCTGTGAAACCTTCTTCGGCGGAAGAACTGAATGAACTTCTGGAGAAAATGACTCCGGAACAGATTGTCCAATTGAAGGAACAACTCCAGAAGATGGAGGAAACAGAGACAGAAGCGAAGGCGGAAGACGCATCCGAAGAAGCGGCTGGAGAGCCAAATGAGTAAAGCGAAAGAAGAAGAAACAACAGAAAAGAAGACTTACGGATCAAGACTGCGCGAAATGACGGCAGTCCTGCACAAATACGAGGTTACCAGAGGGGTTACCCCGGAAAAGCTCCGGATGATCCTGGAAGATCTTGGACCCACCTATATCAAGCTTGGTCAGATCATGTCTATGCACTCGGATATCCTGCCTAAACGGTACTGCGATGAGCTGATGCGCCTTCATTCAGAGGTAGCGCCTATGCCGTTTGAAGAGGTGGCGGAGGTGATCCAAGAGTCTTATGGATATCCCTGGACAGAGGTGTTTGCGGAGATTGACGAGACGCCCATCGGATCAGCTTCCATTGCTCAGGTACACCGGGCCAGGCTGTATTCAGGTGAAGATGTTGTAGTCAAAGTCCAGCGCAGAGGAATCTATGAGGTGATGGCCAGAGATATCGGACTGCTCCACAAGGCGGCCAAACTGCTTCCGGTCACCAGCCTGCGGGGACTCGTGGATCTGGATATGGTTCTGGATGAATTGTGGATGACCACCCAGGAAGAGATGAATTTCCTGACGGAGGCGGCTAACGTAGAAGAATTCGCGAAAAAGAATAAGGACGTAGCCTTTGTCGAAACTCCAAAGCTGTACCGGGAACATACGACGACCCATGTGCTGGTAATGGAATATATCGACGGATTTCCTATTGACGGACGAGAAGAACTCTTGGAAAACGGATATGACTTGAACGAGATTGGAAGTAAATTTGTCGATAATTATATTAAACAGGTCATGGAGGATGGTTTCTTTCATGCGGATCCGCATCCGGGGAACGTACGTATCCGCGGCGGGAAGATCGTCTGGCTGGATATGGGGATGATGGGCCGGCTCACGGAGAGAGACCGGGAGCTGATCGGAGAAGTGATCCGGGGAGTGGCGGCAAATGATATTAACATGATCCAGGAAGCGGTGCTGGCTCTGGGAGAATTCCGGGGAAAACCGGACCGCAACCGGCTGTATCAGGATATCAGCGAGCTTATGTCTAAATATGGAAATACAGACATGGGAGAGATTGATATCGGTGAAGTGATGCAGGATCTGATGGATGTTATGAAGGAAAATAAGATTTCCATGCCTCATGGTCTGACTATGCTGGCAAGAGGATTGACGCATATGGAAGGCGTTCTTGCGGAAATCACGCCGGAGATCAACATGACAGAGATCGCGGCGGCCAGGATCAAGGCGGAATTTGTTCAGAATCTGGATTGGAAGGCGGAAGTTAAGCGAGGGGGGAAGGCGCTGTACCGGTCTCTTCACAAAGCGGTTGATATTCCGGCCCTCCTGGCAGACCTTATGCAGGGATATTTGAAAGGCCAGACCCGCATCAATATGGATCTTCACGCTTCGGACGATCTGACGCGGCTCCTGCGCAGATTGGTCAGAAATATCGTTATGGGATTGTGGGTTATGGCGCTTCTGATCAGTTCCAGTATCATCTGCACCACAGATATGACGCCCAAAATTCTTGGGATCCCGGCTCTTGGGGCTTTCGGATACATGATCGCGTTTGTGATCGTTATGTATGTGTTTATCAAACATATGCTGTCAAGAAAATAAGAGGGATATCTGTCATAGGGATTCCCTTCACAGAAAAAGAGATCACCTTCTTTGCGAGGTAATCTCTTTTTTGTGATATTGCTGTCTACTCTTTAACTTTTCCCCGTTCTTTCTGACAGCGAAGCGCCGCTTCCACGAATCCGCGGAACAAAGGATGGGGCCTGTTCGGCCTGGATTTCAGCTCCGGATGGGCCTGGGTAGCGATAAACCAGGGATGGGAAGGAATCTCGATCATCTCTACGATCCTTCCGTCCGGGGACAGGCCGGAGAGTTTCATTCCATGGGATGTAAGGTCATCCCGAAAATCATTATTGACTTCATAGCGGTGGCGGTGTCGTTCCTGGATATGATCTGTTCCGTATAGTTCATATGCCTTGGAAGTCTTGTCCAGGATACAAGGATAAGCTCCAAGACGCAGAGTTCCGCCGATATCCTCCACGCCTATCTGATCCGGCATAATGTGGATGACTGGATGGAGAGTATCCGGTTTTAATTCCGCGCTGTGAGCGTCATGGTAGCCAACAACATTACGGGCAAACTCAATAATGGCTACCTGCATACCCAGACAGAGACCCAGGAAGGGAATATTGCGGGTACGGGCGTAATGAACAGCTTCTATCTTTCCATCGATGCCGCGATGGCCAAAGCCTCCGGGAACCAGGATGCCGTCCGCATCCCCCAGGAGTTCTTCCGCGTTTTCGCTGGTGACGGTTTCCGAATCTATCCACTTGATATTGACGGTCGCGCGGCTGAAGATGCCGCCGTGTTTTAGCGCTTCCACTACGCTGATATAAGCATCGTGGAGCTGAATGTATTTTCCCACCAGAGCAATCGTCACTTCTGTATTGGGATGGCGGAGATATTCCACCATTTCTGTCCAGTCTTTCAAATCAGGTTCCGGGCATTCCAGTTTCAGACACTCACAGACAACGCCCGCCAGATTTTCTTTTTCCATCGCCAAAGGAGCCTCATAGAGATATTCCACATCCAGATTCTGAAGCACATGGCTGGCCGGCACATTGCAGAAGAGAGCGATCTTGTCCTTGATACCCTGGTCCAGCGGATATTCCGAGCGGCAGACGATAATGTCCGGCTGGATTCCCATTCCCTGCAGATCTTTGACACTGGCCTGAGTAGGCTTTGTCTTCATCTCCTGGGAAGCTTTCAGATAAGGGATCAATGTTACGTGGATCAGGATTACATTTTCCCGTCCTTTCTCATGCTGGAACTGCCGAATGGCTTCAAGAAAGGGCTGGCTTTCAATATCTCCTACGGTTCCGCCTACTTCAATGATGGCGATCTCTGTGTCTTCCGCCGCTGGATTCCGATAAAAACGCCCCTTGATCTCATTGGTGATATGCGGGATCACTTGAACGGTACCTCCGCCAAAATCCCCGCGGCGTTCCTTTTGGAGGACAGACCAGTAAATCTTTCCGGTGGTCACGTTGGAATTCTTAGTAAGACTTTCATCAATGAACCGTTCGTAGTGCCCCAGATCAAGATCCGTCTCGGCGCCATCATCGGTGACGAACACTTCTCCATGCTGAACAGGGTTCATCGTACCTGGATCAATGTTGATATAGGGATCGAATTTCTGCATAGTGACCGTATATCCCCGGGCCTTTAACAGACGGCCAAGAGAAGCGGCCGTGATTCCTTTCCCAAGTCCGGAAACGACTCCACCGGTAACGAATACGTATTTTACTGCCATAGTTATCCTCCTTAAAATTCTGCTGGGTGTATCTGCTGATTAAAAAAATACCTTAAAATTATACACCTTTCTATTATAAAAATACAGAATTTTTTTCATATTTTGGCTCAAAGGTAGCCTGTATGGATAACTTTTTAAATTGTTTTGCGTCTACGGTGCCTACCATGACGGAAGTATGGACCTGACAGCCTTTTAAACTCGGAAGCTGGTCCAGGGCGCGCTGTGCCAGCGGGTCTGTGGCGGCGCTGACAGACAGGGCGATCAAGACTTCATCGGTGTGGAGCCGCGGATTTTTACTGCCTAAATATTGAGTCTTCAGCTTTTGGATCGGCTCGATGGCCTCCGGGGAGATCACGTGGCAGTGGTGGTCGATGCCGGCCAGTTCCTTCAACGCGTTTAGGAGCAGGGCCGCGGAAGCACCCAGAAGACTGCTTGTCTTCCCGGTGATCATACGTCCGTCATGAAGCTGCAGGGCCGCCGCGGGGCCGCCGGTCTCTTTTGCGCGGGCAAGAGCGGCGTCCACTACTGGACGGTCATGGACGGTAACTCCGGCCTGGTTCATCAGCATTTCAATTTTATAAACTTCGTCATCAGGGCAGGCGCCTATCAGAAGCCGCCGGAGGGAATCATAGTATCTGCGGATGATCTCCTGGCGGGAAGCCTCCCGGCATACTTCATCGTTACAGATACAGTTTCCCGCCATATTGACGCCCATATCAGTGGGAGACTTATAGGGACTTTCCCCGTAGATCCGCTCAAAGATGGCGTTCAGGACGGGGAATATCTCCACATCCCGGTTGTAATTGACTGTAGTTTCGCCATAAGCTTCCAGATGAAAGGGGTCGATCATATTTACATCGTTTAAATCGGCTGTGGCTGCTTCATAAGCTAGATTGACCGGATGTTTTAAAGGAATATTCCAGATTGGAAAAGTCTCAAATTTAGCGTATCCGGCGCAGATCCCGTGTTTATGTTCGTGATAAAGCTGGGACAGGCAGACGGCCATCTTTCCGCTGCCGGGGCCGGGAGCCGTCACGACTACCAGGGGCCTGGAAGTTTCGATATAATCATTTTTCCCATAGCCTTCTTCGCTGACGATCAGAGGAATATTGGTAGGATAACCCTGAATGGGATAGTGGCGATATACCTTGATCCCCAGCTTCTCCAACCGTGTCTTGAATAAAGCCGCGCTCTCCTGGCCGCTGTATTTTGTGATCACAACGCTCCCAACATAGAGGCCGTGGCTTTTGAAAACTGACATCAGGCGCAGGACGTCTACATCGTAGGTGATCCCCAGATCCCCGCGGATTTTGTTCTTTTCAATATCATCCGCGCTGATCACGATCACGATCTCCGCCTGAGAAGAAAGCTGCATAAGCATCCGCATTTTACTGTCTGGACGGAAACCGGGAAGAACCCGCGATGCGTGATAGTCATCAAACAGCTTCCCGCCGAATTCCAGATAAAGTTTGTTGTCAAAATGGCTGATGCGTTCCCGGATGTGGGAAGATTGTGTTTGCAGGTATTTTTCGTTGTCAAATCCTATTTTCATTCTCATTCCTCTTATTGTTTTATAAAAATTTTTCCTAAATGTGTATGAACAAATTCCATACCAAGTATACTACAAAGGATGGGAAGTTTACAATCTTTTCATAATGTTTTTATTGATTTATAACAGGGCTGTCCGTATAATGAAAGAGTGACACAGGAGGATAAAAATGGACAACCAGAACAACCAGAACAGAAATAATCAAGATCCCAACAGAAACAATAAACAAGGGATCTCTTTTGTAATTTTAGTAACATTGATCACAAGTATTCTGGTCCTGGCGCTCTTCCAATTCCAGGGAACAGGGAGCGCGGAGGAGATCACTTACGATGAGTTCCTCAAGATGGTAGACGATGGAGAGGTTGAGAGTGTACAGATCCAGAGCGACAGGCTGGTGATCACAGCAAAGCCTGAGAAAGGAAAGCGGACCGGGCAGGAGTATTACACGGGAGTCGTACAAGACGACACACTTTCTGATAAGTTATATGAGGCCAACGTAGAGTATTCTCAGGAAATCCCGGATACCACATCCGCAGTCGTACTGAACGTGCTTTTGACGATCCTTCCGATCGCGCTGATCGTAGGAATGTTTGTCTGGATGACAAGGAAGATGTCGAAGGGCGGCGGCATGATGGGCATTGGCAAGAGCAATGCCAAAATGTACGTAGAGAAACAGACCGGAGTTACCTTCCGGGATGTGGCCGGCCAGGACGAGGCCAAAGAATCTCTGCAGGAAGTGGTAGACTTCCTCCATAATCCGGGGAAATATACCAGCGTAGGAGCGAAGCTTCCTAAGGGAGCGCTGCTGGTAGGCCCTCCGGGAACAGGTAAGACCCTGCTGGCGAAAGCGGTGGCGGGAGAGGCGAAAGTGCCGTTCTTCTCTCTGAGCGGCTCCGCGTTTGTGGAGATGTATGTGGGCGTAGGAGCCTCCAGAGTCCGGGATCTGTTCAAGCAGGCGCAGCAGATGGCGCCCTGCATCATCTTCATCGATGAGATCGACGCCATTGGAAAGAGCAGAGACAATCAATTAGGAAGCAATGATGAAAGAGAACAGACATTGAACCAGCTTCTGGCAGAGATGGATGGATTTGAGAGCAACAAAGGATTGGTGCTGCTTGCGGCGACCAATCGGCCGGAGATTCTGGACCCGGCGCTTTTAAGACCGGGACGGTTCGACCGCAGGATCATTGTGGAGAAGCCGGATCTGAAAGGCCGGATTGATGTTCTGAAGGTACATTCCAAAGATGTTCGGATGGATGAGACGGTGGATCTGGAAGCGATTGCCCTGGCTACTTCAGGGGCGGTGGGATCCGACCTTGCTAATATGATCAATGAGGCCGCTATCAATGCGGTGAAGCATGGAAGAAACGCGGTAAGCCAGGCGGATCTCTTCGAGGCGGTGGAAGTGGTGCTGGTAGGAAAAGAGAAGAAAGACCGTATCATGAGCCAGGAAGAGCGGAGGATCGTTTCTTACCACGAAGTAGGGCACGCGCTGGTAAGCGCGCTGCAAAAGGATGCGGAGCCGGTACAGAAGATCACTATTGTGCCTCGTACAATGGGCGCTCTGGGATATGTAATGCAGACGCCTGAGGAGGAGAAGTTCCTGAACACAAAGAAAGAGCTGAAAGCTATGCTGGTAGGAATGTTGGCGGGACGGGCGGCGGAAGAGATCGTGTTCGATACGGTGACTACAGGAGCCGCCAACGATATTGAGAAAGCAACCAGTATTGCCAGAGCTATGATCACTCAGTACGGAATGAGCGAGAAATTTGGTCTGATCGGTCTGGAGTCGATTCAACATCGGTATCTGGATGGAAGACCGGTAGCTAACTGCGGCCAGGAGACGGCGTCTGAAATCGACCATGAAGTTATGAAGATGCTCAAAGAAGCATATGAGGAAGCAAAACAGCTTCTGAGCGAACATAGAAAAGCGCTGGATCAGATCGCGGCGTTCCTGATCGAGAAGGAAACCATTACAGGGAAAGAGTTTATGGAGATTTTCCACAAAGTAGAAGGTATTGACCCGGAACAGGAAGGAACAAAGAGCGAAGAGAGGATTGCTATGAATCCGGCGCGGGAGGAGACTGGAGTACAGGAGAGTCCTGCGCAGGAGGAAAGACCGGCGGAAGAATAGAAGTTGTGCTACTATGCAGCGATGTTGAGGTTCAATATCGCTGCATTGTGCTGTGTGATCATATATTTAGTGTTTTGAAATGGGGAAAGATTATGTTTGACATTCAGGAAGAACTAAAAAAACTGCCGGGAAAGCCGGGCGTATATCTAATGCATGACGAAAAGGACGAGATCATCTATGTGGGGAAAGCCGTCAGCTTAAAGAACCGTGTCCGCCAGTATTTCCAAAGTAGCCGCAATAAAGGAGTCAAGATTGAACAGATGGTGACTCACATCCGGCGGTTTGAGTATATTATCACAGACTCTGAATTAGAGGCGCTGGTGCTTGAATGTAACTTGATCAAAGAACACAGGCCTAAATATAATACGATGCTGATGGATGATAAAGCCTATCCTTTTATTAAGGTAACGGTGGAGGAGGCTTTTCCGCGGGTCCTTCTGGCCAGAAGGATGGTGAAGGACAAGGCCCGCTATTTCGGGCCTTATACCAGCGCTGGAGCCGTCAAAGACACAATAGAATTGATCCGTAAACTATATTATGTGCGAAGCTGCAATCGAAAGCTGCCCAGAGACATTGGGAAAGAGAGGCCCTGCCTGAATTACCACATCCATCAATGCAAGGCGCCCTGCCAGGGCTATATTTCCCAGGAGGAATACCGGGAATCGATTCAGGAAGTGCTGAAATTCCTGGGCGGAAACTATGAAGGAATCCTCAAAGACTTGGAGGAAAAGATGCAGAACGCTTCTGAGAACTTAGAGTTCGAGAGAGCCATTGAGTACCGGGAACTGATCGCCAGCGTACAGAAGATCGCCCAGAAACAGAAGATCACGGATACTGCCGGGGAGGACAGGGATATCCTGGCGGTGGCATCAGAAAGAGAAGACGCGGTGGTACAGGTGTTCTTTATCCGTGGAGGCCGGCTGATCGGCAGGGATCATTTCTACCTGAAGATCGGGGAAGGGGACGAAGCGGGAGAAATCTTATCCAGCTTTATCAAGCAGTTTTATGCGGGAACGCCGTACATTCCTTCCCAGCTTATGCTGCCGGAAGCGGTGGCGGACCAGGAGATCATCGAGGAGTGGCTGAGCCGCAAGCGGGGCCATCGGGTCCATATCCAGGTGCCGCAGAAAGGAAAGAAGGAGAAGCTGGTGGAGCTGGCCAAGAAGAACGCGGCGCTGGTGCTCAGCACTGACAAGGAGCGGCTGAAAAGAGAAGAAGGCCGTACCATCGGCGCGGTTAAAGAGCTGGAGAAAATTCTGGGACTGGAAGGGCTTCAGCGGATGGAGGCCTACGATATCTCCAATACCAGCGGGTTTGCTTCTGTAGGTTCTATGGTAGTCTATGAGCGCGGGAAACCGAAACGGAATGATTACCGAAAATTCCGGATCAAAGGGGTTCAGGGGGCGGACGACTATGCCAGCATGGAGGAAGTACTGACCCGCCGGTTCCGGCATGGATTGGAGGAACAGGAAGAAGGCAAAGAAATGGGAGGATTTAACGCTTTCCCGGATCTGATCTTGATGGACGGGGGAAAAGGACAGGTAAACGTGGCCCTTGGAGTATTAGACTCACTGGGGCTTCAGATTCCGGTATGCGGTATGGTAAAAGATGACAATCACCGGACCAGAGGGCTGTATTACCAGAATGTGGAACTGCCGATCGACAGAAATTCTGAGGCTTTTCGGCTGATCACCAGGATTCAGGACGAGGCTCACCGGTTCGCCATTACGTTTCACAGGCAGCTTAGGGGAAAGAATCAGGTGCACTCCATACTGGACGATATACCGGGAGTGGGTCCGGCCAGGAGAAAAGACCTGATGAAGCATTTTGAGAATCTGGAAGCTGTCAAAAACGCGGACATTGAAGAATTAAAAAAATTGCCTTCTATGAACGAAAAATCGGCCAGGGACGTGTATAACTTTTTCCATTGATGTGGTATAATGGTTGCTGCATAGAAATTATGAAAAGGAAAAGGAGAGTATCATGAGTAAGAACGTCAAAATGAGCGCGATCGTCGAGAAGATGAATCTGAAGAATCTAACACCGGATGTGGATTATTCGGAAAAGATTGTAGAAGTGCCGGATATCAACCGCCCGGCTCTTCAGCTGACCGGCTATTTTGAACATTTTGATGCGGAGCGGGTTCAGGTGATCGGATATGTTGAGTATACATTTCTTCAGAAAATGCCGGAAGAAGAAAAGGAAAAGATTTATTCGATGCTCTTATCTTATAAATTGCCGGGGATTGTTTTCTCCAGAAGCCAGAAGCCGGACGATATGCTGCTTGAAAAAGCGACGGCGGCTAATATCCCGGTATTTCAAAGCGAGATGAAGACATCTCAGTTTACGGCGGAACTGATACGCTGGCTGAATGTAGAACTGGCTCCATGTATCTCGATCCATGGCGTTCTGGTAGATGTATACGGCGTGGGCGTGCTGATCATGGGCGAAAGCGGAATCGGGAAAAGCGAGGCGGCGCTGGAACTGATCAAGCGAGGGCACCGTTTGGTCAGCGATGATGTGGTAGAGATACGAAAGGTCAGCGATGAGACGCTGGTAGGAACAGCACCGGATATTACAAGGCATTTTATAGAACTTCGGGGAATCGGGATCGTGGATGTGAAAACCCTGTATGGCGTGCAGAGTGTGCGTGCCACTCAGAATATCGATCTGGTCATTACGTTGGAAGATTGGGATAAAGACAAACAGTATGACCGGCTGGGGCTGGAGGAAGAGTATACAGAATTCCTGGGGAACCGGGTGGTATGTCATCAGATTCCGATCCGTCCGGGGCGGAATCTGGCCATCATCACAGAGACGGCGGCTATCAATTACCGCCAGAAGAAAATGGGTTACAACGCTGCGCAGGAATTGTACAAACGTGTACAGGAAAATATGAGAAGGAAGTAGGGGGCGGAGTTTTATGAAATATTGTTTTGGTGTGGATATTGGAGGAACATCAGTGAAGATCGGTCTGTTCCAGACCGATGGGATCCTTATGGACAAATGGGAGATTCCTACGAAAACGGAGAATGAGGGCAAAGCAATCCTTCCGGATATCGCGCAGTCTTTGGAAAAGAAACTTTTTGAGACAAAGATTCCCAAAGATCAGATCAAAGGGATTGGGATTGGAATTCCGGCTCCTGTGGATGAGGAAGGGATTGTACAGAAGACCGCGAACCTTGGATGGGGGTATAAAGAAGTAAAGCGGGAAATGGAAGAACTGACCGGATTCAAAGCGGCTGTAGGAAATGACGCTAATGTGGCCGCCCTTGGTGAAATGTGGCTGGGAGGGGGAAAGGGTTATAAAGATCTTGTGATGGTCACATTGGGAACAGGCGTTGGCGGAGGTATTATCGTCAACGGGCTCCCTCTGACCGGAGCGAATGGAGCCGGCGGAGAGATCGGCCATATCTGTGTAAACTATGAAGAAAAAGATCGATGCGGCTGCGGCAAACAGGGATGTCTGGAACAATATGCTTCCGCCACAGGAATTGCCAGGATCGCCAGGATCCGGCTTCACAAAAATGACGACCCGTCCATTCTGCGGGGAAGAAAAGTCAGCGCGAAGATGGTGTTTGACGCGTTAAAAGAAGGCGATAAAGTGGCGGAAGAGATTGTGGAAGAATTTGGCGCATACTTGGGACATGCGTTGGCCAATATCGCTGTGATCACGGATCCCGCCGTGATCGTGATCGGCGGAGGAGTATCCAAAGCCGGAGAGATCCTTTTGGAATATGTAGAAAAGTATTACCATGAGAAAGCCTTTTTCTCCAATCAGAATGTACGTTTTGTATTGGCGGAACTTGGAAATGACGCCGGGATCTGCGGAGCGGCGAAGCTTATGTCATTTTGAGAATGATGCCAAGAACAGCGCCTGCTAAGATCCATATAAGAGGATGCAGGTTCTTGAAAGATTTTATCTGCATAAGCCCCAGAACAGACAAACAGATCAGCAGATTGGCGATGTTTACAGCGGGAAGTCCGCTGCTGGCGGCGGTAAATAAAGTGATCTGGAGCAGTTCCCAAACAGCATATCCGATCAAAGCCGCAACCGTAGGCCGGATGCCGTAGAAAAGAGCTTTTACCGTTGGGTTTTCGCTGAAGTTTTCTAAGAATCTGGCGATGATCACGATGATGATGAGAGCCGGCGCGGTCAGAGCGAAGGTGGCTACAAGAGCGCCGGGGATCCCGGCGGCGTGGTAGCCGGCATAGGTGGCCATATTAACGCCAAGAGGGCCGGGAGTACTCTCGCTGATGGCAATCATATTAGTCAGTTCCTGAGCGGTATACCAGTCATATCTTTCGGTCAGTTCCATAAGGAAAGGCAGGGTAGCCATTCCTCCTCCGATGGAAAAAAGGCCGATTTTAAAGAATTCATAGGCGAGGGTGAGGTAGATCACAGTGATTTCCTCCCCTCGATTTTTTTGGCAGTGATACCCGCGATGCCTGCCAGAATGATGATAAGGGCCGTAGGAACGGGAGAGAAGCAGGAAAGGAGAAACGAGATGAGAAAAATAGCGGCGCCCAGTTTGTCAACCACACCTCTGCGGATCATCTGGATGGTAGTATTGATCATCAATGCACAGACCGCGGCCCGGATGCCGGAAAGAGCATGTACGACCACCGACAGGTGGATAAAATTCTGCAGGATAGAAGCAATCAGACAGATGATGATGATAGAGGGAGAGATCACGCCAAAAGTGGCGACGATCCCGCCCAGGATCCCTGCCTGTCTGTAGCCCACATAGGTTGCTGTATTTACGGCGATAACGCCGGGGGTGCACTGGCCGATGGCATACATATCCAGAACTTCTTCCTCTTGGCACCATTTGCGGTTCTCTACAATCTCCCGCTGCAGCATGGGGAGCATGGCCATTCCGCCGCCGAACGTCAGTCCGCCGATCTTGGCGAAGCTGATATAGAGTTCTCCCAGTAATTTCGTTTTCATGTACGTATCCTCAAGTTGGTTTTTGATTTAAATAAGATCAAGAATTTCTACAGCAGGTGTTCCATGATCAGGGCGTAGACCTCTTGATTTTTGCGGGTCCAGTTCCCAGATATGGCTTGGGCCTCGTCTTCCGAGGGAACAGTGACTGTCAGATCGATAAGAGGGGCGCCCTGTTCGATCACCTGGCACTGGACGGCGTACTGACCGGAGGAAGTCCGGTAATAGTCCGCCTTGATAGAGACCTCATTTTTCAGATCATATTTCTTGTTTTTTAAGAAGTCATCGATATCCTTTTGTATGGCTGGGGAAATATCATCTTTGAAATAATGGATTGTTTCTTCCCCTTCTTCTGTGAGATGGAAAAAGGTCCGGCTGTGGGTAGACTCTTCCCGGATAAAACCTGAGTCCGCCAGCTCGGAGATGGCTTGCTGGAGTTTGAAATATGTGGTATATCCCTCGTCCAGTACAAACTCAGAGATCTGTGAATTGGTCAGGGGGAAATCCACCTTGTCCAGCATATATAAAACGATCAATTTATAGAGTTTAAAACTTTCTGCCATTAAGACAACTCCTTTCCTTGCCAGATATTTCTCTGTTTTAAATAGGAATGTATCTGATTCAGCACCCGCCGCTTGTCTCTGCTCCAGGAGGGAGCGATAAGAAGAGACTTGGGACCGTCGCCGGTCAGGCGATGGATCACGATGTCAGGATGGATGTGCGAGATACATAAGCCCAGAAGCTCTATATATTCTTCCATGGAAGGAATCCAGAAAGGATTAGCTTGGAAGTACTCTGCCAGGTCGGTGCCCTTCAGGATATGCAGCAATTGAAGTTTAAGCCCTTGGATATCCATTTGGTTGAGATAACGCAGAGTGTCCAGCATCATATCAGAAGTCTCGCCGGGCAGGGCGAGGATGGTATGGACGATTACTTCGATGCCGGCGGCACGGAGTTCAGAAACCGCCTGTTCAAAGACAGACAGAGGATAACCTCTCCGGATAAAGCGGGCGGTATCTTCGTGAATGGTCTGAAGCCCTAGTTCCACCCATACAGGCTTGATCTGGTTTAACTCTTTAAGCAGATCAATGACATCTCTGGGAAGACAGTCCGGCCGGGTAGCTATGGCGAGAACGCGAACTTCCGGATGGGAGACCGCCTCAGTGAAGATCTGCCTCAGATAAGAAACAGGTCCATAGGTGTTGGAATAAGCCTGAAAGTAAGCGATATAGGAACTTCCGCCGTACTTGCGGGAAACCAGTTCCTTTGCCTGTTGGATCTGGTCGGAGATAGAGAGCGAAGAAGACGCGGCAAAATCTCCCGACCCGCCCTGGCTGCAGAAGATACATCCTCTGGTCCCCAGGGTCCCGTCCCGGTTGGGACAGGTCATACCTCCGTTTAGAGAAAGCTTATAGAGTTTCCCGCCGTAGGTTTCTTTTAAGTAGTAGTCCAGTGAATGGTAGCGTCTTTCGCCCCAACGCACAGCCATATGCTGACAGATCCTTTCTGAAAATTAACGATATTCCGTTTATTATCATATCATCCCTAAAAGCTTGAAGCAACAAAGTTTCCTATAAAGTTCCCATAAAGTTTAGGAAAAAAGCTTTAAAAAAGGAAAGATATGTAGTATAATAATCCCATATTTTCCAAGAAGTCGATTCAGACTGTGATTCCCGTTGTGAGCAGTTTTAAGAGAAAATGAATATAAATGAAAGGAATAGTTTCGGAAAATGATGAGAGAAAAGTATGAATCTCTGCCGGTTGCCACGTTGAGAAATCTGGCAAAAGCAAGAGGCATCAAAGGCATTTCGGCGGCGAAAAAAGCGGAACTGGTGGAACTTATGCTCCAGGAAGATGAAAAGGAAAAGAAGGCTGAGAAGAACACGGTCAAAGAAATGTCTGCCAATACAGGAGACCGGGAAGTGCACGATATCGACAAACTGGACAGCGGCGTTGTAGCCCGCGGAATCCTGGAAGTGCTGCCGGATGGCTATGGTTTTATCAGAAGCGACAACTATCTGCCCGGAGAGAATGACGTCTATGTCTCTCCATCCCAGATCCGTAAATTCAATCTGAAAACAGGCGATATCCTGGAAGGGCATACTCGTATAAAGACACAGCAGGAGAAATTCAGCGCCCTTCTTTATCTGACTAAGATCAATGAGATCGATCCTATGAAGGCCATGCGCAGGGCGAACTTTGAGGACATGACTCCGATCTTCCCGGATGAACGGCTGAAATTGGAGCGGGGAAGGACAAGCACGGCCATGCGCATCATGGATTTATTGTCTCCTATTGGAAAGGGACAGAGAGGAATGATCGTATCTCCCCCGAAGGCGGGTAAAACGACGCTTTTAAAGCAGGTAGCTCTATCTGTGCGGCAGAATAATCCAGAGATCCATCTTTTGATCCTTCTGATCGATGAGCGGCCGGAAGAGGTAACGGACATCAAAGAGACCATCGAAGGAGAAAATGTGGAAGTTATCTATTCTACTTTTGATGAACTTCCGGAGCATCACAAGCGGGTGTCGGAGATGGTGATCGAGAGAGCCAAACGTCTGGTGGAGCATAAGAAGGATGTCATGATCTTGCTGGACAGTATCACAAGGCTTGCCAGGGCATACAATCTGACGGTGCCGCCATCAGGGAGGACTCTTTCCGGCGGTCTGGACCCGGCTGCCCTGCATATGCCCAAACGGTTCTTTGGAGCGGCCCGGAATATGAGAGAAGGCGGAAGTTTGACGATTCTCGCGACGGCGCTGGTTGATACGGGAAGCAAGATGGATGATGTGATCTATGAAGAGTTCAAAGGAACCGGAAATATGGAGCTGGTACTCGACCGGAAGCTGTCAGAGAAACGGATGTTCCCGGCTATTGATATTCCCAAATCCAGCACCAGAAGAGAGGATCTTCTGCTTAGCAGGGAGGAACTGGAAGCGGTGGAGACTATGCGCCGCGCTCTCAACGGTCTGCGCTCGGACGAGGCGGTGGACAATATACTGACCATGTTCTCCCATACCCGCAACAATATGGAATTAATACAAATGGTAAAAAAGACAAAATTAATATAGACAACAGGCGGCTTTTGTGGTACAATAAAAAAGCTGTTTAGAAAACGAAATATCATCGCGTTTTGCGAAGCATAATAAAGAAGAGGTGAAATCATGAAACAGGGAATCCATCCAGAATATTACCAGGCAACGGTAACTTGTAACTGCGGAAATACGTTTGTGACAGGCTCTACAAACAAAGATATCCACGTAGAAATCTGTTCCAAGTGCCATCCATTCTACACGGGACAGCAGAAAGCTGCTCAGGCTCGCGGCCGTGTTGATAAGTTCAATAAGAAGTACGGAATGGGTAAATAAGTTTACAAGTGTAGGGTTGAGGTTTGAAGATCTCAACCCTTTTTAGCTTGGATAAGGTTTTTAAAGGAGTATTATGAAATCATCGAATATTGGAGGCCAGGCGGTCCTGGAAGGCATCATGATGAAACACAAAGATGATTACGCCGTGGCGGTTCGTAAACCGGACGGTGAGATTTTTGTGCAGAAAGATACCTACCAGGGGATCATTAAATGGAAGCCGCTGACGACCATACCCTTCGTCCGGGGAATCTTTAACTTTATTGATTCTATGGTGCTGGGAATCAAAACTTTGACTTTTTCCGCCAGTTTCTACGAGGACGAGGAGGACAAGGAAGAGAAGCCGCTGACAAAAGCGGAAGCAGTGAAGAAGGAGCGCCGGGAAAAATGGATCATGGGCGGGACGGTGGCCTTTTCTGTGGTTGCCGCGGTAGCCATCTTTATGGTACTGCCTTATTTCCTATCTTCCCTTTTGGGATTCTGGATCCCTTCCTACCATGTGCGGACGGTGATCGAAGGATTCGTGCGGATTGGCATATTCATCATCTATGTACTGCTCATTTCCAGAATGGAAGACATCCAGCGGACTTTTATGTATCATGGGGCGGAGCATAAGTGTATCAATTGTATTGAACATGGCCTGCCGCTGACGGTGGAGAATGTGAAGATCAGTTCCAGGCAGCACAAACGCTGCGGGACCAGCTTCTTGTTCTTTGTGCTGGCAGTCAGCATCATCCTGCTGCTTTTGATCCGGGTAGAATCCCCGGTCATGCGTGCGGCAGTCCGGGTGCTGCTGCTTCCGGTGATCGCGGGAGTTTCCTATGAGATCCTGAAGCTGGCTGGGAGAAGCGAGAATCCAATTGTGAATTTCTTAAGTAAGCCGGGGCTTGCGATACAGAAACTGACCACCAAAGAGCCGGATGAAAGTATGATCGAAGTGGCGATCGCGGCGGTGGAAGCGGTATTTGACTGGAGAGCGTATGAAGCAGAGAATTTTGACACTCCATCAGATGTACCAGGAGGGGAAAAGTCGGCTTGAAGCATCCGGCGTGCCGGATGCGGATCTGGACGCCTGGTATCTGCTGGAATATGTGACAGGGAAAACGAAAGCAGAGTATTACGGGAATCCAAAGGAAGAGATGGGGGAAGAAATAGTCTCCCGCTACGAGGAAGCAGTAGACGAAAGAGCCCGGAGGATCCCTCTGCAGCATATCACCGGGGAGCAGGGGTTCATGGGATTTCCCTTCCGGGTCAATGAGCATGTGCTGATCCCAAGACAGGATACGGAACTTTTGGTAGAAGAAGCCCTGAAGATCCTGGAGCCGGAAATGAAGATCTTAGATCTGTGCACCGGGTCTGGCTGCATTCTCCTAAGTCTTATGAAGATGGGAGAAGAAAAAGGAATCAGAGGTCTTACCGGGACTGGTGCGGACATTTCCAGAGAAGCGCTTGAGGTGGCGGAAGAAAATGGGAAATGCCTGAAGATCCCGGCGGAAAGGGTCAGATGGATAGAGAGTGATCTGTTTGGACAGGTGAATGGTACCTTTGATCTGCTCGTATCCAATCCGCCCTATATCCCTACAGAAGAGATCGAGGAGCTTCAGGATGAAGTGCGGCTCCATGATCCCAGAATCGCCTTGGATGGCCATGATGACGGACTGTATTTCTACCGCGGGATCGCGGGAGAGAGCGGCGCGTATCTGGAAGACGGCGCCTGGGTCCTTCTGGAGATCGGATGGGACCAGGGGGAAGCGGTTCGGGAGCTGCTGGAAGCTGCGGGATATCAGGATGTGGAAGTAAAGAAAGACCTGGCGGGAAACGACCGTGTGGTCCGAGGAAGATATAGAAAGCAAAGAGCCCTTGAGAAAGCGGCGTTGAGATAGAAAGGAGTAAAGGAGGAAACGAGAGATGTTTGATAAATTGGAAGATCTGCTCATCCGTTTAGATGAGATCTTAAGCGAGCTTCAGGAGCCGGATGTGGCCAATGACCAGGAACGGTTTCGGAAGCTGATGAAAGAACAGAACGAACTGACTCCTATCGTGGAGGCGTATAAAGAATATAAGGCCAGTAAGCAGGCGATCCAGGACAGCCTGGATATGCTGGAGGAAGAAAGCGATGAGGAAATGCGGGAGCTGGCCAAAGAAGAGTTAAACGATGCCAAAGCCAGAGTGGAAGAGCTGGAACATGAGCTGAAGATCCTGCTTCTGCCAAAAGACCCCAATGATGACAAGAACGTTATGGTGGAGATCCGGGCGGGAGCCGGCGGAGATGAGGCGGCTCTGTTCGCGGCGGAGATATACCGGATGTATCTGCACTACGCGGAGGGCCGCCGTTGGAAAGTGGAGATGATCTCCGTGAACGAGAACGGCATCGGCGGTTTCAAAGAATGCGTGTTCATGATCACTGGCCAGGGAGCCTATTCCCGGCTGAAATACGAAAGCGGCGTCCACCGGGTACAGCGTGTCCCGGAGACAGAGAGCGGCGGCCGTATCCACACCTCTACGGTGACGGTGGCGATCATGCCGGAAGCGGAAGAAGTGGACGTGGTGATCGATGAAAAAGATATCCGTATCGACGTAATGCGTGCATCCGGAAACGGCGGCCAGTGCGTCAATACTACAGACTCCGCTGTACGTCTGACCCATTATCCTACCGGGATCGTGATCTACAGCCAGACAGAAAAGTCTCAGCTCCAGAACAAGGAGAAGGCGTTCAAACTGCTCCGTTCTAAGCTGTACGATCTGGAGATGGAGAAAAAGCAGGCGTCCGAGGCAGAGGCCAGAAGAAGCCAGATCGGTACCGGGGACCGTTCCGAGAAGATCCGGACTTACAACTTCCCCCAGGGAAGAGTGACAGACCACCGGATCAAGCTGACTCTGCATAAGCTGGATTCCGTGCTGAACGGAGATCTGGACGAGATCATCGACAGCCTGACCGCGGCAGACCAGGCGGCAAAGCTGGCGAATATGAATGAAGAAGGTTAAAAAGGGACAGGGCATTTTCAATTAGGGCCGGGGGATTTTTAAAAATCCCCCGGCCCTAATTGACATTCCAGCCCCCGGCAGACTTCTTCCACGGCAAAGGAGAAAGTGCCGGTAGATGTGCCTGCGATATGTGTGGTTAAAGTTACATTCTGTAAATGGCAAAGTGGATGATCTTTCCCAAGTGGTTCTTCCAGATAGACATCTAGCGCGGCCCCGCCGATCTTGTTATCTTGCAGCGCGTGGATCAGGGCATCCTGGTCCACGAGCCCGGCGCGGGCGGTGTTTATGAAGATGCAGGTATCTTTCATGTGTTCGAAATCTTCTTTCGAGATATAGTTTTCGGTTGCCTTTGCATATCTTAAGTGGATGGTCAGGATATCGGAACGGCGGATGATCTCATCCCGGGACACTGGCGTAACGCCTTCCAAAGAGATTTTGTCGGCCGGGATAAATGGGTCGAAGCATAGGATATCGCACCCAAAGGGGATCAGGCGTTTGATCACTTCTTTCCCGATATTCCCGAATCCGATCACTCCAACGGTCAATTCCCGCAGGTCTCTGGCTTCTCTTCCGTAATCTTTCTGCCAGTTTCCCAGCATCATCTGGGCGTGCGCCCTGCTGATGTGCTTTAACTCGCTGATCATCATTCCGACGGTAAAGTCTGCCACGGCATGGACGCTTCTGGTGGGAGAGTTGATGACGGGAATTCCTCTTTCTTTGAGTGTTTCCATATCCAGGGAATTCAGGCCGCCCCGCATTGCTCCCACCGCTTTTAATTTTGGACACGCCTCGATCAATTCTTTTGTGACCGGGGCGGTATGTACGACAATGATATCCGCGTCTTTGCAGATGTCCAAGATAAAGGGATGGCACTTTACAGAATTGGCCCCGTTTGTGTCGGTCCGCAGCATTACCTTCATGCCGGCGTCTTTATTCTTGATCAGCTCCGGGTGATCCGCGATCACCACTTCAGCGCCGTATTTCTCTAATTTTTTGAACTGGCTCATCAGATCAGACTGGATAAAATAATCACAGATACAAACGATTTTCATTTTTACAGCTCCTAAATATCTTCTAGTCCTTTGCACAAATGTCCTTTTTGCGCACCCCGGCCATATTTTCTTGCCGCGTATATATAAGCGTCGATATTCTCCCGGGGAGTTCCGATCGCCACCTGACAGCCGGTATTGAGCTGAAACCCACATGGAGAATCGCTGGCTTTTTCAATACATTCACGGACATTGGCGATCACATCATCGATGCTCCCGTATCTTAAGATAGTGGTGGGCGGAACGTTTCCGCTGATCAGCATATCATTTCCAAGTACGCTTTTAGCCTCCGCCAGATCTTCACAATCATCAATGCTGAAGTTTTCTACGCCTATGTCGATCAGATCAGGCCAGAGTTTCTTCGTTTTCCCGCATATATGGACACTTGGCTTTTTCCCGGTGATCTCTTGGATCCCATCAAAGAGGCGTTTCATATAGGGCTTGGAAAATATCTGGAAATTCTTCCAACTGATCAGATTCTGCGATGTGGCAGGATCCGCGAAGCTGCAAGAGATATTCCCAAACTCATTTTTTACATACTGGACCCACGCCAGAGAGCAGTCCACAGAGAATTGGAGCAGCCGTTTCAGTTCCTGTGGATGGCGGATAATATCTCTTAACACATCTTCTACTTTCCGGATGCTGATGGCAGTCGTCATAGGGCCGGCAACGCTGGTACGGACGCTCATTTCAGGAAACACTTCTTTCAAACGGTGTCCCGTTTCGATGGTTTTGACCATGAAAGGCACATTCTGAGGCTGTATGATCTCCATGCGCTCCAACTGGTCATAGTCTGTCAAAATACATTCTTCGATATATTCGATATCGTTTTCTGGAAATCCGATCTTACTGCCAACGGCCCGCCCGATGCCTTTCAGGCTCATGCCAAGAGAAATCCCTTCCAGGTCAAAATCCTCCTTCTTTCTCCGGATCAGTTCTTTTTTTACCTCCAAAGACTCCCGGAACTGCTGTTGGGAAAAGCCGTAGAGGGGGAGGAGAGCGCTGTCGGGCGAATTAAACCCAAAGGGCAGAAAATCCACCTCCTCCCCGGCAGAATATAATTTTGATCGTTCAGAGTTGGTCAACTCTGCTTTTTGTGAGCGCATTGCCTGCTTCAGCTGTTCATAAGTCATTTTTACACCAGAATTCTTTTACATTTTTATGACGGCCTTGATCACTTCGTCTTTGTGGTCGATATTAAAGTTCAGCCCCTCTATGATGTCTTTAAAGTCAAACACGTGTGTGACGATCTGCTTCACGTCTATTTTGCCCTGGCTGATCAGTTTTATGGCTTCAGGATACAGGTTCCGGTATCTCCAGATGGTAAGCACCCTTCCTTCCATGGAAAATAGTGTGCCAAAATCGAATTTTATTTCCCCTTCCGCGCACATTCCCACAAGAGTCACCGTCCCGGATCGCTTGATCATCTTGGCGGACATAAGCGTTGCCTCCTCCGAACCGGCGGCCTCGTATACCTGATCCACCCCGCCGCCAGGAAGGCTCTTGATAAATGTAAGAGGATCTTCTTTACTGGAATCGATCACTTTCACGGCGCCTAACTTTTCCGCCAGCTTCAGGTTTTTTTCATGGTGTCCGACGGCATAGATCTCATCAATCCCGGCCGACTTCAGAGACAGGATCGTAAGCAGACCGATGCAGCCAAGGCCAATGACCACCGCGCTTTGGCCCATCTTTGCCCCAGACAGGTTCACCGCGTGAAGTCCCACCGCTAACGGCTCTACCAATCCGCCTTCCATGGTGCTTACATTATCTGGCAGTTTAAAACAGAGCTTTGCCGGATGGGCGTAGTATTCACAGAAGGCGCCGTCGATCTGGTGGGGTACCGCCATGAAATCCAGGTTTTCGCAGAGGTTATATTTCCCGCTTTTGCACAATTCACACTCGCCGCACATAACGCCCGGCTCAAGGGCCACCCGATCTCCAACCTTCAGGTGTTTGACGTTACTTCCGATCGCAACGATGGTTCCGCCGGACTCATGCCCCAGCACAAGGGGTTCGTCTACAATGTAGTCGCCGATATGTCCTTCTTTAAAGAAGTGCAGATCAGATCCGCACACACCGACATATTCTATTTTAACTAAGACATCATCTGGTTTCAACTGGGGGATATCCCGTTCTTCGATCACCATCTGCCGTTTCCCAGTCATTACTGCCGCTTTCATTTTCCCATCCATTATTCTTTCCTGCTACTATCTGATAAATTCGCGCCTCATGGCGTCCCAGGCATCTGCCATTCCTTTGTCGATCAATTGATAGATCTGATATTTCTTTTCATAAAAGGCATGCTCGGCCTGGCGCGGCACGAAGGTTTTGTCCACCTTTACAGGAATACACGCTTCTTCATAAGATTTGCAGGCTCCTGCACCTACCAGCATGATCAGGCAGGCGCCTCTTGCCGTCACATCATTTACATCTATGGTGTTCACGGTCAGCCCTGTGATATCAGAAAAGGTCTGAGCCAGGATCTCGCTCTTGCTTCCGCCGCCTACAAGCCACAGCGTGTCGATCTTTTCGTGACCGGGAATGGTCTGGATATTCGCGTAATGTCCAAAGACAACGCCCTCGTAGACAGCCTTGACCATATCCGCCTTTGTATGCCAGTCCCGCAGCCCATAGAAGCCTCCGCAGGCGTTGGCGTTATATAAGCCGCCAAATAGATAAGGGTGGAAGATCAGTGTATCGTCACTGGAAGCCCTGACTAAATCTTCCGCGTATCCGTACAGATCCCTGCCGGTGCCCTCATAACATTCGGCAGGGCATAACAGGTTCAGCATCCGTTCCAGTACGGAACCGGAATTCCCGTCCAGGGAGCCGGTCAAAAACCGATCCGGGATCGCGTGGGGGAAACTGAACAGGCCTTTGCGTTCGTCTGTTGTAGTAAAATTACATCCCCATGTGCCGATCACGGTCACTAATTGGTCTTCTCCGATAGCGCCTGTCCCAAGCGGGGAGGCCATCAGATCGTGGACCCCGGAAAAGACCGGGATTCCCGTTTCTAAGCCTGCGCTTTCGGCCACTTCATCGAGAAGGGTTCCCGCGATCTCTGAGCTTGGCACGATGGGAGGCATGCACGCTTTCATCTCGGGAATCCCGATCTTGTCGAAGTCTTCCAGATCATAATCCATTTTGTCCACATCGAGAAGCAGCGATGGACCCAGATCTGTATAATCGGTTGACATTTTTCCGGTCAATTTATATTTGATCCAGTCTTTTACGAAGAAAACGGTGCCGATCTTATCATAGCTGCTTTTTTCGTAGCGTTTCAGCCATGTCAAGATGGAGTATGGATAACAGGCCAGGATTTCGGCCTTTTTCTTTTGCAGAAACCATTCCGCGATCCCATTTTCCTGCCATTCTTCGATGATGACAGAGGCTCTTGTATCCAACGATACAATCCCGTCCCGAAAAGGCTTCCCGTCTTTATCAACCGGAAAGATACCCGCGCCATGGCCGGTAATGCCGATTCCTAAAACCTTATATTCATCCTTGATATATTCTTCTTTCAAACGTTTTAACCCGCGTACGGTCACGTCCCATATGACATTCATATCCTGTTCGCACCAGCCGGGTCTGCGGGCTTTTGACATTTCACAGGGTTCCGAGACAACACCTATTTCGTTTCCTTTCGTATCAAAAAGCACCGCCTTTAAATTCGTCGTTCCTTTGTCGATCACAATCAGTGTATCCATATCTGTCCTTTCCTTGCGGTCCGTCATCTTTTCTATTGATGACTCGCAACATCTACGTTAATGTGTTTGATCAATCGATTCCGCAGCTGCTGGATCTGCGCGCTTTCGTACATTTCCGTACGGGTGGGCTTCCTCGATGGATCAATGGTCTCTTCGCAGATCACTTTGCTAGGAGACTGCCCCAGGACACAAATATGTGTGCCGAGATAAATTGCTTCATCCACATCATGAGTGACAAAAAATACCGTTTTCTTTTCCTGATCTTTCGACCATAAGTCCAAAAGCATGTCCTGGAGATTGGATCTTGTTACCGCGTCCAGCGCTCCAAATGGCTCATCCATCAGAAGGATGGGGGAGTCTAAGCTGAAGGCTCTTGCGATCGCGCAGCGCTGTTTCATACCTCCCGATAATTCCTTGGGCAGTTTGTCATACACATCTTTGGAAAGCCCTACCTTTTCAATCCATTCTACGGCAAGATCTTTGGTTTCTTTGGCGCTCATCTGCGGATAGCGCTTTTTGATCGCGAGGGTGATATTTTTCCCGGCTTTTTTCCAGGGGAACAACCCATAGTCCTGGAATACGACTCCGCGATCCAGCCCGGCTCCCTCGATTTTCCTGCCGTCTACCAGAAGTTCGCCTTTATTCGGCGTCTCCAAGCCTGCCAGAAGTCTTAATAAAGTGCTTTTCCCACACCCGGATTGGCCCAGGATACATACGAAATCTCCGGTCTTTACATTCAAACTTACGTCTTCTAAAATAATCTTTTCTGTTCCAGGATAGGAAAATTCAACATGATTAATTAAAACATCCATTTTCTTTTCTCTCACCAATCATATGTAATATTTCTTTGCGAATATATGAAATGCCGCTCCGACATCCCGCGCGTCGGAGCAGCATTATAAAATCAGTCGATCGTCCAGTGTAATAGTCTGCTTTTGATCGCTTCAACGATGGCCATTACCGTTACCAATACGATCACCATCCAAATAAATCCGCTCCATACATGTTCGAAACGTCCAAGATCCGCGTTTCGTTTTACAAAATAGCCCATACCGTACTTGGTTCCGTACATTTCGGCAAATACCAGTGTCACAAACGCAGATCTGACGGATGTGATAAATCCTGAAACAATGGAAGGGGAGGCTGCCGGCAATATTACATGGAAAAACTTTTCCACACCGGTCAGTTCCAAGGTGGCCGCATTGTCTAAGTACCGTTTGTCGATCGTCATGATCCCGTTGATGACGGAAAACAGCAGAGCCCATACGCTGCCGTAGGCGATCAGGAATAGGGACGCCATACGGAAGCTTGGCGCTAAATACAGCGCAAACGGAGACAAGAGCAGTACCGGGATCACGCTGATCGCGTAAACCACCGGATGCAGGATGTCTCTGATATTCGCGAATAATCCCATAGGTATCCCCACCGCGAACGCGACCACCGCGGAGATCAATAATGCCGGGATCAATAATTCAAAAGAATACCAGGCGTTGACCAGCATTTCTCTCCAGTAGTGCTGGAAAGATTTGACGATCTCATTCGTCAGAGGAAATAAATATCTGTTGACAATATGTGCCCTGGTGATAAATTCATAAAACAAATAAATGCCCACAAATATCAAAGCTGTTATTACACGGTGTATCTTATAGTTTGGATTTTTCTTTTTGCTCATAACTTAATTTCTATTCATATGCCTCATACAAACGGTTATTCTCTTCGTAGAAAGTCAGGCACCCATCATAGTATTCAGGATTCTCATCATAATAGGTTTCGACACATTCATCCAAAGCCTCTTTATAGATCTCTGAGTTATAGTGGGCCTGAAGTGTCTCCAGCGAATCATCGGAAAGAAGACCAAGCTGTCCCATTGCGTACCAAGCGCGGCTTACCGCGTAAAGATCCGGGTCAACATTGATGTTCCAGTGCTCGTTTTCCATGTAGTTCGCGCAGTAATCTCTGTCAAGATCAAGGGTTTCTGTCATAAGATCGATGGCGTAGTCACGTTCTGTCTGCAATACATTCAGGGCTCTGATCCAAGCTTTGAGGAGTCCTTTCACAGCTTCTGGATTTTCCTCAAGCCATTCTGTCCTGCAGGCAGCCCGGCAGCAGGAGTACTCCGGCATGAGATCGTCGCAGTACGCCGCGACTTCAAGGCCTAATTCTCTTGCGTTGTAGTCGATGCCTGTGGTACCTACCATTGCGTCAACCTCTCCATTGGCTACCGCCTGAAGACGATCCTGATGCTCTGGGATCTCTACCCATTCGATCGTAGCCCCGGCTTCTTCCGCCGGCCAGGATACACAGTAATCAGAAATGTTGCCGGCAACTTTCATACCGTCAAGATCAGAAGCATCGTTGATTTCTACGCCAGGTTTGGTGATGAGCGTCATAGCTCCTTCCAGCATATATCCAGCAAAGATCGTCAGATCTTCTCCATTGCCGATATACTGCAGGGGCATACCCGTTCCGTAAGTGGAAACAAGATCCGCGTGTCCGGTAGAAAGAGCTGTAAAAGCATCTTCATTGGAGTTGCAGTAATTGATCTCTACCTCAATTCCTTCTTCTTCATAAAAGCCTCTGTCTGTGGAAATGGCATCCAGAACCTGTCCGCTCAAAGGATTTGCCGCAATGACGACCTTTTGCAATTCCCCGCTCTCTTCTGAGGACTGGTTTTCTGACTCTGAAGAGTCCCCGCTTCCGCTGTCGGAAGCTCCTCCGGAACATCCCGTCAGCAAACCTGCCACCATTGTGAAAACCAGCAATGATGAAATCAATTTCTTTTTCATAGTTCTTCTCCTTCTTTAAAATGATTATATTATCTAGACATTTGAGGATAATGTCTGAACCGTCTTAGTTGAAAGAGAAATCTGGATTGTCCATGGTGTCAGAAATGATCCTGCAAAGATCTGCGGCTGTGTCCTGGCAGTCATTGAACAGCCAGTTTATCACCAGATTGAAGATTCCTCCCACGTACACATACAGGGAATTGATATTCTTTGCCTTACCGTTTTTCTGTGCGAAGTTTAAAATTTCACGGTTGATAAACTGCAGAAGTTCTATCTCATATCCCTGCTTTAAAAGAATGACGAGTCTTGACCTTTCTTCTTCTGCCAAAAGCAGGATGTCTTTCAGCCGCTGCTCAGGCGTATCGCTGGCTCTTATAATGTCAAAGATATCTAAGATGAGACCGTCAATATATCTTTTTATAATATCTTCTCTTGAACAAAAATTGCGATAAAAAGATGCCCTACTTACCTTCGCTTTCTGAACGATCTGGGTGACCGTTATCACCGAAAGTCTTTGATCTTCCATCAAAGTAAACAGCGCATTTTCTATCTTCATATCTACTTTTTCAACGTAATTCATCATCGCATCACATTTCTACAAAACTGATTCTATTTTAGCATATCAGCCTTGGTGGTGAGACATATGTCATGGTTTTGTATCATTAGTAATTTGCATGAATTTATAGATTGAATCAATGAATCCTGTAGTATCCAAGGTTTAAACAAAAAAAGCATATCCTTTTGAGGATACGCTTTTTATAGCCGAGATCTTATTAATGATTGATTGGGAAGATGTGTTTCTTTTTTATAGAGAAATCAGGTCATTGATTTCCTGGGCGCAGGACTTCAGAGCAGAAATGATTTGTTTTTTCTGGGCGTTTAAACTGGCCTGGGCACCGGAGACGCTGATGGAAGCAATCGCAATGCCCTGGTTGTCGAAAATGGGAACAGCATAGGCCGAAAGCCCCAGGATGGCATCTCCCTCATTCTCTGCCATACCGCTGCTATGGATTTCCTGAATCAGATTTCGCAGTTCCGCGCCATTTTTGAGCCCCAGACCGTTGTGCTGGATGAAATCTGCTTCCTGAAGATAGGCCTCGATCTTCTCAGGTTCCGCATAGGCCAGGAGAACTCTTCCGCTTGCCGCTGAGTGGGCGGGAGTGATAAATCCGGTCACAGTCTTGTAACTGATGGGAGATGAGCCGATGACTCGATCGGCTACGATCACGTCCGTCTGAGAGTTCCAGACGACCAGGTGGGCGGTTTCATGAAATTGATGGCTGAGCTTTTCCAGGTAAGGGTGCACGATCCGGGTGATCTCCATACGCCGGGTCACCACTTCTCCAAGGGAGGCAAGCTTGATGCTGAGCCGATACTTGGCATAGCTGCTTTTCGCGACAAAATTATGCTGCTCCAGGGTATAGAGAAGACGGAAAGCGGTAGCCTTTCCGATGCCCATAAGTTGGGAGACCTCTAAGGCGCTGAGTTCCTCATGCTGGCCAAGCAGCTCGATGATAGAGAGAGCATTGCTCACGGATTGCAGCAGGTATGGGTTTTTAACAGATTCTTCCATTTTAAACGGATTCCTTTCTTTCGATCTTTTGGCTGTCAAATAGCTTCTATATACAGTCATCATATAACAGTTTTCAACGAAATGTAAAGATTATTGAGAAATTAAATTTCGTATACAGAAATTTAATGGCGATTATTACAGAAAATAAAAAGCCAAAATTAGACAAAATAATGAAAAAAAAGAAGATGTGAATTTAAGGTTTACAAATATTTTTTGAACTTTTATAATACAGTAAAACATATAGAGAAACAAAAATTCGTATAAAGAAACCATAGATAGGGGGAATGAAAATGGATCGGATCGAACAGCGGATTATGAAGATCATAGAAGACAGAAAAGAAGAGATCGCCGCCATGGGGAGAGACATCTACGCGCATGCGGAAATGGGATTCAGAGAATACCGGACGGCGGGAAAAGTCACGGAAGCGCTGGAAGGACTGGGGATCAGGTGCAAGACGGGGCTTGCGGTCACAGGAGTGAAAGGATATCTGAAACCAACGGAACCGGGAGAGCCGGTAATCGCGGTAGTTGGAGAGATGGACGCGCTTCCGGTGGACAATCATCCATACACGAATCCAGTGACGGGCGCCGCCCACTGTTGCGGACACAACGCCCAGATCGCGGGGCTTTATGGAGCGGCGATCGCTCTGAGCGACCCGGAGGTAAGAGAAAGTCTGGGGGGAAATGTGGCGTTCCTGGCAGTTCCCTCAGAGGAATTTGTAGATATTGAATTTAAAAACAATCTGATGGAGAAGGGAGTGATCCAATTTGGCGGGGGGAAAAGTGAACTGATTCGCCTTGGCGTATTCGATGATATCTCGGCCGCCATCGGTCATCACATTACTCCAGACGTGCCTGGATTTATCCTGGCAAACGGAAGTACCAATGGATTTGTCAATAAGATCGCCTATTTCCATGGAAAGGCGGCTCATGCCGCCAGTTTCCCAGACAGAGGGGCAGACGCGCTGAACGCGGCCCTTCTTGCCATGCACAGCATTGATCTGCAGAGGGAGACATTCCGGGATGAGGACAGTGTAAGGATACACAGTTTTCTTCCTAAGGCAGGAGAAGCGATGAATATCATCGCGGACCACTCATGTATTGAAAGTTCCGTAAGGGCCAAGAATATCCGGGCAATCCTGGATGGGGAGCGGAAATATGACCGCTCGGTCCGGGCCGGGGCCATAGGGCTTGGCTGCGAAGCAGAAGTGATCACGATTCCCGGCTATCTGCCCACAATTCCGGTGAAAGACACGGAAGTGATGGAACAAGTGCTTTTGGATCTGTCCAAAGAAGAAAAAGAAAGGGGGCTTGACTATCCGGTGCAGTACCGGAACGCGGATTTCCATGAAGCGGGGTCTACCGATTTTGGAGAAGTGTCCCATATCCTTCCACTGTACCAGTTTCGGACAGGAGGATACGCAGGAGAACTCCATGATGCAGGCATTTTCGTAAATGACGAGCAGCTTGCCTACATAGAACCGGCAAAGATCTTTGCGCTGACGGTCTATCGGATGCTGAAGGATGGAGGAAAGAAGATCAAAGAGATCACAGAAGCATTTGAACCGCAGATGACCAAGGAAGAATATCTGGCTTATATGGAAAAAATGAAACGAACGGAATGGATGAAGTAGAGTAGAAAAGGAGGAATTTTCATGAATTACTTAGAAATCGCAAATAGTCTTACGATGTGGCTGGTCTGTCTGCCGCCGATTGTATATCTTGTGGTCGTAGCTTACGTCTTTTATAAAAAATCTATCAACGTAGGTCTGGAAATGGGAATCAGCAAGAAGCAGTTCCACAGCGCTGTCACAAGCTCGGCGGTATCAACCATCGGTCCCTCGCTGGTAGTCTTGTTCAGTATGGTTCCGCTGATCATTTCCCTTGGAGGGCCGATCGCCTGGCTGCGTCTGGACTATATCGGGTTCATCATCTATGAGTTGGGATGCGCGGAGGCAACGGCGAATACGGCGGGAACCACCTTGGGATCACCGGAGATGACGGTAACCATCTTCGTCAGCGCCGTGTGGGTCATGACTTTATGCTGCCTTCCATATATCATCTGCGCCATCATCTTTACGCCTCAGATGGAAAAGGTCAAAAGCAAGATAGCAGATAAAAACCCAGTAATTTTAGGAATTATTTCTGTAGCAGGTATGCTGGGTGTGTTTTCAAATCTGGCGTTAGACCGGGTGATTCCTTTTTCTCTGTCTGGAGAAGTGATCGCGACGATCGCGGGATTTGCCATCAGCGTGCTGGTGATGGTATACGCAAAGAAATCAGGGAAAGCGTGGCCGCGGAAATATGGTCTTACCATCGCCATGATAGGCGGTATGCTGATCGGATGTCTGTTTCTTTAATGAGTAAGAGGATTGGAGTGTGAGAAGAATGAATGAAGTATATAAGACACAGTATAAACCTTTTGTAAACCGCTGGGGCGTTCGTCTGGATATCATTGGTATGGTGTTTATCTTCCTGCCTCCGGTGGCGCTGATCCCGATGGGACATATGCCGGACTGGACGATCGTGCTGGCCACCTGTATCAGTATGATGTCTCTGGTTATGGGAGCGGCGCTGACCGAACCGATCACCTATTTTCCTGCTCTTGGCTCCGCTGGGATCTACATGGGATTTCTGTCAGGAAATGTCAGCAATATGAAGGTTCCGGCCGCTCTGGCGGCACAGGAGGCCGCGGAAGTGGAATCTGGGACGGAAGAGGGAGAAGTTGTGGCAACGGTAGGGATCTCCGTATCTGTTGTAGTGAACCTGGTCATCCTTACCATCGGCGCCTTATTCGGGACGATGATCGTGGGCGTACTGCCGGAAAGTGTGACTTCCGCTATGAACCTGCTCCTTCCGGCCCTGTTTGGTTCTATGCTGGCAAATGCGGTGGTAGGAAAACCAAAGCTTGCGCTTTACGTGGTGCCGGTCGCGTTTATCATCAAATTCGCGCAGAATATGGGCTTCCTGTCGTTCATCCCGGCCACAGCCCTCTCTGCTTTGGTACCACTGGTGATCGTATTTGGCGCCATGGGCATCGCGCTGTTTCTGTTTAGAAAAAATGTGATCAAATAGGAGGCGCGCCATGCAGGGAGATAAGATCATAAAAGAGATTGAAGAGCACAGAGATAAACTTTGGGATCTGGAACAAAAGATCTGGAAGCAGCCAGAAGGAGCGCTGCATGAGGAAAAGGCCGCGGCCTGGACCGCCAGCCTGCTGGAAGAGGCTGGGTTCCAGGTGGAGCGGGGGATCTATGGACTTTCTACCGCCTTCCGGGCGGTCTGGGGAGAAGGGAAGCCGGCCATCGGATTCCTTGGAGAGTACGATGCCCTTCCCGGCCTGGCTCAGTCAGTATCCACAGAAAAAGAAGAGATCGAAGGCCAGGCGTGGGGTCATGGCTGCTGTCACAATCTATTAGGGATGGCAGCGGCGGCGGCCGCCATCGGTCTGAAAGCGGAACTGGAACAAAACAAGGCCAAAGGAAGCGTGATCTACTATGGCTGTCCGGCAGAGGAAACACTAAAAGGCAAACCAGTCATGGCTGCCAGGGGAGCTTTCCGGGATCTGGATGCGGTGATCGCGAACCATCCTGCCTATTCCACAGAAGTTTCCTATGGAACTACACAGGGGTGCAGGGGATTCATCGTCCGTTTCCACGGGACCCCTTCTCACGCGGGACTGTCTCCCGAACTGGGAAGAAGCGCCCTGGATGCCCTGGAATTGGCCAATGTGGGGATCAATTTCCTGCGGGAGCATGTAGCCGACGATGTGCGTATGAGTTACATTATCAACCAGGGCGGCCAGGCGGCCAATATCGTTCCTGATTACGCGGAGGGCACTTATACCGTTCGAGCCTTAGACAGCGCCAGGATCGACGATGCCTTTGAACGGGTGAAAAACATCATGGAAGGAGCGGCCCTGATGACCGGGACCAAGTGTGAGGTGGAAGAGACGGGAGGCTGCTATCCCATCCTGAACAATCCAACCCTGGTGGAGCTAGTCCATTCGTGTATGGAAGAGCTGGAAGGGGAAATGGAGCCCTATACGGAAGAAGAACTGGCTTTCGCGGAAAAGATCAGCGAGACTATGCCGGAAGAGTCTGTGCGCAGGAAAGAAAAAGCCTATGGGGTGACGAAAGAAAATCCCATGCAGTTTGGAGTGCGCCCGGTGGGGATTTATGATATCCCGGGAGGCTTTGACGTAGGCGATGTGTCCCATATCGTCCCCACGGCGTTTTTCCAGAATACGGCGTATCCGCCGGGACTGGTGGCCCACACCTGGCAGGTGACGGCCTGCGCTGGTCATCCAATGGCATTCAAGGGAAGCGTGTACGCGGCGAAAGTCATGGCTCTTGCCGGATTAAAGCTGATAGAAAACAGCGAACTGATGGAGCAGGCAAAAGCCGCGTTTGAGAGCCAGATGACAGGAAAGAGCTATCACTCCTACTGCCACGACCTGAAAGAAGGATAAGGAGACTTAGTATGAGCTTTACGGAGAAGACCCAGGCATACATTGTGGGGAAATACTACGAGAAGTTGTGGGAGAAAAAAGGAGAGCAGGGAAAGGCGGTCTTTGTCCACGCGGTCAAGCATTACGCGATGCAGAGAGGAAGCCGGATGGCTCAAAGGGTGTTAAGGGATGGAGGAAAATTGGATTATGCCTCCTTCTGCCGGTATGGAGAGTGGGCGCCTTCCAGAGAAATGCTGGATGCGGGGACTGCCTGTGTGAAACAGGTAGTTCGTAACTCGCCGGACTATGAGTACCATATCACCCGCTGTCCCTGGCATCAGCAGTTCCAGGAGATGGGACAGTCAGAAGCAGGAAGGCTTTACTGTGGCTGTCTGGATGAAGCGATCTTAAGAGGCTTCAATGATGAGATCCCGTTTCATACGGCGGCCACCCTCCATGAAAGCGACCAGTGCGTCTTTGTGGTCAAAGATGCCCAGATGCCGCCGGAGGGCTCCCTGACTCCCAGAAAAGGAGCGGTCCGGGATTTTGCTTACCACTGTGCCCATACCTATTATTCGTTTGCGGAAATGATAGAGTCGGTGCTGGGGGAAGAAGGAAAAGAGATTGTAAAAACCGTGTTTTGTGATTTTAGGAAAACCTGGGGGCAGGAGATGGCAGATCAGATAGAATCCTATCAAACGGAAAATTTTAATATATACTGATACTGAAAAGAAAGGAAATGGAAGTGGATATCTTTGGGATTCTGATAGAACAGATCGGTTTATTTGCGATCTATATCATCATTGGCGTCATCATGGTGAAATCGGGAGTGCTGGATGCGGTTTCTCTGGAAGCAATCTCGCGTTTTGTCCTAAAAATGGCATTGCCGGTCATGAACTTTACAAGTATTGTCCACAATGTGGACCGGGCAGATCTGCTTTCATCCTTTCCGATTCTTTTACTTGCTGTTGTATTTTATATATTTATGTTTGGCGCGGCAAAAGGAATGACCTGCTTATTCAGGATCAAAGCAGAGCAAAAGGGCGTATATCAGGCTCTTGCAATGTTCGGGAATATTGGATTTATGGGAATTCCGATCATTACCAGCATTTTCCCGGAAAAAGGAATGCTGTATATTTCTATTTTTTTGATCATAGACCAACTGACTTTATGGACGGTGGGAGTGAAACTGCTCACATCTTCTAAAGAGGAAAGATTTAATCCCTGGAAGTTGCTCAACCCTGCCTCGGTGTCGATTGTTTTGGCGGTAGTCTGTGTGATAGGCATGGTGCCAGTCCCGGAAATCCTGGATAGCGCGCTGCAAAAAATAACTACCGGAGCGACGCCGATGGCTATGATCTATCTGGGCGGTCTGTTTGCCTGCGCGGATATCCGAAAATATATAACCCAAAAAGAGCTGTACGGAATCGTGGGAATTAAGATGTGTTTGATCCCAATTTTGCTTTATCTTCTGCTAGAGCAGTTTCTGCTGGATAAAAATCTAGGCGTGACGGTGGCGCTTATAGCAGGAATGCCTACGATGTCAGCAGTCGTAATAATGGCAAAAGGGTATGGGGCAGATGGAGACTGCGCGATGGGCAGCATTGTCGTGACCACAGTCTGCTCTGCCGTGACACTTCCGACAGTCTTCTGGGTTCTGCAATATTTACTTGTATAGGAGGAAAGGCATAATGAAACGGACAGATGAAAAATACCAGGCCTATATCAGGATCCTGGAAGAAGAACTGGTGCCGGCAATGGGATGTACGGAACCGATCGCCCTTGCCTATGCCGCCGCGCGGGCAAGGGAAGTCCTGGGAGCGGCGCCGGACCGGGTAGAGATCCGGGCCAGCGGAAGTATCATTAAAAATGTAAAGAGCGTGATCGTTCCCAACACCGGGAAGATGAAAGGGATTCCGGCGGCAGCGGCAGCCGGGATCGTGGCGGGAGACGCCGGGAAAAAGCTGGAAGTGCTTGCCGGCATTTCCGGGGAAAAGATTCCCCAGATCAAAGATTTTCTGGAACAAGTACCGATCCACGTGGAGCATCTGGAAGACGGGGAGGTATTTGATCTGATCGTTGCAGAATATAATGGGAAAGACAGCGCCATGGTGCGCATTACCGATTATCATACGAATATCGTTCGGATCGAGAAAGACGGGGAAGTTTTATTTGCCGCAGATCATACAGAAGGTGAGGAGGATCCTGAGACGGACAGAAGTCTTCTGAACATGGAGGATATCTGGGACTTTGTGCAGTCTGTGGAAATCCAGGATATCCGGGAACTTCTGACAAGGCAGGCGGATTATAATACAGCTATCGCCCAGGAAGGTCTGAAAGGAGACTACGGGGCAAATATTGGGAAGATCCTGTTAAAAAGCGGCGGGGACGGAGTGCAGAACAGGGCAAAGGCTATGGCGGCCGCTGGGTCGGACGCGAGAATGAATGGCTGTGAGTTGCCGGTAGTAATCAACGCAGGAAGCGGGAATCAGGGAATGACTTGTTCCCTGCCGGTCCTGGAGTATGCCAAAGAACTTCAGGCGGACGAAGAGACCTGCCTGCGGGCGCTGGCCCTTTCCAACCTGACGGCCATCCATCAGAAGACAGGGATCGGAAGGCTGTCTGCCTACTGCGGAGCGGTAAGCGCCGGAGCGGCAGCGGGAACAGGGATCGCATATCTGTGCGGCGGAGATTATGAGACGATCATCCATACCTTGGTGAACGCTCTTGCAATTACGTCAGGGATCGTGTGCGACGGAGCAAAGGCTTCCTGCGCGGCCAAGATTGCCCAGTCGGTGGAAGCAGGGATCCTGGGGTATCAAATGTACCAGAACGGCCAGCAGTTTTACGCGGGCGACGGGATCGTGACGAAAGGTGTGGAAGCTACCATTTCGAATGTGGGATATTTGGGAAGAGTCGGCATGAAAGAAACCAATACGGAGATCATCAAGATGATGCTCGCGGGAGGTGGAGCGCATGAATAACGCAAGGTTAAACCGGATACTGGACGAGATGGGCAAACGGAAGGTTCCCCAGTTACTTATCACAGACCCGGCTTCTATCTTTTATCTGACAGGGAAGTGGATCATGCCGGGGGAACGGCTCCTTGCCCTGTATCTGAATGTGAACGGGGGACATAAGCTGGTGATCAACCGTCTGTTTCCGCAGAAGGAAGATCTGGGCGTGGAACTGGTATGGTATGACGATGTGGAGGACCCGGTAGAGATCATCGCTCGCCTGACAGAGCGGGATAAAGTGATCGGAGTGGATAAGGTATGGCCGTCCCGGTTCCTGTTAAGGCTGCAGGAGCTTAACGGGGCCAGCGGTTATGTCAATGGCTCCAGTATCGTGGACGGCGTGCGTCTGATCAAAGACGAGGAAGAACAGGAGCTTATGCGGGCGGCTGCCAGGGCCAATGACCAAATCATGGCGAAACTGGTCGAGCAGGCGAATAAAGGATACACAGAGACAGAGCTGAATGAGATTGCCTGTAAGCTATACGAAGAAAGCGGCCATTCCAAAACAATCTATAAGCCGATCACAGCTTATGGGAAGGGCTGCGCGGATCCCCACCATGTGACGGATAACACCAAAGGGAAACAAGGTGACTGTGTGCTCTTTGACATCGGCGGCAATCTCAATGGATATTGCTCTGATATGACAAGAACGGTATTTCTCGGAGAAGTATCGGAAAAAGCGCGTGAGATCTATGAGATCGTCAGAGAAGCACAGATCCGCGGGATTGCGGCCGCAAAGCCGGGGAACCGCATGTGCGATGTGGATCATGCCTGCAGGAGTTATATTGAAGAAAAAGGGTATGGGCCATATTTTACACACAGGACCGGACATTCGATCGGGATCGAACCCCATGAGACCGGGGACGTGTCGGCGGTCAATCAGGAGATTATCCGTCCGGGCCAGTTTTTTTCCGTAGAGCCGGGAATTTATCTGAGAGAAGAAGGAATCGGCGTGCGGATTGAAGATCTGGTGCTGATTACAAAAGATGGTTGTGAGGTACTTACTCATTATACAAAAGAATTAAAAATTATTTAACGTTACTAAAAAGGGACAGGGCATTTTCAATCGGGGCCGGGGGATTTTTAAAAATCCCCCGGCCCCGATTGTAAGATGTGGGAGAAAATGGTATACTAAAACACGTGTACCGAAAAGATATAGAATCAATAGAAGGAAAAGACATGGAAGAGAGTCAATTTAAAAAAGCAGAATTAGAAGATAAGGAAATCATTTCTCATTATTTTAAGCACCATACCAGCAGGAGCTGTGAGAGGACTTTTGTAAACGTGTTTTTATGGTCCCGGCAGTACCCGGTCAAATGGGCGGTCATTGAGGGAGCGCTGGTGTTTAAGAGTCAGAATGACAGCCATCTGTCCTACGCGTTCCCGGCGGGAGAGGATGAAGCTGTGAAAAACGCCCTGGAAGAGATGATGGAATTCAGCCGGCGGGCAGGCTTCCCGTTTCGTATGTACAATGTGACGCCCAGCGATTTTGAACGGCTGGAACAGTGGTATCCGGGAAGGTTCCAGGTGGAGTACGACCGGGATCAGGCGGATTACGTCTATGAGTCGGAGAAACTGATCACTCTGTCCGGGAAAAAGCTCCATGGAAAGAGAAATCATATCAATAAGTTTAAGAACCTGTACGAAGGGCGCTGGAGCTACGAGCCGATCCGCAGAGAGAATCTGGAAGAGTGTTTTCAGATGGCTCTGAAATGGAGAAAGGATAATGGCTGTGATGAGGATGAAGAAAAAAACGCGGAAATGTGCGTAACCCTCAACGCGCTGCGGCTGTTTGAGGAGCTGGAGCTGAAAGGCGGACTTCTCCGCGTGGACGGCCAGATCGTAGCGTTTACTTTAGGAGAGCCGATTTGTTCGGATACTTTTGTGGTCCATATTGAGAAAGCGTTCGCGGAAGTACCTGGAGCGTATACTATGATCAACCAGCAGTTCGCGGAACATGAATGCAGGGAGTACCAGTATATCAACCGGGAGGAAGACACAGGTTCGGAAGGACTCAGGAAAGCCAAGCTTTCCTACCGTCCGGCATTTATGGTAGAAAAAGGAACTGTTGCAGAAAAGGAGAGATAAGCGATGATAGCAGAGAAAATGAAAGGACTGGTGGCAAATAGTTCTGCCATCCGGGCAATGTTCGAGGAAGGAAACCGTCTGGCAGGTATCTACGGGGCGGAAAATGTATTTGATTTCAGTCTTGGCAATCCCAATGTGCCGGCGCCGGAAGCGGTTAAGAAAGCCATTATAGAGCTTTTGGATGAGGACGACCCGCTGGTGCTCCACGGGTATACCAACAGCAACAGCGGGTACGCTGACGTACGGCAGACGGTGGCCGACTCTTTAAATGAACGTTTTGGCACTCATTTTGAGGGGAAGAACATCATCATGACGGTGGGGGCGGCAGGAGGCCTGAATGTGATCCTCAAAAGCCTGATCAATCCGGGAGATGAGGTGATCACGTTTGCCCCGTACTTTGGAGAGTATCGTGCTTATACCAGCAATTATGATGGGGTTTTAGTGGAGATTTCCCCGGATACAGAGACCTTCCAGCCCAAATTAGATGAGTTTGAGGCCAAGATCACACCGAAGACGAAAGCGGTGATCATCAATACGCCCAACAATCCGACGGGAGTGGTCTACTCTGAGGATACCATCAAGAAGCTGGCGGCTATTATGGAACAGAAACAGCAGGAATATGGAACAGAGATTTATCTGATCTCAGACGAGCCCTACCGGGAGCTGGTCTATGACGGGGCGGAAGTGCCATATCTGACCAAGTATTATGCCAATACGATCGTGGGATATTCTTACAGTAAGTCTCTTTCCCTTCCGGGAGAGCGGATCGGTTATCTGGTGATTCCGGATGAAGTGAAAGACAGCGCGGATCTTTTGACGGCGGCCAACGTGGCTACCAGGATCTTGGGCTTTGTCAATGCGCCTACCCTTCAGCAGAAGGTAGTTGCCAAATGTATCCATGAGAAGACGGATGTATCTTATTATGACAGAAATAGAGAAACTTTATATAACGGATTGACGGAGTGCGGTTTTACCTGTATCAAACCGGAAGGCGCGTTCTATCTTTTTATGAAATCCCCAATAGAAGATGAGAAAGAATTCTGCGCGGCGGCGAAGAAATACAACATTCTTCTGGTTCCGGGAAGTTCTTTCGCGTGTCCGGGATATGTGCGGATCGCCTATTGTGTCTCCTATGAAACGATCGTCAACTCCCTTCCCAAATTCCGGGAACTGGCGAAAGAATATTTCTAAGTGTATAGACAGGGGAATTGGATCATGAAAGTATTTGAGAAAAATATTCGGAAAGTACAGCCGTATGTGCCGGGGGAACAGCCCCAGCATCCGGTGATCAAACTAAATACCAATGAAAATCCTTATCCGCCGGCGCCAGGCGTGAAAAAAGCTTTGCTTGAGATGGACACAGATCTTCAGCGGCTCTATCCGGATCCAGACTGCCGGAAACTGACGCGGGCGCTTTCGGACTGGTACAATGTGGGAGAGGATCAGGTGTTTGTGGGAGTTGGTTCGGACGATGTGCTCTCCATGTGCTTTCTGACGTTTTTTAATTCAGAAAAGCCTATCCTTTTCCCGGACATTACCTATTCCTTTTATAAGGTATGGGCGGATCTTTACGGGATCCCCTATGAGTGTCAGCCGCTGGACAAGGAGTTCCGGCTGGTAAAAGAAGATTATTACAAGCCGAACGGCGGCGTTATCTTTCCAAACCCCAATGCGCCCACAGGGATCTGTGAAGACCTGGATACGATCAGAGATATCCTGGATCACAATCGGGATGTGATCGTGATCGTAGATGAGGCGTATATTGATTTTGGCGGCTGTTCCGCTTTGGAACTGCTGAACGGCTATGACAATCTGATCGTAGTCCAGACTTTCTCCAAGGCCCGGTCTATGGCGGGAATGCGTATCGGATACGCTATTGCCAGTCCCGCCCTGATCCGGTATCTGATGGATGCCAAGTTTTCTTTCAATTCTTATACTATGAATCAGGCGGCTCTTGCCTGCGGTACGGCGGCCCTTGCGGACCGGGATTATTTTGAAGAGACCATCCGGAAGATCGTAGATACCAGAGAATGGGCCAAGGCGGAATTTACCAAACTGGGATTCCGATATCTGGATTCGAAGGCCAATTTCCTGTTTGTCACCCATCCGGAGTATTCGGGCCAAGAATTGTTCCAGGCCCTGAGAGAGCAGGGAATCTACGTCCGATTCTGGGGCGGCAGCCGGATTGAGGACTATTTGAGAGTCACCATTGGTACGAGAGAAGAGATGGAGAAACTATTTGGATTTTTGAGAGAATATATAAAAGGGTAAAGGAGATTTTTAGAGAATGCTCAAAAAAATACTTCAAGGGCTTGTGATCGGAATCGCGAATATCATTCCGGGAGTCAGCGGCGGTACGATGATGGTAGCGATGGGGATCTATGACAAACTGATCCACGCGATCACCCATCTGCGGAAAGAATTTAAGGAAAGCGTGCGCTTTATGCTTCCGATCTTTATCGGGATCGCGGCGGCGATCATTGTGGCGGCACGGATCTTGGAATTTTGTTTCGCTATGTTTCCGATCCAGACGAATTTGCTATTCTGCGGATTGATCGCGGGCAGCGTACCGTTCATTTTCACCCATGTCAAGGGGAAAACCATAAAGCCGGGAATGATCGCGGCATTTCTGGTGTTTTTCCTGATCGTAGTGGGAATGGCTCTCATGGGAGAGGCAGAAGGGGCGGCGGCGGACGTTAGTTTCAGCTTGATCAATGTTCTGAAACTTTTGATCGTGGGAGTGATCGCCGCGGCAACCATGGTGGTGCCTGGAGTCAGCGGGTCTATGATGCTGATGGTCCTGGGATATTATAATACGATACTGGAAAGTATCAACGACTTCGTAGAAGCGGCGTTGTCTTTGGATATGCCGGTGATCGTGGAGAACATGCTGATATTGGTTCCTTTTGGGATCGGAGTGATCCTGGGAATCTTTCTGATCGCCAAGATTATTGAGTTTATTTTTCAGCGTGCCGAGACTCATGCTTACTGGGCGATACTGGGATTGATCCTGGCTTCCCCGATCGCGATCCTCTTAAAGACAGACTGGAGCGGCTTCTCCGTTCTGGCGATCGTGACTGGAGCAGCGGCGTTTGGGATCGGATGGTTCATTGCGTCCAAACTGGGGGATGATTAGAGAGAAAAACAGGAGGGGTAGATCATGGAGAAAATGTATGATGTGACAGCGCTGGGAGAATTGCTGGTGGATTTCCCAAAGAACGGCCAGAGCGAGCAGGGAAACGGACTGTTTGAGGCGTGTCCGGGAGGTGCTCCCTGCAATGTGCTGGCAATGCTCAACAAACTGGACAGGAAGACGGCGTTTATTGGAAAAGTAGGGAAGGATCAGTTTGGAAGGCTGTTAAAGGAGACCATCGGGGAATTAGGCATCAGCTCCAAAGGCCTTGTGCTGGATGAGGAAACCCATACGACGCTGGCCTTTGTCCATACCTTCCCGGATGGGGATCGGGAATTTTCTTTTTACCGGAATCCCGGCGCGGATATGATGCTGTCTGAAGATGAGGTGGATTATGATCTGATCAGGAATTCTAAAGTTTTTCATTTCGGCACACTGTCAATGACGGACGAGCCGGTGCGGACAGCTACGAAAAAGGCGCTGAAGACAGCCAAAGAGGCAGGATGTCTCATTACCTTCGATCCTAATTTAAGGCCGCCTTTATGGAATTCCCTGGAGGAGGCCAAGGCAATGATGGAGTATGGCTTCCAGTACTGTGATATGTTGAAGATCTCAGATAATGAGATCCAGTTCGTATCAGGGAAGGAAGATTATGAGGAAGGAATTCGCTATCTCCAGGAAAAGTACCAGATTCCGGTGATCTTTCTGACCATGGGAAAAGATGGAAGCAGGGCTTATTTCAAAGATCTTAAGGTGGAAAGAAGCGGATTCCGGGTCCGGGCGGTCGATACCACAGGGGCCGGCGATACCTTCTGCGGCTGCGCCATCCACGGCCTGCTGAAATATGGGATGAAAGATCTGAATGAAGAAACGCTGGGAGAGATCCTTTCTTACGCTAATGCGGGAGCCGCTCTGATCACAATGAAGAAGGGCGCGATCCGTTCCATGCCGGAACCGGCGGAGATTGAAAGGATGCTGCGTGGACAGGGGGATGTTTAGGTCCGGATCTGTTCCCGGTCTCTAAGTTCCAGAAGATGGATATAGGAAAGCAGATCTTTCTTGGACTGAAGAGATAGAGAACGGTATCTGGCGATGAGTTTCTGCTCGTTCTTAGGGCAATAAGTTTCCTGAGCGCAGTCTGACTCATCCGATTCGCTTTCATCCAGCAGATAGTCTATGGAAACATGGAAAAGACCGGCAAGAGCCGTCAGTTTCTCATGGGAGGGCTGGCGGTTTTTGGTTTCATACCCTGCGATCGTTGAACGAGCTACATTCAGACGGCGGGCAAGATATTCCTGGGTCATGTTATTTTCAAGCCGTAAAGTTTTTAGTTTTTTATCAAAAGACATGGCCGGTCTCCCTTCTGCTCATATTTTGGTATATTTTAACAAGTGTTGCGGTAAAGAACATGGGAAGTGTCAAATATCAACAAAGTGTTGCGCGTAAGTTCCAGAACGGAACATTAGATTATCCCGTTGACACTGTCAGGGAAAGAACCTATAATTTATTTGTAGACAGAAAAACGACAGACTTAAGGAGGAAAAAATTTATGATAGTAGCAAAAAATGACGAGGCGAAAAGAAGCCGCCTGTGGAGGACGGCACTCCTTGTTTCCTCTGTCTTGATAGTCCTGATCGTGATATTTCTGCTAACGAAATTATTTACGACGAATCCGCTGGAAGGCAGATGGGAGGACGAGAATGGGAAGATCAGTCTGAATGTTGAATCAGGCGGAGCGGCTACGGTCACAGTCTTAGAGGCGGAAAATGGAAGTCAGATCGAAGTGCCTATGGAGTATACCCTGGACCGGGACGCTAAGACGATCACCATCCATGAGGACCAGGAAGCGGTTCAGAAAATGGCGGAGGAATCCGATGGAAGCTTGACGCCGGAAAGCATTGAAGAGGCGGTGGATTCCCTGAGAGACACCTTTGATTACAGCGTAGATCAGGATACGCTTACCCTGTCAGAGCGTGAGTATGGGGATCAGATCATTTTGATCAAACAATAAGGAACATGAAGACAAGAAACTCTGCCCTCTATTTATCACCCGTTTACAGGTGAGAGGTAGAGGGATTCTTTTTACCTGGCGGGCAGCAGGAAGCCCGTGTCGGAAAGGAAAGGGAACAGGTATGTTAAGAAACGAGACGAAGAAAATAAAAATCGGAACGGTGACGATAGGCGGCGGGAACCCTGTGGCTATACAGTCTATGACAAATACCCGCACAGAAGATGTGGAAGCCACTGTGGCACAGATCCTGGCGCTTGAGCGGGCGGGATGCGAGATCATCCGCTGCGCGGTGCCCACGATGGAGGCTGCCGCGGCTCTTGCGAAGATCAAGGAACGGATCCATATTCCATTGGTGGCGGATATCCATTTTGATTATCGGCTGGCTATTGAGGCGATCCGCCATGGAGCGGATAAGATCCGGATCAATCCGGGAAATATCGGCGGCCCTGACCGGGTGAAAGCCGTGGTGGATACGGCAAAGGAAGCCGGTGTGCCTATCCGGGTAGGCGTCAACAGCGGATCTTTGGAGAAGCCGCTGATCGAGAAATATGGCGGGGTTACGGCAGAAGGCCTGGCAGAGAGCGCCATGGAGAAAGTGCATATGATCGAGGATATGGGGTACGACCAGCTGGTGGTGAGCATTAAATCCTCGGATGTGCTGATGTGCGTCAAGGCCCATGAACTGGCGGCAAAAGAATGTCCTTATCCGCTGCACGTAGGGATTACAGAATCTGGAACGCTGCTGGCTGGGAATATCAAGTCCTCCATCGGACTTGGCCTGATCCTCCATCAAGGCATCGGGGATACTATCCGGGTGTCTCTGACAGGAGACCCTGTGGAAGAGATCAAATCGGCGAAATTGATCCTTAAGACACTGGGACTTAGGAAAGGCGGGATCGAGGTGGTTTCCTGTCCTACTTGCGGGCGGACCAAGATCGATCTGATCGGCCTAGCCAACCAGGTGGAAGCCATGGTGGCGGATATTCCTCTGGATCTTAAGGTGGCGGTAATGGGCTGTGTGGTAAACGGGCCGGGGGAAGCCAAAGAAGCGGATATCGGCATCGCTGGAGGCATCGGGGAAGGATTGCTGATCAAAAAGGGACAAGTTGTGAAGAAAGTGAAAGAAGAAGAGTTATTGGAGACATTGAGACAGGAGCTGCTGCACTGGAATGAGTAAAGAGTTTTTTGAAGTATTTCCTACATTAAAAGTGGAAGAAGATATGCGGAGGCTGTTTCACGGTGTGGAAGTGCGCAAGGTGACGACAAACAGCGGCAGGGATTTTATCCGGGTACAGATCCAAAGCGGGCATCTGATCCAGAAGCAGAAGATTTATGAATTGGAGAAAATGATCAAGAATCAACTGTTTGGCCGCGCGCGGATCAGAGTAGAGATTCAGGAAGAATTCACACTTTCCGGTCAGTATACACCGGAGAATATAATGAAAGAATACTATGACAGTTTCCTGGAAGAACTGGACCAGATCAGCGTAGTAGAGCGGAATATGCTCCAAAACGCGGATATTTCCTTTCATGAGGGGAAGGTGCTCTGCCTGAAGCTGGAAGATTCCATTGTGGCCAAGGGAAAGAAGGAAGCTTTGTGTTCTTATCTGGAACATGTATATGGAGAAAGGTTTGGCTGTCCGGTAGAAGTCCATGTGCTTTATGAGGAAAAGAAAGAGAGCCTGTTGAAACACAATGAAGAAAAACTGCGCCAGGAAGTGGAAGCGATCCTGGAGCAGACAGCCGCGGTCCAGGAGGAGAAGGAAAAAGCAAAAGAGAAGGAAGAGAAACCGGACAAGAAGCAGGAGAGCGCCTCTCCTTCCGGCGGCCGGTATAGCCGGAAAGGAAACGGGGGATATGGCCGGAAAGAGAATGGATCCGGACAAAAATGGAAGAGCGATGATCCTAATCTTGTTTACGGAAGACCCTTTGATGATGAGCCTATGGAATTATTCCAAGTAGTCACAGAAATGGGAGAGATCACCATCCGGGGAAAGGTGATTCATTTTGACACCAGGGAGATCCGCAACGAGAAGACGATTGTTATGTTTGCGCTGACGGATTTTACCGATACGATCATGGTGAAGATGTTTGTAAGAAACGACCAGCTTGCGGATATCCTGGCGGAGATCAAGATGGGCGCTTTTCTGAAGCTGAAAGGTGTGACTACTATTGATAAGTTTGACGGTGAGCTGACCATCGGTTCTGTCACGGGAATACGGAAAATTCCCGACTTTACCGAATCCAGGAAGGATACATCCCCCCAAAAGCGGGTAGAGCTTCACTGCCACACCAAGATGAGCGACATGGACGGCGTTTCTGAGGTGAAGGACATTGTAAAAAGAGCCCATGACTGGGGGCATAAAGCCATCGCCATCACCGACCATGGCGTGGTGCAGGCTTTCCCGGACGCGAATCATTATATAGAGACTTTGGACAAAGACGATCCTTTTAAGATCATTTACGGGGTGGAAGGGTATCTGGTAGACGACCTTCAGGATGTGGCGGTGGGCGAAAAGGGCCAGTCCCTGAAGGATACCTATGTGGTGTTTGATATTGAGACCACCGGTTTCAGCGCGATCAGCGATAAGATCATCGAGATTGGCGCGGTGAAGGTGGAAGGGGGAAAGATCACGGAGCGGTTCAGTACCTTTGTGAATCCCGGAGTTCCCATTCCCTTTGAGATCACCCGGCTTACCAGCATCACGGACCAGATGGTGATGGAAGCGCCGGATATCCAGACGGTGCTGCCGCAGTTCCTGGAATTCGTGGGGAATGCGCCGCTGGTAGCCCATAACGCCAGTTTTGACGTGGGATTTATTGAGCAGAACTGCCGCTATCAGGATATAACGCCGGACTTTACTTCTGTAGATACGGTAGCCATGGCCAGGATTCTGCTGCCCACCCTGTCTAAGTATAAACTGAATGTGGTGGCGGGCGCCCTGCATATTTCTCTGGAAAACCACCACCGGGCGGTAGATGACGCGGGAGCTACGGCTGAGATTTTTGTAAAGTTCTTAGAGATGTTAGGGGAAAAAGGCATCCATGATCTGACGCAGCTCAATCAATATGGGGCCCAGAGCAAAGACGCGGTGAAAAAACTGCCCTCCTATCATGTGATCATTCTTGCGAAAAATGAGACAGGCAGAGTGAATCTCTACACTTTGATCTCCAAGTCCCATCTGGAATATTTTGGCCGGCATCCCAGGATTCCCAAGAGCGAGCTGTCTAAGTACCGAGAAGGGTTGATCGTGGGAAGCGCCTGTGAGGCGGGAGAACTTTATCAGGCGATCTTAAATGATAAGTCTCAGGAGCGGATCGCCAGGATCGTAAACTTCTATGATTACCTGGAAATCCAGCCTCTGGGAAACAACCGGTTTATGATCGCCAGCGATCGGATCACAAAGGTGCGCAATGAGGAAGACCTGCGGGAGATCAACCGGAAGATCGTAAAACTGGGGGAACAGTTTGGAAAACCAGTGGCAGCCACCTGCGACGTGCATTTCCTCGATCCGGAAGACGAAGTCTACCGGAGGATCATTATGACGGGGAAAGGGTTCTCCGATGCGGATGAGCAGGCGCCTTTGTACCTGCATACCACAGACGAGATGCTGGAAGAGTTTGAGTATCTGGGGTCTGCGAAAGCCAGGGAAGTGGTGATCGAGACGCCGAATAGGATCGCGGATATGGTGGAACGGATCTCCCCTGTGCGTCCGGACAAATGTCCGCCGGTGATCGAGAATTCGGATCAGACGCTGAGGGATATTTGTTATGAGAAGGCTCACTCCATGTACGGGGAGAATCTGCCTGAGGTAGTTACAGAACGGCTGGAGAGGGAACTGAATTCCATTATCTCCAATGGATTCGCGGTTATGTATATCATAGCCCAGAAGCTGGTGTGGAAGTCCAATGAGGACGGTTATCTGGTAGGGTCCAGGGGATCTGTCGGGTCCTCCTTTGTGGCCACTATGGCGGGCATTACAGAGGTGAATCCTTTAAGTCCCCACTATTACTGCAAAAACTGTCATTACAGCGATTTTGACTCTGAAGAAGTCAGGTCTTACGCGGGAGGCTGCGGATGGGATATGCCGGACAAGAACTGCCCGGTGTGCGGGGAACCTCTGGTAAAAGACGGATTTGATATCCCCTTTGAGACCTTCCTCGGATTTAAAGGGAATAAAGAACCGGATATCGACCTGAACTTTTCCGGGGACTATCAGAGCAGCGCCCACAAGTATACAGAGGTGATCTTTGGTACCGGACAGACCTTCCGGGCAGGGACCATCGCCACTTTGGCGGACAAGACGGCATTTGGCTATGTGAAGAATTATTATGAGGAACGGGGTCAGAGAAAGCGGAACTGTGAGATTGACCGGATCGTCCAGGGATGTACGGGAATCCGCAGGAGTACCGGACAGCATCCGGGAGGGATCATCGTCCTGCCTCACGGGGAAGACATTAATTCCTTTACTCCGGTGCAGCATCCGGCCAATGATACCCACACAGATATCATCACTACCCATTTTGATTATCACTCCATTGACCATAACCTGCTGAAGCTGGATATTCTGGGACATGATGATCCTACCATGATCAAGGCCCTGGAAAGCTATATCAGTTCTCCGGCCATGGACAATGAGTATAATGAGACGGATCATCGGTTTGACGCCACCAAGATTCCCCTGGATGATCCCGGTGTAATGTCCTTGTTCCACGACACATCGGCGCTGGGGATCAAGCCGGAAGATATTGGAGGATGTCCGGTAGGCTGCCTGGGAATCCCGGAATTTGGGACGGATTTCGTTATCCAGATGGTGGTAGATACCAAGCCGCAGACTTTATCTGACCTGATTCGGATCTCGGGATTGTCCCATGGAACAGACGTGTGGCTGAACAATGCCCAAGATCTGATCCGCAGCGGTACGGCTACCATTTCCACAGCCATTTGTACTCGGGACGATATCATGACCTATCTGATCAATAAGGGGATGGACAGCGAAGAGTCTTTCACCATTATGGAGCGGGTGCGAAAAGGCGCGGTGGCCAAAGGAAAATGTAAAGAATGGCCGGAGTTTAAGAAGGATATGGCAGAGCATGGGGTACCGGACTGGTACATTGGTTCCTGTGAGAAGATCAAGTACATGTTCCCCAAAGCCCACGCGGCGGCCTATGTTATGATGGCCTACCGGATCGCCTACTGCAAGATCAATTATCCTCTTGCTTATTATGGGGCGTATTTTGGAATCCGGGCGGATGCTTTCTCTTACGAGATCATGTGTCAGGGGAAAGAGAAGCTGCAGTACTATATTGACGATTATACCCGGCGCTCCGCGACCCTGAGCAAGAAGGAGCAGGACACCATGAAGGATATGCATATCGTCCAGGAGATGTACGCCAGGGGGCTGGAATTTATGCCCCTTGACATCTACCGGGCGAAAGCTACCAAGTTCCAGATCATCGATGGAAAACTCATGCCGCCCCTCAGCAGTATTGACGGGATGGGGGACAAGGCTGCGGAGGCTGTAGAGAAAGCTTCCAAAGAAGGGCCATATCTGTCCAGGGATGATTTCTGGCAGAGGACCAAGGTCAGCAAGAGCGTGATCGACTATATGGCAGAGCTGGGGCTTCTGGCCGGCCTGCCGGAATCTAACCAGCTGTCACTGTTTGAGATGAATCTGTAAGGCCCCGCTGATCAAAGGGGAGTCTTAAGCCTGTGAGCAAAATGCCGCTGATGGCGGCTGCCTCACAGGCTTTTATCATTTGTTTTGTGTCTATTTTTGAATTTGGGTTTTTGAATTGTCTATTCTGCCATCTTGTCCATGGTGGACGGCTCTGTTAATGAGCAGACAATCATTTGGGAAAGAGATCTGTGTTCGTTGGCGCCCTCAATTTTATATATGGATTTCATATATAGTTATATTTAATAAATATTTCACAATGTTGCAAAATTATCTTATAATTTAAATATAATTTAAGATTATTCGAGTAATTTAGACTATTTCCATGGAATTGAATTGCGTTAAGACAATTTTGTTATGCCGAAAAGGATAGGAGGTATGCAGCATGAGTGAAAGCAAACTGATCAAATGCGGGAAGATGTTTGACGGAATCCAGGATGTACTTCAGCCGGATATGGAGATCCTGGTTGAGGGAAACCGGATCTCTGCCGTGGGGAAAGATCTTGCCTGTCCGGAGGGGACGGAAGTGATCGACCTTACGGACTGTACCGTTACCCCAGGAATGATCGATGCCCATGTCCACAGCCAGTATATTGACTGGCCCACTCGGAATCACGACATCGTTTACCGGGGCGCGGCCTGGAAGAGTATGTGCCATCTGTATAACGCGCGGGAATCTCTATACAGAGGGTTTACGACCATCCGATCCATTGGAAATTCTACCTATGAGGCAAGAGGAAGCCTCGCGGCCAGAGAAATGATCGATCTTGGACTTTTCCCAGGAGCAAGGATGGTGGTTACGCCTCACTATATGGCGGATGTGGGAAGTCACGGAGACCATTCCCAGTATCTTCGGACCAATCCTGACCTTGCGGAAGCGTTTGCGAAAATGACGCCGACGATCGGAACCGGCGTAGACTTCTTCCGCCATGCGGTACGCAATGAGATCAAGATGGGAGCAGATTTCATTAAGATTATGATCAACGGCGGTTTCAGTACGCCGAATGACACGCCGGACGACCAGCAGCTGAGCGATGAGGAAATCAAGGTGATTATCGATACAGCTCATGCTCTCGGACGGACGGTAACCGCCCATATCTATAATTCAGAGCAGATGAAGAAGGTGGCTTTGATGGGGATCGACGGTATGGAGCATGGTTCCCTGATCACGGAAGACACCGCCAGAGTAATGGAAGAACGGGATATTTATCTGGTACCTACTTTCTGCCCTTATGACGATATCATTAACCTGAATGAAGAGTCTTTGAAGAAGAAAACGCCTCAGTTCCAGCAGAAGCTGCGCCAGTATTCGGAGAGATTGAAAGCTGGTCGGCAGACGATCATTAACAGTAAGATCCGGTTAGGCTACGGCACAGATTTCGTAGCGGTACATAACGCTTATGAAAATGGTTATGAATACGAATCCTGGCTGAATTCTGGAATTGATCCGTTCCGTGCGCTGAAAGCCGCAACCAGCGTCAATGCCGGAATTCTTGGACTGGAAGATTTGATCGGGACCATAGAGCCGGGAAAAGCGGCGGACATCTCAGCCTGGAAGAGAGATCTTTTGACAGATCCCAAGGCCCTGCTGGACTGTGCGTTTGTTATGAAAGAAGGAACGGTTTATCCGACGGTGAAGGTAGAGTAGGAGTGTGTACGATGAGAGCGGCTGGCCCGGGAGCGGCCAGCCGATTTAAGAAAGGAATTTGCATATGGAGAATGGAGGAAAAAAATATAGCGAACAAGTTTCTGTACGCTGGTATGGCTATATTGTTTTAGTTCTTACGATATTATTTTTCTCAGGAGTCTTTTCTTCCGCTGAAGGACCTATCAAAGCGCTGGACTTTACAAATATTTCTGGTTCTTTTGGTTCCCTGGGAGAAATCGCGGAAGATGCGGGGACACTGGCGGCCGACTTCAGAGGAACTGGAGGAAGCGGCGCGAGAGATGCATGGCTTTTTGCCCTGACGCTTATCCCGGCAGTCATGTTGGCCCTTGGAGTTGTAAAGGTAGTGGAGCATCTGGATGGCCTGCGGGCAGCGCAAAAACTGCTGACGCCGCTTCTTATGCCGCTTTTGGGAATCCCGGGAATCTGCGGACTGACCCTGATCGCCAGCCTTCAATCCACAGATGCGGGAGCATCGATGACGGCAGAGCTGGCCCAGGACGGGATGATCGATGAAAAACAGAAGACCATTTTCGCCTGTTTCCAGTTTTCCGCGGGAGCAACATTGACCAACTACTTGTCTTCCTGCGCGGCGCTGTTCCCATTTTTGTCAGTGCCGATCATTATACCGCTGGTGGTCGTATTTGTATTTAAGATATTTGGGGCGAATCTGACCCGGATCTATCTGTACAAATTCTGTAAGGAGGAGATCTGATGGAAGAAAAAGCAAAAGTAATGGAGAAAAAGACGATCGTGGATGCCTTTGTGGAAGGCGCGAGAAACGGGTATAAGATTTCTATAAATTCAATGGTGCCGAATGTGCTGTTTGCCTTTGTGCTGATCCAGATTTTGAATCTGACGGGGCTCTCCGATATTCTTGGCAAGGTCTGTCAGCCGGTAATGGGACTGTTTGGACTTCCGGGGATCGCCGCTACAGTTTTGATCGCGGGCTTTTTGTCTGTCGGAGGTGGAGTTGGAGCGGCAGCCAGTCTCTATGCCTCAGGGGCGCTGGGAAATGACCATATTACGATCCTGATTCCGGGAATCCTGATGATGGGAGCTTCCCTGCAGTATATGGGGCGCTGTCTTGGAACCGCGACGGTAAAGAACAAGTATTACGCGTTCCTGATCGGAATTAATATTTTAAATTCGTTGCTGTCTATGATCGTGATGAGGATTCTTGTATCTATCTTCTGAAATTAAGGTTGAATATGAGACTGGGGCAGGGGCCGTAGGGCCCCTGCTTTTTTGAAAATCATTGATGAAATATAAGACCAATGCTATACTGAGATTAAATCGGGATTAAAATTAAGAGGAAGTGTGAGTATGAAAACAGAACAGATATTGCTGGCCCTGGAAATCGGCAGATGTGGCTCTGTTTCAAAAGCAGCTTCGAATCTGTTTATGGCCCAGCCGAATGCCAGCAGTTCTCTTGCGCTGCTGGAGCAGGAGATCGGATATCAGATATTTGAACGCACCTATAATGGGATGCGAGTGACGAAACAGGGGGAAGCCTTCCTGCAGTACGCCCATGCTATTGAGCGGAACATGAAGAAAATCTATATGATCAGCGAAGAAGGTACCAGAGTCCGGCTTTCTGTCGCGACCTATGCCTATCCTTTTTCGGAAAGGGCATTTACAAAATTCTGCACAAACTATATTGATACGGCTCATTCCCTGAACTGTAAACTTCGCAGGATTGGAACGGTCAAGGAGGGGATCGAGCTTCTGGATCAGGACCTGGCGGACGTGTCTGTGATCACCTGCAGACAGGAGCTGTACGGCCAGTTTGAGAAGGAATTCCAGAAGGAGGGCCTGCATTCGGAAGTGCTGGCTTATACGACTTTGCATGTGGTGCTTCCGGAAAAGCATCCGCTCGCGAAAAAAGAGACGGTAGACCTGGAAGATTATGTGGGCTATCCTTGTATCTCTAATGAAGGATTAGCGAAAAATTATGCCCCGCCGGAAGTGGAGAAACTTCTGAAAGAAGTAAAGCTGCATATTGTGATGGAACCGGGGGAAGCCAGGTTTAAACTGCTGGAGAATACCAATAGTTTTGTGATCTGCACTCCTTATCAGAAGGAAGAATTAAGGCGCCATCACTTGGTAGGACGGAATATCCCGAACGCCAATCGGAATCTGGTCCTGCTGATGAAGGAAGAAAATCAGCACGATCAGCAGATCCAAAGATATGTCAGCCTTTTGAAAGAGGAAATCGAAGTCTGGGAGCAGGAGATCAATTAGAAATAAGGAGCGCGAAAAGATGAAATCTTTGAGGATCACGGACTGGTGCCATGAGATTTTCCGCGCCTATGTCCGAGAAAATGGAGTCTATATTGACGGTACGATGGGAAAAGGGATGGATACCCTTTTCCTTTGCCATTTGGCGGGAGAAGAAGGAAAAGTCTACGCTTTTGATGTCCAGGAGAAGGCCCTGGAGATGACCCGGCTTTTGTTGGAAAAAGAAGGGGTGAGAGGACGGGCCAGGCTTATCCGGGACGGCCATGAACACATGGATGCTTATCTGCCGCCAGAGAGCGCGGATGGGATCTGTTTTAATTTTGGCTATCTGCCGGGCGGAGACCACCGGATCGCAACAAAGCCGGAGACTAGTGTAGAGGCGGTGAAAAAGGGACTTGGCCTTTTGAAACAAAACGGCGTAATGAGTCTTTGTATCTACAGCGGGGGAGATACGGGATTCGCGGAAAAAGAGGCGCTTCTCCATTTTCTTGGCGGACTGCCCGCTAATCAGTTCACAGTAATCCTGAATTCTTATTATAACAGGGAGAACCATCCGCCTATTCCGGCATTTGTTTTTAAGCGAAGATAGAGACAGGAGGCTGCGTGTCATGAAGAAAATCGGATTTCTGATCAACCCGGTGGCGGGGCTTGGCGGCCAGGCTGGAATGAAGGGGAGCGACGACTGCAAAAGCAGGGAAAATGCGATGAAGCTCGGCTATCAGAAGACGGCCTTTAAAAAAGCCGCTGCCTGCGCGGGTCAGATACAAGGAGAACAGGGGTGCCAGATTTTTTCCCCGGAAGGAGAGATGGGAGGAATGGTTCTTGAGGAAGCAGGGATACCATACTATTCTCTGGGGCAAAGCGGGACGGAGACCTGCCGGGAAGATACGGTGGTTTTTGCGGAAAAAATGAAAGAACAGGGTGTGGATCTTCTGGTGTTCTGCGGGGGAGACGGAACGGCGAGGGACATTTATGAGGCGGTGGGAAGCCATTTCCCCGTACTGGGTGTTCCCGCGGGCGTGAAGATGTACTCTGCCTGTTACGCGGTGAATCCCTGGCAGGCGGGAGAACTCCTGCGAGATTTTATCCGGGGAAAACATCTGTCCTTTGTCCCGCGCGAGGTGATGGATCTTGACGAGGCGGATCTTGGAAAAGCATCTGTCAGTCCCGCGCTATACGGATTTCTGACGGTGCCGGACGATGGCGCGAGGCTGCAGCGGGCAAAAGAGATGAGCCGGGGAAACGCGGCGGAAGCCGAGATACTGGCGCTGGATGTTGTGTCGGAAAGGAAAAAGGGCATGCTCTATATCATCGGGCCGGGAGGCACTACTTTCCAGATCAAGGAAAAAATGTGCGGCCGAGGGACACTGCGCGGCGTAGATGTGGTGAAAGACGGAAAGCTTCTGGCAAAAGACGCGGACGAAAAGACAATCTACGCGTTTTTAGAGGCGGGAGAGAGAGCAGAGATCATTGTGACTTGTATTGGCGGGAACGGTTTCCTGTTTGGCCGGGGAAATCAACAGATCAGTCCAAGGATCATACGGAAAGTGACCAAGGAGCATATCCGCATCGCGGTGACAAGACAGAAGCTGGCAGGACTTGGGACAAGACCTATGCTGGTGGATACCGGAGACCCGGAGACAGACCGTTATCTGGCGGGGTATTATAAGATCCGGTTTAACGCCCGTGAGTCGGCGCTGTACCGAGTGGAAAGAAATTGACAAATACTTGAGAGGTTTTAGCGAAAAGTGTAGAATAAAAAGAGAGCGCGGAGGGTGTCTTGACCATGAAAACAGGGATTATAGAAGGGAGCTGATGAAAGTGGGAAAAGAGTTTGTACATCCATATATGCCAAATAGTGTTCCTGAGATCAAGGAGGAAATGCTGCGCAAGATCGGCGTAAAAAGCGTAGAAGAGATCTACAAAAGCGTGATTCCGGATGAACTTCTCTACAAAGAAAGGCTGGATCTGCCGGAACCGATCTTAAGCGAGCATGAACTGAAAAAGCATGTGATGGGAATTTTGGATAAAAATATATCAACGGAAGAATATACCAGTTTCCTGGGAGCGGGATGTTATAAACATCAGGTACCGGCGCTGTGTGATGAGATCAATTCCAGAGGGGAATTCCTGACAGGATACTGCGGGGATACCTACTCGGATCATGGAAAAATGCAGGCAATTTTCGAGTATGCGAGCATGATGGGAGAACTGCTGGATGCGGACGTGGTAAGCTATACCAATTACGATGGCGGCCAGGCAGTATCCTCGTCTCTCAGGATCGCCCTGCGGGTAATGGAAGGCAGAAATACGCCAAAGACAGAGGTTTTAGTGCCCTCCACCATGAATCCGGAGATTTTTTCTCAGGCGGAATCCTACTGCCGCGGTACTGCTAAGGTCGTAAAAGCAGCCTATGAGCCAGAGACAGGGCTTATGGACCTTTTAGACTTGGAAGATAAGCTGAAAACGGGAAAGGTGGGCGCCGTCTTCTATGAAAATCCCTCCTATCTTGGATTCTTTGAGACCAGAGGAGAGAAGATCGCGGAGCTGGCCCATCAATACGGAGCTCTGTGTATTGTCCAGCCGGAGGTGGCAGCCCTTGGCATCATGGAAAGCCCCATGAATCTGGGAGCGGATATTGTATGTGGAGATATCCAGCCGCTGGGAATGCACATCCAGTTTGGAGGCGGCCAGGCGGGATTTATTGCCTGCCGGCAGGATGTGGAACTGATCCGGGAATTTCCTACCTATATGTACGGGATTGCGGAAACGGAGAAAGAAGGCGTCTACGGATGGGGACGGGCCATGAATGAACGCTGTTCCCATGGAAGCAGAGAGAACGCCAACGAATATTTTGGAACAGAGACCGGACTGTGGGGCATTACAGCGGGCGTTTATCTTGCCTGCATGGGTCCCCAGGGAATGTATGAATTGGGCGAGACCATCATCCAGAATGTGAATTACGCTATCCGGAAGTTGAAAGAGGTACCTGGAATCCGGGTAAATGTATTCCAAAACAGGAATTTCCAGGAGTTTGTGGTAGATTTTACAGATACTGGGAAAACGGTAAAAGAAATCAACCAGGCGCTTTTGAAAGAGCGGATCTTTGGAGGCAAGGATCTAAGCGGGGATTTCAAAGAACTGGGGCAGAGCGCCCTCTACTGCGTATCGGAGCTGACCACGGCAACGGAGATCGACCATTTGGCGGAAGTTTTGGATAAGATCGCAAGGGGGTGCTAGAGATGGGATACTATAAAACAGACAGAGATTTTCACGAGGCAAGATGGGATGAGCCTATCATTATGGAACTTGGCAGTCCGGGGGAGCGGGGCGTATTGGTGCCAAAAGCGGATCCAAGGGCAGCGGAGGCTGTAGGAAAGGCGGAAGATCTTCTCCCGGAAGGATTAAGAAGAAAGAAGGCCCCCAAACTTCCAGAGATGTCCCAGATGCAGGTGCTGCGCCATTATATGAGGCTGTCCCAGGAAACCATCGGAACGGATATCAATATTGATATCGGCCTTGGAACCTGTACCATGAAATACAGCCCTAAGATCAACGAACAGTTTGTGCGGTCAGATAAGTTAAAAGAGCTGCATCCCTATCAGGATGAGAGTACGGTTCAGGGGATCCTGGAGATCATGTACAAGGAAGAGCAGTACCTGAAAGCCATCTCAGGCATGGCAAAGGTAAGCCTTCAGCCCTCCGGAGGAACCCAGGCCATTTTCGCCAATGTGGAGACCATCCGGGCATACCACGAGGCCAATGGCGAGGGAGAGAAGCGTAATGAGATTATTACCACAATCCTGTCTCATCCCGGCAATCCGGGAGCGGCGGCGACTCTAGGATATAAGGTCATCACCCTCTACCCGGATGAGAATGGAATCCCGGATATTGAAGCCTTAAAAGCGGCGGTATCAGAACATACGGCGGCGCTGATGATCACCAACCCGGAGGATACGGGAATCTACAATGAGAAGATCAGAGAATTCGTGGATATCGTCCATGAGGCCGGAGGATTATGTGTGTATGACCAGGCCAATTTGAACGGCCTCTTCGGTATTACCAGGGCCAGAGACGCGGGATTTGACATGTGTCACTACAACCTGCACAAGTCTTTTTCATCGCCCCATGGCTGTCAGGGTCCGGGGGCCGGCGCTCAGTGCGTGTCGGAGAAATTGGCCAAATATGTGGCGTTCCCAACAGTGGAGTATGATGGGGAGAAGTATTATCTGGATTATCAGAGGCCGGACAGTATTGGGAAACTGCGGAAGTTCTATGGAGTTCCGGCGGTACTGGTGCGGGCCTACGCCTACATCCGAAGCCTGGGGCCGGACGGCATCAAGCAGATCGCCGAGCTGTCTATTTTGAATAATAACTACTTGCTGAAGAAGCTTTTGGAGATCGATGGGTTGTCCATGCCTATGGCTGAGGGCAAATACCGGCTGGAGCAGGCAAGATTAAGCTGGAAAAAACTGACTGACGAGACGGGCGTCACCACCGATGATATCTGCCGCCGGATCGTAGATTATGGGTTCCAGGATTATTTTGCCAGCCATCATCCCCGGATCATTCCGGAGCCGTTTACCCCGGAACCGGTGGAAACTTATTCCAAGGACGATATTGATGAGTTTGCGGCGGCCTTCAAGGCCATCGCGAAGGAGGCGAGGACGAATCCGGAGGTTGTAAAGACGGCGCCCCATAAGGCGGCCCTGTCCACCCAGATCCGGGAAGAATATCTGACAGAATGGGAGAAATTCGCCACCACCTGGCGGGGATACCTGAAGTATGTGAAGAAGTAGGAGAAAAGAGGATGAGAAGAAAAGACAGGGAAATAACAGAGACGGTTAAGAAACAAGAAATCATAGAGGCATGCAAGGTATGCAGGCTTGGTTTCGCAGATGAGGACGGCGTCTATATTGTCCCTATGAATTTTGGATATTGTTACGAAGAGGAGCGGCTGGTCCTTTATTTCCATGGGGCCAAAGAAGGAAGGAAGATGGAGCTGGTCCGGAAGGAGCCGTCCGTAGGAATTGAGATGGACTGCGGTCATGAGCTGGTGGAGGGGAGGCTTGCCTGCCAGTACAGTTACCATTATGCCAGCATCATCGGCAGAGGAAAGGCCGCGGAGGTAGTGGAACCGGAAGAAAAGTTAAAAGCGCTGGGGCTGATCATGAAGCATCAGACAGGGAAAGAGTTCGATGAATTTGAGACTAATCCAAAGCTGGAGAAAGCGGTGGCCATCATCCGGGTAGAGGTAGAAGATTATAGCTGTAAGCAGTATGTGTAGAAGACAGGAGGAGTATCATGAAATCATATCGCAAGGAACTACATTTTCATCTCCCTACCAGGCGGGGCCTGGTCAATATTACCCAGGAGGTACAGAATGCGGTCACTCAAAGCGGTGTCAAAGAAGGTCTGGTACTGGTGAACGCGATGAACATCACAGCCAGCGTATTCATCAATGATGACGAGAGCGGCCTGCATCAGGATTACGAGAAGTGGCTGGAAGGACTGGCCCCGGAGAAGCCCTACAGTCTGTACAACCATAACGGCTATGAGGATAATGCGGACGCCCATCTGAAGCGGACGATCATGGGCCGGGAGACGGTAGTGGCCATCACAGAAGGAAGACTGGACTTTGGAACCTGGGAACAGATCTTCTACTATGAATTTGACGGGAAACGGGATAAGCGGGTTCTGATCAAGGTGATCGGAGAGTAATTGCGGGTTTAGCCTGTTTGGCCCTGTATAAAAAGTCGTGGCGGAGGAAAGAAGATTGAAATTGGATTTATCAGGTAAAATCGAAAAAATCATGGAAAAGCAGCAGATGTTTTCTCAAGCTAAGGGGGAAAAACTAGTATGGGATCCCTTTGTCAAGGATTTGCAGGTGCGGCTTAGCTGGAATTCAAATTCATTGGAGGGAAATACGCTCTCACTGGATGAAACACTTGCTGTAATAGAATACGATGAAGTGAGAACAGGCCATACATACACCGAGTATCAGGAAGCCAAAAGTATGTATCAGGCGGTCACGGAGAAGCTGGCTTTTTCTAAAAATGTCACGATCGATCTGCCATGGATCAAAGAAGTCAATGGGCTTATCATGCAGAGTGATGGAAGATTCCGTGACAGAAATGTTTATGTCGGATCTCTGGCTGAAGCGACTTACTACCCTCCAGATCAAAGCAAAGTGCCTGAGGCAATGGACAGATTTGCAGGAGAGATCAAAGAGATGCCGCTGGATTCAATCAGGGAAAAGATTGCTTTTATCGCCGTCAAACATATTGAGTTTGAACGGATCCATCCGTTCTGTGACGGAAATGGCCGTACAGGAAGAATGATCATGAACCAGCAGCTTCTTAATTCTGGAATCTTGCCGGCAATTATTCTGGATCAGTCGAAATATCAGCAGGCGTTTCGCAGATATGAACGGAATGGAGATACCGAACTGATGGAGTATATCGTTGCCCAAGGCGTTCTGGAAAGTTATAAAAAGCTGGAAGAAATCTATAATAAATTTATCCAGATAGACCGTGGATAACCCCCAGTTCCGCCGCGCCCCCAGAGCTTCGCAAAACCCGCTCCTATAGGAGCTGTATCGCGGCTGCGCCGCGGTTTTGCTCATTTATGGGCGCTCTGCTCATAGATAAGCCCGGTCGGAATTTCATGCAAGCATAAATTCCTTCCCGAACTTATCTATGGCGGAACTGGGTTTTTTGTGAATTAATGCTTTAAATCGCAAAAGTAATGTGTTATACTTATTTGGAAATTGGGCATTAAAGGAGCCCTGCCTTTCAGGCGAATTAGCCTGTGGCTGTGAAGGAGGAAGCAAGATGATATGGGCAAAGGAAGAAACTCTGCCAAGAGCTGAGATCGAGAAGATCCAGTTAGAGAAATTAAAACAGACGGTACCCTATATCTATGAGAGAGTGGAACCATACCGCAGGAAAATGGAAGAGGCCGGGGTGAAGCCGGAAGATATCAAGAGCCTTGAGGATCTTAAGAAACTGCCATTTACATATAAATCTGACTTTAAGGACAATTATCCTATGGGGCTTTTCGCGGTGGATAAAAAGGATCTGATCCGTTTCCACGCAAGCTCTGGGACTACCGGAAAGCCGACAGTGGTGGGATATACGAGAAAAGATCTGGAAGTGTGGCTGGGAAATGTGGCCAGGATCGCCTGTATGGGCGGCGCCACTCCAGACGATGTGGCGCAGATCGCCTTTGGATACGGCACTTTTACTGGCGCCCTGGGGCTGCACGGAGGATTGGAAATGCTGGGGGCGTCAGTGATTCCTATGTCTTCCGGAAATACGAAGAAGCAGATCATGTTCATGCAGGATATGGGGACTACACTCCTGGTGGCTACACCGTCCTACGCCCTGCATCTGGGTGAGGAGATCCGTGCCCGCGGCATCGACCCGGCCAAGGATCTGAAGGTCCATATCGGTCTCTTTGGAGGCGAGGGAATGACCGAGCCTATGAGAGACGAGATGCATAAAGTCTGGGGGGATCAGTTCTTCTGCACCCAGAATTATGGGATGAGCGAACTGTGCGGCCCTGGTGTCGCGGGAGAGTGCGAGGCCCTGTGCGGAATGCACATCAATGAAGACTGGTTTATCCCGGAGATCATCGATCCAAAGACGGAAGAAGTCCTTCCGCCGGGAGAGAGGGGAGAACTGGTGGTGACCTGCCTGGGGAAAGAAGCTCTGCCGCTGGTACGTTACCGGACCGGAGATATGACCAGGCTTTTCTATGAGCCATGCAGCTGCGGGCGTACGACCGCCAGGATGGAGAATCTGTCCGGCCGGGCGGATGATATGCTGGTGATCCGGGGCGTGAATGTATTCCCGACCCAGATTGAAGAAGTGCTTCTGCAGATTCCTGAAATCGGTCCTCACTATGAGATCCTGGTAGAGCGGAAAAACCGGCTGGATGTAATGACGATCACGGTAGAACTGGTGGATGACCGCTTGCTGGACAGTTATAAAAAATTGAGCGAACTGGAGCAGAAGATCAAGAAGGGACTGAAAGCCCAGCTTGGACTGGCGACGCAGATCAAATTGGTGGCGCCTTACTCGCTTCAGAGATTTGAAGGAAAAGCAAAGAGAGTAACAGATTTACGAAAGGATGGTTTATAAAATGTCAGAGAAGGTGATTATGCTTGGCAATGAAGCCATTGCCAGAGGCGCCTACGAGGCGGGAGTCAAGGTATCTGCCGCTTATCCGGGGACGCCGAGCACAGAGATCAGTGAATATCTGGTACAGTATAAAGAGGACTTGTACTGTGAGTGGTCGCCAAATGAGAAGGTGGCGACAGAGGTGGCCATCGGGGCTTCCGTAGCAGGAGTCCGGGCTATGTCATGCATGAAGCATGTTGGCTTTAATGTGGCGGCGGACCCTGCGTATACGGTTTCTTATATGGGCGTGAACGGCGGGCTTGTGATCGTGGTAGCCGATGATCCGGGACTCTATAGTTCCCAGAATGAGCAGGATACCCGAATGGTGGCGCGCGCGGCCCAGCTTCCTGTGTTGGAGCCGTCCGACAGCAGCGAGGCCAAAGAATTCATGAAACTGGCCTTTGATTTGAGCGAACAGTTTGACCGTCCTTTTGTGTTCCGGACAACCACAAGACTGGCACATTCTCAGGGACTGGTGGAGCTGGGAGAACGGAAATGTCCAGAAGATAAACCTTATGTAAAAAACATCCAGAAAACAGTCATGATGCCGGGGAACGCCAAACTCCGCCATGTGGAGATCGAGAAGCGCAACCTGGAACTGGCGGAGGCGGCCAATACTCTTCCGATCAACCGGATGGAGATGAAAGATACCAAGATCGGGGTCATTACCAGCGGTATTCCCTACCAGTATGTGAAAGAAGCGCTTCCTGAGGCTTCTGTACTGAAGCTGGGGATGGTCAATCCGCTGCCCAGGAAGCTGATCGAAGAATTCGCGGCGAAGGTGGAAAAGCTTTACGTTGTGGAAGAATTAGATCCGGTGATCGAAGAACAGGTGAAATCCTGGGGAATCCAGGCGACCGGAAAAGAGATCTTCACGGTGCAGGGAGAGTACAGCGCCAACATGATCCGGGCGGCGATCGGCAAAGAAGAACTTTCGATCACGGCTCCCGCACAGGCGCCGGGACGCCCGCCGATTCTTTGTCCGGGATGTCCTCACAGAAGTGTGTACTATGTGCTTAACAAGCTGAAGCTTCACGCGGCTGGAGACATTGGCTGCTATACCCTTGGAGCGGTAGCGCCTTTGAGCGTGGTGGACACCACGATCTGTATGGGCGCAAGCATTTCCAGCCTTCATGGAATGGAGAAAGCCAAAGGCAAAGAATATATCAAAGACTGGGTTGCGGTGATCGGAGATTCTACCTTCCTGCATACGGGGGTAAATTCACTGATGAACATGATGTATAATAAAGCTACAGGAACGGTGATCATCCTGGATAATTCTACCACAGGAATGACGGGACATCAGGATCACGCGGCTACGGGAAAGACCCTGCAGGGAGATCCAACCTATGCCATTGATATTCCGGGACTGTGCCGGGCGATCGGCGTGAAAAACGTGGTAGAAGTCAACGCCTTTGATATTGAGACCTTGGAGAAAACGGTGAAAGAGGAAGTGGCAAAAGACGAGGTATCTGTGATCATCACAAAGACGCCCTGCGTACTTTTGAGCAAAGAAAAGAAACCGTTATATATTGCCCGCGAGGACAAATGTAAAAAATGTGGAATGTGTATGAGGCCAGGATGTCCGGCTATGACAAAGAATCCAGATGGAACCATCCATATTGACGATACCATGTGTACAGGCTGCGGCCTCTGTGAAAGTCTGTGCAAGTTTGACGCGATCGAGTTAGTAAAGGCAGGTGACCGGTAATGGAGACAAAGAATATTATGATCGTCGGTGTAGGCGGACAGGGGACTTTGCTCACCAGCAGGATCCTGGGCGGATTAGCGTTGGCAGGCGGATATGATGTAAAGCTTTCCGAGGTGCACGGCATGGCTCAAAGGGGTGGAAGCGTGGTAACGTTTGTACGGTATGGGGACCATGTGGCGGAACCGATCGTGGAAGAAGGACAGGCGGATGTGATCATTGCTTTTGAGCGGCTGGAAGCTCTGCGGTATGCCCATTTCTTGAAAAAGGACGGGGCGCTGGTGGTGAATGACTGGCGGATCGATCCTATGCCGGTGGTCATCGGAGCGGCCCAGTATCCAGAAGGAATCTTGGAAGAGCTGGGAAAAGATCACAAAGTTTATGCGGTCAATGCTACAGAGGAATCTAAGAAACTTGGGAATCCAAGAGTGTTTAATCTGATCGTACTGGGCATCGCGGCTCAGCATATGGATTTTACAAAGGAACAGTGGTATGAGGTAATCGAAAAAACCGTTCCCCCAAAAACTATAGAGATCAATAAAAAAGCATTTGACGTAGGTTATCAGTTATAGGCGGCAGAGATATGGAAATACGTAAGATGCAATGCAGAAGCTGCCGGAATGAGTGTGTGCTGAAAGTGACTGTCGACCGCGGAGAGATACAAGAAGTGACCGGAAACGGATGCAGACGGGGGATCGTAAGCGCGCAGAAGATTCTGGATGCGGAAAATAAGAGAGAAAAATAAGGAGGTGCGGTATGATCAGGCAGTTGTCGGTATTTGTAGAAAATAAGCCGGGAAGTCTGATGGATGTGACATCAAGGCTGACGGAAGCCAATGTGAATATCCGGGCTGTAGCCACGTTTGACACACCGGAATTTGGGATTCTGCGTCTGGTGGTAGACAAACCCTCTGAGGCAAAGTCCTATCTGACCAGCAAAGGATTTGTGGTACGGATCCATCAGGTGATCGGCGTAGAACTGGAAGACCGGGAGGGAAATCTGAATCAGATGTTGGAAATCCTGGCGCAGGGAGGAATCAATATCAATTACATTTATTCATTTGTCATCCGAAATGGAAAAGCGCCGGTGATGGTGTTTAGTACGGATGATTTCGAGAAAGCGGCGCAGATCTTACAGAACGCGGACGTAAAGATGGTAGAAGAGAGCGATCTGTAGGAGAAAGAGTTGTTCAGGCAGGTCCTGCCTGAAGAGGGAGAACCTGGATAAAGAAGGAATTAAGGAGTAAAAGAAATGGCAGGAGTAGCGTTAGAAAACTGGAAAGAACGGATCAGAGATCCAAAGATTGAGTGTATGAGCAGGGATGAGATGTCTGCCCTGCAGAGTGAGCGCCTGGTCAAACAGGTAAAAAATGTATATGAGAATGTAGAGTTCTATCGGAAGAAAATGGATGCGTTGGGGGTAGAGCCTGGAGATATCAAAGGAATTGAAGATATCAATAAGCTTCCTTTCACAACAAAAGAAGATCTGAGAGACAATTATCCTTTCGGGCTGCTGGCGGTTCCACAGGAGAAGATCGTCAGAGTTCAGGGAACTTCAGGGACTACTGGGAAGCTGACACTGGCTTCCTACACTCAGAAGGATGTAGATGTGTGGGGAGAATGTGTGGCAAGAGCTCTGGTAATGGCGGGACTTACATCGGCTGACCGGCTCCATGTATGCTATGGATACGGACTGTTTACAGGAGGAATGGGACTGGATCTGGGAGCCCAGGCGCTGGGAGCGATGGCGATCCCAATGTCTTCTGGGAATACCAAACGGCAGTTGATGTGCATGGAAGACTTCGGGGCTACCGCTTTCGCATGCACGCCATCTTATGCGTTATATCTTGCGGAAGCGGCGCAGGAAGCGGGAGTTGTCGACCGTCTGCAGATCAAAGCCAGCATCAACGGGGCAGAACCTTGGACCGATGAAATGCGCAAGAAGATTGAAAGTATTTTCCATATCAACAGTTTTGATATCTATGGACTCTGTGAAGTCACAGGACCAGGAGTTGCTATGGATTGTATCCATCATCAGGGACTTCATGTATATGAGGACTACTTCTATCCGGAAATCCTGAATCCGGCAGACCAGTCTCCCTGCGCGGATGGAGAGACCGGGGAATTAGTATTTACGACTCTGGCTAAAGAGGGAATGCCTCTGATTCGCTATCGGACGAAAGATCTGACCAGTATTGACCACAGCACATGTAAATGCGGGAGGACCCTGCCAAGGATCCAGAAGTTTACGGGACGTACCGATGATATGAAGGTAATCCGCGGTGTCAATGTATTCCCGACACAGGTTGAGACAGCGCTCTTATCTATGGGCGGCGGAGTGGCTCCGCATTATATGCTGATCGTGGATCGGGAGAATAATTTGGATGTACTGACCGTTATGGTGGAAGTAGACGAGAAATATTTTTCAGATGAGATCCGGAAGCTGGATGATCTGAAGAATCGGGTGGCAGCGGTGCTGAAACAGGCGCTGGGGCTGTCTGTAAGAGTGAAGCTGGTTGAACCAAAGACGATCCAGAGAAGTGAAGGAAAAGCGAAACGTGTCATTGACAACCGCAAGCTGTAAGAAGGAGGGGAAAAGCATGGGTATGAGCAATACGATCCAACAGTTATCGGTATTTTTGGAAAATAGAGAAGGACGTTTAGACGAAGTATTGTCTGTTTTAGCAGAGAATGATGTCAACATTGTGGCCTTAAGCCTTGCGGATACGTCAGATTACGGAATGCTCCGCATGGTCGTATCCGATCCGCACAGAGGAAGGCAGGCGCTTAAAGATGCCGGGATCACAGCAATGCTGACGGATGTAGTGGCACTCAGGGTGCCGCATGCTACGGGATCGCTTTCTAAGGCTATGCACCAGATCGTGGAGGGAGAGGTCAATGTAGAGTACATGTACGCCTTCGCCAACGGCTCTGATGCGGCGGCGATATTGAAAAGCGATGATCCTGGACGGGTGATCGATATCTTAAAAGGAAGCGGCTTCGATGTGTACAGCGCGGATGAGGCGTACCGGGCGAACCAATAAGGATAGACAAAGCTGACAGCGCTGGATGGGAATTTTATCCTTGCCAATCCAGATAGGTTATGGTAAAATAGCTATGGTTTATCTACAGGAGGTGTAGAGATGGAAATTCTGAAGATTATACTTATGATCATATTTGCAATAGACTGTATTGCCCTGTCAGCGATCGTACTGCTCCAGGAAGGAAAATCCGCGGGCCTTGGAACGATCAGCGGTATGGCAGACACATACTGGGGCCAGAATAAAGGCCGTTCTATGGAGGGAGCCCTGGTGAAATCCACAAAGTTTCTGGCAGTCCTGTTTATTGTACTGGCGGCGGTGCTGAACCTCAAAGTCTTTGCGTAAGACCTGCGCAAGCTGGATCGGCAGAGTTTGGCCGTACGGGAAAGTATATTTTCAAGAAACAGTGAGACACTCCTGTAAAAAGGAGTGTCTTTTTTTATCGATCAAAAAATGGAGGTCTTGGAAAAAGGTGGACAGAACGGATGAAAAGCGAAAAAAAATGCTCTACGATTTTATCTGTGACGATCTGTATGTACCGATGAAATTCAAAGAGATCGCCATGATGCTGCAGGTGGCGAAAGAACAGCGGGGAGAATTAAAAAGCCTGCTGGAAGAACTGGAGCAGGAGGGAAAGATCTATCTTTCCAAAAACGGGAAATACTGCAGGGGAGCGGCAAAAGCGCTGGAGGGGACTTACCGTGCCAGCCGGAAGGGTTATGGTTTTGTAACGGTATCTGAGGAAGAGCCCGATATTTATATCCATGAGGAACATACAGGCGGAGCGTTTGACGGAGATCGGGTGGAAGTCCTGGTCACCTCTTGGCCGGAGGGGCGGAACCGGGAAGGCAAGATCCTCCGCGTTTTGGCCAGAGGATATACCAGGGTGGTAGGACTGTATCAGAAGAATCAGAAGAAGACTTATGGCTTCGTGATTCCAGACGACCAGAAGTTCCAGAAAGATATTTTCATTCCAGAGGGAAAAGAGGGAGGAGCGGTTGACGGCCATAAGGTAGTTGTGGAACTGATTTCCTATGGAGAAGACGGAAAGAACCCGGAGGGCAAGATTGTTGAGATCATTGGGCATATAAATGATCCGGGAGTAGATATCCTGTCCGTTGTAAAGGGGTATGATCTGCCGATGGAATTTCCGGAGAAAGTGCTGAACCAGGCTGAGCGAGCGGCAAAAGAGGTAACCGCGGCCGATATGGCGGGCAGGAAAGATATCAGAGACTGGCAGATGGTGACTATCGACGGAGAAGACGCCAAGGATCTGGACGATGCGGTTTCCCTGGTGAAAGAGGGAGAGAACTATATCCTGGGGGTCCATATTGCGGATGTGGCCAATTATGTCCAGGAGAACAGCGCTCTAGACCGGGAAGCGTTGAAAAGAGGGACCAGTGTTTATCTGGCGGACCGGGTAATCCCTATGCTGCCACACGTCCTGTCCAATGGGATCTGTTCCTTGAATGCGGGCAGCGACCGGCTGGCCCTAAGCTGCATCATGAAGGTTGATCCTCAGGGAGCGGTCATCGACCACGAGATCGGTGAGACCGTTGTCCATGTAAAAGAGCGGATGACCTATACCAGTGTAAAGAAGATTTTGGAAGACCAAGATCCGCATGAGCGGGAGCGGTACCGGGAACTGATCCCTATGTTTGAGCAGATGGGCGAACTTTCTGATATCCTGAGGCAGAGACGGAAGAAGAGAGGCTCTATCGATTTTGACTTCCCGGAGAGCAAGCTGGTGCTGGACGAAGCGGGTATGCCTGTGGAGATCAAGCCTTACGAAAGGAATAAAGCGACCAGGTTGATCGAGGATTTTATGCTGTTGGCAAATGAGACGGTGGCGGAAGAGTATTACTGGCAGGAACTGCCTTTCCTGTACCGGACCCATGAACAGCCGGACAACGATAAGATCCGTTCTTTGGCTGTTTTTATCAATAATTTCGGTTATTCCATGCATGTGGGACAGAACGAGGTGCGGCCAAAAGAGATTCAAAAACTGCTGGGGAAAGTGGAAGGGAGCCCGGAGGAAGCCCTGATCAGCCGGCTGGCGCTTCGGTCTATGAAGCAGGCCAGATATACGCCGGAGAATACAGGGCATTTTGGGCTTGCGGCCAATTATTATACTCATTTTACTTCTCCGATCCGCCGCTATCCGGATCTGCAGATCCACAGGATCATCAAGGATAATCTGCGAGGGCGGATGAAGCCGGAAAAGATCGCGCATTATGAAAAGATACTGCCGGAAGTAGCCAAAGCTTCCAGTGAACGGGAGCGCAGGGCAGATGAGGCGGAACGGGAGACTATCAAGCTGAAGAAAGCGGAATATATGAGCCGGCATGTGGGAGAAGTCTACGAGGGCGTAATCTCAGGACTGACCCGGTGGGGAATGTATATAGAGTTAGAAAATACGGTAGAAGGCCTGGTACATGTTGCAAATATGCCGGATGACCATTATGATTATGATGAGAACGGATTCAGGATGGTAGGAGAGCGCACCGGGAAAACGTATAAATTGGGACAGCGAGTGTTTGTACGGGTGACGGGGGCGGACGTTTTTATGCGGACGGTAGATTTTGAGATCGCAGATGAGCACTGCCCGGATCTGGAGATTGAAGGAAACGGCAGAAAGGAAGAATAGAAAGATGGCAAAGACGAATGTAAAATTAGTCGCCAATAATAAAAAAGCATATCATGATTATTTTATCCTGGACACCTTTGAGGCGGGAATTTCTTTGAGCGGAACGGAAGTTAAATCCATCCGTATGGGGAAATGCAGCATTAAGGAGGCGTTTATCCGTGTGGAAAACGGAGAAGTCTATGTCTATGGGATGCATATCAGCCCTTATGAGAAGGGAAATATTTTTAACAAAGACCCGCTGAGAGTACGGAAACTTCTTCTGCACAGGGCGGAGATCAATAAGCTTTTGGGGAAGACGAAGGAGCAGGGGATCACGATCATGCCGCTAAAGGTGTATTTTAAGGGCAGCCTGGTGAAAGTAGAGATCGGACTGGCAAAAGGTAAGAAACTCTACGATAAGCGGCAGGACATTGCTAAGAAAGACCAGAAGCGGGAGGCCCAGAGAGAGTTTAAGATCCGTAATTTTGGATAGCGGCGCGTTTGCCGAGGGAGGGAAATAAATGGTACCGACAAAGAAGGAAGATCTGAGAAAATTAGTGACACAGACAACGGTAGAAATCTATGAAGAACTGACGCCTCAGTTGATCCGGCTGATCGAGGAGACCAAGCGGGACGCCTCTCTTTCAGAGGCTCAGAAGCAGGATGAGATCTCCCTGCACATGATGGGATATATCAAATCCTGCACCAATGAGATCATGGTGGAAGTGCTGGCGGAAATACTTGGATTGGAGGATGAAGAAGCATGATCTATTGTATCAAATGCGGAGAAAAAGCCGAGGACGGCATGAAATTCTGCCCGCGCTGCGGGGCGCCTCTGCCGGAAATGAGCGGAGCGGAAAAAACACATGAAGAGCGGAAAAGGACAGCCGCAGACGGCGCGGGATATTTTTCAGAGCAGGATGTGAAGGCTAATAAGGCAATGGGGGTATTGTCTTATCTTGGAATCTTGATTTTGATCCCGCTTCTGGCAGGAGATAAACAGTCGGAATATGTCCGGTTCCACATCAATCAGGGGCTTGTGCTTTTCTTAGTGTCGATCGCGGTGGATATCCTGGACGGCAGATGGTTCTGGGGATTTCAGAGCTGGCTTGATCTGGGAATGCTGAATCTGTCATGGGCGCTGGATATTTTGAGTTTGATCCTGTTTGTGCTGATGATCCTGGGGATCGTATACGCGGTGAGAGGTGAGAAAAGGGAACTGCCGGTGATCGGACAGATTCATATTTGGAAATAAAGTTTAAAAAAGGGTGTTGGTTCCCGGCTGCGGCTTTTGAGCCGCGGCCGGTTTTTTGATCGCGCGAAACGCTTGTTTTTCCGGAAGCCGGTAAGAGGTTCCTTTTTGACAAGAAAAGTTGTCAAAAAGTTGTTGACAAATAAAGTTGTCAATGGTATATTAAACGTGACAAGAAAAGTTGTCAAAATGGAAAAGATATTTGTCATGACAAAGAAGAGAAATCTCAAAGATAAGAGGAGGGGCTAGTATGATTCGAAGCTCCTGGAGAGAGCCGGGAAAGCAGACAGAAAGGAGAAGTGCATATGGGACTTAGGAATCGGGTGAAGGAACATCGGGCCAGGCTGAATGTGAATCAGTCCCAGCTTGGAAAGATGGCAGGGGTCTCCCGTCAGACCATCAGCCTGATCGAAAGGGGCGATTATTCCCCGTCTGTAGCGCTGGCGCTGAAGCTGGCGAAGATATTTGAAGTTCCGGTGGAAGAGATATTTGAGCTAGAGGAGGATGAATAACATGAGAGAGAAGAAAGCAGAGAAGAAAATGAATTCTTATTTGAAGATGATCTTATTTATGTGTCTGGGAGGCGCCATTGGCGCGATTCTGGGAGGAAGCCTGATCTTCTGGGAAGATGGGATGGCTGGATTCTTACAGGCGGCTTCCGGGTGGATAGGCGCAAATGTGGCGGTGATTCTCTGGGTATTTACAGGAGTCACGCTGATCTTGAGTCTTGTGTGCTATCGGCAGGCGGAGAGGTATATCCGGCAGATGGATGAAGAAGATGATTCTCTTATGGAAGCGCTGGATCATGGGTATGAGCTGTGGAGTTCCGCGGGAATGATAGTCACCAGTATCTTCATGTGTCTTTCCATGGTGATCTTCGCTTTTGGATTCCCAGTAGAGGAAAAAGACGCGGCCTACCGGCTTCTCTGGGCAGTCGTTCCATTTCTGGCAACTGTGCTGGTCTGCGTGGCGTACCAGATCGCCGCGGTCAAACAGCTGCGCAGGAAAGATCCATCGAAAAAAGGCGATGCGGCGGACCTGCACTTTGAGAAAGAATGGATCGAAAGCTGTGACGAGGCGGAGCGGATGGTGGTCTATAAGTCCAGCTACAAAACATTTACTATGATGAAAACCTTTCTGATGATACTGCTGGTGATCGCCATGATGGGGCAGCTCTCCTTTGGAACCGGGATGGCGGCGGTGGTACTGCTGGCTGTGGCCAATATCGTGATGTTAAGCGTATATTCTGTGTATTCACTGCGATTTCAGAAGTTGAAATTTGGAGAATAGCCAAAAAGGTACAGGGCAAAAGTCAATTTGGGACGTAGCATTTTTGCAAAATGCTACGTCCCAAATTGAACTTCACTGTCCGTCATTGATGAGATGACAGCAAGGGATTCTAGGTGTATTCCTTGTTCTCGGATTAAGCGTCCGCCCTGTTGGAACCCTTTTTCGATCACGATGCCGGCGCCTTCGATAGAAGCTCCGGCTTTTTTTATGATGTCGATCAGTCCCTGGAGGGCGCATCCATTGGCAAGGAAGTCATCGATGATCAGTACCCGGTCGTTTTGGGTCAGGAATTTCTTGGACAGGATTACATCATAGATTTTTTGGTGTGTGAAGGACTGTACGCGTGTGTGATAAACGTCGCCGTCCAGATTAATACTCTGAGCTTTTTTTGCAAATACTACAGGTACATGGAAATACTGGGCCGTGATACAGGCAATACCGATTCCGGAAGCCTCGATGGTAAGGATTTTGGTGATCTCATCGGAAGGAAATCGGCGGCGGAATTCCTTTCCGATTTCGTTCATGAGATCGATGTCCATCTGGTGGTTTAAGAAGCTGTCCACTTTCAGTACATTTCCGGGTTTTACGACCCCATCTTTGAGAATACGGTCTTTTAATAGTTTCATAAAATGTTCCTCTCTGGTAAATGTTTTTAGATATTCTGCTTTTATAGTACTTCTCCAGATCTGGTTTTTCAATAGACAAACAGATGGAAATCGGGTAGAATATAAGGCAATGATAGGAGAAAACCATGAAAAGGATTAAAAAAATCTATCACAAATGTGTAGAATTTACGACACAGGTAGCAGACGATCATGTAGGCGCTTATGCGGCGCAGTCTGCTTTTTTCTTCATGCTGTGCCTGATCCCGATCATTTTGCTGCTGCTTATGCTGGTACGCTATACGCCGGTGACGAAAGCGGATGTAATGACTGCGGTGATGCAGGTATTCCCAAGCTCAGTAAACTCTCTGATCACCACCATCGTCAATCAGGTATATAACCAGTCTATGGGAGTGATCCCGATCACTGTGATCGTGGCGCTGTGGTCAGCGGGAAAAGGTGTTTTGGCTATGACTTCTGGATTGAATTGTGTCTATGAGTGTTCGGAGACTAGAAATTACATATTTCTGAGAATTCGTTCTACCCTGTATACAGTAATGTTTATCCTGGTGATCGTTTCGCTTTTGGTTCTTTCTGTTTTCGGAAACAGTCTGAATATTTTCATTGCGGAGCACATCCCCTTTATGACATCCATGGCGGACTGGCTGATCGAAGCGCGTACCTATATCACGCCGGCTCTTTTGGTGGTCTTCTCCCTTTTGATCTATAAATTTCTGCCTAACCGGAAGGACAAGTTCCGAAAACAGATCCCCGGCGCGATATTTACGGCTATTGGATGGATGGTGATCTCCTGGATCTTTTCGGTGTATGTAGACGTGTTCCAGGGATTTTCCAGTATGTATGGAAGCTTGACTACGATCGTGCTGATCATGTTGTGGATGTATTTCTGTATGTACAGCATCCTGCTGGGCGGCGAAGTAAATATTGTGATGTATGATAAATTATTTATCGGAAAAGAATCGGATAAAGAAGAGAAGAAAGGTGAAACGGATGAAGATTGAAATACCTGGATATAAAGAATTGAATCTCAGATACCTGGTGCTGGATTACAATGGGACTATCGCTATGGGCGGCAAGATCAAAGAGTCAGTAAAGGAAAGAATCCGGAAACTGGCGGAAGAAATGGATATCATCGTCCTGACGGCGGACACTTACGGGACGGCAAAGGAAGCATGTCTGGATCTTCCGGTCAAGATCCAGACTTTTCCAAACGAAAATGCCTTGCCGGCAAAAATGGCAGTGGTAGAAGAGCTGGGGTTAGATGCTTGTGTGGCCATTGGGAATGGAAGGAATGATAAATTGATGCTCCGGGCCAGCGCGCTGGCGATCGCGGTCATTGAGCAGGAAGGCATGTGCAGCAGGCTGCTGCATGAAGCGGATGTGTGTACCAGGAGTATTGAAGATGCTCTGGACCTGCTGCTGTATCCGGTGCGTCTGGTGGCGACACTGCGGGGATAAAAGGACATTCCTGACAGTTCCATTAGACGATCCGGCCGGCTCTCCCGCCAAGCTGAAAATAGGTGGCCATCTGAAAAAAGGCAGACGTCTGCGTGTTTGTAGCGGCTATTTTGGCGTACTGGGAGATTTCCCGCGTGTTTTGCGCCGTTCGCTGCTGGGCGGACAGGTTCTGCTGTAAGCCCCGCAGGATCTGCTGGTTTTGAGCAAGCTGCTGTTCGGTATTATACTCAATCCGTCTTGCTGTCAGAATCAGTTCTTCATTTTGTTTCATGAAGGCATTGAGCCTTGAGGTGATCCGCTGGATGCCATTTTCCATATGCGCGTGGAGCAGAGTGTCCTTCAATGTTGCCTGAGAAGTAGCCATATAGCCATAGATATAACAGATGGAGGCCAGATTCCGGTACGGCTGAGGGATGATGTTATGGCTGTAGGCTTTCCGCAAAACAGAATCCGCCATGGCCAGCTCTTTTTTTAAAGGGCGGGTAAGACGCTGTAAGGCAGAATTGTACATTTGGGCGGTCCGCTGAAGCTGCGCTTGATACTTCTGACGCACGGCAGTGACTCCGTTGGAATCTGCGGCGTACCCCTGCTGTTCCAGATTTCTTTCCCAAAGATCCATATGGGCTTTCTGAGTTGTATACATTTTTTGTATTGCAAGCGCCTCGGGCGCGTTCGATTTCTGTTTGATCAATTCGTTGATCCGATATTTCGCGACTTCCAGGTCGCGCAGATCCCGCAGATAGATTAAGAGTGCGCTTCGATCCATGTTTTTACTCCTTTCGTAAAAAAGAACTGAGTTTTCTGTATTTCATCATAACGATTTCCCAAGGAATCGTCAATACGCAGTGTTTGAACCTTCCTAAAGCTAAGACAGAGAAATGGCCAAAAAAGTTTTATTGGATTCCCTTTTTGGGGATTCTTTTTTTTGTAAATAATAGTTGACTTTATATTTAGTATATGTATAATTAAGAAGGATAAAACAAAATGTTTAGTAACTGTAAGGGGAAGAGGATGAATGAATATTGAGGAAAAGATCGGAAATAAGATCCGAAATCTTCGTAATCAGAATGGCTTGACCCAGGAGGAACTTGCAGACCGGACGGAACTTACCAAGGGATTTATCTCTCAGCTTGAACGAGGACTTACCGCCCCTTCGATCTCTACTTTGATGGATATCGTAGAGTGTCTGGGAACGAACCTGGCGGAGTTTTTCAGCGAAGAAAACGAACAGCAGATCGTATACCAGAAGGAAGACTATTTTGAGAAGACGGATGAGTTCGGAAATCAGATTGAGTGGCTGGTGGCTTCCGCTCAGAGCCGCAGCATGGAACCGATCTTGGTGCGGATCCAGCCTGGCCAGACAATGCCGGTGGATAAACCCCATGATGGAGAAGAGTTTGGATATGTACTGGAAGGGAAGATCAACCTCCATTATGGAAAGAATGTATATACGGTAAAGAAAGGCGATTCCTTTATCTTTTCCGCGAATAAAAAACATAAGATAAGCTCAGCTTGCGGCCGGGTCTCGTCCATCATCTGGATCAGCAGTCCGCCAAGCTTTTAAGGAGGATACCATGCAGGACGTTATTTTAGAATTGGACGGGATCAGCAAGACATTTGATGATAAGAAAGTGCTGAATTCTTTCAGCCTTGAGATCAAGAGAAATGAGTTTATTACATTATTAGGACCATCGGGATGCGGGAAATCAACAACGCTTCGTATCATTGGAGGGTTTGAAAAACCCGATGAAGGGCGCGTCCTTTTTGATGGGAAAGATATTACCGGCCTTTCTCCGGATAAGCGGAATGTAAATACGGTCTTTCAGAAATATTCGTTATTTCCGCATATGAATGTAGAAGAAAATATTGCCTTTGGATTGAAATTAAAGAAGAAAAGCCAGCAGTATGTCAAGGATAAAACAAAGTACGCCCTAAAGCTGGTGAATATGGAAGGGTATGAAAAGAGAAGCCCTATGTCGCTCTCCGGCGGACAGCAGCAGCGGGTGGCAATCGCAAGAGCGATCGTAAACGAACCTCAGGTGCTCCTTCTGGACGAACCGCTGGGAGCGCTGGATCTGAAGCTGCGCCGTGATATGCAGAGAGAGCTGATCAAGATCAAGAAGGAAGTAGGGATCACCTTTATCTATGTGACCCACGACCAGGAAGAAGCCTTGACCATGTCCGACCGGATCATTGTCATGAATAAAGGGATCATCCAGCAGATCGGGACTTCTAAGAGTATCTATGATGAACCGCAGAATGCTTTCGTGGCGGATTTCATTGGTGACAGCAACATTATTGACGGAATTATGAGGCGGGACTGTCTGGTAGAGATCCAGGGAGTGGAGATCCCCTGTGTAGATGTGGGGTTTGGGACGAATGAACTGGTGGATGTAGTCATCCGCCCGGAAGATCTGGTGGTGGTAGAGCCGGAACAAGGCTTCCTGAAAGGAATGGTGGTATCCGTCATTTTCAAAGGAGCGGTCTACGAGATCAAGGTACAGGTAGGAGATTACGAGTGGATGATCGAGAGCGTGAATCCCGCTCAGGTAGGGGCCCAGGTTGGCCTGACTATCCTGCCGGATAACATTCAGATCATGCACAAGCCTCATTCAGAGGATGCGGAGGTCATAAAAGAAGATGAATAAACGGACCTTTCTTGCGTCTCCTTATGCAGTCTGGGTAGTCGGGTTTACGGTGATCCCTATGATCTTGATCTTTCGATATGCCCTGACTGGACAGACGGGAGGCTTTACCTTGGAAAATATTATAGCGATCGCGGATCCGATCCATTTGAAAGCGGTGATCTTCTCTCTGGAGATCGCGGTAGGATGTACATTGATCTGCATCCTTTTATCCTATCCCCTGGTCCTGGCTTTGCGCCGGCTGAATCTGGGGAAGAGAGGCTTTGCTCTTTTTATCATCATCCTGCCGATGTGGATGAATTTTATCCTGCGGATCCTTGCCTGGCAGATGATCTTGTCATCCAATGGAATTTTGAATTTTATCATCCAGAAACTGGGATTTGAACCTCTTTCTATTGCCAATACAGGGGTGGCGATCATGATCGGCGTGGTTTATGATTTCCTGCCTTATATGGTGCTGCCCATCTATAACGCGGTGATGGAGATCGATGAAGACGTGATCGAAGCGGCGAGGGACTTAGGAGCCGGAGGGTTCACCACCTTCCGCAAAGTAATCTTTCCGCTGTCCATGCCGGGGCTTTTGAGCGGTATTGTGATGGTATTTGTGCCTTCTATGACTTCGTTTGTGATCGCGGATATCCTGGGCGGCGGAAAATTGCAGCTGATCGGAAATATCATCGAGCAGGAATTTACGAAAAGCATGAACTGGAATTTAGGGTCCGGTCTTTCTGTGTCTCTGATGATTTTTGTCTTGATCAGTATGGCCTTTACCATGAAAAATGATGTGGAAGGAAAGGGGTCGGCAATATGGTAGAAAAGATAAAAGATTTTTGCAGCCGGTTTTATCTGGCGCTTATCATCATATTTTTGTACGCGCCGATCCTGGTATTGATCGTCCTGTCTTTCAATAATTCCAGGTCTCGCGTGACCTGGGGAGGTTTTACTCTGGACTGGTACCAGAGACTGTTTTCTAACAGCCAGATCATGGAAGCCCTGGGGACCACATTGGTGCTGGCTTTTGCTTCCGCCCTGATCGCTACGGTCATCGGGGTGCTGGCGGCTCTTGGGATCAATGCCATGCGCCAGCGAAACTATCAGATTATGATGGCGGCCACTAATATTCCCATGCTGAACGCGGATATCGTGACAGGGATCGCGCTGATGCTGTGGTTCGTGCACTTCCTGGAACTTGGATTTGGAAGTGTGCTGATCGCCCATATTACCTTTAATATCCCCTATGTGATCTTAAGCGTCATGCCTAAGATCAAACAGATGAATATCAGCATCTATGAGGCGGCAAGAGATCTTGGGGCAAACGCGGTGTATGGATTTTTTACCGTGATCCTGCCTCAGCTGGCAGGGGGGATAGCGGCCGGATTTTTCATGGCTTTTACCATGTCTATGGATGATTTTGTAATTACTTATTTTACGAAAGGTCCGGGGATCAATACTTTATCGACTATGATCTATGGAGAGATCCGGAAAGGGATCAAGCCGGAGATGTACGCGCTTTCAACGATCATTTTCGCGATCATATTTGTGATACTGTTGATCGTCAATTATTTCCCTCAGGGGAAGAAGAAGGAAGAAAAGGGAGGATATGCAAGATGAAAAAAAGAGTGCTGAGCGCAGTGATGACAGTGGTATTTCTTGGCCTGGCGGCAGCAGGCTGCGGAGGAGGCGGAGGCGCTAAGGAGACGCTGACCGTGTTTAATTATGGGGAATATATGGATCCGGTGGTCCTGGATATGTTCGAGGAGGAGACCGGAATTGAAGTAAAGTATGAAGAAGCGCTGACGCCGGAAGAAATGTATACCAAATATAAATCAGGCGCCATCGACTATGATCTTCTGTGCACCAGTGACTATATGCTGCAGAGACTGATCGAGGAAGGGGAAACACAGGAGATTGATATCAGCGCCATGGAGAACGCCGGAAATATCGGAGATAAATATTGGGAGTTTTCCAAAGCGTTTGATCCGGAGAACAAGTACACGGTGCCATACTTCTGGGGGACACTTGGGATTCTCTATGACACCACAAAAGTGGATGCCCCGGTGGACAGCTGGGATGTACTGTTCAATGGAGATTACGCCGGAGAGATCGTGATGCAGAACAGTATGCGGGACACTTATATGGTGGCCCTGAAGTATCTGGGCTATTCGATCAACACCGAGAATGAGGCGGAGATTCAGGAGGCCCAGGATCTTCTGGTAAAACAGAAACCGGACGTGCAGGCATATCTGGTGGACGAGGCCAGAGATGAGGTTGTAGCAGGGAACGCCACCATGGCGGTTGTATATTCCGGGGAAGCGTATCTGGGAAATCAGTATAATGAAGATCTGGCATATGTGATCCCCAAAGAAGGCTCTAACGTATGGCTGGATTCCTGGTGTGTGACCAAGAACTGCGACAATGTAGATGCGGCGCAGCAGTTCCTGGATTTCCTGTGCAGGGAAGATGTGGCGAAGATCAACTTTGAGTATATTTATTATTCTACGCCAAACGATGCGGTGGTAGAGAGTCTGAGCGATGAAGAGAGGGCAGACGAGGCTTTGGTACCGGCGGATGACGCCACGGCTAATTGCGAAGTCTGCGTACAGACAGATGAAGCGACAACGGAACTGATGAATGAGCTTTGGAAAGAACTGAAGGCAGATTAAGCTTTTGGAGTAGAGTATGGGCTATAAAATTCTAAAAGGAGAAGATATGGGGAGGGAGTTCCTCCCCACAATCATGGAGATCGACCGGATCTGCTATGAGCAGGAGTATGTGGGCGAGCTTTCGAAAATGGAGGCCAGGTACGACCGGAATCCCAGAAGTTTTGTGTGCGTTATGGATGGGGAGAATACGGCAGGATATATCAATTTCTTCCCGGTGGGAGAAACACTTTGGGATGAGATCGTAGAGACCGGCATGAAGATCCGGGACGATGATATCCTGCCGGAGGAAATGGCGGATTACAGCAGGCAGAAGGAGAATCATCTTTTTATCATCTCTGTAGCTGTACTCCCAGAGTACCGGAAGGACAAGCAGGTTATTATAACGCTTACCCGGGGCTTCATAGACTATCTGAACGGTCTGGAGTCAGAAGGATTTGCCATTGGCGGCCTTGCGGGGACGGCAGTCTCTGAGGGTGGGCAGAAGTTCTTAAGGAGCCGGATGTTCCGCCTTTACCGGGAGATTGAAGATGGAAATAAGGTCTATCTGTGTGATGGGCCTTATCTGCGGAAGCTTTTGAAAAATGACCTCTATTTTAAAACCCATAAAGAAGACGCATATCTGTTTCTCCCTTACGCGGATAATGTGAGAAATACCCGGATTCAGAAGCTTTTAGATCCCGCTCAGGCAGGAACCCGCGGTCAGGAGATCCCGGATAAAGCCAGATGGCTGCTAAACGCTCTGGATGACTGCCTGGATTATGAATATCAAAATGATATTGCCAGCGAATTAAAGAGGGTTTATATCGGAAAGTTTCAATTTCTGCATACACTGGATGAGTATGAGGATGAAGATGATCCGGCCGTAAGACCTTATATTGCAGGAGAAGAAGAGGTGTATATATCTCTGTTCGCCCATCCGGCTTCCCATATGTATGTGCTGATGCTGTTCCTGCCGGGCTGCCGGTATTCTACCTCACAGCTAGAGGACCAGTTAAGCCACGGATATCTCAGAATCCGGAGGCTGGAGGATAAAGACGAGAAAGGCTTCTATCAATACCAGAAGCTGAATGATTATCTGAAGCGTGAGTTTGGCCTGCTGTCCTGCGGAAAAGGAAAGACTCTTCTGTGTATGTCGGGAAAACCGGAGAATGAAGGGGAGTTCTATAACATCCTGACGGCGGAAGCATACAACAGTATGCACCAGGATTTCCATATCTCTTATTCCGAGTTAAAGAAGATGGCGGAGGATGACCGGGCTATTTACGATTATTATGAGGCTTACATGTCGGAAGATGTGGTGGCGATGATCCTGAAAAATTTTGAGACATTTCCGCTGAAAGAGCGGATCGAACTGACGGCCACTTACGCGTTTATCGCGGAGCTGGTGATCTTCCAGAATACCGCTTTGAATAAGATGACGATCAAAGTGTCCAATGCCCTTGCCAATGAAGGGGATGTATCCTATCAATATATCAATCAGCTTTACCGGGATTACGCGAAGACGGTCAAATTCTGGCAGAATCAGAACTTCCGTTATTATGGGACCCAGCGGGAGGCGGACCAGATCCGGCGGGCCTTTGACAACGATGAGCTGCGCAGAAATTATTATGAACAGCAGGATTTCCTGGAACATATCGTAGACGTGAAAAATGCCCAGATAGAACGCAAAAACGGCTGGATCATCAATGTGGCGGCCATCATCCTTGCGGTGATCCAGGTGCAGAGCTATGTAGTGGATCTGCTGAGCCGGTTTTACGCAAATTTCGGCATCCCGGTGGAATCCGCTTCCAGCACCTTTGATGTGATGGTCTTAGGCGGAGGCGGCTTGATCTTCCTGGTATGGTATATCCTCTATAAGAAACATTTTCACGTAAGGAAGAAACGTCTGACAGAGATCGCGGGGAGAAAGGATCGATGATGGAAAAAAAAGAAGGTTATCTTTGGAATCGAAAATGGCTTTGGATTTTGATCCTGATAGGAGTGTCCCTGATCCTGTCTTATATGAAACCCCTGCGGCTGGCGGAAGGCGGAGAGGTAACGTACCTGAGTATGCTGGTGATCTATCTGGTGGGATATTTCTACGGCGGCTGGACGGGAGTGGCGGCAGCCTTCCTGTATGGAGCGTTGAAATATTTTCTGGACTATCCCATGATCGTAAATGTGCCGGAACTGTGGGATTATATCCTGGGGTATGGGCTTCTTGGGTTCGGCGGTTTTCTGGCAGATAAAAAGCATGGGCTTCAGAAAGGCTATCTGCTTGCGGTTCTTTTAAGGTATCTCGAAAGTGTGTGGAATTGCATCTGGTTCTACTATATGCATCAGGAATCGGTGGCGGCAAATATCCAGTACGGATTGGTCTACTGTATCGGCTATATCGGGGCGGAAGCGCTGATCACATTTATTGTTCTGTGTATTCCGCCGGTGAAAGAGGCGATCGACTATCTGAAATATGTGGCTACTCATAAGTATGAGGATGATCTGGACACGTTCTGAAAAATGGCGGCTGCGCTGTGGACGGATTTTCCTTGACATCCGAAAAACTTATGTTACAATAAGAAAAGACCAGAAGATCAAGAAAGGCTGTGACCGTGTCAGTAGAGACCCGTTTCCCAAAAGAGAGAGGAAATCATTGGCTGGAAGTTTCCTTAGGTTCAGACGGCGATCGAATTTCCCACGTAAGCCGCGCTTTTGAAATATCTTTGTAAAGAAAAGAGTAGGAAGCGACGTATGATGCACGTTACGCATGGAATGAGTGTCTGCACAGAGAATATGTGCAGGAATCAGGGTGGTACCGCGGGTGATGACCTCGTCCCTTTTCAGGGATGAGGTTTTTTTATTCCATGAAAATGGGGCGGAGCGGCCTGAGCTGTTTTTCCGTAATAAAGCCATCCCTGACGGAATGTAAAAAATAGAAAGGGAGAAGACGATGAAGGAAAAATTACAAAACATTAGGGAAGAAGCGTTAAAAGCGATCCGGACGGCAGATGTACCGGAGAAACTAAATGACGTGCGGGTGAAGTTCCTCGGTAAGAAAGGGGAATTGACCGCCGTCTTAAAAAGTATGAAAGATGTGGCGGCGGAGGACCGTCCCAAGATCGGCCAGATGGTAAATGAAGCACGGGCTGAGATCGAGGCGGCGCTGGAAGAAAGCAAGAAGAAGATGGATCGGGCGATCCGGGAAGAGAAGATGAAGCAGGAAGTGATCGATGTGACCCTTCCGGCGAAGAAGAATATGGTAGGACACCGCCATCCCAATACCATCGCTCTGGAAGAAGTGGAGCGGATCTTCGTGGGCATGGGTTACGAAGTGGTAGAAGGACCGGAAGTGGAGTATGATCTTTATAACTTTGAGAAACTGAATATTCCGGAAGGGCATCCGGCAAAAGACGAGCAGGACACCTTCTATGTCAACAAAGAGATCGTGCTGCGGACCCAGACATCACCAGTGCAGGCCCGTATCATGGAGCAGGGCAAACTGCCGATCCGTGTGATCTCCCCCGGAAGAGTATTCCGTTCCGATGAGGTAGACGCCACACATTCTCCGTCTTTCCACCAGATTGAAGGATTGGTAGTAGACAAGAATATATCCTTTGCAGATCTGAAAGGGACACTGGAAGTATTTGCCAAAGAATTATTCGGACCGGAAACCAAGACAAAATTCCGTCCGCACCATTTCCCGTTCACCGAACCAAGCGCGGAAGTAGACGTAAGCTGCTTCAAATGCGGCGGCAAAGGGTGCCGGTTCTGTAAAGGCACCGGCTGGATCGAAATCTTAGGCTGCGGAGTGGTACATCCGCACGTGCTGGAAATGTGCGGCATCGATCCGGAAGAATATACAGGATTCGCGTTTGGCGTGGGCCTGGAACGGATCGCGCTGCTGAAATACGAAATCGATGATATGCGGCTTTTGTATGAAAACGATATCCGGTTTTTGAAACAATTCTAATTGGGTACACCCCAAAACGCAAAAAGGTACAGGGTAAAAGTCAATTTGGGACGTAGCCTTTTGAAAGTTTACTACGTCCCGAATTGAAAAGAAAGGAGAACAAAATGAATACATCATTATCATGGATAAAGGCTTATGTTCCAGATCTTGACGTTACCGCACAGGAGTATACCGACGCGATGACGCTGTCTGGAACGAAGGTGGAGGGCTATGAGGCCCTGGATGCGGATCTGGAGAAGATCGTAGTGGGACAGATTGACAAGATTGAGAAGCATCCGGATGCGGATAAACTGATCATCTGTCAGGTGAATATTGGTACGGAGACCATCCAGATCGTCACAGGAGCGCCTAACGTGCACGAGGGCGATAAGGTGCCGGTAGTCCTGGAGGGAGGCCGTGTGGCTGGCGGCCATGAGCCGGGCAGCCGTGTGGCCGGCGGTATCAAGATCAAGAAAGGCAAACTAAGAGGCGTAGAGAGCTGCGGCATGATGTGCTCCATCGAAGAACTGGGTTCCAGCCGGGAGATGTATCCGGAGGCGCCGGAAGAGGGAATCTATATTTTCCCGGAAGATACGGAAGTTGGCGCAGACGCGGTGGAGGTGCTGGGCTTAAACGATGTGGTGTTTGAATATGAGGTGACTTCAAACCGGGTGGACTGTTTCAGTGTTGTGGGAATCGCCCGCGAAGCCGCGGCGACCTTTGGCAGAGAGTTTCATCCGCCGGTGGTCACAAAGACCGGAAATGACGAGGATGTGAATGACTATGTCAAAGTAACGGTGGAAAATCCAACGTTGTGTCCAAGATACTGCGCAAGGGTAGTGAAAAATATTAAGATCGGCCCATCCCCGGAATGGATGAAAAGAAGGCTGGCGTCTGTAGGTATCCGTTCGATCAACAACCTGGTAGATATTACCAACTATGTGATGGAGGAATACGGACAGCCGATGCACGCCTATGATCTGGATACCATCGCGGGCCGGGAGATTGTGGTAAAAACGGCGGAAAACGGAGAAAAATTCACCACCCTGGACGGCCAGGAGAGGGAAATGGACGAGTCGGTGCTGATGATCTGCGATGGCGAGAAGGCCATTGGCATTGCGGGAATCATGGGAGGCGAGAATTCCATGATCACGGACGATGTAAAAACCATGCTGTTCGAGGCGGCCTGCTTTGACGGTACCAACATCCGCAAATCCAGTAAGAAGATTGGTCTGCGTACCGATGCTTCCGGTAAATTTGAAAAAGGTCTGGATCCCAATAATGCCCAGGAAGCTATTGACCGGGCATGCCAGTTGATAGAGGAACTGGGAGCCGGAGAAGTTGTAGGCGGGATGGTAGACGTATATGCGTCAGAAAGAAAACCGGTCAGAGTCCCATTTGATCCGGAAGCTATCAATCGCCTGCTCGGAACAGAGATTCCCGAGGCAGATATGCTTGCTTATTTTGCCAAGATCGATCTTGGATACGATGAGGCTTCCCGCGAAGTGATCGTACCCACCTTCCGTCAGGACTTGCTGTGTATGGCTGACTTGGCAGAAGAGGTGGCCAGATTCTACGGCTACGATAATATCCCGACAACGCTTCCAGACGGAGAATCTACTATGGGAAAACTCTCCTTCAAACTGCAGGTTGAGCAGACAGCCCGTGAAATCGCGGAATTCTGCGGATTCAGCCAAGGTATGGTGTATTCTTTCGAGAGCCCGAAAGTATTTGATAAGCTGAGGATCCCGGAGGATTCACCGCTTCGCGTGACGGTAGACATCTTAAATCCGCTGGGAGAAGACTACAGCATCATGAGGACTCTTCCGCTTAACGGGATGCTGACTTCTCTGGCTACCAATTATAACCGGCGAAATAAAGATGTGCGGCTGTACGAGCTGGGAAATATATATCTTCCAAAAGCGCTTCCGCTTACCGAACTTCCGGAGGAGCGGATGCAGTTTACGCTTGGAATGTACGGAGAAGGAGATTTCTTCAGTATGAAAGGCGTAGTGGAAGAATTCTTTGATAAAGTAGGGTTGAATGGGAAGAAGACTTACGATCCAAATGGGGACAGACCATATCTCCATCCGGGACGCCAGGCGGATATCTATTATGACGGAGCCTTGATGGGATATTTGGGAGAGGTCCATCCAGACGTGGCGGATGCGTACGGCATAGGAACGAAGGCATACGTTGCGGTGATCGATATGCCGGAAGTGACCGCACGGGCTTCTTATGACCGGAAATACACAGGGATCGCCAGATTCCCGGCAGTGACCAGGGATATCAGCATGGTGATGCCTCGTGAGATCCTGGCAGGACAGATAGAAGAGATCATTGAGAAAAAGGGAGGCGCTTATCTGGAAAGCTATCATCTGTTCGATTTGTACGAAGGCGCCCAGATCAAGGCCGGATACAAATCACTGGCATACTCGATCGTATTTAGGGCTAAAGACAAGACTCTGGAAGACGCGGAAGTGACAGAGGCTATGGACCGGATCTTAAAAGCGCTGGAGAGTCTTGGAATTGAACTTCGTAAATAGGGAAACATACAGAAGGAGAAAATGATGAAGAAAAAGCAGATCATTGGTCTTGTAGTGGCGGCGGTCCTGTTTATTGCCGTGGGAGTATCCAGCGTACTGACGAACGCTTTCTCACAGAAGCTTGTGGACCAAAGTGTAGGAAACATGCTTACCGGCAACTATGAATTTAACGCGCCTATGAGCGATTATATCGCTGTTGTGAAAGTGGAGGGGACGATCCAGGAGCAAACGGAATCTACCAGTCTTTTCGCAGCGGCGGAAGGGTACCAGCATACCACCACCATGGAGTATATCGACCGGCTGATGGCGGATCCCAACAATAAAGGGATTCTGCTCTATGTGGACTCTCCCGGCGGAACGGTCTATGAGTCGGAAGAATTATACCTGAAACTGACAGAGTATAAAGAGACCACAGGCCGCCCTATCTGGGATTATATGAGCCACTATGCCGCATCCGGCGGCTATATGACTTCTGTGGCGGCAGATAAGATCTACGCCAATCCCAATACGGTGACTGGTTCCATTGGTGTGATCATGTCCGGGTATGATCTGACAGGATTATATGAAAAATTGGGTATCCGCTATGTCAGCATTACCAGCGGAGAGAATAAAGACAGTTCCCAGCTTACAGACGAGCAGATCGCAATCTACCAGGAGCAGGTGGACGAATATTACTCCCGGTTTGTGGAGATCGTGTCGGAAGGCAGGGGAATGTCGGCAGATGCGGTAAGAGCCTTGGCAGACGGCAGGACCTATACGGCAAAACAGGCCAAGGAAAATGGATTGATCGATGAGATCGCGTTATATGAGGATATGAAGGAAGCTATGAGTGAAGAGCTTGGGGTAGACGAATTCTATGAATTAGAGAGTACTTCTGATATGCTGAGTTCTCTGCTGGCTGAAATCAAAGACCTGGTGCCAAAATCCGAGGCTCAGATATTGACAGAGACCGCGGCTGAGATGGAAAGCGGGGTGCCCATGTATTATGCGGAACAATTACAGTAATACAGAACTGACCTATGCGGGATTCTGGGTACGGCTGGCCGCTTACTGTATTGACAGCGCAGTCGTATTCCTGGCGCTTCTGGCGGTGCGGCTTTTTCTGTCAGGGATTATGGCTTTGCTGGAAGGAACGGTCCTTGGAGGAAATATCCTTTTTCATTATACATTAAAAGATATCCTTCTGTATATCTTCCAGGTGCTGTATTTTATCTTATGCACCTGGCTGACCGGGACCACCCTTGGGAAGAAGGCTATGAACCTGCGGGTGGTCAGCGCTCAGGAAGGAGGAAGTCTCCGGCTTTTGGATATTGTATATCGGGAAACTGTAGGCCGGTTTCTGTGCGGACTTTCAGTAGGGATTGGCTATATGGTGGCAGGATGGGATGGACAAAAAAGAGGATTTCATGATATGCTTTGTGATACAAGAGTCATCTATGCGAAACGCATCAAAGTCTACCCTGTATATCAAGCGCCTGCCCAAGGGATGAATCCAATGCCGGGAAACGGCCCAGTACCGCCCCAGGGGATGAATCCAATGCCGGGAAACGGCCCAGTACCGCCCCAGGGGATGAATCCGATGCCGGGGAACGGTCCGGTACCGCCCCAGGGGATGAATCCGATGCCGGGAAATCCTCCAGCGCCGGAGGCGGCGCCTGCAAGAGAAAATGAGGAGAAAGGCCGGGGAGAGACAAGCGAAAGCTGAAATGACGAGACGGTGTGAGCTTAGAGCGCTGACACCATAAAGAAGGGACTTTGGATACATGAAACGACAGGATTTTTATTATGAACTGCCCCAGGAACTGATCGCCCAGGATCCTTTGGAAGATCGCTCCAGCTCCAGACTTCTTGTGTTAGATAAGAAGTCTGGGGCTGTTTCCCATCATGGGTTTCGGGAGATCGCGGATTTCCTGGAAGAAGGAGACTGTCTGGTCATTAATGACACAAAGGTCATACCGGCCCGGCTGATCGGGGCAAAAGAAGGTACCGGCGCCAAGATCGAGATCCTTCTTCTGAAACGGAAAGAAAATAACATATGGGAAACCCTGGTAAAACCAGGGAAAAAGGCAAAATTGGGCACAAAGATCAGTTTTGGGGATGGCCTTCTCACAGGGGAAGTAGTGGATATCGTAGAAGAAGGCAATCGCTTGATCCAATTTACATACGATGGGATTTTTGAGGAAATCCTGGACCAGTTGGGCCAGATGCCTCTGCCTCCCTATATCACCCACCAGTTGAAAGATAAGGACCGGTACAATACCGTGTACGCAGAACATTCCGGTTCCGCGGCGGCGCCTACCGCTGGACTGCATTTTACGCCGGAGCTGCTGGAACAGATCGAGAAGAAAGGAATCCAGATTGCCCATGTGACCCTCCATGTAGGGCTTGGAACCTTCCGCCCAGTGAAAGTGGAAGAGATCACCGACCACCATATGCACTCGGAATTCTACCAGATCGAGGAAGAGGCGGCCCGGAAGATCAACCAGGCGAAGGACAGCGGCCACCGGGTGATCTGTGTGGGGACTACCAGCTGCCGGACGGTAGAGTCCGCGGCGGATGAAACGGGACACTTGAAGGCTTGCAGCGGATGGACGGATATTTTCATTTATCCGGGTTACCGGTTCAAGATTTTGGATGGACTGATCACGAATTTCCATCTTCCGGAATCCACGCTGATCATGCTGGTATCAGCTCTTGCGGGGAGAGCACATGTATTGGCCGCTTATGAGAAGGCGGTGCGGGAGAGATACCGGTTTTTCTCTTTTGGGGACGCTATGCTGATCATCTGACATCACAGAAAGGAGAGAGCTAGACGTGGCAGATTCCAACATTACAAAGCGGGCGCTGGCTTCTGCGCTCAAAGAATTGATGGAGCAGATGCCTTTTTCTAAGATCAGTGTATCCGATATCTGCGAGCGCTGTGAGATGAATCGAAAGAGCTTCTACTATCACTTTCGTGACAAGTATGATCTGGTAAACTGGATTTTTGACGTGGAATTTTTTTCTATAGCAAATACGCAGGAAGAGAGACGGCCCTGGGAATTCATGGAGGTTTTGTGCGAGTACTTTTATGAGAATAGATCTTTTTATCGAAGAGCGCTGCAGATTGAAGGCCAGAATTCCTTTGTCGAACATTTCCGGATGCTCCTTAAGTCTGCCCTGCGTGATTTTTTAGAAAAGATCTTGACGGATCCGGTATATTTGGAATTCCAGATCAATTTTTATACGGATGCGTTTCTTGGCTCCATTGAACGATGGCTTGCGGATAAAGACTGCGCGAAGCCGGATGAATTTGTCACCATGCTTCGCTGTTCAGTGAAAGCCATCGCAGAATACGCGGTCAATGACGAAGAACTGGATTTGTAAAAAGCAGGAAGCAATACAAGAAAATTGTACTGCCTCCTGCTTTTTTTGACTGATAGACATATCCTCAGGCGCGGCTCATATTTCTTAGGATCTGACGCAGAGGAGCCTGGTGGAAATTCATAGAATCCGGATATAGAAATCCGTCTCTGGAAAAAAGATCCCCTCGCTGGTTGAAAAAGACCGCCAATGAATTTCCAGAGAAAATCTGATCGATCCGGTCCCAATCATGGGCTTCTAAAGGAACCGTCCGACATTCAAGCTGATTCCGCGTTTCCAAAATAAATTGATAAAGTTCTTCCGAAAGCTTTGGAGAAACTTGCCGCGGCAGAAGGAAAGCGAAAGCGGGGTAAAGCTCTGATAGATCCCATAAGAAATCTCCCTTTTTCAGATCGGGGATATCCTCCTCGTTATAAGGCACATAGAGAGAGTAGAGCATTTCCCTGTCCCGCAGGAGGCCGCAGGCATGCGGGGCGGCGGCGCCGTACTCTACAGACACCATCAGATTGTTGATAGAAACAGCGCTTTCCAGAAAAGAATCTGTAATACTTTCGGGGGAACAGAAGAGAAAGAAAGCGCAGTCCTTCGTTTCCTGGATCAGTGGCAGGAGCTGTTCCGGATTCCTTTGGGAGAGCAGCAGCCAGGTATAGATGCCAAGATTCTGTCCCTGTTGGAATAGAGAACGGTAAGAGGGGGAGTCCGATTCCCAGATTTTTCCATCAGCAAGCAGAGCGATGGACCAGGGAATGTGAAATCCCAGATCGGCCTCTTCCTGCCGGATCTGCTTTGCGCCCTTGGTAAAACTGTGGTAGCCAAGATTCATTCCAAAAGTGACAAGATGTTCGGAAGCAACGTGGGTGAAAACATCCCGGATCAAGCGGTAATATCCGCTGTTCTCATCCTGCAGCATCCGCTGGGCAATTTTAAGAAAATTTTTCTGAAATCCGTCCTTGGAAAAATGAAGCGCCAGATCCACCATATTTCTGCTGGCGCGTTCCGGGTTCTCTTTTAATGTGACGACTTTTTCCCGCACAAATGTTTCAATCAAGGATGAAGAAATTGTGTGTTCCATGTTTCTTCCACCTTTCTGCTGTTATCCTTTCTCATCTATTTCTCAGTATACTCACGGGTGATCTGTGAAAAAAGGGACAAATCGGAAGATCTGTCCAAAAATGTAACACTTTCTGAATTTGTCGGAATTTTTCCCATTGTGCCGTGAATGTCCGGTGATTTTTTGAAATTCTGCTCATAAAATAGAGTTGAAAAAAGGGATTCTTTATTTCAAACGGGGAATACCACGGGAGAAAGGAGTTTTATAATCATGACGATACCAAAGAGTTTAAAAGATTTTGGAATTAAACAGGCGTTGCATTATCTGGAAAAAAATCCAGAAGAGAATATTCCTAAATTAATGGAACTGGTGGACCGGTTTTCGCCGGAGGGATGGTATGAAAGCCAGCGCCGCGCTATCCGGAAAGGAATTGAAGAGAAGGGGAACTGGTATCAGTTGATCCTGAGATTGTATGAATTGGACCCGGGTGTGCGGGAAACTTTTTTTGAAAACTTTATCCTGAATGCCAGCTTAAAAGGAAGCGCTCTCCAGGAAGAGACAGCGGAAAAGAATAACTGCAATGTGCCATGGGCCATTCTTCTGGATCCGACTTCGGCCTGCAACCTGCGCTGTACGGGGTGTTGGGCGGCAGAGTATGGACATAAGCTGAACTTAAGCCTGGAGACCATCGATTCGATCATCCGACAGGGCAAGGAAATGGGAACCTATATGTATATTTACACAGGCGGAGAACCAATGGTACGCAAGAAAGATCTGATCCGCCTGTGCGAGATGCATCCGGATTGTGAGTTCCTGGCTTTTACTAACGGCACGTTGATCGACGATGCGTTCTGTCAGGAGATGCTCCGGGTAAAGAATTTCGTCCCAGCCATCAGTCTGGAAGGATTTGAAGAAGCCAACGATGGAAGAAGAGGAGCGGGCGTTTACCAGAAGGTAACCCATGCGATGGAACTTTTGAAAAAAAATAAACTGCCTTTTGGAATCTCTGCCTGCTATACCAGCAAGAATTTTGAAGACATCAGCAGCGAAAAATTCTATGATATGATCATCGAAAACGGGGCTTTGTTCATCTGGTATTTCCATTATATGCCGGTAGGAAACGCGGCCGCGCCGGAACTGCTCCCCACACCGGAGCAAAGAGAAGAGATGTACCGCAGGATCCGCCATTACCGTCAGACCAAACCAATCTTTGGCATGGACTTCCAGAATGACGGCGAGTATGTAGGCGGCTGCATCGCCGGAGGGAGGCGTTATCTGCATATTAACGCAAAAGGGGCTGTGGAACCTTGTGTATTTATCCACTATTCCAATGTGAACATCCATGACTGTACCCTTTTGGAAGCATTGAAAAGCCCGATCTTCCAAGCGTATCATGATAACCAGCCCTTTAACAGCAACCATCTGCGGCCCTGCCCTATGCTGGAGAACCCAGAACGGCTGCGGGCGCTGGTAAAAGAGACAGGAGCAGTCAATACGGATTATCAGGATCCGGAGACAGCTGATCATCTTTGCGATAAGTGTGAGCCATACGCGGATAACTGGAAACCAACGGCGGATCGATTATGGAAAGAAAGACATCCGGCATAGCTGAATAGGAGGAATTGGATGCAAGAGATAAAAAAACCGAAAAAAACCACTCTATTATTATTATGGGATCGTGATTCTGGTTCTCCTGCTTTTTAATCTTTTGTTCATGCCATGGGCAGCCCAGCGTTCTGTTGAAGAAGTAGGGTATGACACCTTTATGGATATGACGGAAAATCAGGAAATTGGCCGGGTAGAGATCCAAGAGAACCAAATCCTGTTTACGGATAAGGAAGAGAAACATGTTTATAAGACCGGTGTGATGGATGATCCGGGTCTGGTGGACCGTCTTCATGATGCGCATGCGGAGTTTGCCAGTGAGATTATTGAACAGATGTCGCCATTGACCAGTTTTCTGCTGTCCTGGGTCCTTCCTATTGTGATCTTTATCGCGCTTGGTCAGTATATGTCCAGTAGATTGATGAAAAACGCGGGCGGAAAGAATTCTATGATGTTTGGTATGGGAAAATCCAATGCCAAGATCTATGTGAAGTCTTCGGACGGAATCAAATTTTCCGATGTGGCGGGAGAGGATGAGGCAAAGGAAAATCTGTCGGAGATCGTAGAATACCTGCACGACCCCAAGAAATATAAGGAGATCGGAGCGTCTATGCCCAAGGGAATCCTGCTGGTAGGCCCTCCCGGAACCGGGAAGACGATGCTGGCCAAAGCCGTGGCAGGAGAAGCGAATGTGCCGTTTTTCTCTATCTCTGGATCTGAGTTTGTAGAAATGTTTGTAGGAATGGGGGCTTCTAAAGTCCGGGATCTTTTTAAGCAGGCGGAAGAAAAAGCCCCATGCATTGTATTTATTGATGAGATCGATGCCATTGGAAAGAAGAGAGACGGTCAGTATGGAGGAAATGATGAGCGGGAACAGACTTTAAATCAGCTTCTGACAGAGATGGATGGTTTCGAAGGCAATGCGGGAGTCATCATCCTTGCGGCTACCAACCGGCCGGAGGCACTTGATCCGGCGCTGACCCGCCCGGGAAGATTTGACCGCCGGGTTCCAGTGGAACTGCCGGATCTGAAAGGCCGGGAAGAAATCTTGAGAGTACATGCGAAGAAGATCAAAGCAGCGGACGATGTGGACTTTGGGAAGATTGCCCGTATGGCTTCAGGAGCATCCGGAGCGGAGCTTGCTAATATCGTAAATGAAGCGGCCCTGCGGGCGGTCCGGGACGGACGGCGTTTTGCCACAGAAGCAGACATGGAAGAGAGTATAGAGACGGTGATCGCGGGATATCAGAAAAAGAACGCCATTCTTACAGATAGAGAAAAATGGACGGTTGCTTATCATGAAGTAGGACATGCTCTGGTGGCCGCGAGGCAGAACCATTCGGCGCCTGTGCAGAAGATCACCATTATCCCAAGGACTTCAGGAGCTCTTGGGTATACCATGCAGGTGGACGAGGGCAATCACTATCTGATGTCCAAAGAAGAGCTGGAGAATAAGATCGCTACCCTGACCGGAGGCAGGGCGGCAGAGGAATTGGTATTTGGAACCATTACCACGGGCGCTTCCAATGATATCGAACAGGCCACCAAACTGGCCAGGGGAATGATCTCGCGGTATGGTATGAGTAAGGATTTTGATATGGTGGCCCTGGAAACAGTGAACAATCAATATCTGGGCGGCGATGCGTCTTTAGCGTGCGCGGCTGAGACACAGGCGGAAATCGACCGCCAGGTTATTGGACTGGTAAAGAAACAACATGAAAAAGCCGGTATGATCCTGATGGAAAATAAAGAAAAATTGGACGAACTGGCGCGCTTCCTGTATGAGAGAGAGACGATCACCGGGGAAGAATTCATGGAAATCCTGAACCGCTGAACAAAGCGGTCATTGAATCTATAAAATAATCAGGCGCGGCTTACGCGGAAGGACAGGCAATCTCCATGACCTGCTCGATCACATGATGCAGAAGCTGCGCCTGCTGTGTTTCGGCCGCTTTATAATAGACCTCTTTGCCCTCTCTGCGGCTGGTGATCAGACCGCTGGTCTTTAGCTGTCTGAGATGGTGGGAGACTGCGGGACTGCTCATGTCCACCATAGAAGAAATGTTGATGACACATTCTTCGCAGTGGCAGAGAAGCCAAAAGATACGCACACGGCTTCCGTCGCCCATCTGCTTGAAGATGTCTGCTACCGTCTGAAATGCCTCTGTGCCAGGCATATGTTCCAGTTCCCGTTCGATTTTCTGTCCGTGATCATGAGGTAATTTCTTGTCTGTCATTAAGCACGACCTCCTTTATAGATGATGCTGGATCAAAAGAATCCGCTATGCCTTTAGACCCTGGCATCTTATAAATTATTCTAGTATAGGTCTGGAAACTATGCAACTAAAAAAGAGATCAAAAAGGTATTGACTTTTCCTCTGTACGTGCATATAATGGAATCAACAATTAAACAAATACTTAATTATTAAAAAGTTATCATTCAAAGAAGGAGAAGAGGAAATGAAGAAGACATATAAGATTGACGTGGACTGTGCAAACTGCGCGAATAAGATGGAAGAGGCGGCGAAAAATACAGCAGGTGTTAAAGATGCCACCGTTAACTTCATGATGCTCAAGATGATCGTGGAATTCGAAGAAGGACAGGAGCCAAAGGCAGTCATGAAGGAAGTATTGAAAAACTGTAAGAAAGTAGAAGACGACTGTGAGATCTATCTCTGATCCGATAGAAAATGCGGCGCACCCTGGAAGATGAAGAGCCATCTTCTGAGGGTGCTCTTCCAGAAATAATAAATAAACTATTAAGCATATATTAAATTATTGTGGGAGAAAAGACATGAACAAAAAGCAGAAAAAGATGCTGGCACGTATCCTGACAGCGGCGGCCCTTCTGGTGGGGCTGAATTTTGTCCCGGTCACAGGGCTGGCAAAACTGGGATTATATCTGATTCCCTATCTGATCATTGGGTATGATATTTTATTAAAGGCTTTGAAGGGAATCCGCAACCGGCAGGTATTTGACGAAAATTTTCTGATGGCCGTGGCCACGGCAGGCGCGATCGCCATCGCTCTTTACGAGCAGAATGGGGACTACACGGAAGCCATCGCGGTCATGCTGTTCTATCAGGTTGGAGAACTGTTCCAGAGTTACGCGGTAGGAAAAAGCCGGCGCAACATCAGTGAGCTGATGGATATCCGGCCGGATTACGCCAATGTGGAGTGTGATGGGAAATTGGAAAAGATAGATCCGGACGAAGTGGAGATCGGCACGGTGATCGTGGTACAGCCGGGAGAGAAGGTGCCCATTGACGGAATCATCGTGGAAGGGACCACCACTTTAAATACCAGCGCGCTTACAGGCGAGAGCCTTCCAAGAGATGCTTCCGCCGGGGATGAGATCATCAGCGGCTGCATCAATATGACAGGCGTATTGAAGGTGAGGACAACGAAAGAATTTGGAGAGTCTACGGTTTCTAAGATCCTGGATTTGGTAGAGAACGCCAGTTCCCGCAAGTCCAGATCTGAAGAATTTATCTCCAAATTCGCCAGGATCTATACGCCGGCGGTGTGTTATGCCGCATTGGCGCTGGCGTTCCTTCCGCCGCTGGTACGGATGGCCGGTATGGGACTTCCGGCGGATTGGGATACCTGGATCTATCGGGCGCTGACCTTCCTGGTGATCAGCTGTCCCTGCGCGCTTGTGATCAGTATCCCCTTAAGTTTCTTTGCGGGGATCGGAGGAGCCAGCAATGCGGGTGTCTTGGTGAAAGGGTCAAACTATCTGGAAACCTTGTCCCAGACCAGGATCGTTGTCTTTGATAAAACCGGGACGCTGACCCAGGGCGTCTTCCAGGTGAATGGGGTCCATCATAACGAGATAGAAGAAGAAAAGCTGATCGAGTACGCCGCCCTGGCGGAAAGCGCTTCCTCCCATCCCATCAGCAAGAGTATTCAGAAGGCTTACGGAAAAGAGATCGATCGTTCTCGTGTAACGGATATCCGGGAAATCAGCGGAAATGGCGTGACGGCGAAAGTGGACGGCCACGAAGTGGCGGCCGGCAATGATAAATTAATGGAACATCTGGGAGTGTCTTATATCAACTGCCGCAGTGTGGGGACGATCATCCATATTGCCATCGATGGGACTTACGCGGGACACATCCTGATCTCGGATGTCCTGAAGCCTCATTCCAAGGAGGCTGTCCGGGAATTAAAGGCGGCAGGTGTGGACAGGACAGTGATGCTGACGGGGGATATTAATAAGGTAGCGGATCAGGTGGCGGGAGAACTTGGGATTGATGAAGTATACAGTGAACTGCTCCCGGTCGACAAAGTAGAGAAGGTGGAAGAGCTGATCGCCGGCAAATCTGAGAAAGAGAAACTGGCATTTGTGGGAGACGGCATAAACGACGCGCCGGTACTTGGCCGGGCCGACATCGGTATCGCAATGGGAGCCATGGGTTCAGACGCGGCTATTGAGGCGGCGGATGTGGTTCTGATGGATGATGATCCCATAAAGATCTCTAAGGCGATCAAGATTTCCCGGAAATGCCTGGGGATCGTCTATCAGAACATTGTATTTGCTATTGGCGTAAAGCTGATCTGCCTGGCCCTTGGGGCTCTGGGAATCGCCAATATGTGGCTGGCCATCTTCGCCGATGTGGGCGTGATGATCCTGGCGGTGCTGAACGCGATCCGGGCGTTGTTTGTAAAAAAACTCTGACAGGAACGGCAGAGAAGAGTGACAGGACAAAAAGTTTGAAAGAACAGAGAGGACTTGAGGCTTACTTAGTCCCTCTGTTCTTTTTGTTGACATTGGCGCAGATCTGCATTAAAATACTTAGGAACCGAAGTAAATAAAAGATAGAGACAGAAGGAGAAAACATGGAAACAGGGAAGATGATCAACCGGATTTCCAACCGTCTGCGGCGCAGATCCCAGAAAGCACAGGAAACAATAGGGATCACCGGAGCAAAAGGGAATATCCTGGACTATATCCTGATCGAGAGCGAGAAGCGCAGCGTCTATCAGAAAGACATAGAAAAAGAGTTTGACTTAAGGCCTTCCACGGCGACAGAAGTATTGAAGAATCTGGAAAAGGAAGAGCTGATCGTCCGGGTGCCCGACAAGCAGGACGGGCGGTATAAAAAGATCGTATTTACAAAAAAAGCGGAAGAGATCCGCAGCGTACTAAGAAGAGAGATCCAACGTTCTGAAAGTATCCTGCTTAGGGGGATCACTGGGGAAGAGCAGGATATCTTTATGAAGATTACGAAAAAAATGCTGGAAAATCTGGAACAGGAGGAATTGTAATATGGATGAACATGAATTGATGGGAGAGCTGAAGATTTCCAAAGCGGTCATGAAGATGGCGGTGCCCAGTGTGATCAGCAGTCTGGTGACGGTGGTCTATAATATGGCGGACACCTTTTTCGTAGGACAGACGGGGGATCCGCTCCAGGTGGCGGCGGTCAGTCTGACGAACCCGATCTTTATCCTTCTGATGGCGTTCGCCAATATGCTGGGAATGGGCGGAAGCGCGGTACTGTCTGTGGCGCTGGGAGCGAAAGATGAGAAAAGGGCGAAGAACGCTGCGGCTTTTGTGACCTATGCGTCTCTGTTTCTGGGCATCCTTGCGGCGGCAGTCATGATTCTTTTCATGGACCCGATCCTGACATTGTTTGGAGCCAACGTGGAAACTTATGAATTTGCCAGAGGCTATACCTTCCATATCTCATATGGAGCTCCATTTATCATCTGGTCGGCGGCGGCAAGCTTTATCGTCCGGGCGGAAGGCGCAAGTAAAGAAGCCATGGTGGGAAGCATGATCGGAACCATCGCGAATATCGTGCTGGACCCCATCTTCATTTCTGTGCTGGATCAGGGAACAGCCGGGGCAGCCATTGCGACTACCATTGGGAATGTGCTGGCAAGCGTTTATTACCTGTGGTATTTCCTGAAGAAAAGCCGGGTGCTTTCCATCCGATGGAGAGACTTTACGGTCAGACAGGGCATCCTGACCAAGACCTGTTCCTCCGGTCTTCCCACAGCAATCTTTTCCGCGCTGATGAGCGTGTCCACCATTGTGCTGAACCAGCTTCTGGTGGTCTATGGCAATGATCCGGTGGCTGCTATCGGCATCGTGTTTAAGGCAAATATGTTCATTACATTTCTCCAAATGGGCCTGGCCAATGGAGTACAGCCCCTTCTGGGATACAATTATGGTTCCGGCAATATTAAGCGGTTCCGGGGTGTGGAATCCTATACCAAGAAATGCTGCCTGGCGGCAGGTGTGGCCGCAACAGTATTGTATTTTGTATTCCGGGAGCCGATCATCCGTCTGTTTATCAGTGATGAGGAAGTGATCGCTTACGGTGTGGAGATGCTGGTGGCCTATATGCTGTCCGGTCCGGTGATCGGGATACTTTTTGTGAATATGAACTGTATGCAGTCGGTGGGCCATGCCTTTCCGGCCACGGTGCTGTCCGTGCTGAGACAGGGGATCCTGCTGATTCCGCTGCTGTATCTTCTGCGGGCGCTGTTTGGCCTGGAAGGCGTGATCCTTGGACAGTCTCTGACAGACTATATCGCCATCATCCTGTCGGTATTTATGTGGCGGAGAATCCGTGGAACACTGAGCGATAGAACAAATCCGTGATCTCGTCAATGCTTTCTTTTTTCCCGCTTTTCAGCCACATAAGCGCGGTGTTGTACAGAGCTCCTATGTAGATGTATAAACGGTATCTTTCAATAGAAGTGCTGGGCATAGATTTTCTTCCAGCAAGCGGAATAAGGCTTCAGATATGCTTTTTTTAACCCGCATATTGGCTTCTTTTCGTTTATCCATAGATGCCCTCCTGAATAATATGAAACATTTTCTATGGTTTTGTATCAGTTGATTCCGTTGTAACGGTTTTGTTAATGTGATACGATTATCTCACATTCTACTTTGAGAAAATAGTTTTTGTCAACTTTTGTTTGAAGGATGGAGGAATAAGGATGGAGATCATGGAAGCAATGAAACAGCGCCATAGTGTGCGGCAGTATACAGATCAGCGGATAGAAAAAGAGGCGGCAGAGAAACTTCAGCGGGAGATAGATGCCTGCAATAAAGAGAGCGGCCTTCACATCCAACTGGTCACAGATGAACCGAAAGCGTTTGACGGTTTTATGGCACATTATGGTAAGTTCAGCGGAGTGAAGAATTATATTGCCCTGATTGGAAAGAAAGGGCCGAAATTAGAAGAAACCTGCGGATATTATGGAGAAAGGCTAGTTCTGCTGGCGCAGCGGCTTGGAATGAATTCCTGCTGGGCAGCAATGACCTACAGCAAGATCAAGGGGGCTTATGAAGTGAAAGCCGGAGAAAAGCTGTGCTGTGTCATTTCCATTGGGTATGGTGTAAACCAGGGAGTTTCCCATAAGGTAAAGAAAGTGGAAGAACTCTGTCAGGTAAACGGCCAGATGCCCCAGTGGTTCCGGGCGGGAGTAGAAGCGGCCCAGCTTGCGCCTACGGCCATGAACCAGCAGAAGTTCTATTTTGTGCTTAAGGAAGATCAGGTGGCGGCCAAAACAAAGGCCGGTTTCTATACAAAAGTGGATCTTGGAATCGCAAAATATCATTTTGAGATAGGCGCAGGCGTGGGAAATGACTGGAAATGGGCTCAGTGATCGGAGAACCGTGGATTTGGCATTTACCCTGGGGTTTCTACTGGATAACAAATGGATAATTCCATATGCTGTTTCTTTCGGATATACTAGCAACAGAGGAAAGGTTAGGATCAGGAAGTCTGAAAGGAGCAGTGATATTTATGAAAGGAAAGAAACTGATGGCAATGATGACGGCATGCGTGTTGGCGGCAGGTATGCTGGCTGGCTGCGGTTCTGATACGCAGAGCAGCCAGGAGGACAGTCAGGAACAGACGGCCCAGGAAGAACCCCAGGATGAGGCGGAAGATACATCTGATGCTGCTGCCGGATCTGGAAATGTGCTGGTGGTTTATTATTCCGCTACTGGTAATACAGAGGAGGCGGCCAATATGATCGCGGATGCGGCAGGAGGCGACCTTTTTGAACTGGAGCCGGCAGATCCATACACGGACGAAGATCTGGACTGGACTAACGATGACAGCCGAGTGACCCAGGAATACGAGAATGAGGATCAAAGAGATGTGGAACTGGTTTCTACAACGGTGGATAACTGGGATTCTTATGACACAGTGTTTATCGGATATCCGATCTGGTGGGGAATAGCCGCATGGCCCGTAGATTCTTTTGTAGAAAATAATGATTTCACAGGCAAGACGGTGATCCCGTTCTGTACTTCCGCTTCTTCTGGAATTGGTGACAGTGGAAATCTGCTGGCCGATCTGGCAGGCACCGGAGACTGGCAGGAAGGACAGAGATTCAGTTCCAGCCCGGACGAAGCGGAGGTTCAGGAGTGGGTGAACGGACTGGGACTGTAATTGTCAGAAATAGAATATGCAGAAATGTGGGCAGGGTGTTATATGACATCCTGCTCTTTTCCTGCATAAATCTATATTTTATAGGACAATTATAGGACATTAATAGGACAATATGTCCTGTTAAACAGTGATGTAGATGGAAACAATATGAATAAATCAGATGCGATTGACAAAGAAAATAATTTCAAGTATGCTAACAATAAGTAAACAAATAATTTACTTATCGAAAGGAAAGCGGTTATGTTATATGAATATTTGAAAGAAAATTATATTCCAGGAGAACCTATTTTTACCGGGGATATTGATATCCCAGGGATGACAGAAGAAAATCTTAGATATCATTTAAAAAAACTTACTGACAGCGGAAGCATATGCCGATTTGAGCCGGGAGTATACTATTTCCCTAAAATGGATATTTTCGGTGAGCGGATGTCTTTGTCCCCGGATACAGTAGCTATTCATAAGTATATCATGCGCAGGGGAAAGCGGGTGGGCTACTTTTCCGGCTATACATTGGCAAACCGCATGGGATTATCCACGCAGGTTCCGTTTACTCAGGAGATAAGCAGCAATTTTGCTCCGGCATTGGTAAGGAAAATAACGATTAAAAACAGGCAATACATTATCAGAAGACCAGTGGTGAAAGTGACGGAAGAAAATGCGCCGGTGCTGCAGTTTCTTGATTGTCTGAAGGATATTGAAAAATGCACAGAGATGGAGCCGGAAAAATGCGGAAGGATTTTGACAGAATATGCCAGAAAAAATGCTATTACAAAGAAAAAAATCGACAGGTTTATTGTAAATTATCCGATTAAGATATATAAAGCAATATATGAAACGGAGGTGGAGTATGTATCTTCATAAGGATAGAGAAATGTTTAAAGATATGGTGGAACAGACTGCTGAGCAAAGTGGAAGAACACCTATAGTGGTGGAAAAGGATTACTATGTTACACTGATCCTGAAATTATTATCAGAGCAGCTTGATCTGTGTGTTTTCAAAGGAGGGACGTCTTTATCCAAAGAATATCATGTAATCAATCGTTTTTCTGAAGATATTGATATTACTTTCAAAGAGCATATAGGAGAGAGCAGAAGGAAAAAACTTAAGAATGTTGTTTTAAAAGGAATAAGCGAAGAACTGGAAATGCCGATTGCAAACTGGAATGAAACCCAGAGCGACAGGGACTATAACGCTTATTTCTTTTCATATACTTCTGTATTTGAACTGGAAGATGAAAGACTGCCGCAGTATATAAAACTGGAAACTGCATTGGGGTCGTATGCATTTCCGACACAGTCGGTAGAGATACATAATTATATTGGGGATTATCTGGAAAAGCGAAATCGAATAGATCTGGCAAAACAATTTTCCCTTGACAGATTTTCAATGAATTTACAGTCATTGGAAAGGACTTATATTGATAAGATTTTTGCTCTTTGTGATTATTATATGCAGGGAAAATCAAAGCGGTATTCGCGTCATTTGTATGATGTCTATAAACTTACTCCGCTCATTGATTTTGATAATAAGTTTGTCTCATTGGTCAAAGAGGTCAGGGAGCATCGGGCTCAAATGACTGTATGTCCAGCCGCAAAAGAAGGAGTAGATGTATCTGCCATTATTACAGAGTTTTGTGATAATTCCTTTTATGAAGAAGATTATCAGTCTATCACCAGTTATTTTACAGAAGACTTTGTGTTTTATGAGGATACCATTAAGAATATGAGAAAAATTATACAGGACATTTCTTTTTAGAAATCAAACAGGTAAAAATATGGATAATAAAGATAAGATTATTCGGAACAGAGAGAAGAAATGCGTTTATTAAATGAAGAAATTAAGTGCCTTCAGTTACTTTTGTCCCAAGCAGGTATTCCCTATGGAAAAGGTATTCAGGAAAAGGAAAGACCGGCTGCTCGGCAGAAGGATTCTGTCATGAGTGAAACGGAAACAGTCAGGGAGCAATTTGTCATTCCGGAAACGATCACTCAGAAGCACGCCCAGTATTTCTATTCTTTTTTCAAAGGACGGAAAGATGTATACAGTAAAAGAGCAGGAAAGCCGAATCCTAAGACCGGGAAAACAGGATATTATACGCAGTGCTGGAATTACTGGAAGCCGGGTATTTGTCCGAAATATGAAAAAAAGAAAATAAAATGTGCGGACTGCCCGGAACAGCATTACAAAGAGATTACAGGCAAAGTGATCATGTAGCATTTGACAGGTGCAAAGAGTGTGAAGAAAGAGCGGATGGAAGAGAACTTTAATGTGTTTGACTTCAAGCTGGACAGCGATGATTTGGCGAAGATCGCCGCTCTTGACACAGGAATAAGCTGTTTCTTCGACCACAGAGATCCGGCGGTGGTAGAGAACCTTGCCGGTCTGGCCAGAAATGTATAATTATGAAAATATGTCAAATTCAAAAGGAGGAATCATAATGAAATATGCGGCTTTAAATAACGGAGTTAAAATGCCTATCTCATGCATGGCGGTTGGAGTAATGAGACTGCATACCTAGGGACCCCAGAGAATCCTAATATATTTAAAAATGTTCTGGACAATGGCATTGCGGACGGCAGGATCCGTCCGATGATTATTGTCTGTCCCACCTACAACAATACGAGTTCGGAGGACAGCGCTGATTACAGTTTGGCTCTCAGACTGACAGAAAATTACCATAACGAATTAGTCCATGATCTGATTCCGGCTGTAGAGGGAACTTACAGTACATACGCAGAAAGCACGACGCCGGATGGAATCGCCGCATCCAGGGATCACAGAGCATTCTGCGGTTTCTCTATGGGATCTGTGGCAACATGGCGTACCTTTCAGTTCTGCTTGGATTATTTCCGTTATTTTATGCCTTCCAGCGGAAGTCTGACGACAGACGGAGAGTATATGGCATCTGTGGTCAGAGATTCCGGTCATGATTGGGATGACTTTTTCATCTTTGCGGCATCCGGTCCGGATGATTTTGCCTATTCTTCATTCAAAAACCAGATTGAAGCTATGGCGGATGTAAGTGACGGGACATGCCAGTACGCTGATAATGAGCGGGAGGGCAATCTGTATTTCCTGGAGCAGGAAGGCGGAACACATAGCGGAGAATACGCGTTGGAGTACTTTTATAACGGGCTTCTCTGGATTTGGAACGAGTAGAAACGTCTGAACTTAAACATAGGAACTCATCGGTCTCAACAGGAGCGTTTATCCGGCCGCTGATCTGGTCGCCATGTACAAGTGATGCGCATTTATGCGCAACAGGATGCGCCTCGCTTCCTTACCTGATCGGGAAAGCGGTAGGGCATGAGATGTGCGGCGAGATTACGAAAACAGTGCTTTGAAGTGGCGAAAGAATATGGGGCTACTCACCTGGTAGACTATCATAACGAAGATTATCTGGAACAGATAGTAAAAGACAATGGAGGGCCGGTGGACGGAGTGATTCTTTGCGGCGGCAGTGAAAAAGAACTGAGCAAAGGACTGTCTATTTTGAAAAAAGGAGGTACTCTCGTTAACCTGAGCGCTTATTTTGGCGGGGATCCGATAGAAATCGATCCGAGTGTCTGGGGATTCGGCTATGGAGATAAAACTATCAAGGGGTCCGGATGCCGGGGAGGCAGACTATGGATGTCACGGATGGCACAGCTGATCGCGACAGGAAGAATTGCCCCGGAGAAACTGGTCACGCACAGATATCACGGTATGGATAAGATACCGGAAGCCATGGGATTATTCTTAAATCATGACAGGAGTCTGATCAAACCGATCATATATAACGATTAACGAATTTCTTTATATTGGGAACCCGGTATTTTAGCGGTTTTCTCAGATTTTCTCCCTGCGATAGTATGGAGATTGAAAATCAACTGTAAAGAAATTGTTTTCAAATTTAGCCAGGGATGATATGATAGTATCCGTGGGAAAATTTATGTTGTTTACGAGAAAGAATCTGCTTGAAACAGGAGGGAAGTATTTTGCGAAAGATAGAAACCATTGGAATTCCAAGGGGGCTGATGGCCTATAGGGATGGAGTCCTGTGGAGAGAATTCTTTACTCAACTGGGATTCCAGTGCGTAGTAAGCCCATCCAGTGACCGAAGCCTTTTGGAGGATGGAACCGGCCGGGCGGTAGATGAAACCTGCCTTCCATTTAAGATGTACCTGGGACATGTCCTCTGGCTGATGGATAAATGCGATGCGGTTTTTGTTCCACGAATGGGAGGATATCATAAACGAGAGAAAATGTGCACCAGATACCAGGCCCTTCCTGATCTGATCCAGAACATTTTCCGGGACGAGCAGATCCAGATCCTGACGGTCAGTTACGACTGGTATGACAAGACAACGGAGGAGAAGGTCTATCTGAAACTGGGAGAATCCCTGGGACGGAATAAGAAGGAGACGAAGCGTGCTTACAGCCAGGCCAAAAAGTATCAGGAGTCCTGGCTGAAGGCAAAAGAGAAGAAACAGCTTACGAAACTGGAGAATAAGAAAAACAAGGTGCTGCTGGCGGGGCATCCGTATGTACTCCATGACACCTGCATGGGCGGAGAACTGACCCGGATCCTGGAAAAGATGGGGGCGGAAGTCCTTTATACGGATTATGTGAACCGGGGAAACGCTTTGAAGCGCAGCTTTGATTTCTCCAGGGTCATGCCCTGGCTTATCAATCGGGAGATGGTGGGCGCGGCGCTTTTAATGGAAAAGAAAGTGGACGGGATCATACTGGCCAGCGCCTATCCCTGCGGACCGGACGCCCTGGTCAATGATATGCTGGTACGGCGCTTAAAGAATGTTCCGGTGCTGAATCTTACTCTGGATGCCCAGAGCGGCACGGCGGGAGTGGAGACAAGGATCGAAAGTTTTATTGACATTATCAGATATCAGAAGGCAGGCGGCTATGGAAATCAAAATTGACGATAAGAAAAAGATCGCGTTTCCCAGATTTAATCATTACAATTATGCGATCAAATATATTGTGGAGCAGGGTCTGGACGCGAAATACGTGCTCCTGCCTCCCGCTACCAAAGAGACGGCGGAGCTGGGAAGTAAATATAGCCCGGATTATGCCTGCGCGCCTTTCAAGCATACGCTGGGAAGTCTGATCGAGGCGGTAGAGGCCGGGGCGGATGTATTGGTGGAAACAGGGGGATTATGCCGGCTGGATTATTATGGCGTATTGCAGGAAGAAATCCTTCGGGAATTGGGATACAAGTGTGAATTTATCAATTTGGCCGGATATATGGGGGGCAAAAAAGGAGACTGGCTGAAGCTGGCCAGACATTTAAGTCCCAAACTAAAGGTTTCGAAATTGACGTCCGGCGTCTATGACGGCGTAAAGATGGCGGAATATATGGATGAGATTGAGGCGCTGTACTATCAAAACGCGGGATTTGAGGCGGTAAAGGGCAGTTTTAAAAAGGTATACCGTCAGTTTTATCTGCAGATGCAGACGGCGGAAAACCGCCAGGAAATCCGGGAAGCGTACCAAAAGGCCAAGCAGAAGATGAGCGAACTGGAATTAAAGATTCCAGAGCATCCTGTGCGCATTGGGATCGTGGGGGAATATTTTACCGCCATGGACCCCGGCTCCAATCAATTCCTTCAGGACAAGCTGGTCCGACTGGGGGCGTCTGTATACCGATTCCTGAATGTGACTAACTGTCATTTCCGAGCGAAGGAACCGACCCTGCGGCCCAGGATAAAAGAATACGCAAAGTTTAACATGGGTCCCACCACGACCTGGACATTGAACGCGGCGCTGGACTATGCCAAGAAAGGCTTTGACGGGATCATCCATGTAAAATCCTTTGGGTGTACGCCGGAGCTGGATGCGGTTCCTGTCTTGCAGAATATCAGCAGGGATTATCATATTCCGATCCTGTACTTAAGTTATGATACGCAGGAGAGCGACACAGGACTGGACACACGACTAGAAGCATTTTACGACATGCTGGAGAGGAAGAAGAAGGTATTGCGATGAAGAAAAAGGCGTATCTGGGAATCGACATCGGTTCCATCTCGACAAAAGGGGTTATTATAGACGAAGAGAACAGATTTCTGGCGGAGTGTTATCTTTGGACCGAGGGGAATCCTACCCAGGCTACGAAAAAGGTGCTTCACGCTCTGCGGGAACAGTTTGATGAAGAAACCTATCAGATCGCGGCCTCCGGGACTACAGGAAGCGCCAGAAAGCTGGTGGGAAGTATGATCGGCGCCCAGGTGGTGAAAAATGAGATTACCGCCCATGCGGTGGGGACTACCACTTTGCATCCAGACGTGCGCACGATCCTGGAGATCGGAGGCCAGGATTCTAAGATCATCTGCGTTGAAAACGGGGTGGCGGTAGATTATGCCATGAATACTCTGTGCGCCGCGGGAACCGGGGCCTTTTTGTCCAGCCAGGCACATCGTCTGGGGGTAGAGGTAGAAGAATTTGGAGATATTGCGCTGAAGGCAAAGAAGGCGGCTCCAATCGCGGCAAGATGCACGGTTTTCGCGGAGTCTGACTTGGTCCACAAATTGCAGGTGGGATGTCCCAAAGAAGAGATTATCGCCGGCCTTTGCAAGGCGGTGGCTGGAAATTACCTGAACAATGTGGCGAAGGGAAAGAAGATCGTCGCGCCTGTTGTATTCCAGGGAGGCGTCAGTAAAAACGCCGGCGTGGTCCATATGTTCCAGGAGGAACTGGGGATGCCGGTGCTGGTGGATGAGAGAGGGCATCTTATGGGAGCTTTTGGAATCGCGGTCCTGGCCAGGGAAGAGCAGGAGGAAGGAGCCTTTTCTTTTGATGTTGCCGAGATGGAATTCAAGACCAGAGAAGTGATCTGCGGGAAATGCGCCAATCACTGTGAGATCATCTGCGTCTATCGGGACGGCCTGCTGATCGACTCCTGGGGGAATCGGTGCGACAATGGAGCTGTACGGCAGTAGAGAAGGTTGACAGAGATGATACACGTAGCAATCTGTGACGATGAGAAAGAATTTGTAAAGTATCTGTCAGAACTTCTGCGTCAGTATGGGGCACAGACCAGCCGGGAGATTAAGATCACTGTCTATTACGACGGCCTGGAATTGATCGAAAGATACGATCCTACCATTGATCTGATCTTCTTGGATATCCAGATGCGGCGGGTAGATGGTCTGCGGGCTGCCAAGAAAATCCGGAAGCTGGACGAAAAGGTAGGGATCATCTTTCTGACTACAATGACGGAATATAGTCTGGAGGGGTATCAGTATCAAGCGGCGGATTATATTATCAAACCGCTGAAATATGTGCGCCTGAAAGCGGAGATGGATCGGTTTTTGAAGCGGCTGCGGCAGATGGACGACCCGGCCATCCTGGTATTTAATGACACGGGCAGATATAAGGTGCGGTTAAAAAGCCTGCGGTATATTGAGACCTTTAACCGGAACCTTTTGCTTCACACAGAGGAAGAGAATATTATCTGCTACCGGAGCATGAAGGAGATGGAAGCAGAGCTGAGAGACCAGGGATTCGCCCGATGCCATACCAGTTATCTGGTGAATCTCTATTTTATCCAAGGAGTAAAGAGGCTGGAATTAACATTGGCAACCGGAGAGAAGCTTCCCATCAGCCAGCCCAGAAGGAAGGTGTTTATGGAGAGACTGACAGATTATTGGGGGGAAAGGTTATGATTTTCTTTTTAGACCGGCTTACCTTTCTGGCGCAGTGGGCGTATGTATTTGCCGCCTTTTTTACATTGGCCAGATTCCGGCCGCTTAGAAGAAATAAGATCCTTCAGATAGCCGCGTTTGTGCTGGAAGGGATCTTTTTTAATGTGATCGTTTATTCGGATGACTTTCCGGCTCTGGCATATTCTTTATGCGGATTCCTCCTGTGTCTTGTGATCTTTCATCAGGGCAGTCTGAAGGAAAAGCTGGCGGCCTGTCTGATCTTCTATCCGGCGGTAGTCGCGGTAAATTATCTTATGCAGGATTTGGGAGGAAGGCTGTTTTTCCAACTGATAGGCGTATCTGTTGAGGAACCAGATTTTACCCAGGAACAGCTTTTGATCAGTACGATTTTCTATCTTTTATCTAATATTATCCGTCTGACATTCTGGATCTTAGTCTATTGGCTGCTGAAAAACTGTCTTAAGAAGGTCCAGGAAAATGTAACAGACCGGATGTGGCTGGTGATCGACCTTGTGATGCTGGCGCCTTTTGTAGCGGTATTGTCGATTCTGTATTTTATGCCGAATCATCCGATCAGCGTGTATCCGCCTTGCATCGCGGCAATCTTTACAAGTTTCAGCAGTATCTATCTGATTTCTTATATCTGCGGCGCGATGCAAAGTGAAGCAAGAGCCAGGGAATTGGAAATGCGGCAGGCTTTCTACAAAGACCGGATCAACGAGGAAGAGAGGGTGCGGCGGATCTATCATGATCTGAAGAACCACTTGATCATCCTTCAGGGGAAACAGGGAACGGAGGAAGCAAAACAGTCGATCCAATCTCTTCAGAAGGAGATTGAAAGCTATGAGAATTACCGGCATACAGGAAATGATTATCTGGATATGCTCCTGCGGGATAAGATGCGCGCGGCAAGAGAGAAAAAGATAGATTTTACGGCTTCTTTGCAGTTTGGGGACGGCGGGTTTATCGATCCGCTGGATGTAAGCACAATCTTTGGAAACGCATTGGATAATGCTATGGAAGCTTGCGAGCGCCTGCCGGAAGATATGCGGTTTATTACGATGAAGGCAGGGCGGCTGAGGGATATGCTGGTGATCACGATAGAGAACAGCCGGAGGATGGATCAGCTGTACGATGGGAAAACAACGAAAAAGGATCGCTTTTTGCACGGACTGGGGCTTATCAATATCAGGACAGCCGTGGAAAAATATGGTGGGGAGTGTGTGACAAAGGCTGAGAACGATATTTTTGTATTGAAAGTGACAATTCCGGTGGAAGATAAAAAATAGATTGACACAGTGTCAGGATTGTGGTATTTTAAAGGTGTTGACACGATGTCAGAATTGAATCCAAAAAGGAGGAGTTGCAAAATGTTAGGAAATTTTTCATACTGTAATCCCACGAAATTGTATTTTGGAGATGAATCTTTAAACGCGCTCAATACAGAGCTTCCGAAATACGGGAAAAATGTGGTGCTGATCTATGGAGGCGGTTCGATCAAGAAAAACGGCATTTATGACGAAGTAGTGAAGATCCTGGAAGAGCAAGATAAAAATGTGGCGGAAATCTCTGGCGTAATGCCGAATCCTACGGTAGAGAAGCTCTATGAAGGCATGGAGATCGCAAGGAAACATCATGCGGACTTCCTTTTGGCAGTAGGAGGAGGTTCTGTCTGCGACTATGCTAAGGCGGTCTCTGTATCAGTAAACTGTAAGGAGGATCCATGGAAGAAATATTACATCCGTTTTGAAGAGCCGGAATGTGAGACCCTTCCAGTAGGCTGCGTACTGACCATGGTAGGGACTGGTTCTGAGATGAACGCGGGGGCGGTGATCACAAATCACGAGACAAAACAGAAGATCGGCCATGTGTTTGCGGATGAAAAGATCATGCCCAGATTTGCGATCCTAAACCCCAAGTATACGTTGACTCTGCCGCATTATCAGATGGTGGCGGGAATCTACGATATCTTTAATCATATCTGTGAACAGTATTTCTCCGGAGAGGATGATAATACCAGTGATTATATCAGCGAGGGCCTGATGCGTTCTGTTCTTCATTCCAGTCGTATCGCCAACAGGGATCCGCAGGATTATGAGGCCCGCAGCAATCTGATGTGGACTGCGACATGGGCACTTAATACTCTGGTTTCCCGCGGAAAGTCTACAGACTGGATGGTCCATATGCTGGGACAGTCGGCAGGCGCTTATACAGACGCTACCCATGGGATGACGCTGGCCGCGGTTTCTCTGCCTTATTACCGTCATATCCTGCCATACGGATTGCAGAAGTTTAAACGGTTTGCCGTTAATGTATGGGATGTGGATGCATCGGGAAAGACAGACGAGCAGGTGGCGCGGGAAGGACTGGACGCCATGGAAAGCTGGATGAAGGAGTTGGGGCTTGTGATGGATCTGGCCCAGCTTGGAGCTGACAAAAATATGGTGGAAGGTATTGCGGATGGAACGCTTGTCATGCCTGGCGGCTATAAAGTTCTGGAACGAGATGAAATCGTGGAGATCATAAAGGAAAGTTTTGGAAAGGAGAGCTAGTAAGATGAGTAAAGTATTGATCGCATATTTTTCGGCCAGCGGAGTGACCGCAAGAGCAGCAAAAGAAATGGCGGAAGCGGTAGGCGCGGATCTCTATGAGATCTGTCCGGAAACACCCTATACTGCCGCGGATCTGAACTGGATGGACAAAAAGAGCCGCAGTACTCTGGAGATGAATGATCCGTCCTGCCGTCCGGCGATCGCGGGGAAGGTGGAAGATATGAGCCAGTATGATACGGTTCTGGTAGGCTTCCCAGTATGGTGGTATGTAGAGCCGAGGATCGTAGACACCTTCCTGGAGAGTTATGATTTCTCCGGCAAGACAATGATTCCTTTTGCCACCTCTGGCGGAAGCGGCATCGGGAAAGCAGAACAAAGCCTGCAGTCCCACTGCCCGCAGGGAGTCTGGAAGAAAGGGAAGCTTCTGCATGGGTCTGAAGCGGTAAAATGGGTGAAAGGAATTGTATAAAAGGGAAAGGATGGAACAGTTATGCCAAAGGGTTCGGAAGAATTGACGAATGCGAGAAAAGAAGAAATCATCAATGCCTGCGCTTCTCTCTATGAGACGATGGGATTTAAAGATATTACGATCCGGGATATCGGGGCTAAGACCTCTTTTACCCGGACTTCGATCTACAATTATTTCCAGACGAAAGAAGAAATCTTTCTGGCTCTTCTCCAGCGGGAGTACGAAGCCTGGACTTTGGATCTGAAAACCCTCTTGGAGGGGGACGACACCTTATCTCTTGAAAGATTTGCCTCGGAACTCGCCCATACATTAGAGCCGCGGGAATGTATGCTGAAGCTGGTATCTATGAATCTCTATGATATGGAAGGAAACAGCCGCATGGAGAACCTGGTGGCGTTTAAGAAGGTATACGCGGGGTCGATGGAGGCGGTCGCCTGTTGTCTGGAAAAGTTCTTTCCTGCTATGGCGGCAGAGGATATCCAGGAATTTCTTTATGCTTTTTTCCCATTCTTGTTCGGCGTCTATCCTTACTCGGTGCCGACCAAGAAACAGCGGGAAGCGATGGAAGCCGCGCAGGTCAATTATGCCAGGTATACGATTTATGAGCTTACAAGATCCTTCGTTTTTAAACTGTTAAAATCCTTTTAATGATTCATAGCGATGGCAGAGGAAAGACGTGTATTAGTTTTTTCCTCTGCCATCTTAATTTACGCGTTAGATATTGCAAGGTTTCATGTCTTTTCTATAATGGAGAGAGTTTCGAAAAGGAAGGAGAAAAGACATGAGTATTTTAAGCGCAGATCATTTGACGAAACAGTACGGGAGTGAACCCAATATTGTCCGGGCGCTGGACGATGTGAGCATTTCCGTGGAAAAGGGAGAATTTGTAGCGATCGTTGGAACCTCAGGAAGCGGCAAATCCACCCTTTTAAATATGCTTGGAGGCCTGGACCGTCCCACCAGCGGATCCGTCCGGGTAGGAAAATATGAACTTGGGAAATTAAAAGACGAGGATCTGACGGTGTTCCGGCGCCGCAAGATTGGATTCATCTTCCAGAATTATAATCTGGTGCCGGTCCTGAATGTCTATGAAAATATTGTGATGCCGATCCAGTTAGATGGAAAGAAACCGGACACGGCGTTTATCCAGGAAGTAGTTACCCTGCTGGGGTTGGAGAAGAAGCTTTACAGTATGCCAAACCAGCTCTCCGGAGGGCAGCAGCAGAGGGTGGCCATTGCCCGCGCCCTTGCCAGCAAACCGGCGATCATTTTGGCGGATGAGCCTACCGGCAATCTGGACAGCAAGACCAGCGACGAAGTGATCGAGCTTCTGAAGGTTACGGGAAAGAAGTTTGACCAGACTATCGTTATGATCACCCATAATCCGGAGATCGCGGCCAGGGCGGACCGCTGCATCCGCATCGAAGACGGAAAGATCGCAGAAGCGGAGGCGGTGTAGGCATGAGAGAGAAGAAAGAACAAAAAAAGATGCTGCGGACGCTGACGAAGAGAAGTTTTCGGCAGAAAAAGGGACGCAACCTGGTGGCGGTGCTGGCTATTTTGATGACAGCAGCCATGTTTGCCGCGCTTTTCACACTGGCCCAGAGTATGGGAAAGAATCTGACGGAAATGTATCTGCGCCAATCGGGTACTACGGCCCATGCTTCCGCCAAGTCTATCACCGATGAGGAGATTGAAAAGATCGCCTCCCATCCAGATGTAGTAAGCTACGGGAAATCCATTGTGCTTGGGATCGCGGAAAATGAGGCCCTTTCCGGGCGGCAGGTAGAGATCCGCTGCGCCAATGACCAGTATGCCAAAAACGATTATGCCTGGCCAGAGGAAGGGAGGATGCCAACGGAGAAAAATGAGATCGCCCTGGATACGCTGACTCTTGAAAGACTGGGAGTTCCCGCCAAGCTGGGCGAAGAGGTGACCATCGAGTGGAGACCCGATGTGACCAGTGATACCGTGACCAGGAGTACCTTCACCCTCTGCGGTTGGTGGGAAGGGAACCTGTCTTCCTACGCCAGCATGGCCTGGGTCAGTGAATCCTTTGCCCTGGATGCCTGCGGCGGGAGAGAAGCGCCGGACGAGGGACAGGTCTTAGGACAGCGGATGATGGGGATTTCTTTTGATAATTCCAGAGATATTGAGGAGAAGACAGCCAAAGTATTGGAGGACTGCGGAATCACGGATGTGGAGTTCAGCCCTAATCTGACCTATTCCAGTGAAATGCGCCAGCAGATCCTGGCGGAGAATTTTCCAATGTATGTAGGGATGGTGCTGGTATTCCTGGCGGGATATCTGATCATTTACAATGTGTTCCAGATCTCTGTGGCATCAGATATTCAATTTTACGGACGGTTAAAAACCTTGGGAATGACGAAAAAACAGCTCAGGAAGATCATCTACGGACAGGCCAACAGGCTTTGCCTGCCTGGGATCCTGGCAGGTCTTCTGCTGGGATACCTGTTGGGAATGGTTTTGGTTCCGATCCTGCTTTCCTCTTTGGAAGGGCAGGCAGCGGTGGCGGCAGATCCGGTGATCTTCATAGGTTCTGCGGTATTTACCTATGCGACAGTGCTGATCTCCTGCCTGCTTCCGGCCAGGCTTGCTGGAAAAGTATCTCCGGTGGAAGCTCTGCGCTATACCGATGCGGATACAAAGATCAAAAAAGCTTATAAGAAATCGAAGAATGGGGCGAAGATCCCCGGTATGGCCTGGGCGAATCTATGGCGCAGCAAGAAGCGGACGTTTCTGGTCATTGCCTCTCTTACACTGGGAATGGTACTGATGAGCTTCTTCTATGCAAGAAACGCAAGTTTTGATATGGAGAAATATCTGATGGATTATGCGGTGGCAGACTTCCAGATCGATGATGCCACGAATGAGGCTGTGGAAGGCTATCAGCCAGACAGCCAGACCATCAGCAATGAGCTGTTGGGCGAGATCCAGGGACTTTCCGGCCTGGAAGAAGACGGAACCCTTTATTCCCGTGAGACAATGGGTGTTTTAACTGAAAATGCCAAAGAAAATTTTGAGAATTATTATACCCAGGATGTACTGGATGAGTTTGCGTCCTTTGATCCTACGTTCCCACAGTGGAAAGAGACCTATGATAAGGCGCTGGCGGGAGAAGCGGTGCCATTTACCGTCTATGGAGCGGACGGAGTGATCCTGGAAGCGGCGGCCAGCGAGCAGTTCCTGTTAAATGGAACCTACGATGCGGAAGCGTTTGCCACAGGAGAATACGTACTTGCCATCGGTCCGGCGGTGGATCCGGGGACCGATATTCCTATGTACGATGTGGGAGAAAAGGTGGAGGTAGAGGGACGGACCTTTACGGTGATGGCAGTTCTTTCCCCCCTGCAGCCTATGGTGGAAGGCGCGGCTCCTAATTTTGACATCCCATTGATCCTTCCGGCAGATACCTTCCGGGAAATCTGGCCGGAGGGGACGCCGAGAAAGTATTACTTTAATGTGGAGGAAAAAGCGCAGGAAGAAGCACAGACCCTTCTGGAAGAATATCAGGCGAAGGAAGCGCCGGCGATGAATATCACTTCCCGTCAGAGTCTGATCCAGCAGTATGAGGACCAGACACGGTCTTCCGCGGTAATGGGATACGCCATCAGCCTGATCATTGCTTTGGTAGGAATCCTGAATTTTGTCAACAGTATGGTGACGGCTATTATTTCTAGAAAACGGGAATTTGCTATGATCCAGAGTATTGGAATGACGAAACGGCAGCTTCGCCAGATGCTGATATTCGAAGGATTGTACTACGCGGGACTGACGCTGGTCATTTCCTATATCCTGGGCGCAGTCACTGTAGGGGTGATCGTACGGGCGCTCACTGCAGGCGGATACACCACCTTCCAGTTCACCTTGCTGCCGCTCATCGTGTGTACACCGGTGCTGATCCTGTTTGCGGTGCTGATTCCCTATCTGTGTTTCCGAAATCTGGAAAAACAAAGTATTGTGGAACGTCTGCGGGCAGTAGATTAGAACGAGTAAGAAAACAAAAGCCTGTATCTTAAAAGGAGTGCTGAACTCCTTAAGATACGGGCTTTTTAGTGGACAAAATTACATATCCCAATAGTTTTCCAGGCAGGCTTTGGCGTCTTCGTAAGTAAGAGCATAACTTTCCTGGATCTTCTCCAGGATTTCGTCTTTTGACAGCCGCAGATCCTGCAAGATATGAATAAGGCGTTTCAAGCCGTCCGCCTCTCCAGCCTGGTAGCCATGAGCCTCTCCGGCCTGGTAGCCGTCCTCGTAGCCTTCCTGCTTCATTGCTTTTTCATATTTTTCCTGATCAAAGGTTTCCAGTACCATCTGCACTACCTCCGCTCTCTGCTGGATCAGGATATCCTTTAATACGCCCCGGTGGATGCAGTCGTCGATGGCAAGGCCGATGGCGGTCTCCAGAGGCAGGTCCTCTCTGTGGTAACTGCGCACCGTCTCCACGAAGATGGCGTATTCCTCCAGTCTCCGGCACTTCTCCATCAATGCCTGGTTGTGGCCGTAGTTGATGTTCAGCATGAGGGTGGTACATTCCAGGCAGGGTTCCTTCCCTGTCTGGGAAGGCGAAAAGAGGCCGCTCAGCCTTAAGATCTGCCGGTCCGGTTCCTCCTCGGTGCCGTTGTAAAACACGATGTGCTGGGGGAAGGGGAACGTCTTGGCGGCGCTGCTGTAGATGTTGATCTCCAGCCGGTCGATGTGCGTCTCGTACAGCTTTGAGAAATACAGCAGTCCACGCATAGGCATGTTGGGATTGTAGGTGCTCTGGTGCTCATACAGGTTCAGGTCAGCTCCGATCAGGAAGGAAACGTCGTTTTTCATGGAAAGATACAGGACGTTTTCTAAAGTGTTGACCTCCAGGTCGTCTGGGTCCTCATAAGAGGTGCCGTTGACCGCGTTGTACAGGGAGAGAAGATCCTCCTTTTTCTGGAAGACCAGACGAAAGAGCCGGTCCTTGTACTCCCGGTTTGCCATAGGATACTCCTGATGATTCAATTGTTGGTTCATGTGATTACCTCCATTATAGAAAAGAAAAAGAATGGCTGCAACCTTTTTGGTGAGTATAAAAAAGGTCTGGAAAAGATGCGGCGGAAACCGCCGGAAAGAAAAGAACACTGTGCCGGACACAGCAGGCGGGATGAGAAATCCCGCCGATTGTCTGATTATTATAGCAAAAGGGGAGGGAGATTGGCAAGATAAAAATAAGCATGTTATACTAAGGACAAAAGAAAGATAAATCATCCAGGAGGAATCATGTTTTTATCAGAGAAGGAATACAGACACGCAGTTGATCTAATGTCGGGAAGAGAGCCCAAAAGCCGGCTGCTGGAAGAGTTGGGAGAGTGGTTCCAGGGAACGTTCCATCAGACGCTGTACGACTATATCTGTGATCAGACAAATCAAGGACGGCTGAGGCTGCGGATCCTTTTGTGGGATCAGGAAGCGAAAAAGAAAATGATGAGGGGCCTGAATCTGGATGAAAAGAAACAGAAGAAAATAGCCAAAGAATTTTCAGCCCTGTGTAAGAAATATAATATCCACCGGGAGTATCAGGAATCCCAGGCGATCTTTGTAAGCTATGAAACTCTTGCGGATGAGATCAGGAAAAGACTGCTTAAGCAGGTTTCCGGGGAAATCCAGAACCTGCGGGAACCGGATGTATGGAGAATCGAGATCTTGTTTGATACAATTCATGTTTTCTTTGAGACGGAGGATCAAAGAAGAGACCATGAAGCGGATGGAACCTGCGAAAGAATCGATCAAAAGATGACGGATATCGTAAAGAAAGCAGATAAAATGGGAGTGTTTCAAGATGGGGTGAAATGTATCTTTTCCAGCCGTCAGACACTGGATGAGAAATATAATGGAAGTATGTTTTATTACAGCAGGTAAAAAAGGCCTTGCTCATAACGTAACGTCATGAATTATAATAGGGGGAGAAAGGAGAAGGATATGGAGAAAAAACAAACGGCCCCTATCGAGTTCATGACGGTGGGGGAACTGGCAAAGAAGATGGGAACCACCGTCCGCACCTTACAATATTACGACAAAGAAGGACTGCTCTCCCCTGCCGCTGTAAGTGAAGGTGGGCGCCGGCTTTATACTCATAAGGATATGATCCGGCTTCACCAGATCCAGGCGTTAAAATCTCTGGGATTTTCTTTAAGTGACATCAAAACCCGCCTGGTCTCCTTAGATACGCCCAAAGAAGTGGCAGAAGTCCTTACCCAGCAGGCCCAGGCAATCCGGGAGAAGGTCGGAGAACTTACAGAAACTCTGTCCGCGGTGGAGGCGCTGAGAACAGAAGTGATCCAGATGCAGGAAGTAGACTTTAAGAAATATGCGGATATTGTTGTCAATCTCAGAATGGATAATGAATATTACTGGCTGATCAAACACTTTGATGATGCCATGCTGGAACACATCCGCAATCAGTATGACCAGGAAAGCGGGCTGGAGTTTATTCACCGCTTTAACAAGCTGAATGACCAGATCTTAGAGCTTCGGGAACAGAAATTGCCGCCGGAGGATGAAAGAGTCCAGAATTTGGCCGCAAAGTTCTGGAACATGGTCATGGAGTTTACCGGAGGAGACATGAGTATGCTGCCGAAGCTGATGGAATTTGGCAATCTGAAAGACAGCAATGAAGAGTGGACCCGGAAACAGGCTTTGGTAAATGAATATCTGCAGCCGGCTTTGGAACTGTATTTTCGGAAATCCGGGACAGATCCTTTTGAGGAGGTACAGCCATGACTTGCGCAGTCCAGATCTTAGAGCTAAAGAAAAGCTATGGCAGCCAGGAAGTGCTAAAGGGGCTCTCCTTTGCGGTGGAACGGGGCGAAATCTTTGGGATCCTTGGAGTCAATGGAGCGGGGAAAACCACAGCTTTGGAGTGTATCGAAGGATTTCGGCGATACGAGAGCGGGAAGATCAAAGTGAATGGAAGCTTGGGCATACAGCTTCAGTCCGCCGCCCTGCCGCCTTACATCCGTCCCATGGAGGCAGTCCGCCTGTTTGCGAAGTGGAAGAAAACCAAGGCGGATCCATCAGTGCTGAAGGCTCTTGGAATCTATGATCTGGGAAAGAAACCCTATCTGGAATTGTCCACCGGACAGAAACGGCGGCTCCACCTGGCGCTGGCAATGACAGAAGACCCGGATATTCTTTTCCTGGATGAACCAACGGCAGGATTGGATGTAGAGGGAAGGAACGCTCTTCATAAAGAAATCCGCAGATTAAAAGAGAAAGGAAAGACCATACTTCTGGCCAGTCACGATATGGCGGAAGTAGAAGAATTGTGTGACCGCATACTGATCTTGAACCAAGGCCGGGCAGCATTTCTTGGGTCCACAGAGGAACTGGCTCTCAAGATGGGGAAACGTTACCAGATCAAAATCAAGACGAAATCCGGAGAAGCGAGCTATACGGCGGACAATATTGAAGAGACCCTTCTGAAGATTTTGGAAGAGTATGGGACAAAAGATGAGAAGATCCAGGATATCCAGATCAGCAGGGGAACGCTGGAACAGCATTTTATGGAATTTGCAAAGGAGGGGAAAAGATGAGCGGACTGTTGTATGGAATCCGATTGCAGTTTCAAATGGATATCCGCAGTAAATCCATGCTGGTGACTTGTTACCTGGTGCCGCTGTTATTTTTTGCGGTCATGGGAGGGATTTTTACCTCTCTTATGCCGGAAGCAAAGGCCACATTGACCGCCTCTATGACGGTTATGGGCGTGTCTATGGGAGCGCTGATCGGAGTGCCGCCTTCCCTGACGGAACTTTACGGAACAGAGGTGAAGAAGCTGTACCGGGCAGGCGGCGCGCCGCTTTCCTTTGGCTTGTTTTCCCTGACGGTTTCCACATTTTTGCATCTGCTGCTTATGAGCGGGATCATCCTTGCCGCCGCGCCCTATGCGTTCGAGGCAGAATGGCCGGATGATCTGGGAGTGTACCTGATAAAGCTTGCTTTCTTTTTGATCGTTTCCATCAGTGCTGCCTGTGTGCTGGGGCTGGCAGTGAAAAATCAGGCCAAGCTTACCATGCTGAGCCAGGTGGTTTTCCTGCCTTCGATCCTGCTGTCTGGGATCATGTTTCCAGCAGACCTCCTGCCAGAAGGGTTGGAAAAACTGGGAAAATTATTCCCTGCTGCATGGGGATACCGCATATTGACAGATAAAGGACTCCGCGCAGATCATATTCTGCCTTTGTTTATCATTTTTGTGGCTGCGGTGGCCGCATGTATTGTATTATTGAAGAGAAAGGAGTGAGAATACATATGGAAAAGGAAGAGAGACTGGAAGCATTTGAAAAAATGCTGAAGGCAGTGCAAGAAAATTACGAAAACACGGATGTGAAAATGAAAAAATTAAAAGCGGAAGGAAAGGAAAAATCCGCAACCTACCGCCAGTTAATGGGAAATAAGCTTCAGTATCAGAATATGATCTCCCCGTTTCCCTTAGTTAAAGATATTGTTGGGTATCTCAAGATGTGTCATTCGATTTTGCCGATAAAGCGGTAGAAGATTTCTACCTCCTGTTCCCGGCTTCCGTCCTCACTTTTGACCGCTTCATGGACAAGGATTTTTTCAATCAGCGTATTCAGAAGTTCAGCCGTCAATTCTGTGGGATTGACATACTGTTTCATCAGACCTATCCACTTTTCAGCGTCAACCGCTGTCTGGGCGGCGGCCTCCATCGCTTCGTGAAGCCGTTCAATTTTTGCGTCCAATTCTCGCTGTTCGCCCTGATACTTTTCGGACAGCATATTGAAATTGTATTCTGTAATGCGTCCGGCAGACCAGTCCTCATACATTTTTGCAAACAGGGTGTCTACTTCTGCTTTGCGCTTTTCCGCCTTTTTCAGTTCGGCTGTCTGCCGCTTCCTTGCAGTATTGCGTTCCTTGTCGCTGGCGTTAAGTAGCCGTTTCAGAAGTTTGTCCCCGTCCTGCTGTGCCAGCACAGACCAGTATTGCAGACGGGAAAGGACATAGGCGTAAAGCACATCATAACGGATATAGTGCATGGAACACTGGTGCAATCCTTGCCCGTACTTGCTACAATGGTAGTGGGCATAGGGATTTTTGTTCTGACTGTTCACACCATAGGCCAGCGACCAACCGCAGTCCGCACATTTTACCAGCCCGGAAAATATCTGCGTTGTGCCGTTCTTCTGCCGTCTGCGCCTGTTGCAAATCTGCTCCTGTACTTGACGGAACACATCTTCGGAAATAATCGCTTCGTGGGTGTTCTCCACACGATACCATTCCTCTTTTGGCTTGCGTACTTTCTTCTTGTTTTTGAATGAAATGTTGGTCTGCTTATTGTGGACGCTGTGTCCGATATAGGTTTCCTCTTTCAGAATACTTTTTACCTGCGCTATCGTCCACGCATAGGCTTTTTACTCCGGCGCTCCGGCATAGATATTTGCGAAAGTGCCGTATCTCTGGAAATTCAGCCAGCCGGGAGTAGGCACTTTTTCTTCGACCAAAATCCGTGTAATGCTGGCGGCTCCCCGGCCATGAACGGCAAGGTCAAAAATCTTTTCGATAATCCACCTTGTTTCCGGGTCAATCAGAAGATGGCCTTTCTTATCCGGGTCTTTGACATAGCCCAGCGGGGCATAGGCTCCATAGTGTGCGCCATTTGCAAACCGTGTCCGCATGGCCGCTTTTACCTTTTTGCTGGTCTGGCGGGCGTGCATTTCATTCAGAATGTTGAGGAATGGGGCAAGCTCATTCTCTCCGTTGATGGTGTCCACATTGTCATTGACAGCGATATAGCGGACGCCTTTGCTGGGAAAGTAGATTTCCGTGTATTGGCCGGTCAGAATGTAGTTTCTGCCTAAGCGGGATAAATCCTTCGTAACAACGCAGTTGATTTTCCCGTCCTCAATGTCATCAATCATTCTCTGAAAATCCGGCCTGTCAAAGTTCGTTCCAGACCATCCATCGTCGATATATTCATCTATGACATTCAGGCCATGCTCGGCGGCATATTGCCGGAGCATCATGCGTTGTGTCTGAATACTCCCGCTTTCTCCTTGCAGTTCATCGTCCCGGCTCAATCTCATATAAAGCGCCGTGTTGTAAATCGTAGTATTGTAAGGTTGTTTCACCGTTAAAAATCCTCCTTCTAAAGAAACAACCCACGCTTACAATACTTTTGCTCTATGGCAATTATATCATAAGCGTGGGCGTGTTATCAATGATGGGCTATCAGGTTGAAGCGGCTTTTTCTGCGGTATGCCGCACCACATCTACAATCAGATCACCGAGGGGTTTCCCGCCTGCGGCGAAGTGTTCGGAGATTTTTATACGGTTGTTCCCACATACAAAATACTGCGTGCCGTTCTCTGTTTGTATGACCTGCCCTGTCCGGGGTGTAAAAATATCGCTTTCGCTTTTTGCCATCCAGTGTCCTCCATATTCAGTTTTCAATGTACAATGCCGCACAGGGGCGGCGAAAATTTCTGCTTATATCTATCACCTTTCCTTTACCGTGTTCCGCTGCTGCCGTTTCAGTTCCGCCAGTATATCCGGCGGGATACGGTCAACCAGCCGCTGTAAATTGTCCAATTCGCTTTTCAGCTTTGCCCGTTCCATCGTATCTTTCATCTTGCCTTTTTCACTGGCCTTTGCCCTTGCTTCCAGCTTTTCATTTTCCGCTAACAGGTCATTGATTGTGACCTGTTAGCGGAAAGTGAAGCGGAAGATCTGCAGGCACAGCTGACCGAGCTTTTGGACAAAGTCGGAAAGATGGAGGAAAAGCTGATCGAGACAGGAGAGAAGATCACGCAGACACAGTCGGATCTGGAAGAAGCACAGGCAAAAGTAGAACAGCAGTATGCAGACATGAAAGTCCGGATCAAGTATATGTATGAAAATGGGGAATCGGATCTTTGGGAAGTCTTTTTAGAGGCGAAGGATTTCTCGGATTTTCTGAATAAGGCAGAATATGTAAGCAATGTGCACTCTTATGACAGGCAGCAGCTGGAGGAATTAAAGAAGACGCAGAACGAGATCCAGGAATTAAAAGACACGCTGGAAACAGAACAGGCAAGCCTGGAAAGCCAGCAGGCAGACTATGAGGAGCAGGAAACCCAGTTAAATGCGCAGCTGGAGGAGACAAAGGCCCAGATTGCAGACTATGATGAACAGATCCAGGCATCTGCAGAAGCGGCGGCACAGGAGTCGATAGCCAGAGAGGCTGATAATACGGACACTGCTTCGGAAGAAAGTTCCGGGGGTACTACGGATGGCGGCAGCAGTTCCGGAGGCTCCGGCAGTACATCAAACAGCGGATATACAGGAAGTTCCAGCGGAAATACGTCTGTGGCACAGACCATTGTAAATGCGGCATACAGCCAGCTGGGCGTACCCTATGTTTATGGAGGGACAACGGCGGGTGTAGGCTTTGACTGTTCAGGGCTGGTACAATACTGCCATGCAGTAGCGGGAATCTCTTTGCCGAGGACATCCCAGGCGCAGGGAGGCTGTGGCATAGCGGTCAGTGACCCGCAGCCTGGCGATCTGGTATGCTACGGAAGCCATATTGGAATTTATATTGGAAACGGGCAGATGATTCACGCGCCTCATACTGGAGATGTGGTGAAGATTGCAAGTGTATACGGATCTCCATGGTATCGGCGATGCTGGTAAAATTGAATATAAGTATATGGGAAACGGCGGCACGGAAGAAACCCGTGCCGCCGTTTTGCAGTAATATCAGTTTCGCCAGAAGAACATTTATGCTAGAATGGTAAAAAACGTAAGAGGGGGATAATGATGAGAATCGGGATCTGTGATGATGAGCCGGTTTTTCTGGAAATCATGCGAAAAGAGCTGGAGGCGTATTACCGCAGCCTGGATCTGGAGGTGCGGGCGTTTTCTGACGGAAAGGAGCTTGAGGAGGCGGTAAAAAAAGAGCCGTTTTCTTACACCTGCATTTTTCTGGATGTAGAAATGCCGGGGATGAACGGATTTGAGACGGCAAAAGCATTGCGGGACGCAGGATGTCAGGCGCCGGTGATCCTTCTGACCAGTCATCGTGAATATGCGCCGGAAGGATATGAGGTTGGAGCCTTTCGTTTTCTCACGAAACCTCTGGAAAAAGATAAGCTGCACCGTGCGCTGGAGGCAGTGGAAAATGAGAAAAGGGACAGGGGGCGTCTGCTGGTCAGCCAGAGCGGAAGAGAATATTATCTTCCGCTAAATGAAATTTTATATTTTAAAAGTGAAAATGTATATCTGGATATACAGACGGAAAAAGGTCGTTTTCTGGTTCGGAAAAAATTAAAGGAACAGCTTGCAGAGTTACCGGAAACAGCTTTTTTTCAAGTGCACAGAAGTTACATTGTAAATCTGGAAAAGATACAGTCTTTTGACGGGAAAGAGGTCGCTTTGGCAGACGGAAGCAAGATCCCTGTGGGGAGAGGGAAAAGAGCGGCGTTTCAGGGGGCGGTGATCCGATATCTGAAAGAGGGAGATCAATGATGGGAGCAAAATGGGGGATGGTAATCTATAACTGTATATCTGCAGCGGAGATCCTGCTGGCGCTTGTGTGTATCAGCAGAGTGGTTTACCTGGAGCCGGGAATGTCGGGAAGAAGGAACAAGATCCTGTTTGCAGTAGCGTTTCTTGTGCCAACGCTGTTTGTGCAGATATGTCCGGGAATGAGCAAGGATATCTTTTCGGCTTTCCCTGTTTGCTTCTTTGCTGTTTACATGGTAATCGTAAGAAGGGAAAAAAGAATCCGGGGAATATTCCTGACGGTTCCTGTGCTTGGGTTCCTGATGGGGATCGTATCCGTATTTTATGCGGTCCCATATACGCTGACAGGGAAATATCCGTCAGAAGGCGGATGGCTGTATGCAGTGGATGCGCTGTTCTGGATCGCTGTTTTGATCATTTACTGGAAACGAGACGAGACCGTGCACCTGCTCCGGCTGGATGAGCCTTACCGGAGGCTGGGGAAGTGGGAGCGAAACTTTCTGCATGCGGCGGGGGTGTTTTTGTTTGTGATAGGAGCGATGCTGATGGCGGTCACACAGACGGGCATATCCGGCACTGCGGCCAGAGTGATTACCGGATTTGGAAGCCTTGCGTCGGTGTTTTTGGAAATGTCTGTGGTCATTTTGGTATGGCAGGGGAATCAGAAAGACTATTACCAGTATATGACTACGATAGGAGAGCATTATCTGCAGGCTGAGCTCCGGCATTTCCGGGCATACCAGGAAAGGGAGACCAGGGTGCGTAAAATGCGCCATGACATGAGGAACCATCTGCTGTGTCTGAGAGAGCTGGCGGAAAATGGAAAAACGGAGCAGATTAAGGAGTATCTGGGGGAGCTTTCGGGAGCCTTGCGTGAAACAGAGCAGACAGTATACAGCGGAAATGAGATTGCGGATGCAATTATTAATGAAAAGGAAGTGCTTGCAAGGGCGGGCGGCGTCAGGATCAGCCTGGAAGGAAGACTTCCCGAGGAGATTACGATAAAAGCGACAGATCTGTGTACGATTTTTGCCAATGCGCTGGATAATGCATTAGAAGCAGTGAAAGATCTGGAGGAAAAATGGATTGATATCCGGATCAGGCAGCAGGGGCGGATGCTGTTTATCACATTCCGGAATCCCACGGAGGAGAAAGAAGTTGTGCCCCCTGGCAGTACCAGAAAAGAAGATCCGGAAAATCACGGATTTGGGATCCTGAATATGACCTATGCGGCAAAAAAGTATCAGGGAAGTGTGCAGTGCAGGATTGAAACTGCAAAAGGCACAAGAGTGTACAGTACAGAGATTTTACTGCTTTTGCCGGAGAAGGAGCGGGAAGCCTGAGCTCTCCGTGTGCCGTTTACAACATACAGAGCACCGTTTGCAACGAAAAACGGGTGCTCTGTTCTTTTTTGCCTTATAGTAAAAAGCGAAAAGAAAAGGATTTGAAAAGTTAAGGCAAAAGGAGAGACGGAATGAAGAAAGAAATAAAAAAGCTGGTGAATCAGATATCAAGAGATGTTCTGGTTTATTATGTGCTGTTGGCAGGGGTAACATTTACATTTGCAATCGTAAGGAGTGTGATGATGTTATCCAGGGCAGGAGGCGGTGAGACCGGGACAGTGGTTGCGGAATTGGGCAAGAGTGTAAGAGCGCATGCGGGAATCCTGAGTATTGCGGGAACTGCGGCAGGGCTTTTGTTCCTGTTTTTCCGGTATCGTAAAAGAGGAAGTCTTAAAAGGATGTGGCAGGAGAGAAAAGAGATGAAGCTGCCTGCATTTCTGCGTATTTTCTGTGTGTTTATGTCCTGTCAGGTAATCTTTATGGCGGCAGCAGCACTGGCGGAAGCAGCATTAAATCCCCTGGGATACACGTTGGCGGAAGCAGCACAGAACGCTACGGCCATCAGCGGGACGCTGCCGTTATTTCTTTATACCGCACTGGTAGGGCCTGTGGCAGAAGAAGTGGTCTTCCGGGGATTTATCATGGACAGGCTGCTCCCCTATGGCAAAGGATTTGCGATTGTTTTGTCGGCAGTACTGTTTGGCGTGATGCACGGAAATTTCCTGCAGGGGCTGTTTGCGTTCGGGGCAGGGCTGGTATTTGGCTATGTTGCGGTGGAATATTCTCTGAAATGGTCTGTTGTGATCCATGTAATCAATAACATGGTATTCAGCGATCTTCTGGGGAGAGTAACAAAGCAGCTGCCGGAGACAGCCAGGTCGGCTGTAGAGTACGGGATTGCGCTGGCGTTTTTTGCAGCGGCATGTGTAATCCTGTTCCGGAAAAGAAATGAAATCCGCGGCTGGTGGCAGGAAAACCGGCCGGAAAAGAGATACTGGGTCTATGCGTTTACCGCTGTATGGATGATTCTATTTATCATCATGGAGATTTGCGTGGCCATGGACGGCGTGGGCCGCATCTAATATTCATTTATGAAGACGGGCAGGCAATCTCCAAATTGCAAGATTCGTCCTGTATCTCGTACCGTATCTGATCATCGGGTATGACATTTTGCTGAAGGCTTTCAAAGGGATAAAAAACCGCCAGATGTTTGATGAGAATTTTTTGATGGCGGTTGCCACGGTCGGAGCCATTGCTATCGCACTTTATGAACAGAGCGGAGACTATACAGAAGCGATTGCCGTTATGCTGTTTTATCAGATCGGGGAGCTGTTTCAGAGTTACGCGGTGGGTAAGAGCCGGCGAAATATCAGTGAACTGATGGATATACGGCCGGACTATGCCAATGTGGAGCAGGACGGAAAGCTTGAGAAGGTGGATCCGGACGAGGTGGAAATTGGAAGCGTGATCGTGGTGCAGCCGGGAGAGAAGGTTCCGATCGACGGCGTGATCCTGGAGGGATCCTCCACATTGAACACCAGCGCGCTGACAGGAGAAAGCATCCCGAGAGAGGCTGCTGCAGGGGATGAAATTATCAGTGGATGTATTAATATGACAGGGCTTTTGAAGGTAAAGACTACGAAAGAGTTTGGGGAATCGACGGTTTCCAGAATCCTGGATCTGGTAGAAAATGAGACCGTTTCAAGTTTTGTGTAAACTAAAAAAACTGATATAAGATATGTTATTAGTTACTTTGGGCAGAGCCGATTTTTTGAGGTCCTGCCCCTGCTTGTATTATAATGCAGTTTCCAGACATGTCAAGCAGAGCTGGCTTGGCCAGCCCTGCTTGACCACAGAAACGGCTTATAATCCAGATAATCGTTCTTCAAAAAATATCTCCAGCTGCGAATGGATCTGTCCCCAATCCTGTCGGTGGCCTGTCCATTTTTTCGTGATATCCATCATGGCCAAATACAGCATTTTTAAAAGGCTCTCATCGGAAGGAAACACTGTCTTGGATTTTGTGACTTTCCGGAGCTGGCGATTAAATCCCTCAATTGCATTGGTAGTATAGATCAGACAGCGGACCGCTTCCGGGTACTTAAAATAAGTCGAAAGATTCACCCAGTTATCTTTCCAGGATTTCGCTATTTTCGGGTATTTTCCGCTCCATTTGTCATCAAAGCTGTCCAGCTCTGCTAATGCGATTTCTTCTGTTGGAGCCGCATATACACGTTTCAGATCAGCCATCAGGGGCTTGAGTTCCTTATAGGAAACGAACTTCGTTGTATTCCGAATCTGATGAATGATGCATTGCTGGATTTCTGTCTGGGGAAATACCGCCTCAATTGCCTGAGGAAATCCTGTCAGCCCATCCACACATGCAATCAGGATATCTTCTACCCCGCGGTTCCTTAGCCCGTTCAAAATGGAAAGCCAGAATTTCGCGCTTTCGTTTTGGCCCACATACATGCCAAGCACGTCTTTATGTCCTTCCATGTCAATCCCAATGGCGATATAAACCGCACGTTTTACAATCCGGCCTTCATTGCGCACATGGTAATGGATGGCGTCCATGAAAACCACGGCATAAATCTCTTCCAATGGCCTTTCCTGCCATTCTTTCACAATGGGAAGGATCTTATCAGTGATTCGGCTGATGGTGCTGTCAGAGATTTCGATGTCGTATAGTTCACGCATATGGCTTTCAATATCATTCGTGGTCATTCCTTTGGCATACATAGAGATGATCTTTTCCTCCATGTCCTGAGTGACAGTATTCTGGTATTTCTTGACAATCTGCGGTTCAAACTCGCCTTTCCTGTCCCTGGGGATGTCGATTTCCATGTCTCCATAGCTGGTATGCATTGTTTTCTGAGAATGTCCATTTCTGGAATTATCCGTTTCCTTGTTACGATAATCATACTTAGAATAACCTAAGTCCTCGTCCATCTCCTGGTCCAGAACACCTTCCAGAATGATGGACATCATGTCCCGCATGATAGAGTTAACATCTGTCCCATCTTTGACTTTAACATTGTTTTCTTTCATGTAGTTGCCCATCATTTCTCGAAGGGCTGCTTTTTGTGGGGTATCCTTTTTCCTTGCCATAAAATAAACCTCCAAACTGGTAAGTCTATCTTACATCAGTTTGAAGGTTTACACAAACTTTGGGATACTCCCTAGAAAATGCCAGTTCAAGAAAGTCCAGATCTGAAGAATTTATATCCAGATTTGCAAGGATCTATACACCGGCGGTTTGTTATGCGGCACTGGCCCTTGCATTTCTTCCTCCGTGGGATTCCGGAATGTGATAAACAGCATCCGCCCCTGCTGCCTGATCCGGATATCAATCCATTTTTCCTCCAGATCTTTCACTGCTTCTAATGCATTATCCAGCGCATTGGCAAAAATCGTACACAGATCTGTCGCTTTTATCGTAATCTCCTCGGGAAGTCTTCCTTCCAGGCTGATCCTGACGCCGCCCGCCCTTGCAAGCACTTCCTTTTCATTAATAATTGCATCCGCAATCTCATTTCCGCTGTATACTGTCTGCTCTGTTTCACGCAAGGCTCCCGAAAGCTCCCCCAGATACTCCTTAATCTGCTCCGTTTTTCCATTTTCCGCCAGCTCTCTCAGACACAGCAGATGGTTCCTCATGTCATGGCGCATTTTATGCACCCTGGTCTCCCTTTCCTGGTATGCCCGGAAATGCCGGAGCTCAGCCTGCAGATAATGCTCTCCTATCGTAGTCATATACTGGTAATAGTCTTTCTGATTCCCCTGCCATACCAAAATGACCACAGACATTTGCTTCCGGCCTGTCTTGCTGGCACTTTCCCCACGCTCCAAGTCGGGATATTTCTCTACCATATAGGCGTGAAAATCGTCCTGCCACTTCGTCAGGTTCGCCCGGTTGCAGATAATTTCCTTTGCACACAGGCGGTTGTCCTTTGTCAGCGGAACAAAGGTCAAATGCAGGTGGGGCGTTTTCTCGTCCATGTGTACCACCGCCGACACGATATTTTCCCGGCCTACCCGGCCAATGAGGAAGTCCGCCGCCCGCTGGAAGAACGCCTGTATCTCCTTTGGGGATTTCCCCTTGAAAAACTCCGGGCTGGCAGTTATCAGCGTATCGACAAACCGTGTACTGTCTTTCCTTGTCCGGCATCCGGCCTGCTCGATACGGCTCTGAATGAAGTGGTAATAGCGTCCCTCCGGCTTGACGATATGGAAATTGTATTTGCTCCGGCTTGTGTCAATGTCGGGGTTGCTGGCATATTGTTCTTTCTGTCTTTCGTGATGGGCTTCCAAAGGCCTTGCTGGGTTGCCCTTGTGCTTCTTAAACCGCAAAATTGCGTGTTGTGCCATTCTGCTCCTTTCCCCATTCCTTTCCTATCCGGGGTTTTCCACAGGGAAAATCCCGCCGGAATTATCTCTGATACGATAAGAATGGAATGGATATAAATCAGTCATTTTAATCTTTGTATTTCTATATACCGTCCGGTTTTCATACTTCAGGAGGGCGGTTTCCGTACTTCATGGGTACGGTTTTCAGTCCTCCGGCGTACCAGAACCGGATTTCTTGAAGTCGGTGTTTGGAACCGCTTCATAGGATTTTGGGAAAATGCGGTTGGGTTTTCCACAGCCCTGCTTCTGGATTTCCACCAGTCCGGCGTATTGCAGTTCCCGCAGGGTGTTCACCGCTTTCTGCCGCCCACAATGGAGCAGGTCAACCACTTCGCAGATAGGGTAATACAGGAAAATCCGTCCGCAGTCATCCGCCCACCCATTCTTGCGGGACAACTCTGTCCGGCGCAGGATAAATGCGTACAGAACCTTTGCCTCGTTGGACAGGGGCCTGAATGTGGGGGCTTCAAAGAGGAAATTTGGGAGCCGGGTGAAGCTGAACGCCTTTTCCGGCTGATGGATATAGATGGTATTTGTCATAGTGCGTTTTGTGGACGGTTAGAAGCCCGTTTTCCGGGGTGGGCGATACTTTATACCACCTGCCCCGGTTTGGGGCTTGCGGAGCCTGATAAATCAAGGCTTTTTTCGCTCCTAACTGTCCACAGCAGACCTCCTTTTCCGTTCACTTTCTGTTTTCTGTCGCCTGTGAACTCTGGCGGCACAGCCGGGGCAGTATTTTGCCCGGTTGGATTTGGGGACGAACACGCCGCCGCAGACCGCACAGCGTTTCAAGTCCCTATCCCGGAAAATCTCCGCTTCCAGCGTTCCGTCCAGCGGCAAGACCGACCAGCGGAACCACTTACAGCAGACCGAGAAAGAAATCGTCTGCGGGCAGGTGCAGGTGTCCCCATCGTCAAGGACAATGCAGTTGCCGTCCTCACAGCAACAGCACTCCCGGCGTATCAGGCTGGCCGCCTGTTTCCTCTGCGCCGGTGTCATGCGGTAAAGGGAACCGTCCGGCCTGCGTTCCAGCGGCGGCAAGTCTTTATAGGGGTTATCTCTCATGCGTTCCCTCCATTTTGCTTTCCGTTGCCGTTCCTCCGAAAAGGTTTCCTGCCCCATTCCTGCGGCGTGTTCCGGCGTTGGCACGCTCCCCATACTTCGGGACATTTTGTCCCGAAGTCCGGCTCCTTGCGGTGCTTCCCCAGCCGGGGTATCCCTTTTCGGACGGTCATTCTGTTTTCAAGGTGCTGTCCATCGATGAACTACCCTAAGTCTACACGAAAAAAATGCAATCCCCGGAATTTTGCGAGAATTGCATTTTGATGAAGTTTACACTTTGGAAATTGCATTTTTGCAATCATTCTGTATAATGGAAGTATGCGGAGGAGGTGCGTATCTATGGCTTTACCCGGAACACCCGGACAGCGGATTTCCGATTTATGCAACGGGAACCACATCACACAAAAGGAACTTGCGGAGAAGATAGGCGTTTCCGCTTCCCAGTTGAGCCGCATTGTCAGCGGCGAAACGAGAACAGCCAGCAGTGATATTCTCATGGGTGTGGCAAAGGAATTTAAGGTATCGACAGACTACATACTGGGCTTGTCCACCGTGAGCGTCCGTAAAAGCTACGATATTTCTGAATTAGGCTTGTCCGAGGGAACCGTGAGGGGGCTTGTGACGGGTGCTGTTGATGTGCAAATTCTCAACCGCCTGTTGGAACACAGGAATTTTCCCAAGCTGATAGATTTGATACGGATTTATTTTCAGGACACGGCGGCAAAGGGGATAATGGCACGAAACCAGCTTATCGAGATAGCAACGGCTTCCCTGTCCGACCTGATGAAAGAACACCCGGAACACCGGGCGGAAGCAAAGCAGGATTTACAGCTTTTGAACGCCCAAAAGATGGGGGAACATGAAGCGGAGATTGAGAAAATCAAAAATGTGTTCCTCACTATCCTGCGGGATATTAAGAAAGACATTGACAACGGGGAACAGCCGGGAGAAGCTGTGACCGCCGCTATGTTCCAAGCCATGCAGGACGCACTGGCGGAGCAGAAACAAAACCCGCTTTCCATTGACGATGTAGCGGCGATGGTTGCCGGACAGATCGGACAGCTTGCGCCGATGGACAACGAAACTGCCGACCTGTTCCAGCAGTTAGCGAAGAAGATGATTGAGCAGGTGGGAAAGTAATCATAAAAAAAAGAAAATAAAATTCTCGTTGTCCGCAAAAAGAAAATGTGATATAATGCAGTTAGCTAAAGCTAACCACGAAAGGAGCATTATGTATGTCTTTTTTTCAAAATACTTGTAAGCCCAAAGGGATTGGCGGCAAAATTATGGTTAATATGATGAATACGGGACATTCATCTATGGCTGAATGGGGATTTACGCATATAGAAATTAGAAATAATTACATATGTCTGGATATTGGGTGTGGCGGTGGAGCAAATGTAAAAAGGCTATTGGCAAAAACTCCATACGGCAAAGTGACTGGTATTGATTATTCAGAAATTAGTGTAATAAAATCCCAAAAAATCAATAAGGAAGAAATAGAAAATAAGCGTTGCGAAATCTTGCAAGGTAATGTAATGAAACTTCCTTTCGGAAATGAAACTTTTGATATAATTACTGCGTTTGAAACAATATATTTTTGGCCTGATATTAATGAGGCATTTAAGCAAGTATATCGAGTTTTGAAAGGCAGCGGAACTTTTATGATTTGCAACGAATCAAATGGTGAAAATTCCAAAGAAGAAAAGTGGACTAAGATTATACAAGGAATGAAAATATACAATTCTGAACAAGTAAAAAAATCTTTAGAGGGTGCTGGTTTTACAGACATAAAAATACACAAAAATAAAAAAGGCTGGCTCTGCGTAGTTTGTAAAAAAGATAAGATGTAAGATAACTATTGTTTTCTCAATAGCAAAGCCTGCCGAGGCAGTCAACGGTCAAGATGAACGGCGCATTTCATGCGCCGCCGTTGACAGTCCCGCCTGTCTTTGCTGATGGGCAATCAAGGCGGGAAAGCCCTAAAATGGCTTCCCGCCCATTTCAATTTTTAGAAAAGAAACGCTCCAAAATCAGAAAGAGGCGGCCAAGCACTTTGGGGGATTGGCCGCCTTGTCCACCCATTTAGCGGGACGGCGGGCGGCGGTCAAGGCCGGGTGTAAATCCGTTCATTTCAGCCTTGACAGTTGCCCGCTGTCCTGCTACTTTTCCGGGAGTGTGGTCACAACTTCGGGACACTTTGTCCACAAGTTGGAGCGTAGGACGAGGGACGGGGCTTTCATATACGCCCTGTCTGCCGATGAAACCAGACCTGCGCTTGCGGCTCCACGCCACGCAAGCACAGCCCTGTTTTCCTGCCACTTCAAATGCCCTTGCCCTCCCCGGCGGCAACGACATTTTCACGGCAACGCCGACAGAGCGTATAACACACTACACTTTGCTTTGCAAAGTCGTGTGCCAAATGGGGGCGTTGCCCCCTTTGGAAACCCCCACAAGAAAAGGCGGTACGCTACCCCCCCTCCACGGGGCGCATACCGCCTTTTCTTGTTATCCAGCCCTCCGGCTGTATCAGTTGAGCAAAAGTCAGCGTGGGATTGATGCGGTATCTTTAACTTTGGGAAAGTCCTCTATCAGATCTACGGTCTTCTGGAGGAAGACGAAAAGAAATCATAAGCGGTTTTTGTCTCCCCACTCGCACATCCCGTCCAGAATCGGGATAAGAGACTTGCCCCGCTGGGTCAGACTGTATTCCACTTTGGGAGGAATCTGGGGATATTCTTCCCGGTGGACAAGCTGGTCCGCTTCCAGTTCCTTTAAGGTGGAACTAAGTGTTTTATAAGAAATTCCTCCTATATATTTCTTCATTTCGTTAAAACGGACCACCCCAAATTCCATTAAGGTATAGAGGATGGTCATTTTGTATTTCCCGTTGATCAATGACAGGGTATAGCTGAAACCGGTTGTATCCAGGCTTTCTTTAGATATGCATCGCTTTCCCATAGTATACTCTCCTTTTGGTAAGTATTAAACCTTAATGTAAGTACCTCACTTTAATGTGCGTACTTGTTTTTAATATTATTCTTGTTAAGATTATAGTATCAGCAGAAGAAAAAGTCAAAATCTTTGTCAGGAGGAATCAAAAGATGAGTAAGAAAATCGTAGTTTTAAACGGAAGTCCCCGTAAGAAAGGCAATACTTCAGCTTTGGTCAAAGCATTTACAGAAGGAGCGCAAAGCGCGGGCAATACAGTGACAGAGTTTTTCCTGGACGGTATGGAGATCCATGGCTGCAAGGGATGTTTTGGCGGGCACAGCAGCCGGGAATGTCCCTGTGTCCAGAAGGACGATATGGCGAAAATCTATCCGGCGGTAAAGGAAAGTGATGTGATCGTACTGGCTACTCCGCTGTATTACTGGAATATGAGCGGACAGCTCAGAACTGCCATAGACCGGTTATTTGCCCTGGAAGAGGGTGACGGGAATCTCCTGAGAGGCAATGGAAGAGCCTGCGCGCTTCTCATGGCTGCCGAGGGCAATGGATTTGAAGACGTGGTGCTCTATTACGATCACCTGATGGAGCATCTGCGCTGGAAGAATCTGGGTCATGTCCTTGCGGGAGGGAATATGGATATAGGCGATATTGAAGGAAAGCCAGAGCTTCAGGGAGCATACGATCTGGGAAGATCCATCTAAGGGAGGAATCAGTCTCTATGAAGAAAATCTTATTGGTGTCTATGCTTTGCAATGTGACGGATCTGTTGAAGAAAGCAGAACCGGAACTGGCGGGAAAGACCGTTATATACATTCCGACGGCGGCTATCGCGGAAGCGGCCGGAACGGAGGGCTGGGAAGAATGTATGAAAGAAATGACAGAAGCGCAGACCCGGATGCTGGAAGAACTGGGGCTGAAGGTGGAAGAGCTGGAAATTTCAAAAGCTCCTTTGGAGCAGATCCAAGCCAGTCTGACAAGGAATGACTTGATCTTTGTCGGCGGAGGCAATACCTTCTTTTTACTCCAGGAATTAAAGCGGTCCGGGGCGGATAGGATCCTGGTCCGGGAAGTAGAGAAGGGCAAATTATATATCGGTGAGTCGGCAGGGGCCGTGGCGGCGGCGCCGGATATTGGATACTGCGCCCAGATGGATGAGCCTTGGAAGGCGCCTGATCTGACAGATTACTCCGGTTTGAACCTGGTGGATTTCTATGTGGTGCCCCATCTTGACCACCCGGAAATGGGAACGGCGGCGCAGGAGATCATTGAGAAGTACGGGAACCGGATGGAATTAAAGGTCATCAATGACGAGCAGGCGATATTTGTAGAAAACGGGCAAGCAGCGCTCTTATAGGATGAAAGAAGATATGGGAAAGATAGAGATCAGGACGGCTGAACTTAGAGACGCCAAAAGACTTTTGGAGATTTACGCTTATTATGTGGAGCATACGGCTATTACCTTTGAATATGAGGTCCCTTCCCTGGAAGAGTTTCAAAACAGGATCAGAAACATATTGGAAAGCTATCCCTATCTCTGCATCTTGGAGGATGGAGAGATCCAGGGATATGCCTACGGGGGAGCGTTCATTGGGCGGGCCGCTTATGCCTGGTCGGCGGAGACAACGGTGTATATCGCCCGTGACGCGAGAAAACAGGGGCTGGGAAGAAAGGTATATGAAGCGCTGGAAGCGGCATTGAAAGAAATGGGAATCCGAAACTTATACGCCTGCATCGGGTATCCATCAAAGGAGGATGAATACCTTACGAAAAACAGCGCCCAGTTCCACCGCCATCTGGGATTTGAACAAGTGGGAGAGTTCCATAACTGCGGCTATAAATTTGGCCGTTGGTATCACATGATCTGGATGGAAAAGATCATTGGAGAACATGGAAACATCAGCCTTCCACCGCGAACTGGCTGTTATAGAGATCATAATAAAAGCCTTTCTTAGCCAGCAGTTCTTCATGGGTGCCCTGCTCGATGATATGCCCCTGGTTCATGACCAGAATCAAGTCTGCTGTCTGGACGGTGGAGAGGCGGTGGGCAACTACGAAGCTGGTACGCCCCTGCATGAGTGTCTCGAAGGCACGCTGGATGCGGATTTCCGTCATGGTGTCGATGGAGGAAGTAGCCTCGTCCAGGATCAGCATGGGCGGCAGGCACAGCATGATGCGGGCGATGCAAAGAAGCTGTTTCTGGCCTTGGGACAGGTTGCCCCCTCCTTCTGTGATGAGGGTGTCATACCCTTTTGGCATACGCATGATAAAACTGTGGGCATGAGCCTTTTTCGCCGCGGCGATGACTTCTTCTTCCGCGGCATCCGGACGGCCGTAGGCGATATTGTCCCGGATAGAAGCGGAGCGCAGCCAGGTTTCCTGAAGCACCATGCCATAGCTGGTGCGCAGAGACTGGCGGGTGATCTGCCGGATATCATGTCCGTCTACCTGGATGGAACCATTTTGAACGTCATAGAATCGCATCAGCAGATTGATAAGAGTGGTCTTTCCACAGCCGGTAGGCCCTACAATGGCAATGCGCTGTCCAGGCTTGACCGACAGATTCAGATCCTGGATGAGAGGAACCTCCGGCGAATAAGAGAAGTCCACATGTTCCAGGAGGATCTGTCCCTCTGGTTCCGTCAGTATGATGGCATCGGAGGGTTCTCTGGGCGCGGAAGGTTCATCCAGAAGCTCAAAGACCCTGGCCGCGGAAGCAATGGAATTCTGGAATTCTGTCAGTACGCTGGTGATGTCGTTGAAAGGCTTGGTATATTGGTTGGTATAGCTTAGAAAACTGGAAAGCTGTCCAACCGTCAGCGCCCCGGAAATGGCGGCAAAGCTTCCAACAATGGCTACGCCGGCGTAGATAGCCGAATACATAAACCGGGTAGTGGGATTGGTGATAGAGGAAAAAAAGGTAGCCTTTAACGAGTACTGTGCCAGCCTTTGATTGATCTCGTCAAATTCCCGGCAGGCGTCCGTTTGGTGGTCAAAGGCCTGCACGACTTTCAGCCCTCCTAACATCTCATTGGTAAATCCAGTCAGTTCTCCGCGGGTTTCAGATTGTTTCTTAAACATGGCAAAAGATTTCTTGGAAATAAAGCTGGCCACCACGAAGGAGAGGGGGCTTAGGGCAACAACGATCAGGGTGGTCCAGGGGTTGATGCTCAGCATAAAGAGGATAGTGCCCAAGATGGTAGCCACTCCGGTGAAAACCTGAGTAAATCCAAGCAGGAGACCGTCAGAAAACTGGTCAATATCCGTAACGATCCGGCTGATCAGATCCCCAGAAGGATGGCGGTCCACATAAGACAGAGGAAGTTCCTGCAAATGGTTGAAAGCCTGGATTCTGAGATCCCGGACGATGCGGTAGGTGATCTTGTTGTTGATGTGGTTCATGACCCATTGGGCCGCGGCAGTTATGGAAATGGAGACCAGGATGCCGCCTATGACAGCCAGTAAGCTGGCAAAATCCACCTGCTCTTTTCCCGCGACAGCGTCTACGCCCCGTCCCGTCAGGATAGGGATATAGAGGGTCAGCCCTACTGTAAGGAGTGACAGCAGCAGGGAGAGTACCACAAGAAGTCGATAAGGCCGTATATACCGGAAGATCCGTTTTAGGGTCTGCCGGTTTTTTTCTGTAATTTTTTTACCCATGTGAGAGGACCTCCTTTCCGGCAGACTGAGATGCGCAGATTTCCTGGTAAACATGGCAGGACTCCAGCAGCTCTTTGTGAGTGCCGTATCCAACGGGAACTCCATCATCCATGACCAGGATATGGTCTGCGCCGCGGATGGCGGAGACCCGCTGGGAGATGATGAATACCGTCATCTGTTCTGTACTTTCTTGAATGGCTTTGCGAAGCCTGGCGTCAGTGGCGAAATCCAGAGCGGAAGCGCTGTCGTCCAGGATCAGGATCTGGGGACGGCCGACCAAGGCTCTGGCAATGGTGAGCCGCTGTTTCTGTCCGCCGGACAGGTTGCTTCCGCCCTGCTGGATCATAAGGTCCAGCCCTTTTTTCTTACTGTCTACAAATTCTTTTGCCTGGGCGGCGGCAAGAGCCTGGTAGATCTCTTCATCGGTGGCATCCGGCCGTCCCCACTGCATATTTTTGCGCAGAGAGCCGGAGAAGACCGTGGCTTTCTGGGGAACAACGCCAATCTGTTCCCGGATGGAAGAAGGCCGCAGCGTCTTTACGTCCCGGCCAAACAGGCGGATCGTCCCGGAAGTGCAGTCATAAAACCGGGGGATCAGATTGGCCAAGGTTGTTTTCCCCGAACCGGTGCCTCCGATGATGCCGATGGTATCGCCGGGCATGGCGGTAAAACTGATGCCATGGAGTGTTTCGTGTCTGGAACCGGCATAAGTAAATCCCACATTTTCAAAGGAGACAGCCGGAACAGAAGAGGCGGAAGCCGCGCTGGAAAGAGATTCCCCTGTATCCGAAATAGACGGCTGTATCTCGAAAATGGCGTTGATCCTGCCAAGGCTGGCAAGAGATCTGGACAAAAGAATGATGAGATTGGCCAGCTTCACAAGCTCTGTCAGGATCTGGGACATATAGTTGATAAGAGCAATGACCTGGCCCTGGGTAAGACTGCCGGTGTCTACCTGCCGTCCGCCAAAGTAAAGGACGGCGATGATCCCAAGGTTGATGAGCACATAGGTCAAAGGATTCAAAAGCGCGGAGATCTTCCCGACAAAAAGCTGTTTCTGGTATAATTCGTCTGTCTCCTGGCCAAAACGGTCCATCTCTTCCTGCTGTTTGCCAAAGGCCCGGACAACCCGAATACCCAGGAGATTCTCCCTGGTGCTAAGAAGCACTCTGTCAAGCTGCTTCTGCACGTTCCGATAGAGAGGCATACTAACGAGAAGGATGGCGAATACCACGATCAAAAGGGCGGGGATAACGACCGCAAAGGGAACAGCCGCTCTTACGTCTACGGTAAAAGCCATGATCATTGCGCCGAAGACGACAAAAGGAGAACGCAGAAACAGACGGAGGAACATGTTTAATCCATTCTGCACCTGATTGACGTCATTGGTAGTCCGGTTGATGAGGGTGGAGGTGCCGATGGCATCGATCTCCTGATAAGAAAATGTGCTGATATGGGCAAATAAGTCGCTGCGTATGGAGGCGGCTGTATATACAGAAGATTTGGCCGCGAAATACTGGGCGGTCAGGGCAAACGAGAACCCTACAACGCCAAGAAGTATGAGAAGTCCGCCCATTTTCCAAAGATAGGGGATGTTGTTTTGGACAATTCCAACATCGATCATCTGGGCCACTACTAAGGGGACGAAAAGCTCAAACGTGGCTTCCAGCATTTTAAAAAGAGGAGCCATGAGGGTGATGAATCGATGGGGTTTTAAATAATGTAATAATTGTTTCATTTTTGATTCCTTCCTGGTATCATAAAGTGAAAAGGCAGTTTCTATTTTAACATGACCTGGCGGAAAGGGGAAAGGTATGAAATTCTATCAATTAAAATATTTCCAGACGGTATGCAAATATAACAATCTGACCAGAGCCGCTGAGGAACTCCATATTTCCCAGCCAGGTCTGACCCATGTGATCCGGGAACTGGAACAGGAATTCGGCCTTACCTTATTCCACCGTCAGAATAAGGGTCTGATCCTGACGGACGAGGGCCGCCAATTCCTGAACGAGGCGGAGCTTCTGCTGGAACAGACCGATACTTTTGTCAGCCGCATGAAGTTCCTTGGGAAAGCGGACCAGGTGATCCGGTTCGGCCTTCCTCCGGCCAGCGCAGCGCTGTTCTTTCCTCCTATGATCCAGGAATTTCACCGCCAGTATCCGCAGATCAAGGTCAATGTTGTGGAAGAGGGAAGTATTGCGAACCGCCAGAAGATCCTGGATGGAAAGCTGGATGTGGCGCTGCTTTCTTCCGATTCTCCGGTTTCTTCCGCATTTGGCCATTATCAAGTGGGAGTCACAAGAATCTGTCTCTATCTTCCAAAAGACCATCCTCTGGCCGGGAAAGAAATGGTCTCCGTAAAGGACTTCTGTGAGATCCCGCTGGTATTATTTTCTGAGGATTCCTTCCTGACAACAAACAGTCTGAAGATCTGCACTCAGAATGGGGTTTCGCCGAATGTGATCTTGACCACTAACCAGATCGCGGTGATCCGGCAGTTGATCGAGAACCGTACGGCGGGGACGCTTCTGTTCCGTGGAACCCTTCCGGAGAGCGGCCAGTACCGGGAGATTCCGGTGCTGGAGTTCCAGAAAGTCTACATTTACCTGGTGTGGAATCAGTACAATCCGGTGGGGACGGCGGTAAAGCGCTTCATCGAGGCGGTGGAGACGGTATATCCCAATCCGGTGGACCATTCTTAATTATAGTGGGAAACAGAGGGAAAGTCCAATATCTAAAAAATAGTCTGTGATAAATAAAATTGATGGCAGATGACATAAAGGAGCAAAAAATGGAGTATACGTTTGCGACTACATTTTTCTTAAATATTCCTCTTGCTACTGTGGAGTATCTGATCTGTATCTTGCTTGCGGGAGCTTTGCTGGATCAGAAGGCGGACTGGAAGAAGGCAGTTCTTTTGTGGATTCCTTACATTTTACTGCTGATCATTCCGGCAAGCTTGTTTTTTGTCCTGGATCTTTACGGGAATTTTGGAGTCTGGCTGGCAGAAACCTATCTGGAAGCGGCCTGCTTTGGCTTAGTATTAAAAGGCTTTTATCAGACTGGCTGGATCAATGGGTTTGTGACCAGTGCGGCAGTGGTGTTTCTGTATGGGATCTTCCAGGATCTGGAAGGTTTATTCCTGACAGGAAACTATGACCTAAGTGTGCCCAAAGATTTGGCGATCTATATGGCGGCGGAAAGTGTTGTACTTCTTCTGCCGGCTTTTTTTGCCGCCTGGTTTATCCGGCGAAATGACCTTTGCGAAGAATATAATAATTTTTTGTCTACCAATACAAAGATGCGATACTGGAAGCTTATGTTTCTCATGCTTCCGGCGGTAAAATCCCTGACCATAGAACTGGCCAATGAACGGCTGGTCCTGAATAACTCCAACCCTGTTATCTCGCTATTGTTCCTGCTGCTTTTGTATGGAGTGGTCAATCATACCTTTCGATGCGAGATGCAAAAGAGAAAGATTGAAGAACAGAATCTAAATTTAAGCCAGCAGGAATTTTATATCCAGACGTTGGAGCATGTACAGAAGGATGTGCGGATCTTCCGCCATGATTTTAAAAATATGATGGCAGGAGCGATTGTTCAGGCAGATGAAGGAAATCTGCGGGCCGTGCAGGAGTTTATTTCTGAACTGACCGGAGATTTTGAAGGGCGGATCGGGAAGAAGATATTTCAGATCTCTCAGCTTGGAAACATCCATATTCCAGAACTAAAGGGGTTGCTGGCGATGAAGATTGCCCAAATGCAGGAGAGAGAAATACCTGTGCGGCTGGAGGCGGAACAACCGGTGACAGATGTGGGAATCCCTGTTCGGGATTTGTGCCGGGCAGTAGGGATTTTGCTGGATAACGCAATGGAAGAGACAGAAGTATTTCAAAAAAATAAAAAAGGACAAGGGAAGATTTCGCCGGAGGTAGCTGTATTGTTTTACGAAAGTCAAGAAAGTGTCAGCATATTGGTGAAAAACCCCGTGCGGGAAGCGGTGCCTCTGCCTTTGCTGGGGAAAGAGGGATATTCTACAAAAGGCGAGGGACATGGAACGGGACTTGCCAGTCTCCGGCGTATTGTTGAATCTTATGATATGATGTGGTGGAGAACGAGTCAAGCGGAAGGGTGGTTTGAGCAGGAACTGGTGATCGGCAGATGGAAAGGGGAAAGAAATGGTTCCAATATATCTTTGTGACGATGATCCTAAAATTCGTAGAATGATTCGCGAGAAACTGGAGAGGGAGATCTTGATTTCCGGTTATGATATGAAAGTTGTGATGGATACAGGCAGCCCAAGGGAGTTGCTTGCTGTTGTGGGAGAGAGTGGAAAAAGAGGAATTTATTTTTTAGATGTGGATCTGAAAGACCAGGAATATACAGGTTTTACTTTGGGACAGGCTCTGCGGGCTATAGATTCCAGAGGATTTTTGATCTATGTGACAGCCTACCGGGAACTGGCTTTTGAAACTTTTCGGTATAAGGTAGAAGCGTTGGATTATATTGTGAAAGAAAATCAAGAAGAAATGTTTCAAGATGTCCGCAGATGCCTGCAGGTATCGGCAGAGCGGATGAAACAGGAGCAGGAAGAAGACAGACCCTATTTTACAGTAAGATTCATGGATACCGTGCGTCATGTGCCCATGGAAGAAATCCTATATTTTGAAACCGGGGACAAAAGTCACAGGATCATTCTACGGACCTTGACAGAAAGTATAGATTTTACCGGAAGTATCCAGGAACTGGAACAGACGTTGGGGAGACAATTCCTTCGGGTCCATCGGGCCTATTTGGTAAATACCCGGCAGATCAAGGGATTGGATATGAAGGAAAGGAAGATTCTGTTTCCCGATGGAAAGACTTGCTATTTTTCTCGTAATAAGAAAAAAGTTCTGCTCCAAGTGATGGAAACGAAGATTTCCATTTAAGCACGAAAGCGGCCGTTTCGGCAGAACGCCTCCAAAGGTCTGGCTGATGTGAGAAGATATGGAATCATGGAAAGCTGCTAAGGTTTCCGCTGATTCAAAACATCAGGACACATGGAGGATAGAAAAATGGCAAAAGAAACCAAGGTATGGGAGATCCTTAAGGAAGCAGGATACGAGCCGCTGGAAAACCGCAGCATCATTGTATCCTATGCGCCGGAGGATTTAAGTGACGCAATCGCCAAATTTTTAAGCGTTGGAACAGAATTTTATGTTTTGCAGATCTGCAGGGAAGAGGTGGTTCTAGTACCCTTTGGAAAAATGACCTGGGGATTGAAAAAGGAAGTGGCACTGTCGATTCCCTTTGCCCAGATAAAGGGGATAAAAATAGAAAAAAAGGGTCTCAATGATTATTTGACGATAGAAACACAAGACAGCGTGATCAGGCTGTCCACTCAGCAGAAGGGATTGAGCGACCTGCGGAGTTCCTCTTACCTGGGCGGCCAGTTTGGGAAAAATTGGCACAAAAAGAATCTGGACGCAACCTTGGAAGAATTAAGGAAAATTGGAGGATAGATCAAAAGGGGACAGGGCTTTTTTAATCGGGGCCGGGGATTAAAAAATCCCTGGCTCTTTTTAATCTTCTGCAGGCGGATGGATGTAAAGATAACGCCCGCGAATGGTAAGGAATCCTTCTTCCCGCAGAAATTTCATTTTTCTCGATACGGTACTTCTGGTGGAGGAGATCATTCCGGCCAGCTCTTCATGCGTATAGCGGCAGGGAATCTGGATGCCATATTCGGTCTTCCTCCCCTGCTGGGCAGACAGGCGCAAAAGGAGATTTTTCAGACGTTCCCCGGCATCACAGAAGGAAGAATCCTGTAATTGCGCCATAAGAATCCGAAATTTATAAGACAGCATTTGGTTGACCGCATAAGAAATAGAACTGTCATTTTGAAGAAGGGCGATAAAATCTTTGACAGGAATCTGACAGACAGATACAGAAGACAGGGCCTGGGTAAATACTTGGTCATGATCCTGCTGCAAGCAGGTGATCTCACCAAAAAGATCGCCTCGTGACAGCAGAAGAAGGGTTTTTTCCGTTCCTTCTGGAGCGATAAAATACTGTCGGACATGTCCATGCAGAAGAAGATAAACATAAGATTTTGGCCTTCCGCTGACTTCTAAAATAGTTTTGGAGGGAAAATCTTTTTGGATACCAAGACTGGAAAAGGCTTCTAGATTTTTTTGACGATAAGATTTCATGAGACACCTCCTGAAAAATTGCACAATTTTTATCATTATAGTATGAAAAATAAAGGTTTTCAATAGTTGAAGGAAGGTGTGAAATGCACAATTTTTGTGTTGCAGAGCACATTTTTTGGGGAGAGAATTTGGTAAATTTATAAAAAACAGACGAAATAACAGAAAATTTGGAGGTGCTTAGTATGAGTCAATGGCTACAGGAAAAATGTTGGAAAGAAGCAGGAAGATTAGCGGAAGAAAGCAAGGGCGTTGCGATACTTCCAATTGGAAGCATTGAGCAGCATGGATATCACATGCCTCTTGGTACAGACAGCTATGTGGCGATCACGCTGGCAGAAGATGCGGCAAATGAGACAAAAGCAGTGATCGTCCCGCCGGTATGGTTTGGATGGAGTCCGCATCATATGGTTCTTCCGGGAACAATCACCATTCGCCCGGAAATCTTGATGGGACTGGTTTATGATATTGCCGCTTCCTTAAAACAGCATGGATTTGACAAGATCATAATGATTAATGGACACCGGATCGTAAATGTGATCTGGATGCAGATGGCAGCCGAGAAGATCCAGCGGGAAATAGGGGCTACTGTTAAAATTTTCGACCCGGCCTATATGTCTAAAGATATTGTGGGCGAACTTGGATTTGGAGAGGTCGGACACGCGGAAGAGGTGGAGACTTCTCACATGATGTACCGATATCCGGAGTTGGTCCACCTGGAACTGGCAAAGGACAATCCGATCAAAAGTCAGGAGTTGTATTCTGTAGATCCAGCGTTTATGCATGATACCTTATGTTACGTTCCAAGTACATACGCACACGCAGAGAAAAACGCTCAGATCGCAGGAGGAACAACGGGAGAACCGACTAAGTCGGATGCTGAGAAAGGAAAAAAATATCACGAGCATCTAGTAGAACGATTAGTCTGTGTAATTCAAAAAATGCAGGAAGACTGATAGATAACTAAGAGAAAAAATAAGGAAGGAGAGAAGGTATGAAATTATCAAAGGGTGAAAAAATCGTATATGGAATCTTTGTTCTTGTGCTGATTATGGTCAATCCTCCAATTGTAAATCAGATCAGTGATTTTGCGGAAACCAATCCTTTTGTCCTGGGATGGCCAACGCTCCTGGTATGGCTTGATGTTTGGTATGCGGTGGCGATCGTGGCGTTCCTTGTAGGAGTTTTAAAGATTAAAGCATGGAAAAAGGATTATGACGATGTAAGGGGGGATGACAATGAGTAATGTAGGATTGATCATTCTTGGGATTTATACTTTATCTTTACTTGGGATTGCATTCTACGCTTCCAGACAAGATAAGAAAAACATCAAAGATTTTGCCACGGCAGGAAGTTCTCTTGGCGTTTTTGTACTAACTTTGACGTTTAGCGCAACCTACCACAGCTCTTATGCATTTCTAGGAGCCAGCGGTTTTGTATATAATAATGGCATCGGCTGGTGGGTCAATGGAATCTGGACCGTATTTCCGGGCGTAATGTTTTGGGTTATTGGAAGGCGGTTTTGGTATCTTGGAAAGACCAGAGGTTATATCTCTATGTCCCAGTATATCAGCGATGTATACCAGAATAAGACTATCGGCCTTTTAGTCACAGTAATCGCGCTGGTTTTTACAGTTCCTTATGTAGCAATGCAGGCCATAGGTTCCGGTTATATTTTCGAAGTGATCAGTGGTGGAAAGCTGAGTTATGCGTTTGGAACGATCATGTTTTTTGCGATTATGATCATCTTGGTCTGGATGGGTGGAATGAAAGGTGTGGCTATCACGGATGCGGCACAGGGAGTTTTCATGTGGATCGGGATGGTGATCGGTTCGTACATCATTGTGACCCAGAATTACGGAAGCATCAGCGGAGCTTATGAGGCAATCCATCAGGCGGTGCCAGAACTTTTGACATTGCCCGGCCCCCAAGGAGTTGTAACACCGACAGACTGGATTTCCAGATGGTTGGTAGTGACTATCGGAATGATGATGTTCCCGCATGTGACGCTTCGGTTTTTCTCAGGGAAATCCTTGAAGGTCTTAAAATGGTCTTCCGTATTTTCGTCTATTTATCTGACGTCTATCTATATATTTACACCGGCGGTAGGGATGATCGGCAATCTGCTTATGCCGGATCTGGCGTCACCGGATACCGTTTTTCCAGAAATGCTTCTAAAGTACACGCCTATCGTATTTGCGGCGCTTGTAATATCCGGGGCGCTGGCCGCCTCTATGTCTACGGGAGATTCCCAGCTTCATGCGGTCAGCACCATGGTATCTACGGATGTTTATAAAACCTACGTTAATAAAGAGGCGACGGAATACCAGCAGTATAGAGTGGCAAGATTGGGAACACTGATCTTTGGCTTTTTATCCGTGATCGTGGCATTGATGCGGCCGGGATTGATCAGTGACATCCTTGCGCTGGCAAATGGCGGTGTGGCAGCGCTGGCACCAGCTATGCTGGGAGGCGTTTACTGGAAGAGATCGACACCTGCCGCGGCGGTCAGCAGCATCTGTATCGGTGAAGCGATTATGCTTTTTACCACCTTCGTGATCCCTGATCCATTTGGGGTTATGGCGGGAGTCTGGGGGCTCGGTGCGGCACTGATCATATTTGTAGTAGTAAGCCTTATTACAAAACCAGTCAAAGAGACAGGAGAAATCATTGATTCGATTAATGGATTTTTTGCAGGGTAATTAACCGATAATTAAATGGGGCCGGGGGATTTTTAAAAATCCCCCGGCCCCAATTCAGACTGTAGACAAAGTCCCCGGTTTACACCGGAGCTTTTCTATTGTAGTTATCAACATTTCAATGATTCTTCCGGTTTTTATCAAGAAAAATCCCCTACTTATCAACTCGAAAGTTAAGCGGTGCGTTCTCTGCACATGGTATAATTATCCTATAAGGAGGGCCTGCTTATGATGACAAGAGATTCCGATAAAAAAAGAGAACAAATGATGCTGTTCAGCATGGATGACATGGTGCCAAAGGATCACATGCTCCGAAAGATTGACCGGGCAATTGACTGGAACTTTATTTACGATCTTGTAGAAGACAAGTATTGTGCAGATAACGGAAGGCCGAGCATGGATCCGGTGATGCTGATCAAAATCCCTTTTATCCAGTATCTCTATGGGATTAAAAGTATGCGCCAGACGATCAAAGAAATCGAAGTGAATGTAGCGTATCGTTGGTTTCTCGGTCTGGATATGCTGGATCCAGTTCCTCACTTTTCTACTTTTGGGAAAAACTATACCCGGCGTTTTAAGGATACGGAACTGTTTGAACAGATCTTTTCCCATATCCTCGAACAATGTATGAAGTTTCATCTGGTAGATACGTCTACCGTGTTTGTGGATTCTACCCATGTAAAAGCCTGTGCGAACAGCAAAAAGAGGCGAAAGAGGATTGCATCTCAAGAAGCTCTATGGTATGAGGAGGAGTTAAAAAAAGAAATCAATGAAGACCGCAAAAATCATGGAAAGAAACCTTTAAAAGAAAAAAAGGATGATTCAACTACACCGCCTGCAGCGGGTAGCGGCACTTCTGGTGAAAGCGGTTCTTCAGACGAGATCCCGGAAGGAGCCAAAACGCAAAAATGCAGTACTTCAGATCCGGAAAGCGGGTGGTTCCGAAAAGGCGAACATAAACATGTTTTTGCATACAACATAGAGACTGCATGTGACAAGCACGGGTGGATCTTAGGTTATACTGTGCATCCAGGGAATGAACATGACAGCAGGACATGGAAGCCTTTGTACGACAAGTTGAAAGACCTGGATATGGAGATGATGGTATTGGATGCCGGATATAAGACTCCAGCAATCGCCCGAGAATTGTTAAAAGACGGGATACAGCCCCTGTTTCCGTATAAAAGGCCCATGACAAAAGATGGATTCTTCAAGAAATATGAGTATGTCTACGATGAGTACTATGACTGCTATATCTGTCCGGCGGATCAGATCCTTACTTATCGGACAACGAACCGGGAAGGGTACAAAGAATACAAGAGCGATAAAAGCATCTGTAAAAACTGCCCTTACCTTTGCAACTGTACAGAAAGCAAAGAGCATGAAAAAACGATCTCCCGCCACATTTGGGAAGAGTATCTGGAAACCAGTGAGGATATCCGCTATACTCTCGGGAACAAAGAGATCTATATGTTGAGAAAAGAAACCATTGAGAGATTGTTCGGAAGTGCAAAAGAACAGCATGGATTTCGATACACACAATACATCGGCAACGCCCGAATGAGAATGAAAGCCGGGCTGACCTTTGCGTGCATGAATCTGAAAAAGCTGGCAAAGATTCTGGATGTAAGGGAAAGGCAGGACAAAAAATCAGGATTCTTTTTTATCTTTTATAAAAAAATATGGGAGTTGGCATTTTGGCAAAAAGAGTGGTGCTGGAGCTAGGCTCCAGCACCAACTTTGTCTACAGTCTGAAATGGGGCCGGGGGATTTTTAAAAATCCCCCGGCCCCATTTAAAAATCCCCTGTCCCTTTTTAACATGGCAGCAGGATATCTGCTTGAAAACCTCCGCTTTCTGAATGGCCGATCTCTACCTGGCCGCCATGGACTTCTGCGATCTGCCGGACGATCAAAAGTCCCAGTCCGTGACGCTGTCCTCCGATGCTGCCATCGGATAAGAGGTAGTGGGGCGTACTCCGGAGGGTCACGAGGTCTTCATCGGAGATACCGCAGCCATTATCGGCAACGGTGATCCGGCACTGAGGCTCTTCCTTTGTAAGTCGCACCGTTATGGAACAGCCTTCTGGATTGTGTACCTGGGCGTTAACGATCAGGTTAGAGACGGCTCTTTGGAGCAGGTTTTCATCGGCTTGGATAAGGCAGACAGTTAAAGCTTCGTCTGTGTCCCAGGTGATGGGATAAGTTCCTTCAGGGTCCAGATTCAGGAAATCCACTACAATCTTGCGCAGCAGAGCGACTGTGTTGACTGACGCAAGGTGAACGGGCTGGGTGTGGTATTCCAGTTTCGAGGCCAGATTCAGGTCGTTGATCAGATTTTTCATACGTATGCTCTGTAGCCGGATGGTACCGGCCTTTTTTCTTGCCTCTTTGGGAAGCGCTGTGTCTTCCTCCAGCTGGACGGCGTATCCCATGATCATGGAAAGAGGAGTGCGTACATCGTGGGAGACGCCGGCGATCCAGTCGGCTCTGGCCGCTTCCTTTTTCTTCAGTTGGTATTCCTGGGTACGCAGGCGCTGGCTGGTCCGGTTGATGGAGGCCGCAAGCTGAGAGAACAGGCCTTTCTCCCGGACCGCGATATCCTGACCGTCAGGAAGAGCCTCCACGCCCTGGACAATAGGCTTGACCGCCCGCAGGATACCGGAGGTGGAGGCAAGATAGATGATCAGGATGATACAGGCGTTAAAGCCAAGGAATAACAGCATTGTTTTCGGAGCATTGCTGATCATGCTGTAGTCAAAGGTGTTCCACATTAATTTCCAATAAGAGGTCTTTGGATGTCCCAGGATCAAAAGATCCTCTCCGTGGCTGGCATATGTGGTGGGATAATCAGCCACATATCCCCGGAGAGCCTGGGACATTTCAGACAGGCTATAATGGAGGGGAATCTGGGAAGGAAGTCCGTCGCTTTGCCAGATTACATTTCCAGATCCATTTTCTACCAGGATGGCCCAGGTATCCTGACGGGCCAGAAGATCCGCCGAAGAAGCGTCAAGCTGATAACTCCCATCTTCCTGTATCAATAAGGAAGAAGAGATGGACTCTGCCATTTTCCAGGGACTTTGTCCCCCCACTGTTTTCCAGGTGACGGCGATGAATAGAGTTAGATTCACCACCAGAAGCAAAAGAACAGATAGAACCAGGATCGTAAAAAAACGCCGGATCAGTTTCAATGTGCTCTTCATGTTTCAATCCTCCGTCAGAAGCTTGTAACCAAGCCCTTTGACTGTAATAAGAGAGCAGGGCTTGGAGGGGTTGGCCTCGATCTTCTCCCGGATGCGCCGGATATGGGCCATCAGAGAGTTTTCATAGCCAAATGGATTCTCACCCCAGGCGGCTTCGCAGAGCAGATCGATGGTAACGATCTTTCCCGCGCCTCGGTGAAGAGCCTGGAGCAGAGCAAACTCTTTGGCAGTCAGGGGAAGATGCTGTCCGTCTTTGATGACCTCCGCCCGCTCAAAGTCGATCTGGCAGGCAGCCAGACGGACCAGGGGAGATTCTTCCTTGTAGCAGCGGCGAAGGATCGTGCCGATGCGAAGGGTCAGTTCTCTTGGGAGAAATGGTTTTACCAGATAGTCGTCGGCCCCCAATCCCAGACCCTTAAATTTATCTTCGTCCTCCCCGCGGGCCGTCAGAAACAGCACCGGAAGATCCGAGAAAGTCCGAATGGCCTGAAGAAGAGAGAATCCGTCCCCGTCTGGGAGCATCACATCCAGGATGGCAAAATCCGGCTTCCAGTCCTGGCATAGCTTTAACGCTTCTTTTACCGTTCCGGCAGTTTTCAGATTCTGATATCCATCTTCCTTTAAAATGTCTGTGACCATATCCAAAAGCCCCGGTTCGTCGTCTACCAAGAGCAGTTTCTTATGTTTTAGATAATCCAGATTCATTTGCTTCACCTCACCATACATCTGTTTGCCATGATCACAGTATAGCACAGGAAGTCCTGGGACGGAAAGGAACCAGAGCATTTGTAAGGTAAATGTAAGACAGAGGGAAGGCTGTTGTAAGGATAGGGGGTTATACTGAATGGCAGGTGGAAGGAGGAAGGAAAGATGAAATCTATGATAGAAACACGGAAACTGACGAAACGATATGGAGATTTTACAGCGGTCTCAAACTTAGATCTGCACATTGAGCGGGGCCGGGTATATGGATTTCTGGGACCTAATGGGGCGGGAAAATCAACAACCATGAAAATGCTGCTGGGAATGACGGTTCCCTCATCGGGAAATTTTCGGATCAACGGGAAGACCTATGCCAGACATCGCAAGGAGATTTTAAGTGAGATCGGCTCTTTTATCGAGGCGCCCGCTTTCTATGGGAATCTGACAGGCGAGGAGAATCTGGACCTGATCCGCAAGATCTTGGGCCTGCCAAAGGAAAGTGTGGAAGAAGCGCTGGAGACGGTGGGACTTATTCCTTACCGGAAGCGGCTGGCCAGGAAATATTCTCTGGGGATGAAACAGCGGCTGGGACTGGCTGGCGCGCTCCTTGGGAGACCGCCGGTATTGATTCTGGATGAACCCACCAACGGGCTGGACCCGTCCGGGATTCATGAGATCCGTACGCTGATCCGGGAACTGCCCAGAAGATATGACTGTACTGTGCTGGTATCTTCCCATTTGCTGCCGGAGATCGAACTGATGGCGGACGACGTGGGAATCCTGAATCATGGAAGACTGCTGTTTGAAGGCACGTTAGAAGACTTGCGCAGATACGCAAGAGAGAGAGGGCTGCCCACCGATCCTCTGGAGGAGACCTTCCTGGCGTTGATCGAAGAAGATAACCTGGCGATGGGAAAAGCGGGGAGGTGGAAGAAATGAAACTGCTTCTGGAGATCCGGAAAATGAAGCGGACCGGGTATTATCTGGCCTTTCTTGTGGGAGCGCTTCTGGCGGGAGCGTTTCCAGTCGTAAATCTGGCCGCGCGTTCAGATACCTTTACCAGCCAGAATCTGCCCACATTGGAAATCCTGCTGGAGGCTAACTGGCAGATGATCGACATGCTGGATCTGTTCCTTTTGGTGATCGGCTCTTGTGTACTGTATCATATTGAATTTGCTGATGATGGAATCCGTAAGATGGAAACACTGCCAAGAAATATGGGAGGCATGTTTGCCGGCAAGACGATTCTGCTGGCTGGTTCTCTTGCTCTGGGGATGGCGATCGAGGCGCTGTCGCTTTTGCTCTGCCAGATCCGGTGGTTTTCTGACCGGCAGGAGAACATTTGGGAGTTTGGGAAGGAACTGGTAAAGGTATTTGGCTATGAACTGATTTTGTTTTTCCCGGCCTGCGTATTGTCCATGGTGATCGCTTCCCTTTTTAAAAATATGTGGATTTCTCTGGGAATCGGAGTGATCGCGATGTTTACAGCCATTATGATGCCAATGGATCAGATCGGGTGGGCGGCATTTCCTTACGCTATGCCCTTTTGGACCCTTCCGGCGGCACAGTCAGGAGACTGGGTGGGGCCCCTGCTTTTGCTGGCGGTTGCAGAGACTGTTCTTTTTTGCGGAGCGGAAGGTGTGATTTTACGAGAGAGGAGGAAACGGTAATGAATCTGATCAGTTATCTTTCGATGGAACTGAAGAAAATACGCCGTTCACATATTTTGTGGATTCTGCTGATCCCTATCGTGATCCTGTGGATACCATCGGTGGTGAATTCCGGGATGAACTTTGAGATGCAGGCGGAGGGGATCTCGCCGGAAAATAATTTTTTCATCCAGGGCTTTTTGGGACTTGCCTGGTTCATGTATCCGGCCACGCTGGTGATCGGAACCGTTCTTTTAAACCAGACAGAGCGGCGGGACGGAGGCATCCGGAAAATGCTGGCCCTGCCGGTGTCTCTGCCGACCCTTTGCCTGGCAAAATTCTTAGTATTACTGCTTCTTGCGGCGATCCAGCTTGGATTTATGGACCTGCTGTATTTTCCAGCGGCAATGATCGCTGGAGCGATGAACGACTATGATCTGATGATCTCGCCGCTGCTGGTACTGCGGGAGACAGGACTGATCTATCTGTCTGCGATCCCCATGACGGCTTTCTTCTGGATGGTGGCGGTCTGGATCCGGACAGCCGTATTTTCCATGGGGATCGGCTTGGCTTCTATTGTGCCGTCCGTGCTGGTCATGAACAGCAAAGTTTGGTTCTGTTATCCCATGTGCTATCCCTTCTATATGGTAACTGTCCTGCAAGGAGAGATGGCCGCTAACTTTGATACCTTCCAGATAGATCTGATCCCCTGGATTCCAGCGGCAATACTGATCACTTTGATCTGTTTGGCGTTGGCCTGCCTGGGATTTGGAAGAGCGGAAAGGAAAGAGTAATAGTAATCGGGGCCGGGGGATTTTTAAAAATCCCCCGGCCCCGATTGAAAAAGCCCTGTCCCTAATTGACAGTTTTTTGGGAACCGGATAGAATAAATCCAGGATTGATTTCAGAGCAGAAGTATAAAGGAGGAAGCGGTATGTTAGAGTTTCGTTATGATACTCAGCTTTTGATCGAGGGAGAAGATCTGGATGAAGACCAGATCAGCCAGTATTTTACCCAGCATTTTCAAGGAGACTGTCTGCTGGCTGTGGGAGATGAAGAGTTGATCAAGATTCATTTTCACACCAATGAACCCTGGAAAGTGTTGGAGTACTGCGCTTCTCTTGGGGAAATCTATGACATTGTGATTGAAGACATGGACCGGCAGGCCAGAGGATTGAAAGGATAATGGAAATGGCGGGAGATTTTTTGATCAGGGAAGTGAAAAAACAGGAGCTCCAAAGAGTTGCGGAAATCTGGCTGGCGGCAAACCTGGATGCCCACGATTTTATCCCGGAAGCTTACTGGAGGGATCATTTGGAAATGGTGCGGGAATTGCTTGCCAAGGCATGGATCTGTGTCTGTGAAGAAGAGGGGAAGATCTTAGGCTTCCTTGGAATGAACGGGGATCATATCGAAGGGATTTTTGTGGAGAAGAGTCAGCGAGGCCGGGGAATCGGAAAGCTGCTTTTAGACTATGTGAAAGGTTTTAAAAAGAAGCTGGAACTGCATGTGTATGAGAAAAACAGCCGGGCAGTACGTTTCTACCAAAGAGAAAAATTCTGGATTTCTTCAGAAGGAATTGACGAAGATACAGGGGAAAAAGAATATTGTATGCTATATAATGAAACGACGGAATATTAAGAGGAAGGAAGCGGCGTTATGGGGAAAAATCAGGAAAAGACGAATGTGATGCGGATCTTGGACCAGAAAAAAATCAATTATGAAAGCCACAATTATCTGGAAACCGGAGCTGTCAGCGGATTGGATGTGGTAAAAGCCTTGGGCCAGGATCCGGATCGGGCGTTCAAAACCTTGGTAACAGTAGGAAAATCCAAAGAACATTACGTGTTCGTGGTTCCGGTGAGCCAGGAGCTGAATTTGAAGAAAGCGGCCCAGAGTGTAGGAGAAAAAAGCATTGAGATGATCAAGTCAAAAGAGCTGCTTCCTCTGACGGGCTATGTACATGGAGGCTGTTCCCCTATTGGCATGAAGAAACAGTTTACCACGACTATTGACCAGAGCGCAGAGCGGTTTGAGCGGATCATGTTCAGCGCGGGGAAGATCGGATACCAAGTGGAAGTAGGACTGGAAGATCTGGCGAAAGTCATCCGCTTCCAACTGGCAGAGATTGCGGAGTAGCGATATGAATGTAGATGTATTGAGATTTTTTGATCAGAATCCAGCGGCTCTTTCTCTCTATGAAACTTTTGAAAAAAGGGTTCTGGAAAAAGTGGGAGAAGCAGAGATTAAAGCGCAGAAAACGCAGATCTCTTTTTATCATAAGCATATGTTCGCCTGTGTTTCCTTCGCGAAAGTGCGAAAAGCAAAAGAGCGGCCAGAAACCTATATTGTAGTAACATTCGGCTTGAGCCATAAAGTAGAATCGCCTAGGATCGATGTGGCCACGGAACCATATCCGGGCCGCTGGACCCATCATGTGCTCATTGCGTCAGAAGAAGAGATTGATGAAGAATTGCTGGGATGGGTGAAAGAGGCAGAAGCATTTGCCGTAAGGAAATAATGTTCAATTGGGGCCGGGGGATTTTTAAAAATCCCCCGGCCCCAATTGAAAAGGCCCTGTCCCTAATTGACAGCCTGCAGTGAAACGGATAGAATATTACCATACCGGTTCTGTCTGCGCAGATGAAAAGGGAATGTGGTGAAAGGCCACAGCAGCTCACTCTACTGTATGGAGGGACGAACCCTGTGTACCACTGTCAGTTTTTCTGGCGGGAAGGACAGGAAGTAGGTTTTAGCTCCAAGCCAGGATACCTGCCGGTATGTATGGTATGATCTTACGGTGAGGGCAAGAGGATACATGGGAAGAAGGGCTGGAAGACCAGCCTTTGTGAATTGTATGGAAAGATTGCCGCTGGCAGTCTTTTTCTTTTATTTAGGTTTTCTGTAAATGTGTTTAGAAGGGAGATCGATTCCTTATGCCAGGAAAAGAGCTTGCAAAAGGGTATACTACCGGGACCTGTGCCCAGGCGGCCACGAAAGCGGCTCTGGCGCTGCTTTTTCGCGGCCTTGATCTGGAAGAACAGGGCCGGGGCAAAGAAGCGGAAAACAGGGTGCAGGTGGAACTTCCTGGCGGCAGCAGACTGGTGTTTCCTGTGGAAGATATCCAGATCGAAAAAGACGGAGAGCAGGATCTCCCAATCCAGGTTTCCTGCGCCATCCGCAAGGACAGTGGTGACGACCCGGATGTGACGAATGGAATCCTGGTCTACAGCAAAGTTAAGAGAAGCAAGAGGCCTGGCATTGTTTTGGAAGGCGGCCCTGGCGTGGGAAGAGTGACGAAACCAGGACTGGAACAGCCGGTAGGCAGTCCTGCCATTAACCGGGTGCCACGGCAGATGATCTTGAAAGAAGCCAAGGACGCCTGCGAGAAGGCAAGGTACGAGCAGGGGCTTACCATTCAGATCTCCATCCCGGAAGGGGAACGCCTGGCAGCTAAAACCTTTAATCCCAGACTGGGGATCCAGGGCGGGCTTTCTGTCTTAGGCACCAGCGGGATTGTGGAACCTATGAGCGAGCAGGCCCTGATCGATACGATCCGTCTGGATCTGAAGGTGAAGCGGGCCGGCGGCAGTCCATACCTGATCGCGGCGCCGGGGAATTATGGCCTGGATTTTCTGAAAGATACTTACGGCATGGATCCAGAAGAAGCGGTGAAATGCAGCAATTACATCGGACAGACCATGGATATGGCCTGTGAACTTGGCTTCCAGGGCCTAGTCTTGGCGGGACATATTGGGAAGCTCATCAAGGTGGCAGGAGGGATCATGAACACCCATTCCAAATGGGCGGACTGCCGGATGGAGCTTTTGGCGGCAGCGGCTCTGCGCCGCCATTTGGGAGAAGAGAAGGCTTCCCAAATATTGGAGAGTCTGACGACAGAAGAAGCCCTTGGAATCTGTAAGGAAGAAGAGCGGGCTATGCTGGGACAGGAACTGGTGGACCGGGCAGAAGAACATTTGATCCGGCGGACAGAAGGGAAGCTTGAGCTGGGCGTGATCCTTTTTTCCAGTCAATATGGCATATTGGGAAAAAGCAGCCAAGCAGACAGGCTTATAAAAAAATATCAAGAATGGCACCAGAACAGACAGGAGGATTTATGAAACAGAAAGGTATACTTTACGGGATCGGAGTAGGTCCTGGCGATCCAGAATTATTGACTCTGAAAGCATACCGGGTGATCCAGGAATGCCAGGTGGTCGCGGCGCCGGGGAAGATTCCGGAGGAAACCACTGCCTATGGAATCGCGGCAGCGGCCTGTCCCTTTTTAAAGGAAAAAGAACTGGCGGGCGTTGAGATGCCTATGACCAAAGACCCAAAGGTGCTGGAAAAAAGCCATGAAGCGGCGGAACGTAAACTGCGTGCCCTGCTGGATGAAGGGAAGGATGTAGCCTTTCTGACTTTGGGAGATCCCTGTGTGTATTCTACCTATTTTTATCTGCATAGCCGTCTTCAGGAACAGGGTTATGAGGCCCGGATCATCAGCGGGATTCCTTCTTTCTGCGCGGCGGCGGCCAGGCTTGGAATCACCCTGGGGGAGAAAGCAGAGGAAATCCACATCATTCCGGCTTCCTACCAAATTGAGGAAGCATTGAAGCTTCCCGGAACCAAAGTTTTGATGAAGGCAGGCAGAAAAATGCCCAAGGTCAAGAAGATCCTGGAAGAAGAGGAAGCTGCCGGCGCCCAGGTGACGGGAGTGGAAAACTGCGGCATGGAACAGGAGCGGATCTATCAGAGAGCAGAAGACCTGCCGGAAGATGCCGGATATTTTACACTGATATTTGTAAGAGAAGGAGAAAAGCAATGATTTATTTCGTTGGGGCAGGGCCGGGAGCGGAAGACCTGATCACAGTGCGGGGGCAGCGGCTGCTAAGAGGGGCGGACGTTGTCATTTATGCGGGATCGTTGGTAAATCCAGAACTATTAAAAGAAACAAAAAAGTGTTGTAAGATATATAATAGTGCTCATATGACCTTAGAAGAGGTGCTGGAAGTCATGGAGCGGGCAGAAGGAGAAGGGTTGGATACCGTCCGGCTCCATACCGGGGATCCCAGTCTCTACGGAGCGGTGCGGGAGCAGATGGATCAGTTGGACCAGAAAGGCATTTCCTATGAATCCTGCCCGGGAGTCAGTTCTTTCTGCGGGGCGGCAGCGGCGCTGAATCTGGAATATACGCTTCCGGATCTGTCCCAGAGTGTGGTGATCACCCGGATGGAAGGGCGGACGCCGGTTCCTGAGCGGGAGAAGGTATCTGCCTTTGCGGCCCACCAGACGACCATGGTACTGTTCTTGAGCGCAGGGCTTTTGGAAAATCTGGAGAAGGAACTGCTGGCGGGGGGATATGAGGCGGATACCCCGGCGGCCATTGTATACAAGGCAACCTGGCCGGAAGAGGCCTGTTATCTCTGCACCGTAGGAACACTGGCAGAAACGGCCAAGACTTATGGCATTACGAAGACGGCCCTGATCATTGTAGGGCAGGTGGTGACCCATCAGAATTACCAGAGGTCCAAGCTGTACGACCCAGAGTTTACCACCGGATACCGGAAAGGAAAGCAAGATGAAGATTGCAGTCATTAGTTTTACCAGCCGGGGGAAGTCCCTGGCCCATACCGTCAAAGAGGCGTTGGAGGCCAGGGGACATCAGGTGTGGGAAGCGGTGAAAAACAGCCGGGATGAAAGGTCTGTGACAGAACCTCTTTCCCAGTGGACCGGACGGCAGTTTCAGGAAAAGGAAGCCCTTATTTTTATCGGGGCGGCGGGGATCGCGGTGCGGGCCATCGCTCCCTGGATACAGTCCAAAGCCAAAGACCCGGCGGTGCTGGTGGCGGATGAAGGGGGACGGTACTGTATCCCCATTCTGTCCGGCCATATGGGAGGGGCCAACGCTCTGGCCTGTGAGCTGGAAAAAGCCCTTTCTATGGAGGCGGTGCTGACCACTGCCACCGACGTAAACGGCAAGTGGGCGGTAGATGTGTTCGCGGTAAAGAATGGCCTTTGGATCCGGGATCTTGGGAAAGCCAAAGAGATTTCCGCTAAGATCCTGCGGGAGCAAAGGGTGACGCTTCAGCTGCAGAACGGAAAAGGATGTATTTCTGGAAACCTTCCCGGAGAAGTTACTTATATAGAAGAGGCAGAGAAGTTTTGTCGAAAGTCGGATATTTCCATCGGGATCTGGAAGCCGTCCGCTTCAGGTTCCGGGGGCGTATCTGCGGAGGCGCTGCCCCCTGATACTGACAAAACCCTGTATCTGATTCCCAAATGTGTGGTCCTTGGCATTGGCTGCCGGAAGGGAGCCACCGAGGGGGAGATTGCGTACGCCGTAGAGCAGGCGCTGCGGCAGGCGGGAATCTGGCCTCAAAGCATCCGAGCGGTTGCAACCATTGACCGGAAGGCCCAGGAACCAGGGTTATTGGAATACTGTAAGAAACATTTCCTGCCGCTGCAAGTCTACGGGGCGGAGGATTTAAGGAAGGTACAGGGGGATTTTACCGCTTCCGCTTTTGTGGAATCTGTGACAGGAGTGGACAATGTATGTGAGCGCAGCGCGGTCCGGGCAGCAGGAGAGAAAGGAGCGTTGATCCTGGCGAAACGGTCCTTTGGCCCGGTGACGGTGGCGGCGGCGGAACAAGAATGGAGTGTGGAATTTGAGTAAGGTATGGGTGATCGGAATGGGGCCGGGAGGACCCGGCCAGATGACCAGGGAGGCCCAGCAGTATTTGGAAGCTTCCCAGGTTATCATAGGATATACTGTATATATTGAACTATTGCGGGAGCAGTTTCCGGAAAAAGAATTTCTGTCTACCCCCATGCGGCAGGAAGAAAAACGCTGCCGCATGGCTTTTGAGGAGGCAAGGAAGGGAAAGAAGACCGCCATGGTCTGCAGCGGCGATGCGGGAGTCTACGGAATGGCGGGACTCATGTACCAGGTGGGGGAAGCCTATGAGGACATAGAGATCGAAGTGATCCCCGGCGTGACGGCAGCCCTTGGCGGGGGAGCCCTGCTGGGAGCGCCTTTGGGCCATGATTTTTGCGTGATCAGTTTAAGCGACCTTCTGACTCCATGGGAAACCATTGAACGCCGGCTTTTGGCGGCGGCAGAGGCAGATTTCGCAGTGTGTCTCTATAATCCGTCCAGCCATAAGCGCCGGGATCATCTGCAGAAAGCCTGCGACCTGCTGCTGCGCTATAAAGTGCCGGAAACGCTGTGCGGCATAGCAAGGAACATCCACCGGGAGGGAGAGGCGGTCCGCCTGCTTTCCCTGGCGGAGTTAAGAGACACGGAAGTGGATATGTTTACCACGGTATTTATTGGAAACCGGGAGACGGTGCCCATCCGCGGCAGGATGGTCACGCCCAGAGGCTACCGGTATGAGGGAGAGACAAATGGAAGAGACTAGGATACTGATCTTTGGAGGGACCACGGAAGGCAGGATCGCCGCAGACTATCTGACCCGCAGGCAGATCCAGGTCCATGTATGCGTAGCCACAGAATACGGCGAACAGATGCTGACAGAACATCCCAATCTCACCGTCTCACACCGACGTATGGACCAGACGGAAATGGAAGCGTGGATCCAGAAATTGGGGCCCCGTCTCGTGATCGATGCCACCCATCCATACGCCAGGGAAGTGACGGAAAATTTGAGGGAGGCATGTAAGAAACGCGGGATGCCTTATCTGCGTCTGCTGCGGGAGACGAAGGCCGGGGGAGAGGAAGTCTATGTGTCCTCGATCCAGGAAGCGGCCGCCTTCCTTGGAAAAACCAGCGGAAATGTCCTGGTGACCACGGGAAGCAAGGAACTGAAAGCCTATCAAGCCCTGGAAGCCTATCAGGAGAGATTATATGTGCGCATCCTGCCGTTTCAGGAGGGCTTACAGACCTGTGAAGCCATGGGAATACCGGGGAGCCATATCATTGCCATGCAGGGACCCTTTTCCAAAGAATTGAATGTGGCTCTGATGCGCCAGTATGAGATCCGCTGGATGGTGACCAAAGAATCGGGAAGAGCGGGCGGGTATCTGGAAAAACAGGCGGCAGCCAGGGAAACGGGAGTGCGCCTGGTGGTCGTGGAAAAACCTTTGGAAGAGACGGGATACACGTGGCCTCAGCTGTGCAGGCTTCTGACAGAAGAACTATCTCTGACGCCCTGCTGGCAGGTAACCCTTGCGGGGATTGGTCCTGGGGCGGCCAATGCCTTTACCAGAGAGGCTTGGAAGGCTTGCCAGGAGGCGGATCTTCTGATCGGGGCCAGGCGGATGCTGGAGGCGGCGGCCCGGCCGGGGCAGGAGACGTACGCGGCCTACCAGCCGGAAGAAATCTTATCCTACATCCATGCCCACCCTGAGCGGGAGCGTATCACGGTGGCCCTTTCCGGAGATATTGGATTTTACAGCGGAGCAAGGCGGCTGGAGGAAGTATTGGGGCGGGAGAAAGAGATCCAGCTTCGGCGGATTCCCGGCGTTTCTTCAGCGGTGTATTTCTGCGCCCGTATGGGGATTCCCTGGGAGGATGTAGGTCTGGTCAGTATTCATGGGAGACAGACCCATATCTTGTCCGTCCTAAGAGAACGGCCGAAAGTGTTGGTGCTTGCGGGGAAGGATAAAGAAATCCGGACCCTGGGGAGCCTGCTCACTCACTTTGGCTTTCGCAATGTGAAGGTGACCATTGGAGAGCGGCTCTCCTATCAAGACGAGCGGATTCTCTATGGCGATCCGGGAATCCTGCGGGACTATGAAGGAGAAGGGCCGGCCCTGCTTTATCTTGAGAATCCACAAGGAGGAAAGCGGGAAGTGGTCCACGGGCTGCCGGACGAAGGATTCTTACGGGGAGACGTGCCGATGACCAAGGAGGAAGTGCGAAGTGTCAGCCTTTCCAAGCTCCGATTGAAAAGGGATTCCGTCGTCTATGATATTGGCGCTGGGACTGGTTCTGTGGCGGTGGAGGCGGCCCTGCAGGCATGGCAGGGACAGGTCTACGCGGTGGAGCGGCTTCATCAGGCCAGGGAGCTGATCCGGGAGAACGCCAGGAGATTCCAGGCAGACAATTTGACGGTGATCCAGGGAGAGGCGCCGGAAGCCCTTGCGGAACTGCCTGCGCCGGATTGCGTGTTTATCGGGGGAAGCGGCGGAAAGCTAAGACAGATCCTGGAAGCCGTATTTGCCAAGAATCCAGAGGCAAGAGTAGTCATCAACGCCATCACTCTGGAAACGGTGTCAGAGGCAGTGGATTGTCTGAACACCATAGAGCTGCGGGAAGAAGAAGTAGTCCATATGAGCGCTGCCCGGTCCAGGAAGGCAGGGAGTTATCATATGATGCAGGGACAGAATCCCATCTATATCATCAGCATGACAGGAGGAAAAGAGGCATGTCCGGATTACCAAGAATCCTGATCGGGGCGCCCAGAAGCGGCGCTGGGAAGACGCTGGTCACCTGCGCTCTTTTACAGGCTTTAAAGGAACGGAAAAAACGGGTAGTCTCTTTCAAATGCGGGCCGGATTATATTGACCCTATGTTCCACCGGGAAGCTCTTGGAATTGACAGCGATAATCTGGATTCTTATTTTTGCTCAGAGCAGGAAGTGAGGAATCTGCTGGCCGAAAAGGAGAGGGATTATGAGATGGCGGTCATCGAAGGCGTCATGGGATACTATGACGGTCTGGGCGGGATCACCTGCCAGGCCAGTACCTATGAGATCGCCAGGATCACCCGGACGCCGGCCATTTTGGTGGTGGATGGAAGGGGAGCAAGCCTTTCCCTTCTGCCTTTGGTCCAGGGATTTCAGAAGTTCCGGGAAGACAGCCAGATAAAAGGAGTGCTCTTCAACCGGATCTCTCCGTCAATCTATCCGCTGTTAAAAGAGACCCTGGAGCGGGAGACCGGGCTTTTGGCCTATGGGTATCTTCCAATGCTGGAAGAAGGCGTGCTGGAAAGCCGGCACCTGGGACTAAAGCTACCCTGGGAGGCGCCGGATTTCCCAAAGCGTCTTAAGAAACTGGCGGAAAAACTGGAAGAAACGGTAGATATCGATGGAATCCTGGAACTGGCAGAAGGCGCGCCTAAGCTGGAAATCAAAGAAAAGCAGGAAGAAAAGCCCCAGTCAGGCAGTCTGCGGATCGCGGCGGCCAAGGATGAGGCGTTTTGCTTTTGTTACCCGGACAATCTGCGGTTTTTGGAAGAGCGGGGAGCCGTTGTGATTCCCTTTTCTCCCCTCCATGATCCCCATTTTCCAGAGGATGTGGACGGCCTTTTGCTCTACGGAGGATATCCGGAACTGCACGCAAAGGAGCTGTCGGAGAATGAGACGATGAGACAGGAACTGCAAAGAGCGGTCACAGGCGGCCTGCCCTGCATGGCGGAATGCGGCGGGTTTCAGTATCTGATGGAAACCATGGAGACAGAAGAGGGGCAAAGGTTTCCCATGGCAGGCGTTCTAAAGGGAGAGAGTTTTCCGGCCGGAAATCGGAGATTTGGCTATATTGAGCTTACAGGAGGCCGCCTATTTGGGAAACCGGCAGGCACGCTTAGGGCTCATGAGTTCCATTATTACGATTCCACCTGCTGCGGGGAGGCGTTTACAGCCAGGAAACCCATTTCCGGGAGAAATTGGAAATGTATGATCGGTGAAGAGACGATGCTGGCAGGATATCCCCATCTCCACTACAGAGGAAATCCTCAGGTGGGGGAGGCGTTTCTCTATGCCTGCCGGAAGTATCAGAGAGGAAGAAATCAATGAAGCAAGACAGACAAAAAGCATTGGAACAGCTTCTTGGGCAGATCGTTCCCGTGGACCAGGCGGCCAGGGAGGAAGCCCTGCGGCGCTGGGACTCCATCGCGAAACCGCTGCACAGCCTGGGGAAGCTGGAAACAGATGTGGCAGCGATCGCGGGAATCCAAAGAGATGCCCGTGTAAGGACTGAGAAAAAAGCCCTGCTGGTGCTGTGCGCGGACAACGGAGTGGTAGAAGAAGGGGTGACCCAGACCGGGCAGGAAGTGACAGCCATTGTGGCGGAAAATTTCCTGACCTGCAACACCAGCGCCGCCATTATGGCAGAGCAGGCAGGGGTGGATCTGTTCCCCATCGATATCGGAATGGCGGTGGATACAAAAGTCCCCAGTTATAAAGTGGCTTACGGAACGAAAAATATAGCCAAAGGCCCGGCTATGACCAGGGAGGAAGCCCTGCAGGCGGTGCTGACAGGCGCGCGTCTGGTAAAACAGCGCCAGGAAGAAGGGTATGACCTGCTCGCTGTAGGAGAGATGGGCATTGGAAATACCACCACATCCAGCGCGGTGTCCTGCGTGCTGATGGGGCGGCAGGTCCGGGAGATGACTGGCCGCGGCGCGGGACTTTCAAGAGCCGGGCTGGAGAGAAAGATGGAGGTCATCGCCCAGGCCATTGAGAAGAATCATCCGGACCCACAGGATGGGGTGGATGTGCTGGCGAAAGTAGGCGGTTTTGATCTGGCAGGGCTTGCCGGAATCTGCCTGGGAGGGGCGGCCTATGGGATGCCCATCGTACTGGATGGATTTATTTCTGCTGCCGCTGCTCTGGCGGCGGTGCGGATCTGCCCCACGGCGGAGCAGTATCTGATCGCTTCCCATGTGTCCAAGGAACCGGGGATGAGGCGGATCCTGGCAGAACTTCATCTGGAAGCGGCCTTGGACTGCGGCCTGTGTCTGGGGGAGGGGACAGGAGCCCTCTGCTACCTTCCGGCCCTTGGCCTTGCGGCGGAAGTTTACCGGCGGATGAGTACCTTTTCCGACAACCAGATCGAGGATTATCAGGAATTGGGGGATCAATGATGGTACATTTGATCACAGGAGGAAGCGGAAGCGGGAAGTCGGCCTATGGGGAAGACTGGCTGCGGGAGCGGGAGGCGGGAAACCGGCTGTTCTATGTAGCCACCATGGAGCCCCATGGAGAGGAAGCGCTCCGGCGGATCCTGCGCCACAGGCAGCAGCGGAAAGGAAAAGGCTTTGAGACCATTGAGTGCCAGAGAGGGCTAAAACAGGTGAAGATCCCGCAGGGCTGCGGGGTCCTGCTGGAATGTCTCTCAAATCTGGCGGCCAATGAATTGTACCGGGAGGATGGAAGCCTTCGGGACAAAGAAACAGTGATAAAGGAAATCTTGGAAGGGATCCAGTCCCTGCAAAGAAGAGCGGGAACCCTTGTCATTGTCACAAATGAGATCTTCTCAGACGGGACAGACTATGGCGAGAGCATCCGTGTGTATCAGGAAGTGTTAGGAGAGATCAACCGGGAAACCGCCTGCCTGGCAGACCAGGTGACAGAGGTGGTCTATGGAATTCCGGTGGTGGTGAAGAAACATGAAGCAATTGTGGGATAGTTTTAAGATCGCGTTTTCTATGTACAGCAGGATTCCCATGCCAAGGAGCCAGTGGACGCCTGAGACGAAAGCTTACGCCATGGGATTCTTCCCCTGGGTGGGTGTGGTGATCGGAGCGGTATTCTTTGGCCTTTTCTGCCTGACCGAATGGATAGCGGCCCATGGCATCCTGGATGGCAGCCTTTTTCGGGGAGTGGTCCTTACCCTTACGCCCCTGGCGCTGACAGGAGGCATCCACATGGATGGTTTCCTGGATACCAGGGACGCTTTGAGCGCCTATGCCCCGAAAGAGCGCCGGCTGGAGATCTTAAAAGATCCCCATACAGGCGCGTTTGCGGTGATTTCCTGCGGCATGTATCTGATCGGGATGCTGGGTCTGTACGGCGTGCTTTCCCCCCAGGGAGCGGCGGTGGTATCCCTGGGATTTGTGCTGTCTCGGACGCTTAGCGGCCTTTCTGTCCTATGCTTCCCCAAGGCGAAGAAAGAAGGGCTGGCAGCAGATTTTGCGGCGGCCTCAAGACAGAAGATCCTCCGGGTGGCGCTGGCCTGCTATCTGATCCTTGCGGCTGTGGGAATGGTGCTGGCGGGAGGGCTTTCTGGAGCGCTGTCCCTTCTATTTGCCGGGATTATGTTTGGATATTATAAATGGATGTCCCAGCAGAAATTTGGCGGCATCACAGGAGACCTGGCGGGATATTTCCTTCAGCTGTGCGAGCTGTGGATCGCCGCCGGGGCCGTGCTTGGAGCGGTATTGCCAGAAATAGCCGCGATTTTAAAGCAGGGATAGAGAGAAAGGACAGATGAAGATGATTTTGATCGTAGGAGGCGCCTGCCAGGGAAAGAGGGATTTTGCTAAAAATAAGTTTCCCGGCTTAACGTGGGCGGACGGAAGGACCTGTGAAGAGGCGGATTTGTTTCGCTGCCAGGGCATCCACCATTTTCATATCTATATCAAACGGCTGATGGAAGAGACGGCCGAAGAGGACCGGCAAAGACGGGTGGAGCTTCTGGTGGAACGACTGTGGAGGGAGAACCGGGAGGCGGTGATCCTTGCAGACGAAGTGGGCTGCGGGATCGTTCCTTTGGAGGCTTTGGAGCGGGCCTGGCGGGAGATGGCCGGAAGGGCCTGCACCTATCTTGCGGCCCACGCGGACCGGGTTTACCGGGTGGTCTGCGGCATCGGGACGGTGATCAAAGGATGAGGAAACTGTATTTGTTCCGCCATGGGAAGACCAGGGGGAATTTAGAGAGACGGTATATCGGAAGTACAGATGAACCCTTGTGCCGGGAAGGACGTAAGGAACTGGAAGGAAGAACAGGGCCGGGAGTATCCCTGGTGTTCGCAAGTCCCATGAAGCGCTGTCTGGAGACGGCAGGGATCCTATATCCGGGGCAGGAGCCCATCCTGATCCCAGAGCTGGCGGAATGTGATTTTGGTCTGTTTGAGAACCGGAATTACGAAGAGCTGTGTAAGCTGCGTGAGTACCGGCAATGGATCGGCACAGGCGGAAGAGAAGCGCCGCCAGGCGGAGAAAGCCGGAGGGACTTCCAAAGCCGGGTACTGGCAGGATTCCAGAAGGCGCTGGCTGTCTGCGAAAGAAAGGACGTCCAGACAGCGGCGCTGGTGGTCCATGGAGGGACGATCATGGGGATCATGGAGGCTTATGCCGTTCCCCAGGGAGATTTTTACGACTATCAGATCAGAAATGGAGAAGGATATGAACTTATACTTGCAGATGATGCTTCCAGTTCTGGGTGGATTTCTGCTGGATCTTCTGCTGGGAGATCCGGTATGGCTATATCATCCGGTGCGGCTTATGGGGAAGCTGATCACCGGTCTGGAACGAATTATCAGAAGATTACTGCCGGGAACGCCGGGGGCCTTGCGGATCGGAGGCGGGATACTGGCGGCGCTGGTGGCGCTGTGTAGCACCGCAGTGCCGGCTCTCTTTCTTTTCTTTCTGTACCGACTCTGGTTTCCTCTGGGGCTTCTTGCGGAGACCTTCTTCTGCTATCAGCTTCTGGCGGCCCGCTCTTTGCAGGTGGAAAGCGGGCGGGTCTATCAGGCTTTACGGGAGGAAAGTCTACCCAAAGCCCGCCGGGCGGTTTCCATGATCGTGGGAAGAGATACCCAGAACCTGACGGAAGAAGGGGTGGCAAAGGCGGCTGTGGAGACGGTGGCGGAGAACACTTCCGACGGCGTGGCGGCGCCTCTGTTTTATATGGTATTATTTGGCGCGGCAGGCGGATTTTTCTACAAATCCGTCAATACCATGGATTCTATGATCGGTTACCGGAACGAGAGATATCAGTATTTTGGGACGGCGGCGGCCAGGCTGGACGATGTGCTGAATTACCTTCCGGCCAGGCTTTCCGCCCTATTCATGCTGGCTGCCTGTATTCCCGCGGGAGGGAATTTGAAGCGGGCCTGTTCCATTTACCGGAGAGACCGGAAGAAGCACAAAAGTCCTAATGCCGCTCAAACGGAGGCGGTGATGGCAGGTGCTTTGGAAGTGGAACTGGCAGGAGACGCCTGGTATTTTGGAACCCTTCATAGGAAACCCACCCTGGGAGATCCGATCCGCCCTATAGAGGCGGAGGACATTTTGAGATCCCATAAGCTGATGTATCTGACGGCGTGGATCGCCCTTGCGGTATTCCTGGGAATCAAAGGGATGGTTTTGCTGGTGTGGCTGTAAGGATGGGTTCAAGTCTGACTCTGCGAATCCCCGCGGAGCGTATATCAGAGTGCTGGGTTCCGGGCTGTGGAAGAGAAGGAACAAGAATATAGCATGCTATGTGAATTGGAAACAATGGATCAGAGAAAGAGAAGGAGGCAGCTATGGAAAAAAGGATCGCATACTGTGGACTGGATTGTGAAACATGTGATGCATACATTGCCACAAAGAAGGATGATCAAGCCTTGCGTGAAAAAACCGCGAAACTGTGGGCAGAGTTAAATCAAGCGCCGATTCTGCCGGAACATATCAACTGTGAAGGATGCCGTGGGAATGGGAGAAAGACGGTATACTGCGAGAGCCTTTGCGGCATCCGCCAGTGCGCCCTTCAAAAAGGCGTGGAAACATGCGGGGATTGCGGGGAACTGGAAAAATGTCCGACTGTTGGGACGCTTCTTTCAAACAATCCGGAAGCGTTGAAAAATCTTAAGGGATGAGGTGCCGCCATGAAGATAGAGATTGGAAAAGAGTTTCCTCAATATTTCAAACCCTCTTATCCAGAGGAATTTGAATTGTTTCATCATTTTGAAGTAACAGTAGGGATACCGACCGTTTTATTTGCGGTCACCACATGGAAAGAAAATGGAAAGCCCAATGTATGTTTCCATTCATGGAGCAGTTTCCATGGGGATAAGACGGCGTTTTTTGCTGTTATGGGAAATCTGTATCAGCATACGCACACCTATCAAAATATACAGAGGGAGAAATGCTTTGGCATTAATTTTCTTCCCATAAGCCGCTATGACCAATTGGTGGACACGATCCATCAGAATGAATGGGAAGACGATGAATTTGAGACGGGCGGTTTTACCATTTGCGATGGGAAGACCATCCATGCGCCGATGATCCAGGAGGCTTTCCTTGGCATGGAATGTACCTTGAAGGAGAGCCGGGATTTGAGCGGAGCAGGAATCACCGCTATGATCATTGGGCAGGTACAGCATGTCTCAGTGGAAAAAGAGTACGCGCAAGGTTATAAGGAGCGTTACGGAAAGGACGGGTTTATGCTGCTGGTGCCCGCCCCTCAGGATCTTGTCACTGGGGATCCAAATCCATCTGCGATAGCCACAGTGAAGATTGAGAAATATGATTGATGAATGAAAGTCCAGGGAGGGAATGAGATGAAATTAAAAAATCCTATGCTGGTAGTGACGGATATAGATAAAGCGGTTGAGTTTTATAAAAAGGTTCTGGGTCTGCATGTTATTATGGATTTTGGCGCAAACAAAACTTTAACAGGCGGTTTGGCGCTGCAGACTGCTGAAACATACGGCGGATTTATCGGGACAAATATGATTTCTTTTGGCGGCAATAACTTTGAAATCTACTTTGAAGAAGATGATTTTGATCGGTTTGCTGATAAATTAGAAGAGTGTGAGATCGAGTATGTTCACCCTATCATGGAACATTCCTGGGGACAGCGAGTTGTTCGCTTTTATGATCCAGATAAGCATATCATAGAAGTGGGAGAAAGCATGAAAGTGGTATGCAGGCGTTTCCTAGAAAGTGGAATGACACCAGAACAGGTTGCAAAGCGTATGGATGTTCCCATGAAGTTTGTAAGTGCGTGTATGCGGTAAATCTCGATGGTTAGAAAATAAGGATTATTCGCGAAGGCGGAAAGCGCTTTGGTCATTGGAAAGTAGAATAGAACCACACAAAAACAGGAGAAACAAAGAGATGCAAGGACAGGAACAAGTGCACGGCGGCGATATCTACCGCCATCAGAACGTGACGGATTTCTCCGTCAACAGCAATCCATTAGGCCCGCCGGAGGCGGTGATAGAGGCGCTCCGGGAAGGGGCAGGCCAGATTCATCATTATCCAGATGTGGAATGTGAGAAACTGCGGGAGGCGATCGGAGCGTTTGAACAGGTCCCTCCAGAGGAGATTCTGTGCGGCAATGGGGCGGCGGAGCTGTTCTTTGCGGCGGTTTTTGCGGAAAGACCCAGGAGGGGGCTTTTGACGGCGCCGGCTTTCGCGGAGTATGAGCGGGCCCTCCAGGCTGTGGGAGCCAAATCAGAATTCTATCCCTTAAGAGAAGAAGACCAGTTTCAAGTAGGGGAAGATTTCCTGGAACGGATCACTCCCAAGACAGACCTGGTTTTTCTGTGCAGTCCCAATAATCCTACGGGGCAGCCGATCAAGCGTTCTCTGATCAGGAAAGTGCTGGAGAAATGTGAGGCCTGCGGGGCAAGGCTGATCTTAGATGAGTGTTTCCTGGATTTCCTGGAAAGGCCAAAGGAGTATGAAGCCCTGGAGCTCAAAAAGGATCATCCTCAGATGCTGGTGGTGAAGGCATTTACCAAAACTTTTGCTATGCCGGGGATAAGGCTGGGGTACGGGATCAGCGGCGACCGGGAATTTCTGGGCCGGATGCGGACTATGCTGCAGCCCTGGAATGTGTCTTTGCTGGCCCAGGCCGGGGGAGCGGCGGCCCTTAATAACGCGGAAGCCTATTTGGCAAAGACCCGGCAGGTGGTGGCCCGTGAGCGGGAGTACCTGAGAAGGAACCTGGAAGACCTGGGATTTCAGGTCTATGGCTCTCAGGCAAACTATCTGTTTTTCCGGGGAAGGGAAGGGCTATACCGGGAGGCTTTGGAAGCGGGATTTTTGATCCGGGATTGTGGAAATTACCGGGAACTTGGCCCTGGATACTACCGGATCGCGGTGCGTAAAAGGGCGGAGAATGAGAGGTTGATAGAATGGCTAAGACGATCATGATACAGGGAACCATGTCAGGGGCGGGGAAAAGCCTTCTGTGTACCGGGCTTTGCCGGATCTTCCGGCAGGATGGGTATCGGGTGGCGCCCTTCAAGTCCCAGAATATGGCCCTGAATTCTTTTATCACGGCGGAGGGACTGGAAATGGGCCGGGCCCAGGTGGTACAGGCAGAGGCGGCGGGAATCCCTCCCCAGGCAGAGATGAATCCGATCCTGCTGAAACCCACCAACGATACCGGCTCTCAGGTCATTGTAAATGGCCGGGTGCTGGGGACCATGGACGCCAGGGAATATTTTGCTTACAAGAAGCGGCTGATCCCTCAGATACAGGAGGCGTTCCAGAGGCTTTCCGATGAGTTTGACATTGTGGTGATCGAGGGGGCGGGAAGTCCGGCGGAGATCAATCTGAAGGAAGACGACATTGTCAATATGGGGATGGCCAAGATGGCCGGCGCTCCGGTGCTGATGGCCGGAGATATTGACCGGGGCGGGGTGTTCGCCCAGCTTCTGGGAACCTTGATGCTTCTGGAGCCGGAGGAACGGCAGCGGGTGAAAGGACTGATCATCAACAAATTCCGGGGAGATCAGACAATCCTGACCCCAGGGATCAGGATGCTGGAAGAGCGGGCGAAGGTTCCGGTCCTTGGGGTGACGCCTTATCTTCCGGTGGAGATCGAGGAAGAAGACAGTCTGGCGGAGCGGCTGAAAACGAAAGGAAAAACAGGTGGAGGACAGATTGATATTGCAGTCATCCGTCTGCCCCGGATCTCGAATTTTACAGATTTTATGGCTCTGGAAAACCGGGAGGAAGTGTCGCTTCGCTATGTGCGGACACTTTCCCAGCTTGGACATCCGGATATGATCATCCTCCCGGGGACGAAGAATACCATGGGAGATCTTGCCTGGATGCGGGAAAATGGATTGGAAGCCGGAATCCTAAAAGCGGCGGCAAAAGGAACGGCAGTCTTTGGCATCTGCGGTGGCTATCAGATGCTGGGCGAAAACCTTAAGGATCCGCTGGGCGTGGAGCAGGGAGGCAGTATGCGGGGATTGGGACTGCTTCCAACTGTCACGGTATTTAACAGGGAGAAGACCCGTACAAGAGTGGCCGGCGCCTTTGGGACGCTGGAAGGATCTTTGGCAGGCTTAAGCGGAACGCCTGTGGAGGGATATGAGATCCATATGGGAGAGACCCGCGGGGAGGCACCCCATGGAAGCGGAGCAGGAAGGCGTCCGCTTGGGATGATCCAGGATCAGATCACCGGAGAAGAAAAGGGAGATGGAACCTTTGCGGGAAATGTGTACGGCACCTATGTGCATGGCATCTTTGACCGGGAAGAAGTGATCAGCGCCCTTGTGGGCTGCCTGGCCAGGAAGAAGGGCATTTCCTTGGAAAGAGAGAAACCGGCTGTGGATTACCGGACCTTTAAGGAGCAGCAGTATGATCTGCTGGCGGAAGGCCTGCGGCAAAGCCTGAATCTGGAGCGGATCTATGAGATCCTGGAACAGGGAGCGTAAGAAGCAGAAAGGATATGGAAACATGGAGATAGAGACAAAGGAAGGAAAGATCCTGGAGATCGAACAAGTGGAACCAGCCAAGATCGAGGAACGCAGTTTCCAGATCATCGGAGAAGAACTGAAACAAAAGGGGATCACGCTGCCGAAGGAGCAGGAAGCGGTGATCAAACGCTGCATCCACACCAGCGCCGATTTTGATTACGCCAGCAATCTGGTATTTTCTGACCATGCCGTAGAGAGAGGAATAGCCGCTTTGAAAGACGGGGCCTCCATTGTGACCGACACTCGGATGGGCTGGTCCGGGATCAATAAGAAGAGGCTGGAACGGTTTGGCGGAAAGGCCTATTGTTTCATGGCGGACGACGACGTGGCGGAAGCGGCCAAGAGAAACGGGACAACCCGCGCGTCAGCCAGTATGGATAAGGCCTGCGGCCTGGAAGAAGACCTGATCTTTGCGGTCGGAAACGCGCCGACTGCCCTGATCCGGCTGTACGAACTGATCCGGGAGGGAAAGATCCGGCCCCGTTTGATCATCGGCGTGCCTGTGGGATTTGTAAACGTGGTCCAGGCCAAAGAGCTGATCCTTAGCCTGGAAGAGATTCCCTATATCGTGGCGAGAGGGAGAAAAGGAGGCAGTAATATCGCGGCTTGCATCTGCAACGCCTTGTTATTGGGGCCGGGGGATTTTTAAAAATCCCCCGGCCCCAATTAAAAATGCCCTGTCCCTTTTTAACTAGAGCGGTAGCTTTTCCGAAAGATACCAGGCGACATATGTTCCTGTTCATAGAACATTTTGGTCAAAGACTGGCTGGAACGGAATCCTACAAGCGAAGCGATCTGTTCCAGGGATTCATCGGTGTTGATCAGGCGCTGTTTGGCGTGCTCCAGACGGATGATGCTGACGGTCTGGGCAAATGATTTCCCGAACATTTTTTGAAACAGGCGGTTCATATGTCTGGGTGTAACGTTTAATTGTTGAGAAACGGTGTCGATCCGCAGGTCTCCCTGCAGATTGGCGTGAATATATTTTGAAGCTTCCAGAGCGATATTTAAGTATCCAGCCGGCGCGTCCAGGCTGGATTTTTTTTGTGAGATCGTCTGGAGAAGATCCAGGAAAAATTGATAATAATATTGCCCTACCAGGCTGGACCATCCGATTTTCTTTGAGGCTATTGTCTGACTGATCTTAGAGAGGATGGATTCCTGGGGCTTTGTATTGGAGGCGAATAAATATTTATTTTTATCCGCCTGGTTTAAGACTTCCATCAGCTCCTGATATTCTGTGTCGGGATCACAGTTTGAGGCCGGACTGTGCGGGACCAGGTCAAAGATCATGGTAAAGTAAACGGCCGGTGTATTGGACTGATACTGAAGGTAGTGAGAGCGGTCTCTTCCTAAAAGCACCATGTCATGGGCGGTAAGCTTGCTCTGGGAACCTTCGCAGGAGAATAAAATGGATCCCTCCAGTCCGTAGAAGATTTCGTATAGATTGTGGCGGTGTTCGAAGACCACCGTATTCTGAGTCATCATCTCTGCGTAATAAACAATAAAATCAAATCCAGGGAGAGGGACCGTAGTGATGTAGTTATGGTATAGTTTGTGATTCTTATATTTATTGAGCAACAAAAACCTCCTCCTTTTCCTTTTCTGTCTCAGGCAGATTTGCTACATAATGAGGCATAGAATTCCTAAAATATATCATAAAGTAAATGCAAATTTATCGTCAAGATAATCCTGTGAACAATTCTTGAATCTTTGAAAAATATGAAACAAAAAAGTGAAAAAAGGACAGTTTTTCTGTGAAAATGTCCCAAAATATAATTTTATTCAAAAAATTTTTGTGATAACATCAGACAAAATCAAGCCTGCAGGAACTTGATCTTTTAGAAAAATAAACCAAGCAAGGAGGAGTCCCTATGAAAACATTATGCGGTGTGCGTGTGGGGGATATGAAGGATCCGAACCCAGATACCAGAGGGTTAGTGGCGCTGGTGGATCTTCCCTTCCCGGAACTGGGAGAACAGGATGTGCGGATCAAAGTCGCTTACTGCGCGATCTGTGGTTCAGATCCCCATTGTGTGGCGGGCTGCTTTGGACAGCCAAAGGGTTCTACAGAACCCATTCCTCTTGGCCATGAGATTTCCGGGATCATTACAGAATTAGGGCCTAAGGCTAATCATAAAGGCTTGAAGGTGGGGGACCGGGTAGCGGGAAATTTCCTGCGTTTCTGCGGCGGATGCTATTATTGTCAGAACGGACAGCAGCAGTTTTGTGAGAATTCAGGAGAATACAACCGGCCGGGATACGCGCCGGAACTGATCTGGCACGAGGACCAGGTCTATAAACTTCCAGATGAAGTAAGTCTCAAGGAAGGATGTCTCTTAGAACCCATGTCTATTATTGTGCGGATGCTGGATAAGGCCCAGATGAAGGTAGGAATGAGAGTCTGCGTCTGCGGGGGCGGCCCCATCGGATTAATGGCGCTGCAGGCTTTCCATCTCTATGGAGCGACCTCCCTTACGATGATCGAACCGATCGCGGACCGCAGAGAGATCGCGGCGGAAATGGGAGCGGAATATCTGATCGATCCTACGGCGGAAAATGTGGTAGATGCGGCAAATAAGATCACAGACGGAAGAGGGTACGATGTGGTTCTGGACTGTTCAGGTTCTGTACATGCGGTGGAACCGCTGCCGGATATTACGGCAAAGGGAGGAACCCTGATCTACGGCGCCCAGTATCCCGGAGACTACCGGATGCCTTTTAATATCCAGGAGTACTGCTATTTCAAAGAAATTACAGTTACAGGTGTTATGGTAGCACCTTACGCGTATCCCAGGGCTTTGCAGCTTCTGCCGAAGATGGATCTTAGCAGGCTGACGGAAAAGGTATTTGAACTGGATGACGCGGTAGAGGCGTTTCAGGTACAGCTCAGCGGAAAGTATCCGAAGATTCTGATTCGCGGAAACAGGGATATTGCTGATATTTATTAAAAACGAGGAAGGTGAAGAAAAATGGCAGATAAGCAGGAAGTTATGCGTTTAAATGAGCTTGCGTATGAAATGCGGCTGAAACTGATCAATCTGTGCGGAAAGTATGAAGGTTCTGTACATATCGGCGGAGACCTGTCTATGACAGATCTGCTGATCGGTTTATTCCATCACGGATTGAATGTAGACCCCACCAATATCCAGAATCCGGCCAGAGACAGGTTTATCCTTTCAAAAGGACACGGCGCGGTATGTATGTATATTGCTATGGCTTTAAGAGGATTCTTTGATTATGACGAGATTGTCCGTACATACGGGCAGGTGGACAGCGCTTATGGTATGCATCCATGTAAAGTCCAGCTTCCGGGAGTGGAATGTTCTTCCGGGTCTTTGGGACAGGGGCTGGCAATGGCGGTAGGAATGGCTATTTCCGCAAAGCAGAAGAAAGAAAGCCACAGGGTATTCTGTATGCTGGGAGACGGGGAAACTTGTGAAGGCGAAGTGTGGGAGGCGGCGCTGACGGCCCGTTCCTACGAACTTGGCAATCTGGTGGCGGTCATTGACCGGAACAAGCAGATGATGTGCTCCTACACAGAGGAGATCACCTGTATGGAACCTTATGCGGATAAATGGAAAGCCTTTGGCTGGAATGTGATAGAGATCGACGGACACGATATGAACGCGATCGTAGACGCTCTGGACAATCTTCCTCCAAGTTCTTCTCTGCGGCCGACCGCGATCGTAGCACACACGATCAAGGGAAAAGGCGTAGATTTCATGGAAAAAGTAGTCGGCTGGCATGCGGGAAGTCTGAATGCGGAAGACTGGAAACAGGCGCTCAAAGACCTTGCGAAAAATTATGGTAAGGAGGGATAGGTCATGGCTGGATCTTTTAATTTTGGAGAATGGATCTCCGCAAGAAGTGTGATCGGAGATACTTTGGATGAGATAGGAAAAACCAATGAAAAACTCTTTGTGTGTACACCGGATGTAGGGATGAACTTAAAACAGTTCAGGGAGCATTATCCGGACCGGTACATTGATGTGGGAATCGCGGAGCAGGACTGTGTCGGTGTGGCCGCGGGACTGGCGCTGGAGGGAAATATCCCGGTCATCATGGGGATGCTGCCGTTTCTGTCCATGCGTTCCTGTGAGCAGGTGAGAACGGCAGTATGCTATCAAAATCTTCCAGTACGTATCATTGGTACGGGCGGCGGACTGACCTCTGGCGGAGGTTCTACCCACAACGCAATGGAAGATATCGCGATTCTGAAAAGCATGGTCAATATGACGGTATTGTCCATTGGGGATCCCAATATGATCCGGGACATCCTTCATCTGTCTATGGAATATCCGGGACCTATGTATATCCGGCTGGCACAAGGCAAAAAGGACCGCCAGCTCTATGAGCCCGGAACTATTCCATTTTCTATCGGCGGAAGCGTGACCGCAAGAGACGGAAAAGATGTGACCATCCTGACCCACGGAGAGATGGTAGGACTTTCGCTGGACGTGGCGGAAGAGTTGAAAGAAGAAGGGATCGATGTACGTGTCGTTGATATGTACACCATCAAACCTTTTGACCGGGAGGCTGTAGATAAAGCGGTAGAAGGGACCGGCAATCTGGTTGTCTGGGAAGACCATTTAATGAGCGGCGGACTTGCCAGCAGCCTGGCGGATTATTTTGTGGATCACGCGGTACAGCCAAAATCTTTCAAGCGTTTTGGTATTCCTCAGGTATACGCGGGCTTTGGAAGCGGGGAAGATCTGCAGAAAAAATATCACTATCATAAACAGGATGTGGCAGAGTATATCCGGTCGCTGAAGAGATAGAGAAGGAGATGGAATGAGATGAAAGGAGGTCCATAATGACAAATCAGAAAAATCCGGCAGTGGATGAATATACAAAACTAAATATTCCGAGAAAGATTGGCTATGGCTGCGGAGATTTTGCCTGCAATATGAGCTGGTCCCTGGTCAGCGCTTACCTGGTATTTTTTCTGACAGATATTGCTCTGATCAATGCCACGGTAGTAGGCGTGATCATCTTTGTCTCCAAATTCTGGGATGCGCTCAATGACCCGGTGGTAGGAGCGCTGGCAGACCGGACCAAGACCCGGTGGGGACGATACCGGCCTTGGGTGATATTTTCCTTTATCCCAATGCTGATCTTTAATGTGCTGACCTTTACTACCAATCCAGACTGGTCTGAGACCTTCCGGACGGTCTGGGGCCTGGGAATGTATTTCATCTTAGTATTGCTGTACACCATGGTAAATGTTACCTATTCCGCGATGCCGGCAATGCTGACCCGTGATACAGAGACCAGAAGTTCTCTGGCCAGCTATCGGATGACGGGAGCTTTCCTGGCGATGACGATCCTCTCCTTTGCCACCCTTCGAATCGTAGAAATGACAGGCGGCGGCGCGGGCGGATATCAGAAAGCGGCGATCATCTTTTCCTTGATCGCGGTTCCTTTCTTCATCATTACGATCGCCTCTACGAAAGAAGTCGTCCAGGTGGATATGGAGAAATCCGAGAAGGTTTCTTTCATCAAACAGTTTAAAGTGCTCAAAGGCAATAAACCAGTAATTCTGCTCGCCATTGCGTATCTGGGCTGGGGGATCATCCAGGGAGGCGTGACGTTCCGTTTATACTTCTGTACTTATAACGCGGGAAATGAACTGCTGTATTCCAATACACAGACACTGATCTCTGTATGCGGAATGTTGGGAGCGTTCTCCGTCACCTGGCTGGTAAAGAAGGTGAATAACAAAGGAACTCTGGGCGGGATCGCCTTTATGATGATCGCGGTCAGCCAGATCGTATCCTTCTTCCTTCCGATCCAGACGGCCAGCGGCCAGGCGGTATATTACGTGATGAGCGTATTTATGGGAATCGGCCAGGGCATGATGCTGGGCAATATCTTTGGAATGATGCCAGATACCGCAGAATACACCTATCACAAATATGGAATCTACTGCGCGGGATTTGTATCTACCTTTATCAACTTTATGCTGAAAGTAGGACAGGCCCTGGCAATCTCCGGCGCTTCGCTTTTGCTGGATGTGGTAGGCTACGTGCCAAATACAGATCAGACGGGATCCGTACTGTTTACGATGAACTTTGGTTCCCATATGTTTGTAGGGATCTGCTCTGTGATCTGCGCGATCGCAATGTTTGCATACAAACTTGATAAGAAAACTTATGCAAATATCGTCGCATCTCTTAGGGAGAAGGGATTGGCAAATTAAGACCTGATAACAGGAGACATAATGCAAGGAGGAAAATTTATGGCAACAATGAAACAGCTCTGGTGGGTGGATAAAGACCAGATTGAATTAAAAGATGTAGAAATTCCAGAAGTAAAACCCAATGAGGTAAAGGTTAAGATCGCTTACGCGGCTCTGTGCGCCACAGATGTGCATCAGGTAACGATGGGCGTTATGAACAGCAAACCGCCGGCGCCTTTGGGACATGAGGCATCCGGAGTGATTGCGGAATTAGGAGAAGAAGCGGCGAAAAAAGGGTATAAAGTGGGCGATAAGGTAACGTTGTTTCCAGGTTCCCACTGCGGCGGATGCGAATGGTGCAAGCGGGGGATGGAGCAGTACTGTATAAACTTCAAACCGACGGGAGCATTTGCGGAGTATGTGGTAACAGATATCAATACTATCTATAAACTGCCAGACGACGCGGATTTGAAAGAATACTCTATCGTAGAGCCGACCAACTGCTGTCTGCGGGCTATGGATCTGGCGCCGATCCGGCATGGAGCTACCGTCTGCGTGGCGGGAGTGGGCGGAATCGGGTCCATCATGCTGAATCAGATCCTGCTGTCAGGCGCTGCCCGGATCACCGTGATCGAGCCGGTAGAACAGAAGCGGCAAATGGCTCTGGAAATGGGAGCGGAATATGTGATCGATCCGTTTAATGAGGATGCGGTTGCAAGAGCCATGGAGATTACAGACGGCCTGGGATTTGACTATGTATTCGAGATGTCCGGTTCCCCGAAAGCGGCAGAGACGCCGCTGAAGATCCTGGCTCGCTGCGGAACAGCCGTTTACTTCGCGGTATTCCCGCCAACCTATGAGATGCCGCTGAACCTGCATGAATTATATATGAAAGAAGGCAGGATCCAGACCGTGTTTACCAGCACATCGATCATGCCGCGGTCTATTAAAATGATCAAACGTATGCAGACCGATAAGATCATACAAAAAGTTATGCCTTTAAGCCAGGCGGTAGAAAGCTTTGAAGTGTTCAAAACATCAAAATATCCAAAGATACTTTTGGATTGCAGTGATGTAGAGTAGCGAATTGATAAATCGGTAAATCGGGGCCGGGGGATTTTTAAAAATCCCCCGGCCCCGATTAAAAATACCCTGTCCCTTTTTGAATTTTTTCTAAATTTTGCATTTTCCCATTTCTTTTACCGCCTATTTGAGGTAAAATTATCTACAAGCAGTTCAACAGGATCAGGAGGTAATAGAATATGAGAGCAGAATTTGATGACAGCCTTGTCACAGGAAATGAGATGATCGATGGTCAGCATAAGGAACTGATCGACAAGATCAACAAGCTGCTGGATAGTTGTGAGACGAGCAAGGATAAGCTGGTAGCCATTAAAACACTGGACTATCTGGCTGACTATACAGAATTCCACTTTGGGGAGGAAGAAAAACTCCAGGAGGATATCCAGTATCCGGGAATCGAGGCCCACAAGAAAGAGCATGATAAACTCAGAGAAGTTGTGAAGGAGTTGTATGAGATGCTGGAGGAAGAGGAAGGCCCTTCCAATGCGTTCGTAGAACAGGTGAACCGGAACGTGATCGAATGGCTGTACGGCCATATCAAGACGTTTGACCGGTCTGTAGCGGAGTACAAGTTTATGAATAAGAATAGTGAAAGACTCTAAGTTGCTTTCCTGTTTTTTTATGAGAAGGAAGCGGCGGAATGGATATCTGCCGCTTCCTTGCATTTTTTGTCGAAAGTTGATATGATAGGGGAAATAAGACAGATGTCAATGGAGGGAGTATCGTGGCAGAAGAATTAAAAAATACAGAAGAAATGGTCCAGGAACCAGAAAATACGAAAACCAGCGAAGAAGTTATCCAGGATTCCGAAGCGCCTCAGGCTGCGGCATCGGAACCGGAGAAAAAAATAGAGCAGGAAGAATCCCAAAAGGAAACCCAGGAGCAGACCAAGGCTCAGGGACAGTTCCAGGAAACCTCAGACGGCCAGGGAACCGCGAACGGCCAGGGAACCGCGCGGACACAGCGGCGCTGGAGGGGAGGAAGACTCCATTTTGGCGAGGAGGAAGATCTGTTCTTCCGGGACGAGGAGATTATCTCAAAACTGGAAGGAGAGGATCTCTTAAAATATCTTTCCATGGAGCAGGAGAAAGAAGAAATGCGCCAGAATGCGAGGGAAGTCCGGGAGAGGAGGATTTTCTCCGGGTTCCAGCTTACGGTATCCCTTGCGGCGATCGTGGCGATCGTAGGTTTCTTAAAGGATGATCCGACGGTGCTGGTAAATATCCTCTATATCATCGGAATCATTACCGTATTGTGGATCCTGAGGCGAAAAGATAAATAAGGAACAAATAGAAAGACATTCGGAAGCGATTTCCGAATGTCTTTTTTGGTTATCTTTTCAGGCATTCCAGAGCTTTTGCCAAATGGGCAAGGAACATCTGCCGTACTTGAGGATATTCCCCCAGCCCCTTCAGGTGGCAGGTGACAGGATATCCGGCCCGCTCCAAAGTGGATTTCCAAGAATCTTCTCCATCCCCGGCCATGTCGTTGACGACATGGTCCCCCGCGACGATCATCAGCGGGGCCAGGTGGATCCGGCGGACGGGCTGAGTCCGCAGCTTTTGCAGCACATCGTCCAGAGTGGGGGAGGCTTCCACGGTGGCTACGTGGATATGGTTATGTTCCTGTTGGTGAAAACAGTCGTCCAGCCTGGCATAGATCTGGTTAGAAGGATGCTGGCTTCCGTGTCCCATCAAGATCAGATGTTCCTCCGGCCCAAGACCTGAAAAGGTATGTTCCAGGATTTGGGCCATTTTCTCAAGGTCCTCCGATGAAGACAGCAGAGGACGGCCAAAAGCAATCTTCTGGAAAATATTTCGGAAAGCGTTGGCATCGGCTTGCATCTGTTGATTTTCAATGCCGTCTATAATATGGGTAGGCTGGAGTATCGCCTGGGTAATGCCCTGATCAGCCATCTGGGACAGGGCCTGGGCTACGCTTTGGATCACTTCTCCAGTGGTCCGCTCCAGTTTCCGCCGGATCATTCCGCTGGTCCAGGCGCGGAAGACGGGAAGAGACGGATGCGCGTCCTGGATTGCCTGCTCGATGGCAGTGATGGTTCTGGCGCGGGTATCCTGGTGGCTGGTTCCAAAGCTGACTACAAGAATTCCTGGTTTGTTGTACATGATAAAATCCTCTTATAAATGAAGTGAAAATTTTAATAATCAGATTATATCATAAAAAAGCAATGGGAAATGTTTTATAAATTGTGGAATAGTTGAAATTGAATAGAATCATTGATAAAATGATAGATAATAAAAACGAAAATATTTATTTGTGGGACATTCGAGGATGAAAAAATAAAAAATCAAAAAAGGAGACAAGATGAAATGAAAAAGACAATTTTAGTCGGGGAGTTTAAGCATGAAACAAATAGTTTTATGCCGGAGAAATCAGGCGTGGAAGCATTCATGGCAAGAGACTATTTCTTTGGAGAAGAAATCTTTAAAGTTTTTCAAGGAGTTCGAAACGAGTTAGGGGGAATTCTTGACTATTTTTGTCCGATAGAGAATTGTCGGCTGGTCCCGGTGATGGCATTTAATGCGCAGCCAGGAGGAATTGTAACGCGGGAAGTATTCCAGAGCGCCCGGGACGCGCTTCTGGAAGCGATTGAGAAGCAGGAGCGTGTGGATGGTATTTTGCTGGCTCTCCATGGCGCTATGGTGGCAGAAGGATACCCAGATGGAGAAGGAGCGCTGCTGGAGACGCTTAGAGACAAAGTGGGAACGGAGGTTCCGATCATTGCCTCCCTGGATCTTCATTGCAACCTGACCAAAAAGATGGTGAAGTATGCGGACGCGTTTTTCCCATATGATTACTATCCCCATACAGACACCTATGAAGCCGGTATTCGGGCGGCCAAATGTATGTGGGACACATTGGAAGGACGGATTCATCCGGTCATGGCGTATGAGCCTTTGGATTTTCTGCTCTCCTATATGCCTACCGCCGAACCATGTATGGCAAAGTACGTGGCGAAAGCACAGGCGATGCGAGGAAAAGAAAATATTATCAATGTAAATGTGCTGCACGGCTTTTTTGCATCTGATATTGAAGAAACCTGCCTGTCTGTGGTTGCGGTGACAGATGGAGATCTTGGAAAAGCACAGAAGATCAGCAGTGAACTTGCGGATGAGATTTGGAAGGATAGAGAGAATCTGCGGCGAAACTTTTGGACCATTGACGAGGCCATTGACGATGCGAAGGAAAAAGGAGAAGCTCCGGTAGTGTTTGCGGATATTTCTGATAATCCTGGCTCCGGCGCGACAGGTGACGGTACTCACATGCTGCGGCGTCTTCTGGAGCGAAAGGTAGAAGGAGTAGCGGCGGTGATTATTTATGATCCGGAGACGGTCGAGCAGGCAAGTTCCAGCGGCGTGGGAACAACGCTTAAGATCCGGCTTGGGGGAAAGATATGCCCGGATATTGCCGGAGAGCCGATCGATTGTACCGCGTATGTCAAGGCGATTACTGACGGACGTTTCATCAATCGGGATTATAATCCGGGATTATCTGGAAATTTGGGGAAGTGCGCAGTGTTGGATATTCAGGGGATCCGTGTAGTAGTCTCCAGCGTTCGGACGCAGCCCTGGGATATGGAAGCACTGCGATGCAACGGAATCATGCCGGAAGATTTTTCGATTCTTGTGGTGAAGTCAGCCGTTCATTTTCGAACTTCTTTCGGTAAAATAGCAAAAAAGATTTATGACATCGAATTGCCGGCGCTTGGGCCGCAAAGCCCGGAAGTATTTACATATAAACATGTACGCAGGCCGATTTATCCATTAGATAAGATGTAGGATCTATGGCTGCGATTTATTCATGGGACGCTGCGAAGACAAAAGACTTTCCAGTTCGTTTATTGTCCTGGGGCAAGGGAGGGATTCCGGCAGGAACCCTCCTTTTTGCAGCGCCTGAAAGATCTTAAGTACGCAAGGAGTCTCCAGGCTGGCGGTCTCAAGCAGTTTCTTCTGAGTAAAGACGTCCTTTGGGGAGCCGAAAGCCAAGAGCTGTCCTTCATGAAAGAGAAGCACGTCATCCGCCCAGCTCCAGGCGTAATCCACATCGTGGGTGGCTGTGACTACGGTGATGCCGCTTGCGGAGATCTCATCGATGATCTCCCGAACGATCCGGGTGTGGATAGGATCTAGAGCCGCCGCCGGTTCATCCAGCAGGATCAGGGAAGGCTCCATCACCAGAATATCCGCAATGGCTACCAGTTTCTTCTGCCCTCCGCTTAAGGCGTGTACCGGACGGTGGGCGAAGGAGGCGATGCCAAGGCGTTCCATCACTTGCTCTGCCCGCCGTCTTGTTTCCTGCTGGGTAAGGCCAAGGTTCAGAGGGCCAAAGGAGATCTCCTGGAGGACATTTGCGGAGAAAAGCTGGTTGTCCGGGTCCTGGAATACCACGCCTACCTTGCTTCTGAGGGAAAGCAGCCCCTTTTTGGAGTAGTCTAAGGGATGGCCTTCAAAATACAACTGGCCGGAGTCGGGTTTTCGGATGCCGTTGCAGCACAGGAAGAAGGTGGATTTCCCGGAGCCGTTAGCCCCCATGCACGCAATCTTCCTCCCTCTTCGGATCTCCAGGCTCAGTCCGTTAAGGGCGGGGACATCGCTGCCTTCGTAGGTATAGCTGAGCTGTTCTGCTTTTAACAAGATATCATTCACTATTTTCACCTCCAAGTCAAGATCGTGATCAGAAGAAGTCCGGTTTCAAAGAATACAAGGGCAAGGATCTCGCGAAGCTTTGCGGGATGATGCTCCGCCAGGCAGCGGATCACGCCATCGTAGCACCGGGACTCCATAGCGTCATACTGGGCGCCGGACCGTTTTAATGACAGCAGAAACACAGAGCCGGCCATCTGGGCAAAGGAATTGCGGGCGGCAGACAGACTGTGGTTCCCCAGCCGGGAATGTTGGGCCGCGGTAATGGAGGAGGCCGTCTTAAGGAGCAGGAAAATGTATCGGTAAGTCAAAAGCATAAGCTCCAGCAGAAGATCCGGCACATGGAACCTTCTCAACACCTCCAGAAGATCCGGCATAGGAGTACTCAAGGAGAGAAAATACAGGCAGGAAACACTGGCAAGAGCCGTTGTGAACAGCCGTATCCCCCGCGTAAGTCCAGCGATGCTCCCGGTAAGATACCAGCCTCCCATGGGGACTGCGAACCCGTCAAGAGGAATCCTGGAAATATTGATCACCACCGCGGCAGTGCTTAAGGCCAGAAAGACCAAGGGAACCCGCAGCAGCCGGAAATAGCGGGAGGCAGGGATCCCGCCGACACAGATGGTGAGGATCCCTGTCGCGGCAAAGACGATTCCCGCAAGGAGAATGGAACGGCTGACTACGCAAAACAGCAGAGTCAGCAGAGTGAACACAAATTTTTCCTCTCCATTGACAGAGCAAAGTTTAGAGCGGTAAGCAAGCTGGTCGATCAGGATCATAGCTGCTCCTGCTCTTTCCCAAGCTTTTTCCGTTCATAGAGCCGCCCCATAAAAAAGGCGATGATGCCTACCCCGATGCCCGTCTGGACGCAGAAGATCAGGCTTTCCAGTTCTCCAGGCAGTTCTCCGCCTAAGAATGTCTCCAGGATGGGAGAAAACCAGGGCGTATATTCCCCGTGGATCTCTTCTACCATGACGCTTCCGGCGTCATCAGAGCCGCCAAATTCCGCGTCTTTTAAGGCGATCACGGGAATGACCGCGATCAGGATGGCCGCAAGGATCAGCGCGGCCGCAAATTTCTTGTTTTTGGTCTCCATTTCTTACGCCTCCTTTCGGTATCCGATGGATTTTAACTCTGGAAGAGCAAAAGATTCCAGAAAAACAACGATGGCTGTGGTCAGGAGCCCTTCGATGACCGCGAGAGGCACTTGAGTAGGCGCGAAAACACCAAGGAATTTCACGACAGAAGCCAGAATCCCTCCGGCCTCAGAAGGATAGGCCAGGCCAAGCTGCACGCTGGTGATGCAATAAGTAAAAAGATCGCCCAAAGCCGCTGCCAGAAAAATGGAAAATCTGCGGTTTATGGAGGGTTTCTGGCAGAGTCTGTAGATTCCATATGTAAGAAGAGGGCCGGCAACAGCCATGGAAAATGTATTGGCCCCCAATGTGGTCAATCCTCCGTGGGCCAGGAGGATCGCCTGGAAGATCAGGACAATGATTCCCAGGATACTGACAGAACACGGGCCGAATAGAATGGCTCCAAGCCCGGTGCCGGTCATGTGGGAGCAGCTTCCGGTAACAGAAGGGATCTTCAGAGACGAGATCACGAAGATAAAAGCGCCGGACATGGCAAGCAGTGTGACAGCCCTGCGGTTTTCGGACAGCGTCCTGCGGATGGACAGGAAGCCGGCGGCCAGGAAGGGGAGACATAAGATCCCCCATGCGATGCAGCAGCCTGCCGGAAGATACCCTTCCATGATGTGCATAGCGTTAGCGGCCGGAACGACCGCGTTTGCCGCGGCAAATACAGCCAATGCGGCAATGAGTTTCTTTTGGTTTTGAGTCATCATAACTCCTCCTTTAGATTGATCGTTCTCAGAGAAAAGATTCTCTGGGTGTGCAAAAAAGGTACACAAAAAAGACACCTGACCGTCCTTCGCGGCCACGTGTAAACTGTCTGCAGCGGGTAGGTCTTCTGACTCAGGCTTCAACACGATGCTTCGCCTTCCCAGTTTCCCAGTGACATCATGAAGCATCATTCTTCCTCTACAGCGGCGGGACCGTGTGGGCTTTTGACCCAGCTTGTCTGTTACCCTGCCAAAGGCAGGCACCTCGCTACATTCAATCTTCTTCTATCATATAACAGCAGGGAAATACTGTCAAACAGATTCAGAAAACAAAATCAGCCAGGAAACTGGTTGCACATTTTTCTTTATATGATATGATGAATAGGCAGAAGAGCCGGACGGAGGATAGGAAAATGAGCAGACGGTATTTCCCGCTATTTGTAGATATATCTTGCCAAAAGATCGTTGTAATAGGCGGCGGCCAGGTGGCCCAGAGAAGGATTGAGACGCTTTTATCCTTTGGAGCCGATCTGTGGGTCGCGGCGCCGGAAATAACAGAGCGGCTGAAAGATTTAGCGGAAGAAGGAAGAATCCGTTGGATGCGGGAAGCTTATTCTGATATGCTGTTTGAAAAGCTGCCGGATATGAAGATCCTTCTGGCGGCTACGGACGATCCAGAGTGTAACGAGGCGGCGGTGAAAGAAGCCAGAAAGCGGGGCATCCTGGTAAATGCGGCTCACAAGAAAGAATTGTGCGATTTTTATTTCGCGGCGGTAGCAGGGAAAGACGAAATAGTGGCGGGGATCTGTGCCTCCGGTTTAAGCCACAAGAAAGCAAGAAGAGCGAGAGAAGCTGTAGAACGAGCTCTTAAGAGCATGGATGAAGAGGTATGAGGACCGCCGGATGGAAAGAACAGTAGAGAGAAGGAGCAGCGACATGAAGGAGATCATCATTGGAAGCCGAAAGAGCCGGCTTGCTTTGATCCAGACAGAACTTATAGCGGATCAGCTTCGGGAAACATTCCCGGAAGTCCGTATCCAGGTCCGGAAGATTGAGACTACCGGAGACCGCAGGCAGGATCTTTCTCTGGATCAGATGGGAGGAAAAGGCGTATTCATCAAGGAACTGGACCGGGCGCTGCTGCAGGGGGAGATCGATCTGGCAGTGCACAGCCTTAAAGATATGCCGATGGAAACGGCAGAGGGATTGCGGATGGAAGCAGCCTGGCCAAGAGAGGACGCGAGAGATGTGCTGGTCCTTCCGGAAGGAAAGATGGAATGGAAAGGGACGGGCGTGATCGGCTGTTCCTCCTTCCGCAGAAGGCTTCAGGCTCAGCGGCTGTTCCCAAAGGCCCGATTTCAGAATATACGCGGAAATGTACTGACCCGTCTGGATAAGCTGGACCGTGGGGAATATGACGCATTGATCCTGGCGGCGGCAGGGTTGAAACGCCTGGGGCTGGAAGAGCGGATATCCCGATTTTTCTCGATAGACGAGATCCTTCCGGCGGCAGGCCAGGGAATCTTGGCGGTTACGGCCAGAGCGGGAGAGGTGGAAGACTTTTTAAAAGCCTGCGCCCGGCGGGAGACCACGGCGGTGGCAGAGGCGGAGAGGGCCTTTGTCCGATATCTGGGCGGCGGCTGTTCCTCACCCATCGCCGCATACGCAGAGTGCCGGGAGGGAAAACTGATCCTGAAAGGGCTGTACTACGATGAGGACAGCAAAGGCTGGCAGATCGGAGAGAAAGCGGGAGTTCTTGCGGAAGCAAAAGCTCTCGGCCGCCGTTTGGCCCAGGAGATGAGAACCCAGAATCAGGCAAGGAGAGAAGATAGATAAATGAAAACAGGAAAGGTGTGGCTGGTAGGAGCTGGTCCTGGAGACGTAAGGCTTCTCACGGTGAAAGGAAAAGAAGCGCTGGAAGAGGCGGAAGTAATCGTTTACGATCACTTGGTAAATAAAGACCTGCTGGCAATATTCGGCCAGGGAAAGGAATTGATCAACGTGGGAAAACAGGCGGGGCATCACCTGATCCCCCAGGAAGAGATCCAGAAGATTCTGAAGAGAAAGGCCAGAGAAGGGAAACGGGTAGTCAGGCTCAAGGGAGGAGATCCCTTTCTCTTTGGCCGGGGCGGTGAGGAAGCCAAAGAACTGGCGGATGCCGGGATTGATTTTGAGATCGTGCCGGGAGTGACTTCCGCTCTTGCGGTGCCGGCTTATCAGGGAATCCCCGTGACCCACCGGGATTATGCTTCCTCCTTACATATCATTACCGGACATAAGAGAGGAGAAAACACAGAACCCATCAACTATCAGGCCCTGGCTTCTCTGGATGGGACGCTGGTATTCCTGATGGGAGTGGCGGCTCTTCCTCAGATCACGGAACATCTGATAGAGGCGGGAATGGACCCGGAGACTCCGGCCGCTGTCCTGCAGGAAGGGACTACCGCCAGCCAGAAGCGGGTGCTTGGGACCCTGGAGACTCTGGCGGAAAAGGCGAAGACGGCGGAAGTGCGCCCGCCGGCGGTGATCGTGGTGGGAGAGGTGTGTACCCTGGCCCCTGATCTGGAATGGTATGGGAAACTGCCCCTTGCGGGAGTGCGGGTTCTGCTGGCAAGACCAAGGGAACGGATGAACCCTCTGGCAAAAAGGCTGAGGCAGAAAGGCGCCCAGGTTCTGGAAGTACCGGCTATTGAAACGGTCCCCATCCCAGGGCAGGAACAGCTCATTTCCTGTATGGGAGAGCTGGAATCATATGACTGGCTGGTGTTTACCAGTCAGGCAGGAGTGGATTGTTTTTTTCAAACGTTGGAAGAACAGAACATAGATATCCGGCGGCTGTACGGCAGAAAGATTGCTGTGATCGGGGAGGGGACAGGCATGGCCCTGAAACGGAGAGGGATATACCCGGACTTAACCCCGGAAGTATATGACGGCGTTTCTCTCGGAAGAACGCTGGCAGAGCAGGGGATCCAAGGAAAGCATATTCTGCTGCCAAGAGCTGAGAAAGGGAACCGGGAGCTGGTACCGATCCTGGAAGAGGCCGGGGCGTTGGTGGAAGATGTGCCGGTCTACCGAACGGTCCAAAGTGACAGTCAGATAATCGATATCAGAGAAGAGTTGGAACAGAATAGGATTGACTGTGTGGTGCTGACCAGCGGATCTGTGGCGATGGGATTTGCCAGAATGGCCCAAGGGGCAGACTTGTCCAAAGTCACGGCTGTCTGCATCGGAGAACAGACAGCCAGACATGCCAAAGCATGCGGCATGAGGTGCCGGATTGCCAGAGAAGCAACGGTAGAGGGAATTGAAGAAGAGATCGAAAAGATAACGAAGGAAGGATAAAAGGGAACATGATCAAAAGACCAAGAAGATTGCGAGACAGCGAGATACTGCGGAAAATGGTACGGGAGACAAGAGTGGATAAAGCCTCTTTGATCTACCCCATTTTTGTGAAAGAGGGGAACGGGATCTGTGAAGAAATCCCTTCTATGCCGGGGCAGTACCGGTATAGTGTGGACCGTTTGGCGTTTGAATTGGAAAATGTAGTGAAAGCGGGCGTTTCATCGGTCATGCTTTTTGGCATCCCGGAAGAAAAAGATGCATGCGGAAGCCAGGCATACGCGGAGGATGGAATCATCCAGAAGGCGCTGCGGGAAGCGAAGAAACAAGTTCCGGATCTCTACTATATTACAGATGTATGCCTGTGTGAGTATACCTCCCACGGACACTGCGGGATGCTCCGCGGTCATAAGATCGACAACGACTCTACCATCGGGCTTCTGGCGAAGACAGCCCTTTCCCAGGTGCAGGCGGGCGCGGATATGGTGGCCCCCTCTGATATGATGGACGGCCGTGTGGGGGCGATCCGCAGTCTCTTAGATGAGATGGGATATGAGAACACGCCCATTATGTCTTACGCGGTGAAATATGCCTCTGGATTCTACGCGCCTTTCCGGGATGCGGCGGACTCGGCTCCTTCCTTTGGAGACCGGAGCAGTTACCAGATGGATTACCACAACAGCAGGGAAGGTATCCGGGAGATTCTTCTGGACGAAGAGGAAGGCGCGGATATCATCATGGTAAAACCGGCCCTTGCTTATCTTGATATGATCGTGAAGGCGAAGGAAGCCACTTCTCTTCCGATCGCGGCCTACAGTGTCAGCGGAGAGTATGCGATGATCAAAGCGGCGGCAGAGAAGGGCTGGATTCAGGAAGATAAGATGGTCTGCGAGACGGCGGTAGCGGCCTTCCGGGCCGGAGCCCAGAGCTATCTGACCTACTACGCCAAGGAATTGGCGGGATATATCGATCAGGGACGGATCGGGTAGGATAAGAGACCATACTCAGACACCGGATGGACAGCGGCGCAGCGCATCCAGAATGTCCGGGAGCCCACGGGAATCGGAATAGATCTGATAATAAGGCTCCTGGATATCCGGCAGATAATGAGCGTCTGAGTTAGAGATCATGCGGCACCTCTGGAAATAGGGGTGCTCTTTTTGTATCCTGTGAAGCTGGTCAAAACTGCTGATCTCAGCACAGGGGAATGTACTGTCGGGCGGAACAAATCCCAGGTTCGCCAGAAGGCTGTTGGAAGATTTGTCCACATGGGCGGGGAACGCCAAACCGCGGTAGGATTCCACAAGAGAAAAGACATCGGAAAAAGAAATGTCCGTAGCGTTGATCAAAAGGCGTTCCACCTCTCCTGTCACCTGATCCTGCTCATCCAGAATCTGCTGCCGGCCGAAAATATCCGGCCGGTTTTGAATAGGAAGGATCCGCTCATAGACAAACTGGTCGAAGGACATAGCGTTTTCCAGTGAGGGAAACAGACAGACCACATGGACCTCTTCGGAGGTAGTCAGCTCCATTCCGGGAATCACGGTGACACCGCAGATCTCTCCGTGGCGCATAGCGGCGGCGCAGTTCCTGCAGGAATTGTGGTCGGTCAGGGCGATCACGTCCAGTCCCTTGACAGCGGCCATACCCACCAGGTTGGCAGGAGTCATGTCGTCATCGCCGCAGGGGGAAAGACAGGAATGGATATGAAGATCGTAATACAGGGGGATCATAGGAGTTTCTCCTGGATCTTTAATCCCGCGTCGAAGACGGGGAGTTCTGTGGACAGAACGGTGATCCCCTGGTCGGAAGCGCAGGCAAGGTCTTCTGGGGACAGCAGGACGCCTTCCGCCAGTATGATGCAGGAAACGTCCGCCAGAGACGCCACTGCCAGCGTGTTCCGGTTGCCCATGACGGTCACCCAGGCCGCATCTGCCGGGGCCTTGCTCATGGCAATACTTAAAAGGTCGCAGCAGAAGACCTTGGAAATGGGCTTGGATATGTTTCCCTGGGCCTGCAGGGTAAAAAGTTTTGTTTCGATCAGATTTTCTACCGTCATAGCTTATCGCTCCCTTTTGTCTAGTTCAGTGGTCAGCTTCTCAATATAAGCTTCCATAGAAAATTCCCCGGCTTCTCCGCTTTCTCCATCTCCGTCCGGAGAGTGGGAGAGATAGGCAATCTCCTTAGCCAGCGTGTTGATATATTCATGGAACAGATAAATACAGTCGTTTTTGGAGGCTTCACCTCGTACGATATCCTCCGCCAGCGCCCGGCAGGTGGGAGCGCCGCAGGAGCCGCAGTCCAGCCCCGGAAGCTGTTCCGTCAGTTCTTCGATAGCGCCCATCATTTCCAGGCTTTCCAGGAAAGAATCACCAAGCCGGAAGACGGGTTCGTATTCCACATAAGAAGACCAGTGATAGTCGATGTCCGGATAGTTTTCTCCATGAGTCTGGGCTACAGGGAGATAGCGGTGGAGTTTCTTGGACTTGGCGGTAGCTACATAAGGGTTTTCTACCGTCAGAGGACCTCCCACACATCCGCCGTTACAGGCATTAAGCTCTACGAATTTCAGCCCATGGAATTTTTCGTCTTCCAGATCGCTCAAAACCCGCAAAGCGCCCATGATGCCATCGCAGGCCAGATAGTCATCGGTGATGAGTCCGGCGGCCTCGCCGCCGGCGTTGCTCCAGCCGATGCCGATGCGTCCGGAAGAGGCCAGAGGTTTTAACTTGGTCTCATCGTCAGTCATATGCTCCAACAAGATGGGATAGACATCTTTGATAGCCAGGACCTTGTCGATCTGGCTCTTTTCAATGCCAAGCGGAGCTTTGGCATAAGTTACCTTTGACGGGCAGGGAGAGATGAAAAAGATGCCGATCTCTTCTGGAGCAAGGCCGGATTTTTCCGCCGCTTTTTTACGGGCGATCTCTGCCGCCACTTCTACCGGAGGTTTCAAAGGAAGCAGGCGCGGGATCAGCGTGGGGAATTTCACCCGGACAATCCGTACGATAGACGGGCATGCGGTGCTGATAAAGGGCGCTTCATCTCTGTGTTCGCTAATATAAGCGCGGGAAGCTTCCGATACCAGTTCCGCGGCCGCGCTGACCTCGAACACATCGTCAAATCCCATGGAGAGCAGAGCGTTCAAAACCACGTCTACATTCTTGAGATTGTTAAACTGGGAATAAAGGGAAGGAGCCGGAAGAGCTACTGTATACTTGTAATTCTGGATCTCTTCCACCGAATCATAAACAGGGATCTTGGCATGGTGCGGGCAGTAACGGATGCAGCGGCCGCAGTCCACGCAGAACTGAGGTTTGATCCTGGCTTTCCCGTTTTGCACCCGGATAGCCTGGGTGGGGCAGTATTTAATGCAATTGATGCATCCCCTGCAGGCTTCCGTATCCAGTTGTACAGAATGAATAAATTTATCCATGCGAGTCTCCTCCCTGATGTCGATCCGATTTGCCGCTTTAGCTGTTTATGACTATTACAGACGGATATCCATAGTTACCGTGGTGCCGACGCCCACAGTGGAATCTATATCCATGTGATCTGAATATTTCTGCATGTTTGGGAGCCCCATTCCGGCGCCAAAGCCAAGAGAACGGACCTCTTCCGGGGCGGTGGAATATCCGGCCTGCATCGCTTTGTCTATATCCGCGATGCCAGGTCCTGTATCGGCCAGGACAATGCGGATATTATCCTGGCTGACATCCACATCGATGACCCCGCCGTCCGCGTGGATGACCATGTTGATCTCTCCTTCGTACATGGCGATAGACACCTTCCGGATCACATTACTGTCTACGCCCATCAGTTTTAATTTATTCTTCACACTGCTGCTGGCTGCGCCGGCGCGGGTAAAATCATCTCCAGGTATATCATAATGAAAAGTCAGATGTTCCGTCATTGATTGAAAGCACCTCCACGTAAGCCATTGCTGTATAGGATCCCACAGGAATTAAACATCCCGTGTTCTGTGCAGAGGATCACGATTTCTTTATCCTGCGCGAGAGCCAGGATCGTTTGATCCGGAATCTTATTCCGGACAAAAATGATACAGACAATATCCAGCATCTCTGCCGTGCGCACCACCTGAGCATTGCAAAGGCCTGTGATCAGAGCGGATTCTTCGCTGGCAAAAGCCAGAACATCGCTCATCATATCAGAAGAGAAAGCGTATTGTACTTCCCGGTCCAGGAAATCCAGGCCGTAGAGAACGTCCGCGCGCAAAAGTGTTTTGATCTTTTCGATGGTCATAGATATCTCCCTTTTTGACAGCTTTATTTTTTCCAGTATATCACCGTGGAAAATGAAAATCAACAGGATATTGTATAATATTACCAAAAACAAGTTCGATATTTGCGATTTTTTTAACAACATTGTTAAAAAATTTGTTTAAAAATTCTGAAATTTAATAATATTTAGAATTAAAATATGTGGCTTTTTCATAATCTGTATGATAAAATGATATGGAAATTCAATGTGTCTGCAAGGAAGAGCAATGAAAAAAATAAGACAGTAAAGGGAGGTAAAAAGAAGAATGCTTTCTAAAAAAAGTACAGTTCAGTTTAACGGAACGGAAGCGCAAAAGCAAGAACTGTTGGAAATGATTGCCGAGCTGAAAGATGAAAAAGGTTCTCTTATGCCAATTTTGCAGAGGGCTCAAGAAATCTACGGATATCTGCCGATCGAAGTGCAGAAGATCATTTCTGATGAGACGGGAATCCCGCTTGAGAAGATCTACGGAGTGGCTACCTTTTATTCCCAGTTCAATCTGAACCCCAAGGGGCGGTACCGGATATCCGTCTGTCTTGGAACAGCCTGTTATGTAAAAGGCTCTGGGGATATATATAATAAGCTGATGGAAAAATTAGGGATCGTGGGCGGAGAGTGTACGCCGGACGGGAAATTTTCTCTGGATGCCTGCCGCTGTGTAGGAGCCTGCGGCCTTGCGCCGGTCATGATGGTCAACGACGAGGTGTATGGCCGTCTGACGGTGGATGATATTGACGATATTCTGGCAAAATACGAATAGCCATGCTGACAGAAATTTCCCTGCATGTGCTGGATGTGGCGGAGAACTCTGTGCGGGCCGGCGCCAGTCTCATAGAGATCAGCATGGAGGCAGATACGAAGAAAGACAGGCTTATAGTCACTATCAAAGATAATGGATGCGGAATGAGTAAGAACCAGGCGGAACAGGCGCTAGATCCGTTTTATACTACCCGGACTACCCGGAGGATAGGACTTGGGATCCCTTTTTTTAAACAGGCGGCAGAAGGTTCCGGCGGAAACTTTGAACTTTGTTCAAAAGAAGGAGAAGGAACCCTTGTGAGGGCAATATTTGGACTGTCCCATATCGACCGGATGCCTGTAGGGGATATCAACGCTGCCATCTATACTTTGATCGTGTACAACGAGCAGATTGATTTTCATTACCGGTATGCTCTGGATGGAAGAGAATTTGTGCTGGATACCAGAGAAATGCGAGAAATTCTGGGAGATATCTCTTTCCAGGACGCGGAGGTGTCCAGATTTATCAAAGACTATCTGGCAGAAGGAAAGAAGGAAGTAGACGACGGAACATTGTGGTGAGGATGAGACGATAAGGAGGATGAGTATGAAATCTCTGGAAGAATTAAAAGCGATAAGAGAACGGAACCAGAGTAAAGTAGGAGTGCGCTCTGAGAGTGAGACCCAGACCAGAGTGGTGGTAGGCATGGCAACCTGCGGCATTGCCAGCGGAGCCAGGCCGGTGCTGGCCGCCCTTTCGGATGCGGTACAGAAGGAATTTTTGACGGATAAGATCAGCGTGACCCCCACTGGCTGTATCGGATTATGCCAGTATGAGCCGATCGTGGAAGTACTGGAACCGGGAAAAGAGAAGGTGACCTATGTAAAGATGACCCAGGAGAAAGCAATGGAAGTATTTGATCTGCATTTGAAAAAAGGGCAGGTGGTCACCAAGTATACACTAGGCGCTGTACAGGAATAAAGAAGGAGGTATGAGACAATGTATCGTTCGCATGTTTTGGTTTGCGGTGGAACAGGATGTACTTCCTCTGGCAGCCAGAAGATCAGAGAAAAACTAGAAGAAGAGATCAAGAGAAACGGATTGGAGCAGGAAGTAGGCGTGGTAAAGACAGGATGTTTTGGTCTGTGCGCGCTGGGACCGATCATGATCGTGTACCCGGAAGGTTCTTTCTATGCCATGGTCAAGGAAGAAGACATTCCGGAGATCGTGTCTGAACACCTGCTCAAAGGCCGGGTGGTAAAACGTCTCCTGTATGATGAGACAGTGAAGAATACGGAAGAGATCCTTCCCCTTCAGGAGACCCAGTTCTATAAGAAACAGCACCGGGTGGCCCTTAGGAACTGCGGTGTGATCAATCCGGAGAATATTGAAGAATACATAGGCACTCATGGATATGAAGCTCTGGGAACGGTGCTGACTACTATGAAGCCGGAAGACGTGATCCAGATCATCTTAGACAGCGGATTAAGGGGCCGGGGCGGCGCCGGATTCCCCACTGGATTGAAGTGGAAATTCGCGGCCGCCAACCAGGCAGATCAGAAATATGTCTGCTGCAACGCGGACGAGGGAGATCCGGGTGCGTTTATGGACCGTTCCGTATTGGAAGGAGACCCCCATGTGGTGCTGGAAGCCATGGCTATCGCGGGATACGCCATCGGGGCTTCCCAGGGGTATATTTATGTGCGGGCCGAGTATCCTATCGCGGTAGAGCGGCTGAATATCGCTATCAAGCAGGCGAGAGAATACGGACTTCTGGGCAAGAATATCTTTGATACGGGATTCGACTTTGATATCGAACTGCGGCTGGGAGCCGGCGCCTTTGTCTGCGGAGAGGAAACGGCGCTTATGACTTCCATCGAAGGAAACCGCGGCGAGCCCCGTCCCCGTCCGCCATTCCCCGCGCTGAAAGGATTGTTCCAGAAACCAACGATCTTAAATAACGTAGAGACCTATGCCAACATCCCCCAGATCATCCTTAATGGAGCGGAATGGTTCGCTTCCATGGGAACGGAGAAATCCAAAGGAACGAAAGTATTCGCCCTGGGCGGCAAAGTAAAGAACACCGGACTGGTAGAGATTCCCATGGGAACTACTTTGAGAGAGATCGTAGAGGAGATCGGCGGAGGGATCCCAAACGGAAAGAAATTCAAAGCGGCGCAGACAGGAGGACCTTCCGGAGGCTGTATCCCGGCGGAACACTTTGACGTGCCCATCGACTACGATAACCTGATCGCCATCGGTTCTATGATGGGATCAGGCGGTCTGATCGTCATGGATGAGGATACGTGTATGGTGGACATCGCTAAGTTCTTCCTGGAATTCACGGTAGATGAATCCTGCGGAAAATGTACGCCATGCCGGATCGGTACCAGGCGGATGCTGGAGATCCTGGAGAAGATCACCAACGGCCAGGGAACCATGGAAGATCTGGATAAATTGGAAGAACTGGCGGCGCATTTGAAATCAAATTCTCTGTGCGCCCTGGGACAGACGGCGCCCAATCCGGTGCTTTCCACCCTGCGTTATTTCAAGGATGAGTATATTGCCCATATTGTGGATAAGAAATGTCCGGCAGGTGTCTGCAAGGCTCTTCTTTCTTATAAGATCGACGCGGATAAATGTAAAGGCTGTACGCTGTGCGCAAGGACTTGTCCGAATGACGCGATCACAGGCGCTGTAAAAGAGCCCCACGTCATTGACCAGTCGAAATGTGTCAAGTGCGGAGCTTGTATGGAAAAATGCCGGTTCGGCGCGATCTATAAAGAGTAAGGGAGGAGAGAGACTATGGAAAAAGTGAATTTGAAAATCAATGGACTGAATGTAACGGCTCCCGCAGGCTCTACGATCCTCGAAGCGGCCCATCTTGCGGGAATCCGCATACCAACGCTGTGTTACCTCAAAGAGATCAACGAGATCGGAGCCTGCCGGATGTGCGTGGTAGAAGTGGCAGGCGCCAGGAATCTGGTGGCGGCCTGCGTATATCCAGTCAATGAAGGGATGGAGGTCTACACCAACACCCCAAGACTGATCGAGTCCAGGAAACGGACATTGCAGCTTCTGCTTTCCAATCATGACAAAAAGTGTCTGTCCTGCGTGCGCAGCGGGAATTGTGAACTGCAGCAGCTCTGCCGGGAGTATGGCGTAGAGGATGAGGATTATTTCCAGGGAGAGACCAACCACTATGAACTGGATGACTCTGCGGCCCATATGATCCGGGACAATAATAAATGTATCCTGTGCCGCCGGTGCGTGGCTACCTGTGAGAAGACTCAGGGCATCGGAGTGATCGGACCGAATAACCGCGGATTTGCTACTTCCATCGGATCGGCCTTCGAGATGGGACTTGGAGAGACCAGCTGTGTTTCCTGCGGCCAGTGTATCGCTGTCTGTCCAACGGGCGCCCTCTATGAGAAGGATTATACCCAGCAGGTGCTGGATGCCATTGCGGACCCGGATAAATACGTGGTGGTACAGACGGCTCCTTCCGTGCGGGCTGGTCTTGGCGAAGAATTTGGATATCCTATGGGAACGGATGTGGAAGGAAAGATGGCGGCGGCTCTGCGCCGGATCGGATTCGATAAAGTCTTTGACACGGACTGGGCGGCAGACCTTACCATTATGGAGGAAGCCACCGAGCTTTTGGACCGGATCAAGAATGGCGGCGTGCTTCCATTGATCACCTCCTGTTCACCGGGATGGATCAAATACTGTGAGCACTATTTCCCGGATATGACGGAGAATCTATCCTCCTGTAAGTCGCCGCAGCAGATGTTTGGCGCTATGCTGAAAACTTACTTTGCTGAGAAAGAAGGCATTGATCCCAAGAAGATCATATCTGTCAGTGTTATGCCATGTACAGCCAAGAAGTTTGAGATCGGCAGGGACGACCAGGCGGCAGCAGGGGTTCCGGATGTAGATATCGCCCTTACCACAAGAGAGCTGGCAAGGCTGATCAAGCGCTGCGGCATTAATTTCCAGATGCTTCCGGATGAAGAGTTTGACGATCCTATGGGAGAGTCCACTGGCGCGGCCGTGATCTTCGGCGCTACCGGAGGCGTTATGGAAGCGGCTCTGCGTACCGCGGTGGAAGTGCTGACAGGAGAAGAGCTTGGAAATCTGGATTTCACAGATGTGCGCGGAACAAAGGGCATCAAGGAGGCCGCTTACAATGTGGCGGGCATGGACGTGAAAGTGGCAGTTGCTTCCGGCCTTGGAAATGCCAGAGAGCTGCTGAATAAAGTGAAATCTGGCGAAGCCCAGTATCACTTTATCGAGATCATGGGATGTCCCGGCGGCTGCGTCAACGGCGGCGGCCAGCCTCAGGTGTCAGGCGAAGTGCGTAACTTCACGGATGTGCGGGGAATCCGGGCAAGCGTTCTGTATAAGAATGACGCGGCGAAAACCATCCGTAAGTCTCATGAGAATCCGGCTATCAAGAAGCTCTATGAAGAGTATCTGGGAGAACCGGGAAGCCATAAAGCACATGAAACCTTGCATACAACGTATGTAAAGCGGACCATCAACGGATAAAGAGAGAAAAGAGAGCGGAGAAGGCAAGGGACTTCTCCGCTCTCTTTGATCAAGAAGGAAGAGTCTCATTGCCTGGAAATCTGCGCGATGATATAATAGAACCAGCAAATTGTACGGAAAAATAAGGAGGAACGAGCGTGAGGGTAATTGATTTTAAAGATGCCAGCTGCCGGCACTGTTACAAATGCGTGCGCAACTGTGAGGTAAAGGCGATCTCAGTACAGAATGAGCAGGCCCATATCATGAAAGATCACTGCATCAACTGCGGCCATTGCCTGGAAGTCTGTCCCCAGAACGCCAAGACGTTTGCCAGCGATATGGAACGGGTGAAAGGGTATCTGGGACGGGGAGAAAAGGTGATCATTTCCATTGCGCCCTCCTATCTGGGCGTGCTGGATTACCGGAAGCCGGGACAGGTGGTGGCAGCCCTTGAGAAGCTGGGATTCGCGCAGGTGAGGGAAACGGCGGAAGGGGCGGCTCTTGTGACAAGAGAATATGGGAAACTGCTGCGGGAAGGAAAGATGGAGAACATCATCACTACCTGCTGTCCCAGCGTCAATGATCTGATCGAGAAGTACTACCCTTCTCTGACCCGGTGGATGGCTCCGGTTGTATCGCCCATGATCGCTCATGGCCGATTGATCCGGGATATCTATGGGGATGGCGTAAAGGTAGTCTTCTTAGGCCCCTGCATCGCCAAGAAGGAAGAAGCGGAAGGGGATGAGCGGGTGGCGGGAGTCATCGACGCGATCCTGACGTTCCAGGAAGTGGAGCAATGGTGGAAAGAAGCGGGGATTGATGTCTGCCAGTGTGAGGAACGGCCCATGGGGAACCCGGACCCGAAAGTCAACCAGCTCTATCCGGTCAGCGGCGGGATTATCACCTCTGTGCTGGCGGGCAGCCATCGGGAAGAGGATGAGCAGGAAGCCTACTATAAGGTGCATGTGGATGGACTGAAAAATTGTATGGAGCTGTTCCGGGAACTGGAGCAGGGAGCCCTCACACACGGATTCTTCGAGGTCAATGTGTGCGAGGGCGGCTGCGTCAAAGGTCCGGCGTCAGATCAGTGGCAGCGTTCCTCTGTACGGGCGAAATTCAACGTGGAAACCCATGCTCCCCACCGGGAGGAAGCAGAGGGGATTGACGGACACAATATAGCGATGGACAAGCATTTCTATGACCGGAGAGTGCGGGACCGGGAGCCGGGAGAAGCGGAACTAAGGCAGGTACTTCACGCCATGGGAAAATATACCGGAGAAGACGAGCTAAACTGCGGCGCCTGCGGATATCCCACCTGCCGGGAGAAAGCCAGGGCAGTATACCAGGGGAAAGCAGAGATCGGCATGTGTCTGCCTCATGCCTTGGAGCAGGCGGAATCTATGTCCAATATTGTGATGGATGTAACGCCCAACATGATCCTGATCGTTGGAAAGGATCTGCGGATCCGGGAATGTAATAAGAAGGCCCAGGAACTTCTGGACGTGTCCAGGAGCGAGGCGCTGGAGCGGTATATCTTCGAGTTTGTGGATGAGAAGGATATTGCCGAGGTGCTAAAGACCAAAGAGCCGGTCCTGCGGAAGAAGACATCCATTCCGCATACGGGGATCACAGTGCTGGAGACCATTGTCTACATAGAACATCTGGAGTCTGTGCTGGTCACCTACCAGGATATCACAAGAGAAGAGAAAGCCAAAGAACAGCGGTATCAGTTAAAGGTGGAGACGGTTGAGATGGCTCAGAAGGTGATCGACAATCAGATGATGGTAGCCCAGGAGATCGCGGGACTTCTGGGAGAGACCACGGCAGAGACGAAAGTGACCCTGTCCAAACTGAGGGATTCCATTCTCTTTGGAGATGAGGAGGAAACGGTATGAGTGTAAGCATTGACGCCTCCTATAAGAGCCTGAATAAATATGGAGAGGAATTGTGCGGAGACAAGGTGGAAATCTTAAAGACGGAAGACTCTGAGATCATGATTCTGGCGGATGGTATGGGAAGCGGGGTGAAGGCCAATATTTTGGCTACTCTGACTTCTAAAATCTTGGGAACCATGTTTCTGGAAGGGGCCCCCATCGAAGACTGCGTGGAGACGATCGCTAAGACTCTTCCCATCTGCAGCGTGCGCAAAGTAGCCTACGCAACATTCAGCATCCTGCAGATTTTCCATAATGGGGAGGCATATCTGGTGGAATATGATAATCCGGCCTGTATCTTTATCCGGGATGGGAAGATCATGGATTACCCCTATGAGGAACGCGAGATCTGCGGGAAGAAGATCCGGGAATATCGGTTCCGGGTGCGCCTTAAAGACTGTTTTGTGCTGATGAGTGACGGAGTGATCTGGGCGGGCGAGGGAGAACTGATGAATCTCAATTGGACTTGGGAGGATATGGCCGGATACGCCCTGAAATGTACGAAACAAACCCTTTCCGCCTCCCGGCTGGCAGCCATGCTGAGCCAGGTCTGTTTTGATCTGTATGGGGAGAGGCCGGGAGATGATACCACCGTGGCGGTGGCCAGAATCATGGAACGGAGGATCGTGAACTTGTTTACCGGGCCTCCGGCGGAGAAGGAGATGGACGAGCAGGTGGTCCGGGATCTGATGGCCGGAGAAGGCAAGAAAGTTGTCTGCGGCGGGACCAGCGCCAACATTGCGGCAAGAGTGCTGGGAAAAGAGATTGTGACGGCCGCGGATCATACAGATCCAGACGTGCCGCCAATGGCTTCCATTGAGGGACTGGACCTGGTGACAGAAGGCGTACTGACCATTGGGCGGGCATTGTCCCTGCTGAAGAAATATGAAAAAGGAGAATTCGACGAAGCCTTCTTCGATGAACTGGATGCGGACAATGGCGCCTCCAGGCTGGCCAAACTCATCATTGAAGAATGTACCGAGCTAAATCTGCTGGTAGGAAAAGCCGTCAATGAGGCCCATAAAGAGTCAGAATTGAATTTCGAGCTGAGTATGCGGATGAATCTGGTAGATCAGTTGAAAGAGTGTGCAGAAAATATGGGGAAAAAGGTGAGCGTGAAGTATTATTAAGTCAAAAAGGGACAGGGCATTTTTAATCGGGGCCGGGGGATTTTTAAAAATCCCCCGGCCCCGTCTACAATTACGAAAGTTGTTCCAACATTTCAAAAAACTCTGGATAGGATACATCTACACACTGACTGTCTTGGATAGTGGTTTCGCCCTGGGCCGCCAGACCTGCTACGGCAAAGGCCATGGCGATGCGGTGATCCATATGACTCTGGATCACTGCTCCTTTTAAGGAAGCTTGCCCCTCAATGATCATACCATCTTCGGTTGGAGTGACATGAACGCCCATTGCCTGAAGACCGGCGGTGACGGTGTCGATGCGGTTGGTTTCTTTTACTTTCAGTTCCGCCGCGTCACGGATGACGGTGGTTCCCTCCGCGCAGGCAGCCATGACCGCCAGGATGGGAAGTTCATCGATCAGGGAAGGGATCAGCTCCCCTTCAATGACGGTGCCTTTTAGCGGACTGCTTTTTACCAGGATATCCGCCCGCGGTTCACCGCCCTCGATGGATTTATTAAGAAGCGCGATATCCGCGCCCATTGCTTCACATACCTTCAGGAATCCAGCGCGGGTAAAATTAGTGCCCACATTTTTGACGAGAAGTTCAGAGCCCGGGACTAGAAGAGCCGCGGCGATAAAATACGCGGCTGAGGAAATATCGCCGGGAACAAACACCTGTTGTCCGTAAAGTTCCTGGCAGGGCTCTACATAGGCGGTGGCGCCGCCGCCGGAGTGGAGAGCAGTCATCACGTAAGCGCCGAAATTCTGGAGCATAAGTTCTGTATGGTTCCGGGAAAGGACGGGTTCTTTTACCGATGTTTCTCCGTCCGCGTACAGGCCCGCCAGCAGGATCGCTGATTTTACCTGGGCGGAGGCTACCGGGGACTCATAGGCGATGCCCCGCAGTCTTCCGGGCTGGATAGAAAGAGGCGCGCAGTCGTTGTGATGGACACTTGCGATCTGGGCGCCCATTTCTCCCAGAGGGGCGATGATCCGCTTCATGGGACGGGAGTTCAAAGAAGCGTCACCAGACAGGACGGTGGGAAAAGACTGGCCCGCCAGGATTCCGGACATAAGTCGGGTGGTGGTGCCGCTGTTTCCTGTATCCAGCAGCCCGTCAGGCGCTTTTAGCCCCCGCAGGCCCCGGCCATGGACCAGGATACAAGAGCTTTTCTGTTCGATCTCCACGCCCATTTTCTGGAAACACCGGATGGTGGAGAGGCAGTCCGCTCCGTATAGAAAATTGTTGATCTCCGTGGTGCCAAGCGCGATGGCACCTAACATGACCGCCCTGTGGGAAATGGATTTGTCCCCCGGGACAGTGATCTCGCCTTTTAACTGTTTCGCTGGATAGATTTTTCTAACGCTCATAGACAATGTACCTAAATTTCTGCAGTAATTCCGACGCTTTCTGGGAAGAAGCCTCGTCGTAGAATTCAATGCGCAGAACCCCTTCTTCAAATTCTCTGTTGTGGACGATGCCGATATTTTTAATGTTCAGGCCGTTGGAAGCCAGGATGGTAGCAATGGCCGCAATGCCGCCGGCCTCATCAATAATATCGCAGTAAACGGCAAAAGCTTTCTTGATCGGACCGGCGGAAACGCCAGGGAACGAATTCCGGTAATTCCGGGAGGTGTCAAATAAGTCATAGACACCCTGCTCGTCTTCTGTATCGATCAGATTTTTGACCTGGGACAAAGAATCGATATAGCTTCCCAGGATTTGGGAAATGTTTTCCCGATTCTTCATACAGATATGCTGCCACATAGAAGGTGAAGAGGACGCGATGCGGGTAATATCCTTGAATCCGCCGGCGGCCAGATTTTTCATCATCTCATTTCTGGTGTCGTGGTCCTTGACAAAATTCACCAGGCTGGCGGCGATCAGATGCGGAAGATGGCTGATGGCGCCGGTTACGTAATCATGCTGTTCCGGCTCCATGATCACTGGGATCGCCCGCAGATTCTCCGCAAAACGGATATAGCGGTCCACCTTTTCCTGGGAAATCTCCTCAGAGGGAGTCAGTACATAATAGGCGTTTTCGATCAACATAGCCTTTGCGTTCATGTAGCCGCTTTTTTCACTTCCCGCCATGGGATGGCCGCCGATAAAATACGGTTCCAGGCCGAGACGTTTCGCCTCTCGGTGGATATCAGTTTTTACGCTTCCAACGTCCGTAAGGATGCAGTTGTCGTGCATATAAGCGCCAAGCTGTTTCAGATAAGCACAATTGCAGGCCACAGGCGTGCAAAGGAACAGGTAATCACAATTGCGGAAGTTATCGTCAATAGAGGCGACCGCTACATCGATGACAGATTCCTGAGTGGCCAGCGCCAATGCTTCTTTATTCTTATCAAAGGCCACGATCTCTGAATCCGGGTAATACTGCCGGATCGCTTTTGCGATAGAACCACCGATCAGGCCAAGGCCGATAAAGCCGATTTTTCGTTTCATAAAGTATCCTCCTTCAATTGGGGCCGGGGGCTTTTTAAAAATCCCCCGGCCCCAATTCATTTTACCCTGTCCCTAATTGATTTGTCAATGATACAGCGCTTTAAAGCGAAAAAGCAAAAATCGTTGTAAATATTGCATAAATCAGTTGTAATGAGAGTGATTTTTTAGTACAATGTTTACATGAGATTTTACTAAGGCAAGGAGGCAGCTTATATGAAAGTTTACAGAACGGACGAGATCAGGAACGTGGTCCTCTTAGGACATGGAGGAAGCGGAAAGACAAGCCTTGTGGAAGCCATGGCATATGTGTCAGGGGCAGTGAACCGGATGGGCAAAGTCGCGGACGGAAACACGATCAGTGATTTTGATAAAGAGGAACAGAAGCGTGAATTTTCAATCAGCACAACGCTGGTGCCGATCGAGTGGGAGAAAGCTAAGATCAATGTACTGGATACACCTGGATACTTTGATTTTGTAGGCGAAGTGGAAGAAGCGGTCAGCGCGGCGGATGCGGCGGTGATCGTAGTGTCCGGCAAGGCCGGCGTGGAAGTGGGAACGGAAAAAGCATGGGAATTGTGCGATAAATATAATCTTCCGCGTATGGTCTATGTAACCGAGATGGACGTAGACGACGCCAGTTTCCGCCAGGTAGTCCAAGACCTGACCGACCGCTATGGAAAAGTGATCGCGCCTCATTTCCAGCCGATCCGTGAAAATGAGAAACTGGTGGGATATGTCAATATCATTAAGAACGCGGGAAGACGTTATACCGGCATCGGCCAGAGAGAAGAATGTGAGATTCCGGATTACTGTAAACCGAACCTGGAGATCTACCGGGAGAAGCTGCTGGAAGCGGTAGCGGAGACCAGCGATGAGTTTATGGAGCGCTATTTCGCGGGAGAGGAGTTCTCCATTGAAGAGATCCGCGCGGCTATGCGTACAGAGGTAATGGATGGAAGCATCGTTCCGGTTGCTATGGGGTCCAATATCCAGGCTCAAGGCGTAGCCAACCTGCTGTCGGATATCGTTCGGTTCTTCCCAAGCCCGGACTGCCGGGAGTGCGCCGGAATCAACCGTAAGACCAACGAGATCTATCAGGCGGATTATGACTTCGCGAGAGCGAAATCAGCTTATGTATTCAAAACAATGGTAGATCCATTTATCGGAAAGTATTCGTTCATCAAAGTTTGCTCTGGCGTACTCAAAGGAGAGGACACGCTTTACAACGCGGATACAGAAGCGGACGAGAAGCTTGGAAAGATTTATACCATGAACGGAAATAAACCGGTGGAGGTCAGTGAACTGTTCGCGGGCGATATTGGAGCTATCGCAAAACTGGGCAATACCAAGACGGGAGATACCCTTTCCACCAAATCCACGCCAATCTTATACGGCAGGACAGAGTACTCCAAACCTTATACGTATATGAAATACGTGGTGAAAAATAAAGGAGATGAGGATAAAGTATCCCAGGCTCTTCAGAGAATGATGGCTGAGGATGTAACGCTGAAGGCAGTCAATGACAGCGAGAATCGCCAGACTCTCCTCTATGGTATGGGCGACCAGCACTTAGAGATCGTGGCAAGCAAGCTGGCGGCGAGATATAAATGCGAGATCACATTGGAAACGCCTAAGGTTGCCTTCCGTGAGACCATCCGCAAGAACTCAGATGTGGATACCAAATACAAGAAACAGTCCGGCGGCCATGGACAGTATGGCCATGTTAAGATGAAATTTGAGCCGTCCGGAGACCTGGAGACACCGTATGTATTTGAAGAGACCGTTGTAGGAGGCGCGGTTCCGAAGAACTACTTCCCGGCGGTAGAAAAGGGACTCCAGGAGTCTGTGATCAAAGGACCTTTAGCGGGATATCCGGTAGTAGGCGTGAAAGCGACTTTGTATGATGGGTCTTATCATCCGGTAGACTCCTCAGAAATGGCTTTTAAGACCGCAACGATCCAGGCGTTCAAGAAAGGCTTTATGGAAGCCTCTCCAGTACTCCTTGAGCCAATCGCTTCTGTGAAGGTGACGGTTCCTGATGATTATACCGGAGATGTGATGGGTGATCTGAATAAGAGAAGAGGCCGTGTATTGGGAATGAACCCGGTAGCGGGCGGAAACCAGGAGATCGTAGCAGACGTTCCAATGACGGGCTTATTCGGATACTGTACGACCCTGCGCTCCATGACAGGGGGGCGCGGAACCTACTCTTATGAGTTCGCGCGTTACGAGCAGGCCCCGTCTGATGTGCAGGAAGCAGAGATCGCAAAAAGGGCAGAAGAAGAGTAAAGATTTTGTTCAGAATAAAACAGGCTGTCTGGCGCTGGTTCGCCAGACAGCTTTTTTGCGCGGTTTTTTGCGTTTTTCGCAGGCGGAGAAAAGGGGGAAATTGACTCTTTTTTTTATGATGCAAAAGTGCTATAATCTCATTACTGACAGGGCAAAAATATGTTTGCCCTGAATGTCATTTATTATTTTGTGCTTCAGTGAGGATAAAGAAATGAAAATTGTGATTATTGGTGATGGAAAAGTCGGCCATAAACTAACTACAGAACTGGCTGATGAGGACTATGACATTGTACTGATCGATCAGAATGAGGGGAAATTAAAAGCCGCGTTAAATGAATTGGACATTTTCTGTATTACGGGAAACGGCGTAGATGCAGAAGTTCAGAAACAGGCTGACGTTCCCCATGCGGATCTGGTAATCGCCTGCGCGTCTACAGACGAGCTGAATATGTTAAGCTGTCTGCTGGCCAGAAGGCTGGGAGCGAAACACACCATCGCCCGTGTGCGTAATCCGATTTATTACCGTCAGATCGGTCTGCTGAAAGAAGATCTGAGACTGAGTATGGCAGTCAACCCTGAGCTGACCGCGGCAAATGAGATCGCAAGAGTACTGCTGTTCCCGCAGGCCGATAAAGTAGAAACCTTTATGAAGGGAAGGGTGGAACTGATCGAGTTCCCGGTACGTGACGAAAGCCGGCTGGCTGGCCTTTCTCTGGCGGAGATCTATCAGAAATTCCAGATCAAGATCTTGGTATGCGCGGTAAAGAGAGGAACCGAAGTCTATATCCCGGACGGGGATTTTGTGATCCAGCAGGGCGACCGGCTGCATATCGCGGCGACTCACCGTGATCTGAAGAGTTTCTTCAAATCACTGGGAAGAAAAACTATGAAAGTACGCAACGTTTTGATCTGCGGCGGCGGCCATCTTTGCTTTTATCTGACTCATCAGCTTTTGCAGGCTGGCATGCAGGTCAGGATCATCGAGAAGAATAAAGAGCGGTGTGAAGTGCTTTGCGAGAATTTCCCAAAGGCCACCATCATCCATGGAGATGCCACAGACCATGATCTTCTTATGGAAGAGGGAATTTATGAGGCGGACGCTCTGGTAGCGCTGACAGGCATGGATGAAGAGAATATTATCTTGTCCTTGTTCGCGAAAAGCCAGGGAGTCGAGAAGATCATCGCAAAAGTCAATGAAGACAGCAGGGCTCAGATGGTAGAAGGAATGGGTATCGACAGTATCATTTCTGCCAAGAGCGCCACGGCCGACGCGATCATGAGCTACGTCAGAGCAAGGAAGAATTCATACAGCAGTGATAATGTTGAGACCATGTACCAATTGGTAAATGGAAAAATAGAGGCGCAGGAATTTATCATCCGAAAAGAGTGCCGGTTTACAAATGTTCCCTTAAAAGATCTGGAGACAAAGCCCAACAATTTGATCGCCTGTATCGGGCGTAAGCGGGAGATCATCATCCCGAACGGAGATGATCATATTGAGGTTGGAGACAGCGTGATCGTAGTCACGAAAGGACATGTGATCGACAGCTTCAGCGATATACTGGTATAGGAATTAGAGGGAAAAGCTATGAATCTGAAAATGATAGGTTACATATTAGGAAAGATGCTTGGAGTGGAGGCGCTCCTGCTGTTGCTGCCTGCCTTTGTCGGATTGATCTATCAAGAAAAGAGCGGGATTTCTTTTTTGATCACAGCCGGGATTCTGGCAGTGATTTTTCTCCTTGCGGGGATCAGAAAACCGAAGAATAAGAAAATCTATGGAAAAGATGGAATGCTGATCGTAGCCCTTGTATGGCTCTTGTGGTCCTTATTTGGCGCGCTGCCATTTACCATTTCCGGAAGTATCCCAAGCTATATTGACGCGTTTTTTGAAACTGTTTCTGGATTTACAACAACAGGTTCTACCATTTTGACAGATGTGGAAGCCCTTCCTCAGTGTATGCTGTTCTGGAGGAGCTTTACCCACTGGGTAGGCGGTATGGGAGTGCTGGTATTTGCTATGATGCTGACCAGCCTGGACAAAGAGAGCGGGATGTATCTTATGCGGGCAGAAGTGCCGGGGCCGGAGAAGGACAAATTGGTGCCCAAGATGCGGGAATCATCCCGGATCTTATATGGAATGTATCTGGCGCTGTCGGTGATCCAGGTGGTTCTGCTGTTTTTTGGCGGTATGAATCTGTTTGACAGCCTGATCCATACATTCGGGACGGCGGGAACCGGAGGGTTCTCTAATTACGCTCTCAGTGTAGGACATTTTAACAGCGCTTATATTGATGTGGTGATCTCGATCTTTATGATTTTATTTGGAGTCAATTTTGGACTTTATTTCTTGCTGCTCGTCCGAGACTTCAAACCGGTGTGGAAGAACGAGGAATTGAGGGCATATTTGCTGATCATTGCTATCGCAACGCTTTTGATCGCCATAAATATCAACGGGGATTATCCGAATTTTATGCAGTCTCTGCGGTATTCCCTGTTCCAGGTGGCTTCCATTATAACAACTACCGGTTTTGCTACTACAGACTTTAACTACTGGCCGATGTTCTCGAAATGGATCTTGATCCTTCTGATGGCGATCGGCGCCTGCGCCTCATCCACCGGCGGAGGCATCAAGGTATCCAGAGGATTGGTCGTTCTGAAAACGATCAAGCAGTCTGTCAAACAGTTGGTGCATCCAAAGTCCGTCAGTATCATCCGGCTCAATGGGAAAAAGATGAATTCAGAGACGCTGAAGAATGTATATTATTATCTGATGGCATACGCAGTGATTGCCGCCGGATCTGTAATCCTGGTATCTCTTGATAATATGGATATGGAGACTACGCTGAGCGCTGTAATGACCACATTGAACAATGTTGGACCGGGATTTGCGGTAGTGGGGCCGATGGGAAGTTTCGCTGATTTTTCGGTATTTTCAAAAATTATCTTTTCACTTGATATGCTGGTGGGACGTTTGGAGATTTTCCCATTTTTGATCCTATTTACGGCGTTTGCCTGGAGGAAGAAGTTCTGATCGGGAGGAATGGTATGAAGAAGAAATGGAAATGGATGATCGCGTTGATCGTGATTCTTGCGGCGGGGCTGTATTATTATATTGCCCTGCCGGCTTTTAATATCCACTCGTCGGGGACCTGGTTTTTCATAATTGTGCTGCTTGTGGCGGCCGCTGCGCTCTATGGAGCAAGAAAAAGGGTACGGCCGGGAGAGATTCGGGAGAATAAAGGACTGCGGTTCTTTATCGGTCTGATCCTGGCGGTGGGCTTGGTCTATCTGGCGGGGACGCTGCTTTCTTCACCAATCGTGAACGCAAAGAAATATCAGCAGCTGATGAAGGTAGAAGAAGGGGAGTTTACGGAGGATGTGGAGGAACTTTCCTTTGATAAGATCCCGCTTCTGGATAAAGATACGGCGGCCCTTCTGGGAGACCGGAAGATGGGAAGCATGGTAGACATGGTATCTCAGTTTGAGGCGGATGATATTTACAGCCAGATCAATTACCAGGACAATCCGGTGAGAGTAACACCGCTGAAATACGCCAATCTGATCAAGTGGTTTACAAACCGTTCAGAAGGAATTCCAGCTTATATCAGGATCAATATGGCAACTCAGACGACAGAACTCGTGGAATTGGAAGAAGGAATGAAATATACCACCAGCGAGCATCTGAACCGAAATATTTACCGGCATCTGAGATTTGCTCATCCTACCTATATCTATGGAGAGCTGAGCTTTGAGATCGATGAGAAAGGGATTCCTTATTGGATCGCGCCGGTCAAAAAGTTTAATATCGGATTATTTGGCGGCGAGACCGTAGGGAAAGTGGTGATCTGCAACGCCATTGACGGAAGCATGAAGACCTATGATATTGAAGACGTGCCTCAATGGGTGGACCGGGCCTACTCCGCGGATCTTTTGGTAGAACTGTTTGATTATTACGGAACTTTGAAACACGGATTTCTCAACAGCGTCCTCAGCCAGAAGGATTGTCTGAAGACAACGGAAGGATACAATTATCTGGCGCTGGACGATGATGTATGGATGTATACGGGCGTGACTTCTGTTAATGGGGATCAGTCCAATGTAGGCTTTGTTCTGGCTAATCAGCGGACTATGGAGACCAAATACTACGAAGTGGAGGGGGCGACTGAAACTTCCGCCATGTCTTCCGCGGAAGGCCAGGTGCAAAACTTGAAGTATACGGCAACCTTCCCGCTGCTTTTAAATATTTCCGGGGAACCAACGTATTTTATCGCTCTGAAAGACGATGCGGGTCTGGTCAAAAAGTATGCTATGGTCAATGTGCAGAAATATCAGATCGTAGCGATCGGAGACAGTGTCAGCCAGTGTGAGGAAAATTACCTGGATCTTCTTGCCAGCAATGGGATCGATCAAGAATCCGGGGAAGACAAAGACGTGCTTTCTGTGACCGGAAAGATCACGAAGATCGCCCAGGCTGTGGTGGAAGGAAATTCTCACTATTATGTGATGGTAGAAGGGTCTGAGGACATTTTTGATGTTTCTGTGGTGGATTTCATCGATATCCTTCGGTATGAAGTGGGACAGGAGATTACGATGGAATATAAAGAGGGCGGGACAACGAATGTTGTGTTATCTCTCGGAGCGGCTTCAGAAAAGACAGGACAGGTGGAAGAGTAATGGGATTGAGCCTTCTTCTGGCAGAAGAGATTGCCGCTATGTTCCTTGCCATGGTCGTAGGGTATGCGGTTGTTAAGACAAATTTGTTTACATCGGAGGATAGTAAGATCATATCCAGAATGGTGGTTTATATCTGTTCTCCCTGCATTATCGTAAATGCCTTTCAGATCGAGATGACTTCGGATAAAGTTCAGGGACTGGGGCTGGCCTTTGGGGCTTCTGTGTTTGTGCATTTTTTCATGATCCTTCTCATGAAAGGTTTGAGCCGCCCCTTCCATTTGCTGGATATTGAGAGAGCTTCCGTGATCTACACAAACGCGGCCAATCTGACCATCCCGCTGGTGGCTTCTGTGCTGGGAGATGAGTGGATCTTCTATACGTCGGCGTATATGATCGTTCATACTGTTTTGTTTTGGACGCACGGCACGGGACTGATCATCCGGGGAGGAAAGAGAGACTATCGGAAAATCCTTTTAAATCCCAACATGATAGCCATCGGAGTGGGGATCCTGCTGTTTTGTACAGGAATTTCCTTCCCGGTGGTAGTGAATACAGCGATCACCGGATTTGGCGATATGATCGGGCCTGTAAGTATGCTGGTGATCGGTATGGTGATCGGGGAGATAGACCTAAGAGAGGTATTTGCTCCAGGGAGAGCTTATTTTATCTGTCTGATCCGGCTGGTTCTGATCCCAGCCTTTTTTACATGGCTTTTTGCCTGCCTGGGTAAGCTGGGGATACATTCCGATGGGGAATATATTCTGATGGTGGTGCTTCTGGCTGCGTGCGCGCCGCCCGCGACCATGATCACGCAGGCGGCCCAGACGTATGGCGGCGAAGCGAAATACGCCAGTATACTTAATGTTATGTGCGTGGTATTCTGTATTGTTACAATCCCGGCGATGACCATGTTTTATGAAGTGCTGTTGTAGACATCCGCGGTTTGTCAAGGCTTTGCTGCCGATCTGATTATATTTCAAGATTAAGAAGAGGATGCCCCTTTCCTGCATTTACAGCAGGTCAGGCGCATCCTCAAAATCTGCGCTGTATTCTTGCAGCTTCTCCAGGACACGTTCTTTTTCACTGCCTTCCAGAGGTGTGGGACAGTAATCATTATATCCGCTGGCAGAGGAAAGAGAACAAGGAATGATGTTGATATCGTCGTTGGTCTCCGCTTTGCCGTCGGCTACGGTGAACGTCTGCTGGAAGATCATAGTATCCTTGTCAGAAGGATTGGAATTGCCGCCAAAGGAGAAATTTCCCAGGCTGTAGGCGATATATTTGCCTTTGTACCGTTCGATCCCCTGCAGGACGTGGGGATGATGGCCGATCACCAGGTCGGCGCCCTCATCGATGGCAAGATGAGCTAAGGTTTTCTGAGTGTCATTGGGGACATACTCTTTCTCGATGCCCCAGTGGAAATTGACGATGATCACCTGGGCTCCGGCTTCCTTTAGAGCCGCGATATTTTCTTTGACTTCCTGCTGCTTATCTAAATGTTCCGCAAGTTCGTAGATGCCAGTCAGTCCAACTTTGACTCCATTTATTTCCAGAAGATCCACCTGATCATAGCCAAAAGAAGCAATCCCGGCTTGGTCCAGAGTTTCCACCGTATCCGTATAGCTTTCCTCCCCGTAATCCCGGCTGTGGTTATTGGCCAGATTCGCTGCTTCAATGGAACTTCCGGTGAGAATGGAGACATACTCAGGATCTGCCTTGAAGGCAAATGTTTTCTCCTGTCTTTGGTCAGAATCGGTAAATGTCCCTTCCAGGTTGATAATGGAAAGGTCGTCTTCCTCCAGGATGGAACGGACATTTTTGAAAAAATAATCTGGACCCTGGGCGTTATAGTAGGCGTTAAAGCTGGTAGACTGGTTAAAATTCTCATCCGTTCCCAGAGTACAGTCGCCCATGGAACTGACGGTGATCTTGATTGGGCCGTCAGAATTTTCAGAATTTTGTGTTCCTGTATTGATCACAAGATTTTTGACCTCTACCTGTGAGGTGTCGATCTCAGCCGATTTCTCAGCGGCTTTATCCGCTTTTCCAGCGGAGTCTGGGGAATCTGGCCTTAACAGCAGCCGGATGATGGCAATAAGGCCGATACAGATGCATAAGGAAAGCGCCGCGTATAGGAGACGGCGGATCTGGCGGCGCCGTCTCCGGCGGGCCCTTCGTCTTTGGTGTTCCTTGATACCGCTCATTGTTCTTTATTTGCAAAACAGGCAGTCCCTTTAGGGGCTACCTGTTTTATCCTTTCATTATCTGTTAGTTCAAAAAGCTGCAGCCTTCCTGATCAACGGAGGATAGTTCCTCCTTAGCGGCGCTGATGCTGATGTAAAAATCAATTCCGCATTCTTTGGAAATCTTCTTTACGCGTTCAATGAACTCCGGCATGCTTTCCAGGGAAATGTCCGCGTGTTTTAAGATCCCATCAATGAAAATGTTTTCAATATCATGATTGGCACTGCACATTCCATATAAGAATCCAATATATTCATCTGTGTTCTGGATTGCTGGGTAATCATCCATACAGATCGTACGGATATCGAATGCCACACTTGCTGTGTCGCGGTGAGTCTTCTTGATAAATACTACATTTCCGTTGCTTTCTTTGGCCTTCAGATTAGCCTGTTCGATCATTTGCTGTGTCTTTCCGCTGCCTTTCGGGCCTGTTAATAAATTTACCATGGCGACCTCTCCTTTATGTACCATATTTTACTGAAATTTTCAGTACGGTTAACTTATATTTATTATACACGAAAGGGATAGCAGGAACAACCTTAAAATGAGTTTTCTTAGCGGGGAAAATACTACTTGACTTATTTTAAGGTTCTTTTTATAATGAGTAAGAAATATGTGAAGAAACGTTGAAGAGGAATAGTAAGAGTTCGCCGTTTTTCAGAGAGCCGCCGGGAGGTGAGAGGCGGTAAAGGGCTGCTCCCAACTGGCCTTGGAGTTCTCCCGCTGAAACCGCAAGGGACTAAGCCGGAGCGGGTCTTCCCGTTAGCGAAGGAAATGAGTGCGCCCAGGCAGAAGGCGGTTGATCTTGACGCGAGTTTTGCCTGTGTGAAGAAGAGTGGTACCACGGAAATCAAGCCTTTTCGTCTCTTTGGAGATGGAAAGGCTTTTCATATGTCATCAGAAAGTGAGGAGAATGCGAAATGTCAAAAGTACCTTATAATCATAAGGCGATCGAAAAAAAGTGGCGTGAGAACTGGGAAAAGAATCCGGTAAACGTGAAGGTGGATGAGAAAGGGAACAAACGGGAGAAATATTATTGTCTGGATATGTTCCCATATCCGTCTGGAAACGGTCTCCACGTAGGGCATTGGAGAGGCTATGTGATCTCAGATGTGTGGAGCCGTTATAAGCTGCAGCAGGGATATTATATCATCCACCCTATGGGATGGGATGCGTTTGGTCTCCCCGCTGAGAACTATGCCATTAAGATGGGCGTGCATCCGGCTATCTCAACGGCAGAGAATGTGAAGCATATCAAGGAGCAGATCAACCAGATCGCGGCGCTTTATGACTGGGATATGGAGGTCAATACCACAGATCCTGATTTCTACAAATGGACCCAGTGGATCTTCGTAAAGATGTTTAAAGAAGGTTTGGCATACGAGAAGGAATTCCCTATCAACTGGTGTCCTTCCTGTAAGACAGGGCTTGCCAACGAAGAAGTGGTCAATGGAAAATGTGAGCGCTGCGGCACGGAAGTGACCAAGAAAAATCTCCGCCAGTGGATGCTGCGCATCACTAAGTACGCGGACCGTTTGCTAAATGATCTGGATAAGCTGGACTGGCCGGAAAAGGTAAAGAAGATGCAGACGGACTGGATTGGCAAATCCTACGGCGCGGAGGTGGATTTCCCGGTAGAGGGAAGAGAGGATAAGATCACCGTATACACCACCAGGCCGGATACCCTGTACGGCGCTACCTTTATGGTACTTGCTCCGGAACATGCTTTAGCGAAAGAGCTTGCCACGGACGAGACCAGAGAGGCCGTAGAGAAATACATTTACGAGGCTTCCATGAAGTCCAACGTGGACCGTATGCAGGATAAGGAAAAGACGGGCGTGTTCACAGGAAGCTACGCCATCAATCCGTTGAACAATGAGAAAGTACCGATCTGGCTGTCTGACTATGTCCTGGCGGATTACGGTACAGGAGCGATCATGTGTGTGCCAGCCCACGATGATCGTGACTTTGAGTTCGCAACTAAATTTGGTATCCCGATCGTTCAGGTTATTTCCAAGGACGGAAAAGAGATCGAGCATATGACTGAGGCCTATACTGAGGCTTCTGGCATCATGATCAACTCTGGCGAATGGAACGGGATGGAGTCTTCTGTTTTGAAAAAAGAAGGTCCGCACATTATTGAGAAAAAGGGAATCGGCCGTGCTACCGTCAATTACAAGCTGCGTGACTGGGTATTCTCCCGCCAGAGATATTGGGGAGAGCCAATCCCGATCGTACACTGCCCGGACTGTGGAGCGGTACCGGTACCGGAGGAAGAACTGCCGCTTCGCCTGCCGGATGTAGAGTCCTACGAGCCCACAGGGACCGGCGAATCTCCGCTGGCGGCCATTGACGAGTGGGTGAACTGCAAGTGCCCGGTGTGCGGAAAACCAGCAAAGCGGGAGACCAACACCATGCCTCAGTGGGCAGGATCTTCCTGGTATTTCCTGCGGTACGTGGATAATCATAACGACAAGGAGCTGGTTTCCAGAGAAAAGGCAGACGAGATGCTTCCTGTGGATATGTACATCGGCGGGGTAGAGCATGCGGTACTCCATCTTCTCTACTCCCGGTTCTATACGAAGTTCCTGTGTGATATTGGCGCGATCGATTTCGATGAACCATTCCATAAGCTGTTCAACCAGGGGATGATCACCGGAAAGAACGGGATCAAGATGAGCAAATCCAAGGGAAATGTAGTTTCCCCGGATGATCTGGTGAGAGACTACGGCTGTGATTCTCTGAGGATGTATGAACTGTTCGTAGGTCCTCCGGAGCTGGACGCAGAGTGGGACGACCGTGGTATCGACGGAGTAAACCGTTTCTTAAAACGTCTCTGGAATCTGGTGATGGACAGCAAAGAAGCAGATGTAAAAGCCACCAAGGATATGATCAAAGAACGGCACAGATTGGTTTACGATATTACGACCCGTCTGGAGAGCTTCAGCCTGAACACAGCAATCTCCGGTTTCATGGAGCATAACAACAACCTGATCGAGATTGCTAAGAAAGAAGGCGGCATCGACAAAGAGACACTGTCCACTATGGCAGTCCTGCTGTCTCCATTTGCGCCTTATATCGCGGAGGAAATCTGGGAGCAGTTGGGCCGCGAAGGCAGCGTGTTCCACGCGGGATGGCCGACCTATGACGAAGAAGCCATGAAAGACGATGAAGTGGAAGTGCCGGTACAGATCAATGGAAAAACGAGAGCCGTGATCTCCGTATCCGCCGACATTTCCAAAGAAGACGCCCTGGCGGCAGGAAAAGCAGCCGTGGCAGATAAACTGACAGGTACGATCATCAAAGAGATCTACGTACCAAAGAAGATCATAAATATTGTGCAAAAATAAGCCATGCGAATAAAATGAGAGATGGGATTATCCTGCTTGCAGGAATAAGACCATCTCTTGTTTTATTCATAGGGCGTACGCCCGTCAAGCGACATGGCTTTATCTTTCCAGAATTCTTCTCTTATGCTATACTGAGAGATGTGCATCAGATGAAAAGAGGAGGCTCTGTAGTATGGCGGGAATGGGAACGATCGTTAACGTGGCGGCGATCATAGCAGGAGGAGCGGCAGGCCTGGTCTCAAGAAGATTTCTTGAAGAACGGTATCAAGAGACGATCATGAAGGCGATGGGATTTGCGATCATTGTAATGGCGCTGGGAAGCACATTGTCTGAGATGCTGGCAGTAAAGATCGCGGATACGGGAAATGGTTTCCAGGGCAGCCTGGATACGCAGGGAACGATCATGATGATCCTATCTTTAGCGATAGGAGCGCTGTTTGGCGAACTGATCGATCTGGACCGGAGATTTGAACATTTTGGAATATGGCTGAGAGATAAGAGCGGCAACCAGGAGGACAGCCGGTTTATCGAAGGATTTGTTTCTTCTTCTCTGACGGTGTGCGTGGGGGCGATGGCTATCCTGGGAGCGCTCCAAGATGGCATCAGCAGAGATCCTGAAACTTTATACGCAAAGGCGATCTTAGACTTGATCATTATTATGATGATGACTGCTTCCCTTGGGAAAGGCTGCGTTTTTTCCGCATTGTCGGTGGGAATCTTCCAAGGAAGTATTACTTTGCTTGCCAAAGTGATCGCGCCGGTCATGACGGAGGCGGCGGTCAGCAACATCAGTCTCGTGGGAAATGTGCTGATCCTATGTGTGGGAGTGAACTTGATCTGGCCAAAAACAATAAGAGTAGCCAATGTGCTGCCGGCTATCGTGATCGCGGTGATTTTCGCTATGATATAAACGGATGGGCGTTCAATGGAACGGGAAATGGAAAAGGAAAGAAATGGAACGGAAAGACGGAAAACCAAAGGTATATACAAAATCACATAAGACAAAACTAAAGATCGGCATGACGCTTTTGGAACTTCTGAATCAGAAACCCCTGGACAAGATTACGGTTCAAGAGATCTGTGACCATGCCGACATCCATAGGAGTACATTTTATAAGCATTTTGAAAGTGTTTTTGATACGGTGAGATTTATGACAGAAGTCATCACAGAAGAGTTGATGGCCCAGCTTGACCAGGTAAATGGAAAAGAGAACTATACAGATCTTTTGGTGGATTTTTATTTGAAATATGGGCGTGCGCTGAGGAATCTTTTTCGGACTAAATATCATGAAATGCTGGAATTGCAGATGAACGTGGCGCTGGAGAAATATTTTATGAAGCTATTGAAACTTTTGAAGCCGGATATCGATAAAGAGGTTTCCCTAAAGTGGCTTGCCCGATATCATGCGGCCGGGATCATGGCGATCGGGGTCACACTGGATGAAGAAGAGATGGATGAAGAACGTCTTAGGAAGAAACTTCCGGTATTTTATCAATATTTATTCAAATAAAAGTATACAATTTGTTTGAAAATGTATATTTTTATTATTTAGAGCACATTTGTTGATTTTTTGCCGTGATAAACTCTAGTAAAATAGACAAATAGGAACGAATTTAAATGCAGTGAGGGAGTTATATGAAAAAACTGAGGATTATTACGGATACGGCTTCCGATATTACTAAGGACAAGGCGGAAGAATTGGGAGTTACGGTCATTCCTATTTCAATCAAATTTGGGGAAGAAGAGATGCCGATGGGAAGCGAAGAAGATTTTCATCGGTTTTTCAGACGGCTGGCGGTAGAAAAAGAACTGCCGACCACAAGTCAGCCTTCCCCGGAACTGTATCTGCGTGAATATGAGGAAGCGCGGGAAAAAGGAGAAGACGTCTTAGTGCTTACGCTGTCTTCGGGATTAAGCGGAACCATCAACGCGGCTGCTTTGGCGAAAGAGATGTGCGGGTATGAGAGGATTTTCATTGTCGATACCAGGCAAGCCATCATTACGCAGCGGATGCTGGTGGAGTACGCGGTCCGGGAGAGAGAGAAAGGGACCAAGATAGAGTCCATTGTGGAAGGAATCTTGGAAGTAAGAGATCGGATGGTGGTCTGCGGAGTTCTGGATACATTGACCTATCTGAGGAAAGGCGGAAGAATACCGCCAACTTTTGACGTGATCGGCAATGTGCTGAAGATCAAGCCTGTTATAGAATTAAAGGACGGAATACTTGTGAAGCTTGGGATCGCCAGGGGCGGACGGAAAGGGAAAGAATATCTCTATCACGAGTACGAGGCATTTGAGATCGATCAGGACTGGCCGGTGATCACAGGGTACACTTATGACCGGGAAAGCGGAGAGAAATTCCAGAAAGAGACCCAGGAACGTTACCACCTGGAAGAATGTCCGCTCTGGCCCGTGGGCGGCGTGATCGGGACCCATGTAGGGGAAAACTGCATCGCCCTTGCGTTTGTCAGAAAGGTACAGGGCAAGTGACAAAAAGGTACAGGGTAAAAGTTAATTGGGGACGTAGTAAAATGAAGAAATACTACGTCCCCAATTAATTTTTTAACAAACTACGATCACTTTTCGCGGTGTAGTCTGCGGAGGCAGACTTCTGGTCGTTGCCGTATAATATACGATCAGCATATGCCCGCCCGGATTACAGGAGAACTGCTGTCCGTTGGCGGTGGCGATTTCTGTGGCGCTGGTGATATTAAGTTCCAGCGCCTGGTCTTCCGCTACCAGGTCTTCGGAGAAATAGCCGGCGTAAATATTCTCTCCGGGATTTCTGCGCCCGATGATGACCGCTTGATACTGAGGTGGATAGATCAAAGGAATCGCTACATTTGCGTCATAAAAGGCGGCCACGCTCATTCCGGGCCGCAGTCGTATGCTGCCGATCACATAGGTGTCTGCGTCTACAATGAAGTTATAGACGCCTTGGGAATTGCGGATGGTCACCCGCTGTTGGCAGCAGTCGTCATTTGCGGCAGAGACATTCTGGACAATCCCGTTAATAGGGACTAATGTTGTTGGCATAATCAAAAACTCCGGTTTTTGATTATCATATGCAGTAAAATGAGAATGGTTCTGTCCGGCGCGGAATGTTTTTATGACTGTTTGTCTTCCGGACACGCGGAATCCGCGTGATCGGATGCAATGGAGGATTTTTCGGCAATGGAATCCGTTTTCCCGGCAGGAGGAAGAAAATGATACAGTTCTTCGTAAGATTCCAGTTCTGATGAAGAAGCCGGTGCGGATGGGATCAGGCCGGTACAGTCCTGGCAGGAGGCGGCGGTTGTGAGATAATCGCAGGCATCGATCAATTTCTGATTGGAATCCTCATTGCTGGTTTTAAGAGCGGATTGAGGAATGTTGCTGGGGTTATGTTTGTTTGTATTCATAGAGAGCCCTCCATTCGTATTCATAAGATTTATATAAGAACTTAACATAGCATTTGTAGAAAAAGGCGGATATATGCTGTATAATAATTCCAAATGGCAAAATATCTGGAAGGAAGGGATCAGGTAAAATGAAGATTGAAGTTGATACACATTCCCATACGCTGGCAAGCGGACACGCGTATAATACTATGAGAGAAATGGCCCGTATGGCCGCGGAAAAAGGACTGAAAGGACTTGCGGTCACAGAACACGCGCCAGAGATGCCGGGAAGCACCAATCCTTTTTACTTCCATAATCTCAAAGTCGTTCCAAGGCAGATGGAGGGAATTCGGCTGCTTTTGGGCGTTGAGCTGAATATTATGAATGAAGCGGGAGAAGTGGACCTGTCTGACAGGACTCTCCAGCCGCTGGATATCTCCATCGCCAGTCTCCATATTCCCTGCTATCACGGAGAGAAGACGAAAGAAGCAGTGCTGGAAGCATACATTCATACGATGGAAAGAGATACGGTAGACATTATCGGCCATCCGGACGATGGACGCTTTCCTGTGGACTATGAGAAACTGGTTAAGGCGGCTAAGGAGACAGGGACTCTTTTGGAGATCAATAATTCTTCTCTTAGTCCTTACGGGTATCGGGAAAATACCCGGGAGAATTCGATTCAAATGCTGAAATTCTGCAAGCAGTATGGAACAAAGGTAGTCCTGGGAACAGATGCGCATGTAGACGCGGCCATCGGGGAGTATCCATATGTGTTCGAGATGTTAGAAGCCGTTGACTTCCCTGAAGAACTGGTAGCAAACACCACACTGGACAAACTCCTGGCAAGTTTGAAACGAAATAAGAATCTCCGGTGATCACTATGCTGGAAAAAGGTATAGATTTTATAAGTTTAGTGTGTTAAAATGTAACAGTAGTGAATTCTGTTATGAAGGAGATCTTAATATGAGTAAGAAAATCAGGACAGAAGCGGTAGACTATCTGTTTAATGCGATATTGAGCTTGAAGGACAAGGAAGAATGTTACATCTTTTTTGAAGATATCTGTACCATCAACGAACTGCTTTCGCTGTCTCAGAGATTCGAGGTCGCAAAAATGCTCAGAGAACACAAAACCTACCTGGAGATTGCGGAGAAAACAGGAGCCTCTACAGCAACGATCAGCCGGGTAAACCGATCGCTGAATTATGGTAATGACGGTTATGATATGGTGTTTGAACGGATCAACAAAGATTAAGGATATACCGAAAAGCTTCCCCCGCCTTTGTGGGGGATTTTTTTGCCTGGGATTTTATGGGAAACATTTATCTTAACAAAAAATTAGCACGGCATATGGTATAATAAAAAGTTGAGGAGCATATAGTCTGGAGGGAAATCATGCGGAAACGAAGCGTGTGGAATATACTGATAACGATAGGGATTCTTGGGCTTACAACAATAATCTGCTTTTATCTGCAGCAGTCCGTTGGGACAGAGGCCCATGCGGCGCTGATGTTCGTGCTGGCAGTCCTGCTGATCTCACGGTTCACAGATGGATATCGGTACGGAATCTTTTCAGCAATGGCGGCAGTGATCGCGGTAAATTATATTTTCACCTATCCTTATTTTGCGCTTAATTTTACCATTACAGGCTATCCTTTGACTTTCTTTGTAATGCTGGCGGTGGCCATCAGTGTCAGCGCTTTGACAACACAGATCAAAAACCAGGAGCAGCTTCGGCTGGAAACGGAGAAGGAAAAAATGCGGGCGAATCTTCTGAGGGCAGTGTCTCATGATATCCGGACGCCCTTGACATCAATCGCCGGTTCTGCGGCGGCAATCTTGGAGAATAAAGATGTGCTCTCTCAGGATAAGGTCATGGAACTGGTGGCAAATATAAAGGAAGAAGCCCAGTGGCTGGTGCGTATGGTGGAAAACCTTTTGTCTATTACCAGGATGAACGCGGAAAATGCCAGGATCGATAAGCAGGAAGAAGTAGTAGAAGAGGTGATCAGCGCGGCGGTGACAAAATTCCAGAAACGGTTCCCCGGAATCAAGATCAACGCCCATATCCCGGAAGAGGTTCTTTTGGTCCCAATGGACGCTACATTGATCGAGCAGGTTCTGGTCAATCTTTTGGAAAACTCCGCGGTCCATGGGAGGACCACTTCACAGATAGATATCCGCGTCAGTCTGGCGGAAGGGAAAGCGGTTTTCTGTGTGGAGGATGATGGAGAGGGGATCGAAGAGAAGATCCTTCCGGTGATTTTCGACGGCAATCTGGGAGCCAGAGGCGAGGCTTCCGATAACAAAAGAGATATGGGGATCGGTCTTTCTGTCTGCAAAAGTATCATCAAAGCGCATAGAGGAAATATGAGGGCGGAAAACCGGGAAGGCGCAGGGGCCAGAATGGTGTTTTGCCTCCCTATGGAAATGGAGGAGTAAGATGGAGATTAGGGATAGAGTCCTGATAGTAGAGGACGATAAAAATATTCGCAGTTTTCTTCAGACGGTTCTGGAAGCAAATAATTATGAAGTCCTGCTGGCACAGAACGGGCTTAGCGCCTACAGTCTGATCACATCTCAGTGCCCGGATATCGTGATCTTAGACCTGGGGCTGCCGGATATGGACGGTATTAAAATCTTAGAAAATGTAAGAGAATGGTCCCAGATGCCGATCATCGTAGTATCGGCCAGGACCCATGAGAAGGATAAGGTGTCGGCTTTGGACAAAGGAGCTGACGATTATATCACAAAGCCTTTTGGGACGTCAGAGCTTCTCGCCAGGGTCCGTACGGCGATTCGTCACGCAAGGGGATCAGGAACGGGGCAGAACGGCGGCCAGAGCATGTCTTTTCTTTCCGGCCGTCTGGTGATCGACCACGACAAACACCGGGTATTTGTAGACGGAACAGATGCGGGATTGACCCAGAATGAGTTTAAACTGGTAAGCCTTCTTGGAAAATACGCGGGAAAAGTATTGACCTATGATTATATGATGAAAGAGATCTGGGGGCCGAATATGAAGAATGACAACCGGATCCTTCGGGTCAATATGGCCAATATACGCAGAAAGATCGAGAAAAATCCTGCTCAGCCGGAGTTCATATTTACAGAGATCGGGGTGGGGTACCGTTTTGTGGAAGCGGATGTACAGGCAAAAGAAAAGAAATAAGGCATGGCCTTATTTCTTCTTTTTTTCAGAAGACTCCGGGTCAGGAAGTTCATCGATCAGTTTTTCGATCAAAAGTTTTTTAACATAGACGTCAAAGCTGAGATTGCAGATAAAGGAAAAGAAGCGCAGATATTCCTGCTCATCCTGGGGACGGTCTCCAAACGTCTCTTCAGCACTTTGGTAAGCTCTGGCCACATCTTTTGCAAGGCCGTCGATCCGGGACTTTTCCAGCTGGCAGATTTCCTCATAGATTTCCGTCATGTTGAACGATTCGTTATTAAAGTAATTCTCCGTGATAGGAGTCAGCATTGCCTCAATATCCTTGATCGAGAGGATGTTTTTAAAATAGTAGATAAAGATCATTACGAGCACGTGTTCCCTGGAATACTTCTTTTTAACAGGAGGAGGGAGCAGATTATTCTTGGCATAATTATTGATCATGGTCTTAGTAAGGATCTTGTCATCTTCATAGCGTTTGGTCGAGCGGAGCTGCTCATTCATAAAGGTAGTGACCTGATCCATATAAAGATCAATATTGGGGATACTCTCTGGCTTTACATAGTCGATCCGCGCAATGCTGGAAAGGATGCTGTTCAGCATGTCTTTTGTATTTATTGTCATAACTTCACCTCAGTAAATCTATTATATAGTTTTTAAAACTATATGACAAGGATTTTTTCAGATATACTGTGCGCCGAGAAAAATATTGACAAAAATAGAAGAGATGGTAGAATATGTTCTACAGACGAAGGTTCGTTATCAAATTATTTGGTAACGAACAATTTTTTACGAAGGATTTCAGGAGAGGAGGATATGGATGATCCGCGTATTATTAAGAGAAGTAAAACAATATAAAGGCGCATCCATCGCAACGCCCCTTTTCATGGTCCTGGAAGTACTGATGGAGATGGCGATCCCGTTCCTGATGGCTTCGATCATTGATCAGGGAGTAAATGAGGGAGATATTGGACATATTTACCGGGTTGGAGCGGTGATGATCGCGGCGGCGCTGATCGGTCTTCTGGCCGGTGTCGGGGGCGGGCGTTTTGGCGCGAAGGCATCTGCTGGACTGGCCAGAAACCTAAGGGAGGCTATGTTCAATAATATACAAACATTTTCGTTTTCAAATATCGATAAATATAGTACGGCGGGCCTGGTGACCCGGCTGACTACAGACGTGACGAACGTACAGAACGCGTATCAGATGACGCTGCGGATGTTCACCAGGGCTCCGGCAAGCCTGGTGTGCGCTATGTTGATGGCCTTTGCTATCAATGCGAGATTGGCGGTGATCTATCTGATCGCAGTGATCGTGCTGGGAATCCTGCTGTTTCTGATCATGAGCCATGCCACCCGGTATTTCCAGCAGGCGTTCCCCAAGTATGACGATCTGAATGCTTCTGTACAGGAGAATGTGTCGGCGATCCGAGTAGTCAAGGCGTATGTGAGAGAAGAACAGGAGACCAGTAAGTTTAAGCGGGCAAGCGGCAATCTATGCAGGATATTCACCAAGGCCGAGTGCAATTTGGTCTATAACGCGCCTCTTATGCAGATCACTGTCTATAGCTGTATTCTCCTGATCAGCTGGCTGGGAGCTAAGATGATCGTATCGTCCCAGCTGACGGAAGGGGAATTAATGAGTCTTCTTGCTTATTGTATGAATATCCTGATGAGCCTGATGATGCTCTCCATGGTATTCGTGATGGTCTCTATGAGTATGGCCAGCGTCCGGCGTATTTCTGAAGTGTTAAGGGAGACCAGCGATCTTCAGAATCCGGAGCGCCCGGTGATGGATGTGCCTGATGGCAGCATTGAATTCCGGCATGTGGATTTTGCGTACCGCAGGGACAGTGAAGAGCCTGTGCTCAAAGATATTGACCTTACGATCCGTTCTGGAGAGACGATCGGGATCATCGGAGGCACTGGAAGCGCCAAGACCAGTCTGGTAAACCTGGTCAGCCGTCTTTATGATGTGACAAAAGGAGAAGTGCTGGTAGGCGGAAGGAATGTGAAAGAATATGATATGGAAGTCCTGCGAAACCAGGTGTCGGTTGTGCTTCAGAACAATGTTTTGTTCTCAGGCTCAATCCTGGAGAATCTGAGATGGGGGAATAAAGAGGCTTCCGAAGAGGAATGCCGACAGGCATGCCGGCTTGCCTGCGCGGATGAATTTATCCAGCGGATGCCGGCAGGATACCAGACTCATATAGAACAGGGAGGAACCAATGTATCCGGGGGCCAGAAGCAGCGGCTCTGCATCGCGAGGGCGCTTCTTAAAAAGCCTAAGATCCTGATCCTGGACGACAGCACCAGCGCTGTAGATACGGCAACAGACGCCAAAATCCGCAAATCGTTCCGGGAAGCGATCCCAGATACTACAAAACTGATCATTGCCCAGAGAATCTCCAGCGTCCAGGACGCAGACCGGATCATCGTGATGGAAGACGGCTGTGTCAACGGATTTGGAACTCATGAGGAATTATTGGAAACCAATGAGATATACCGCGAAGTCTATGAGTCTCAGACCCAGGGCGGCGGGGATTTTGACGAAAAGGCAGGTGAATAAGAGATGCCAGGACCGATGAAAAGAGCGCCAAGAGGCGTGAAAAGCCAGGTGGAGCATCCGGGACGTTTATTTGCCCGGGTAATGAAGTATGTATTTAAAGATTACGGGATTCACTGCGCGGCAGTAGTAGTCTTAATCTTAGTCGGAGTGCTTGCCAATGTGCAGGGAACCATGTTTATGCGGGATTTGATCGATGTGTACATTACTCCATTCCTGATGAGCGACACCCCTGATTTCGCACCGCTGGCCCAGGCCATCCTGCGGGTGGCGGCCTTTTACGGAGTGGGGATCATCTCGACCTATACCTATAACCGCCTGATGGTGACAGTGACCCAGGGAACACTGAGGGATATGAGAGACGATCTGTTCAGCCATATGCAGAAACTGCCGATCAAATATTTCGATACCCATGCCCATGGCGATATCATGTCGGTGTATACAAACGACATTGATACGCTGCGCCAGATGATCAGCCAGAGTATGCCCCAGCTTCTGAACAGCGCGATCACGATCGTCAGCGTCTTGGTAAGCATGGTGATTCTAAGCATACCTTTGACGATCGTGACGCTTTTGATGGTAGGGATCATGGTGTTCAGTTCTAAGATCATGGCGGGAAAAAGCGGCAGATATTTTTTGGAGCAGCAGGTCAACCTGGGAACGGTAAACGGATATATCGAGGAAATGATGAGCGGCCAGAAGGTGGTCAAAGTCTTCTGTCACGAGGAAGAAAATATAGAGCGGTTTCGAGAATTGAATGACAAACTGTATGTCAGCGCAGACAAGGCTAATACCTATGCCAATCTGCTGGGGCCGATCAACGCCCAGCTTGGCAATGTAAGTTATGTGGTCTGCGCCATCGCAGGCGGAGTCCTGGCTCTTGGAAATGTGGGAGGATTTACGCTGGGAGGCCTTGCCAGTTTCCTGACCTTCAACCGGAATTTCAGTATGCCCATCAACCAGATCAGTATGCAGCTAAATGCGGTGATCATGGCAATGGCCGGAGCGGAGCGGATTTTCCGGCTTCTGGATGAGGAAGAGGAAAAAGATGAAGGTTACGTGACGTTAGTCAATATAAAAGAAGAAAATGGCGTGATAGAGGAGACCAAAGAACGGACCGGACGGTGGGCCTGGAAGCATATCCATCGGGCAGACGGAAGCGTGGACTATGTGGAAGTCAAAGGAGACGTGGTCTTCAACGGAGTAGACTTTGGCTATACAGATGAGAAGATCGTACTTCACGACATCAAGCTCTATGCTACGCCGGGACAAAAGATCGCTTTTGTAGGATCTACGGGAGCAGGCAAGACGACGATCACAAATCTGATCAACCGATTTTACGATATCCAGGACGGAAAGATCCGGTATGACGGGATCAATATCAATAAGATCAAGAAAGCGGATCTGAGACGTTCCCTGGGGATTGTGCTTCAGGACACCCATCTGTTTACAGGAACGGTAAAAGACAATATCCGTTTTGGGAAGCTGGATGCTTCCGATGAGGAGATCGTGGCGGCGGCCAAATTAGCAAACGCGGATGGCTTCATCCGGCGTCTGCCAAATGGCTACGATACGATGATCACCGGAGACGGGGCAAACTTAAGCCAAGGCCAGAGACAGCTTCTGGCTATTGCCAGAGCCGCGGTGGCGGACCCGCCGGTGCTGATCCTGGATGAAGCTACCAGTTCTATCGACACCCGGACAGAGCGGATCGTCCAGGAGGGTATGGATAAACTGATGCATGGAAGGACAACGTTTGTGATCGCTCACCGACTGTCTACCGTACGCAATTCGGACTGTATCATGGTATTGGAGCAGGGGCGGATCATCGAACGCGGAACTCATGATCAGCTGATCGAGGAAAAAGGACGGTATTATCAGCTGTATACAGGAAATCTTGCGCTGCAGTAGAGCTGGATTTGCTTGCATACCTTCCCCAAACCTCTTATAATGGAACCAGACTTTGGAAATGGAGATTGGATTTATGAAATCAGTAGTTTTATGCTATAATCTCAAGGGCACGGCTAAGGGAAAGAAGATAGGGATGATCTTTGGATTCTTAGGATTCAAGGTCCGCGCCGTGGACAAGGAGCAGTATCTGTGGCCCATCGGAGCGCTGACAGGCATGGAAGAGCCGGAACTGGAACCGGAAGTTTACGATGGAGATGGATTCCCGGAAGAAATGCTGGTGATCCAGGCGGAAACAGAAGACATGCTGGACAAGGCGATCTTTTTGATGCAGAAGGATCGGGTGCAGGTTGGGCTGAAAGCGGTAGTGACGGCTTCCAATCAAAAATGGACATCTCTGGCGCTCCATGATGAGATCAAGAAAGAGCATGAGATCATGAAGAGGCGGGAAGCGGAAAGGAAAGGATAGATTTGAGTATATACGATACATTGAACGACAGACAAAAAGAAGCGGTGCTCCATACGGAAGGACCGCTTCTGATTCTTGCGGGGGCGGGATCTGGCAAAACCCGTGTTCTGACTCACAGGATCGCGTATTTGATCGAAGAAAAAGGAGTCAATCCCTGGAATATCCTTGCTATTACATTTACAAACAAGGCGGCGGGAGAAATGCGGGAAAGGGTGGATCGGCTGGTAGGCTTTGGCTCAGAAAGTATCTGGGTGAGCACCTTTCATTCTATGTGCGTGCGGATCCTGCGCAGACACATTGAACTGCTGGGATATGACACGAATTTTACCATTTACGATACGGATGACCAGAAAACATTGATGAAGGACGTGTGCCGCCTGCTGAATGTGGACACAAAGATTTTCCGGGAGCGGACGCTTTTGTCGTCCATCTCTAAAGCCAAAAATGAACTGATCACGCCGGAAGAGTTCCAGCTCCAGGCAGGGGGAGATTTTGGCCTGAAGAAAGTAGCTGAAATCTACACAGAGTATGAGAAACAGATGCGGGCCAATAACGCCCTTGACTTTGATGATCTGTTGCTGAAGACGGTCCAGTTATTCCAGACCCATAAGGAGGTACTGGACTATTATCAGGAGCGGTTCCGCTATATCATGGTAGATGAGTACCAAGACACCAATACCGTGCAGTTTGAGCTGGTCCGCCTTCTTGCGTCCAAGTACCGGAATCTGTGCGTGGTGGGAGACGACGACCAGTCGATCTATAAATTCCGGGGCGCTAATATCAAGAATATCCTGAATTTTGAGCAGTTTTTCCAAGACGCCGCAGTCATTAAGCTGGAACAGAATTACCGTTCCACGGAAACCATCCTTAATGCGGCAAATGGAGTGATCAGCCACAACAAAGGCCGGAAAGAAAAGACGCTGTGGACGGAAAACGGAAAAGGCGAGGCGATCCAGTTCCGGCAGTTTGATACGGCCTATGATGAAGCGGAATATATTGTGGACGATATCCGGCGGCAGGTAGAACAAGGAGAAGGCGCTTATCAGGATTACGCGATCCTCTATCGGACCAACGCTCAGTCCCGGATGTTTGAAGAAAAGTTTGTAACAGCCAATATCCCATATAAGATCGTAGGCGGCGTCAACTTTTATGCCCGGCGTGAGATCAAAGACCTGCTGGCTTACTTAAAGACAATCGATAATGGGAAGGACGATCTGGCGGTCCGCCGGATTATTAACGTCCCTAAACGGGGCATCGGACTGACTTCCATCAATCGAGTGCAGGAATATGCGGCCCGGCGTGAGATCGGATTCTATGATGCGCTGCTGGGAGCGGACCTGATCCCGGATATCGGCCGGGGATTATCCAAACTGGAGTCTTTTGCGGCGCTGATGGAACGGTTTAAGCGGGATGCGGCAGAGATGACCATCTCAGATCTTCTGCAGGAGATCCTGGATGAGACAGGATATATCGAAAGCCTTCAGGCAGAAGGGGAGGAAGAAGCGGAAGCCAGGATTGAAAATATTGACGAACTGCGAAATAAGATCGCGGCCTACGAAGAAGCCTGCCAGGAACAGGACGAGCCGGCTTCTTTAAGCGGATTCTTAGAGGAAGTAGCCCTGGTGGCAGATATCGACGATCTGGATGAAAACAGCGACTATGTAGTGCTGATGACGCTGCACAGCGCCAAAGGGCTTGAATTCCCCCATGTGTATCTAGCTGGAATGGAGGACGGATTGTTCCCCAGCTATATGACTATCACTTCTGACGATCCGGAAGAGGTGGAGGAAGAGCGGCGGCTGTGCTACGTGGGAATCACCAGAGCACAGGAAAAGCTGACGCTGACCTGTGCCAGAAGAAGAATGGTCCGGGGAGAGACCCAGTATAATAAAATGTCCCGGTTTTTAAAAGAGATTCCTTTAGAATTACTTTCCACCGGCGCTGTATTTAAGAGAGAAGAGACAGAAGAGAAGGAAAAGCCTAGATTTCAAAGCGCTTATCAGCAAGCCAGACAGGCCTTTCATACAAAGGCGTTTGCCGGAGTGAAGCAAGGGAAACAATTCGGCAGCCCGGCTGGACATCTGGACTATCAAGAAGGAGACCGGGTGCGCCATGTAAAATTTGGCGACGGTACGGTGACGGCAATCGTTGAAGGCGGCAGAGACTACGAAGTGACGGTGGATTTTGACGGGCCGGGCACGAAGAAAATGTTTGCGGCTTTTGCAAAACTGGTAAAAATTTGATAAGAAATATATAGTAATCTGAAAATTTTAGTGATATAATAAAAACAATAATTGAACTTGCGGCAGCAGGAGAAAGGATGTGGGAGCATGAGTAAAGTAGAGGATATTATTGCGGCAACAAAATTAAGTGAGTTAGTAAATAAAAAGGACGAAGACAAACAGAGCAAAACGGTTCTTTGGATACTTGCTATCGTAGGCGCGGTGGCAGCCATCGCGGCGATCGCCTATGCGGTATATTGTTTCTTTACCCCCGATTATCTGGAGGACTTTGAGGAAGACTTTGAGGATGATTTTGATGACGATTTCTTCAATGATGAAGATCAGGTGTAAGAAGGGCCATCCATAATTGCATAAGGAAAAGAAAGCAGGTTAGAAGCCTATCTGGTGAAAACGGGCGTCTTGCCTGCTTTTTATCTGAGACGAAGAAATATAAAGATTGGTGGAAAGGTAAAGGAGATCATAAAATGGACGGACAATATTACGCGCTGCTGATCGATGCGGACAATGTTTCCGCAAAGTATATCAAGCCGATACTGACAGAGCTTTCTAAATATGGAAATATCACATACAAAAGGATCTATGGGGACTGGACCAGCACCCAGCATTCCAGCTGGAAGGACGAGCTTTTGAAGAATTCGATCATGCCTATCCAGCAATTCAGCTATACCCAGGGGAAGAACGCTACGGATTCCGCGATGATCATCGATGCAATGGATATTCTGTATACCAATGCTATCGACGGCTTCTGCATTGTGTCCAGCGACAGTGATTTTACAAGACTTGTGAGCAGGCTGCGGGAGAGCGGCAAGACGGTCATTGGCATGGGGGAGAATAAAACGCCGGAGCCATTTCGGAAAGCCTGCGACAAATTTACCATTCTTGAAAACCTGCTGAATGAACAGGAGCCTGGAACGGAACAGGAGTCTCATGACGCGCTGAGCAAAGAGAAGATCGAGGACGCGGTGATCAAGATGATCATTGAGAATCAGGACAGCAACCGCATTACCGGGCTTGGAGAAGTGGGAAGCCGTCTGGTCAGCCTGTATCCGGATTTCGACGTCCGCAGTTACGGCTACAATATGCTGTCTAAGTTCCTGGAAGAATTTTCCCGGATCCAGATGGTGAAAAAAGGAAACATCGTATCCGTGATCCTGAAAGAAGACGAGGGACGGAAAGCGGATATTGACCGGTATGTGCGCAGAATGGTGAAAGACGCAGGCAGGAGCGGAATCGAGCTGAGTACGCTGGGAAACCGGGTTTATGAGAAATATAAGGATTTTAAGATCAATGATTATGGTTATTCTCAGTTTAACCAATATGTCAAAAGTCTTCCCAATATCCGGGTGGAAAAAGACGGCACCATCCTAAACGCCGTTTACCGGGAATAATCTAAATTCACGGGAGAAGGCCGGTCGCGCAATCCTGCAAAAGCAGGACGGCAAAACCGCTGACGGCCAAACGAATCGAAGGACAAAAACAGAACGGAAAGGCAAAAGGAAGTATGAAAAAAGGGCAGATATATGAAGGAATCATCGAAACTGTAGAGTTCCCAAATAAAGGAAAGATCTATCTTCCGGGCGAAGAAAAGCCTGTGATCGTAAAAAATGGGATTCCGGGACAGAAAGTCCGGTTCTCGGTCAATAAGATCCGGGGAGGAAGAGCAGAAGGGAGGATCCTTGAGATCCTGGAATCCTCTCCTAAGGAGATCCCTTCGCCCTGCCCTCATTTTGGCCTGTGCGGAGGCTGTACCTACCAGACGCTGCCTTATGAAGATCAGCTTCAGATGAAGGAGACGCAGTTAAAAGCAATGATGGATGAGGCGGCAGATACCGAGTATCTCTGGGAAGGGATCAAAGAAAGTCCCAGAAGACAGGAATACCGCAATAAGATGGAGTTTTCCTTTGGGGATGAGTATAAAGACGGCCCGCTGGCGCTGGGGATGCACAAGCGGGGCAGTTTCCATGATATTGTAAATGTGCCGGACTGCCAGATCGTGGATGAAGATTACCGGAAGATCTTATCCTGTACGCTGGAGTACGCCAGAAGTACAGGGCTTCCCTACTACCATAGGATGCGGCACGAAGGGTTTTTCCGCCATCTTTTGGTGCGGAAAGCGGTCCGCACCGGAGAGATCTTGATCGACCAGGTAACGACCACGCAGAGTTGCTCCTCAAAATCGGCAGCAAATGGGACTGACGGTTTTGACGGTCAAAGCTGGGTGGAAGCATTGCTGGCGCTGGATCTGGAAGGGAAGATCGCGGGAATCCTCCACACCAGGAACGACAGTGTGGCGGACGTGGTAAAGGACGAGGGAACGGAAATTCTCTATGGCCAGGATTATTTCTATGAAGAATTGCTGGGATTGAAATTCAAGATCACACCATTTTCCTTCTTCCAGACCAACTCCCTGGGAGCCGAGGTGCTGTACGAGACGGTACGGGAGTATGTGGGAGAGACGAAAGACAAAGTGATCTTCGATCTATACAGCGGAACTGGAACCATCGCCCAGATGCTGGCGCCGGTAGCGGCGAAAGTGGTGGGCGTGGAGATCGTGGAAGAGGCAGTGGAAGCGGCGAAAGAAAACGCTGGTCTGAATGGCCTTGAAAACTGCGATTTCTGGGCCGGAGACGTGCTGAAGGTGATCGATGAACTGGGAGAAAAACCAGATCTGATCGTCCTGGACCCGCCCAGAGACGGGGTGAATCCAAAGGCTTTGGATAAGATCATCCGGTTTGGGGTGGAACGGATCGTATATATCGCCTGTAAGCCGACCAGCCTGGCAAGGGATCTGGAGATGCTGCAGGGGAGAGGCTATCAGGTGGAGCGGATCGCGGGGGTAGATTTGTTTCCGGGGACGTATCATGTGGAGACGGTAGCGTTGCTTTCCCACAAAAACCTGACAGCACAATCAGCGTAAAAGTGGAGTTTGGCGAGGGAGAGGGCAAGTACCGCTTGATAATATGGCTTCAAGGTACATACTGCTTATATAGCGGAGGTAAAGAGAAGTTTGGGCTTGCCAATGTATGATGTCCCTAATACGGTAGAAGAATTGAAGCTGTTTACCGGCATTTATTTTATGCCGGACGTATTCGAGATTATAACCTCACGAAGAAGAAATGGGTGCTGAACGGAGCGACCGTGCTATATGGCAGTGCTACGGAATTGCGGGCAGCGCTTAACTATGATTTTTCAGAGGAGAAAACGTTTTCCTATAAGAATATCACGATGGATGAAATCATCCACCATCTTGCGGTATTCGTATCCAGATTGTGGCAGATCCATGTGTTTGGCGAGGGCAACACCAGAACGACAGCAGTGTTCTTCATCAAGTATTTTCGTACACTGGGCTTTGATGTGGCAAATGATATTTTCGCCGAGAACGCATGGTATTTTCGGAATTCATTGGTCAGGGCAAACTATAACGATCTGAAAAATGGCATTCACGAAACGACAGAGTACCTTGAATTGTTCCTTCGCAGTCTCCTTTTGAATGAAAGCAATCATCTTCATAACCGGACATTGCATATCAGCAATACTTTCAAAAAAGCAGAAAAAGTGAACATTGACTCGAAAAAAGCGAACATTGAAGCTGTTTTCACAGTAAAAACAGCTTCTCATATTCAGGTATTACAAGCGGCACTGGGATTGGAGTTGGCATTTGGAAGATCGGATGTTCAACGTGTGCTCGGCCTGAAACCGACAGAAGCTCTGCGCTGCTGCGCGAAATGGCAGAACATGGAATCATTGAGCCAGTGTCCGGACATGGAAAAGGCAAGTATCGATTCCGGCATTAAGAAAGTTGAAACGATGGAATTTCAGACTTGTTCTGTCGGACCGAAATCTTATTAGAAGAACGATAGACATTTACAAATAAACAGAAAGGAGAGAGAAAAATGGTTTTGGGAATCGGAGAAGCTCCATGCAAGGTTTGAGGATACTGCATGGAGCGATGAGGCTGAATTAAAGCCAAAATCCTCGGACTTTGCAATTTGATGGATCGAAAAAAAATCAAAGGAGCAAAGTCAAAATGAAAAATAGAATATACGAATTGAAAGATTTTTACATTCTGTGGAGCACACAAGGACTGTCGCAGCTTGGAAGTACGATGACAAATTTTGCGCTGACTCTTTGGCTTTATCAGGCTACTGGATCAGCGCTTCAGACGGCGCTTTTGTCTGTCTGTTCTTATACGCCGTATGTCCTGATGAGCATTTTCGCGGGGGCGTTCAGTGATAAGTGGGATAAAAAGAAAACGATGCTGGTATGTGACACACTGGCAGCCTGCTGTACGCTTTTGGTGTTCGGATTGCTGAAGGCGGGCCTGCTGTGTCCCTGGCATCTGTACCTGCTGAATGGAATCAACGGACTTATGAATACGGTGCAGAGTCCTGCCAGTGATGTGGCAGTGACCCTGATCACTCCTAGAAAATATTATCAGAAGACCAGCGGTCTAAGATCCTTTTCTAATTCTCTGATCACGATTCTTCATCCGATGCTGGCAACATCCTTCTATGCGTTTGGCGGTATGGATTTTGTGATCATCGTGGATTTGTGTACATTTTTCGCGGCTTTTCTGGCGCTGCTGTTTGGAGTGAAGATTCCAGAAGCAGACAGAAAATGTGAAGAGAAGGAAAGTCTGCTGGAGTCTGTGAAAGCAGGGCTGTATTATCTGAACGAAAACAGGTTGGTACTGGTGTTGATCTTATTTTTGGCAGGCGTGAATCTAGTGGCCTCAGCATTTGACGCGGTGCTTCCCGCATTTATCCTGCCAAGAGAAAATGGAGGAGAGAAGATCTTAGGGATTGTTACCTCCTTTGGCGGGATTGCCATGCTGGCAGGAAGTCTTCTGGTGTCTGTACTGCCCGCTCCAAAAGACAGGATCCGTCTCATTGTGGTTACAATGATGATATCCTTGACTACAGATAATTTCCTGATGTCATTGACAAGAACGCCGTTTACCTGGTGTGTTGGACAAATACTAGGATATACGCCGGTACCTTTCATGAATGCCAGTCTGGATGTGATCGTAAGATCTACGATTCCAATGGAAATGCAGGGCAGAGTATACGCTTGCCGGAATACCTTGCAGTTTTTCACGATTCCTATAGGATTCCTCCTGGGAGGGTGGATGGTAGATCAGATCTGTGAGCCGTTTATGGCAAGAGCAGGAGCAGATAGTATTGCTGCAATGTTGTTTGGACAGGGAAAAGGTTCCGGTGCGGCAATGATGATCTTCCTGCTTGGGTTGACTGGAATGACGGTGTGCCTGGTGTTCAGGAAGGTGTTGAAGAAGTACCGGTATCAAGAGCGGTAGAAGGAAGAATAGCTGGGAAAAGATAGAGTATTGCAGAAAATAGAAGGTGCGAATCGGAAGCAGGTGGTCTTAGCCTGCGGGATTCGCACCGGAAAAGTTCATAAATAGAGAGTGACTTTTGGGGAGAATTGCAGTCATCGCCGTCATTGGCGTGTGGATTGAAATACAAGTATCGTGAAAAGTTAGGAATCAACCCTATGTCATCGCCGTCATTGGCGATGTGGATTGAAATCCATGCAATACAGTGAGGCAACAAGAGTATTTCCGTCATCGCCGTCATTGGCAATGCGGATTGAAATCCTAAAACCAAAATCATTGTATCATCTCCGGAGCAGCGACATCGCCGTCATTGGCGATGTGGATTGAAATATGGGCTCCACCAGTTCCACGGGATTGCCTGGAGTCATCGCCATCATTGGCGATGTGGGTTGAAATATTCCCTGCGATTTTGCTTATGTGTGATAAAGAAGCAATAGAAGTGCAAAAAATTTTGCCGTTCCTATCCGACACTTGGCCATTGTGTCGGATAGGTCGGGCGGTTATTCGGGCAAGTCAATCTTGCCGACAAAGCTGTAATAAATCTCAATGTCCTGCCTGCGGGTGCCGTTCTCATCATAGCTGCACTCATGCACCACAATTTTCTCGATCATTTCCCGCAAGAGAGTGGGGGTCAGTTCTTCAAAGGCAAGGTGCTTGCGGACAATGCCCATAAATTTCTCGGCGTTGACGGTAGCTGCCTGTGACTTGTCCAGTTCGGCTTGCAGGGCGGCGGCTCTCTTTTTCAGCTCCGCTTGCTCGGCTTCGTAGTCAGCCGACAGTTCCATGAAACGCTCATCGCTGATTTTGCCGTTTACATTGTCCTCATACAGCCGCTTGATAATGCGGCTGATTTCAGAAATGCGTTCCTGCGCCTGTTCAAGCTGCTTGATGGCTGCGGCGGTCTTTCGCTTGCCGCCGATCTCGTTCTGCTGGACAAGTAGTTTCACAAACCGGCTCTCATGCTTGGCTGCGTATTCGGTCACTTGCCGGAGATTTGCCAGGACACCAGCGGTCAACAGATCGGTGCGGATAAAGTGCGCCGTACAGTTGCGGGTGCGCTTCTTGTAGCTGCCGCAGATGTAGCAGTCCTGTTTGCGGTCTTTGTTCTGATACCGCTGCTGATACAGCACATGGCCGCAGTCGGCGCAGAACAAAATCCCGGAGAACAGCCCCACTTCATCGTAGCGGTTCGGGCGTTTGCGCTGTTTGCGTAACTCCTGCACCCGTTCCCATGTTTCCTTGTCGATGATCGGCTCATGGTGGTTCTCGAAAATGGCCTGCTTCTCGACGGGGTTCTCTATGCTGTGCTTGACCTTATAAGAAGGCTTTTCCGTTTTGAAGTTCACCAGACATCCGGTGTACTCTCGGTTTTCGAGGATATGAACGACGGTGTTGGTCGCCCATTTGCACTCATAGCCTGGGTGATAACGGCGGGTGCTGCCTGTCCGCTGATATTCCAGCGTCCCCGGCGTGGGGATTTGCTGCTCCGTCAGCATACGGGCAATCTTGGTCGGGCCGTTCCCGGCAAGGCAAAGCTGGTAAATCTGCTGCACCACCGGGGCGGCTTCCTCGTCTATAATAAAATTCTCGTCCTCGTCCATCACATAGCCGTAAACCGGCTTGCTGGTAACAGGCTTGCCGCTCATGCCTTTTGACTTTTTCACTGCCTTGATTTTCTTGCTCGTATCTCTCACCAGCCATTCATTGAACAGATTTCGCAGCGGGGTAAAATCGTTGTCCATGCCCTCGCTGGCACTGTCCACATTATCGTTGACAGCGATAAAACGCACACCCTTTTGAGGGAACAGCATTTCCGTGTAAAACCCTACCTGCAAGTAGTTTCGCCCTAACCGGCTCATGTCCTTGACGATGACCGTACCCACTTTCCCGGCTTCAATGTCCGCAAGCATGGCTTGAAATCCGGGCCGCTGGAATAATGAGGTGTGATAGCGATAGCGGCAAAAAGCTAATAAAATCAATGGTTTTGCGGACAGCGGATAGACAGGGAATGTGTTAAAAACTGAATACGCACACAAACGGCGTTACCTTAACCCCTTTGGGGGAGAAAGTAACGCCGTTTTTTTATGCCCGCAGGAAAGGAGGTGCAGCCGGAATGTATTTCACAAAGGGCAAGCAGCGGGCGTTTGAATTGCTCATGCAGCAGAAGCCGGGATTTGACCGCTATCAATCCGGTTGTGCCGGAGATGATGAAGATTGCGGCACTTGCCGTTTCTACCGCCCCGGGTGGAAATATGAGTTTTGCGTTTTCAAAGAGTGTCCCTATTGCCCCGGCAAAAGGACGCGGAAAACGCACGCCAGCATGGACAAATAGACGGGCAAAAGCCCTTGTGCCATGCGGCTTTGCAGACGCGAAAACGGCAAAGGGCATATTGCAATACCAAAACAGCCGAAAACGGCTTTCTAATTGTCCACGCATACCAAGAGAGGAAGTGAGGAAATATGGCAGTTTTCAGAGTGGAGCGAAATACGGGATATACCGTTATGAGCAACCACCACTTGCGAAACAAGGAATTGTCCTTAAAGGCAAAGGGCTTGTTGTCGCAAATGCTTTCGCTGCCCGAAGATTGGGATTATACCCTTGCGGGCTTATCCCATATCAACCGGGAGAAGATCGACGCAATCCGCGAAGCGGTAAAGGAACTCGAAAAAGCCGGATATATCGTGCGCAGCCGGGAGCGCGACGAAAAGGGACGCTTGCGGGGCGCAGATTACGTCATATACGAGCAGCCGCAGCCGCGAGAGCCGGAAGCAGCTACCAGCGGCGGACAGCCGCCTATATTGGATTTACCTACATTGGAAAATCCAACATTGGATAATCCAACGTTGGAAAAACCTACGCAGGAAAAACCTACGTTGGAAAATCCAACGCAATTAAATAAAGATATATTAAGTAAAGAACAATCAATTACTGATTTATCAAGTACCGATTCCATTCCTTTCCATTCCCTAAACCCCTTGCCCTTTGCGCATGGCGAAGCGGCTACGCCGCCGGAAAGGAAAAGAACGGAAGCGAAAAGCAATAGCGCAGTAGAGATTTACAGGGAGATTATCAAGGACAATATCGAATACGACCATCTCATTCAAAACTGCAAAATTGACAAAGACCGTTTGGACGAGATTGTTGACCTTATGCTGGAAACCGTCTGCACAGCCCGAAAGACAATCCGTATTGCCGGGGACGACTACCCCGCCGAATTGGTGAAATCCAAGTTTTTGAAGCTGAACAGCAGCCATATTGAGTTTGTTTTGGATTGCATGAGGGAGAACACAACCAAAGTGCGCAACATCAAGCAGTATCTAAAAGCGGTGCTGTTCAACGCGCCGAGTACCATTGACAGCTACTATACCGCCCTTGTCAATCACGACTTATACGGCGGCGAATGAGCATAGCCGCACTTTACCGGGAAAGGAGTTGATACCTTGCAGGAGGAAGTAACCCAAAAAACGATTGCCCTATACGTCAAAGTGGGAAAAGGCGCGGCGCGGCTTACCGAACAGGCGTTACAGAAAGCAATCCAAAAGTTTTTGGAGCAGAAAAGCAAACCCGCGCATGGGAAACAGACCATGCGGCAGCTTATGAAGCAGAACGCGGGTGTTTCCAACATCGAGATCACCGACAGCAATATTAAAGCCTTTGAGAGTACGGCGAAGAAATACAACATAGATTTTTCGCTAAAAAAGGTTAAGGGCGAGCAGACCCGTTACCTTGTGTTTTTCAAAGGCCGGGACGCGGACGTTATGACCGCAGCGTTTCAAGAGTTTTCCGCAAAGAAGCTGAACCGGGAGAAAAAGCCCTCTATCCGCAAAGCCCTTGCCGCTGCAAAGGACAAGGCGAAGCAGCTTAACGCCGCCCGCGACAAGGTAAAGAAAATGGACAGGGGGCGCGAGATATGAAGCAGATCAACTACAAAAAGCTGATACTTCCGAATATCCCCTATGTGTTCTTTGTCTATCTCTTTGATAAAGTCGGACAGGCGGTGCGGCTTGCCCCCGGCGCGGATATTTCTGCAAAGATACTGAATATCACACAAGGATTTTCCGCAGCCTTTGAAAACGCCTTGCCGAGCGTTTACCCGTTGGATTTGCTTGTCGGCATTGTCGGTGCGGTGATTATCCGCTTGATAGTCTATGTCAAAGGGAAAAACGCGAAGAAATACCGCAAGGGCGCGGAGTACGGCTCTGCCCGATGGGGAAACGCCGAAGATATAAAGCCCTACATAGACCCGGATTTCCAAAACAACATCATTTTGACGCAGACGGAACGGCTTACCATGAACAGCCGCCCGAAGCAGCCGAAGTACGCGAGAAATAAGAACGTCGTCGTGATCGGCGGCAGCGGCAGCGGAAAAACAAGATTTTTTGTCAAACCTAATCTAATGCAGCTTCATTCCTCTTACGTCTTAACCGACCCGAAAGGTACGGTTTTGATTGAGTGCGGGAAGCTGCTGCAACGGGCGGGCTACCGCATTAAGGTACTGAATACGATTAACTTCAAAAAATCTATGCACTACAACCCCTTTGTGTATATCCGCAGCGAGAAAGATATTTTGAAGCTGGTAAATACGTTGATAGCGAATACCAAAGGTGAGGGAGAAAAAAGCGCGGAGGATTTTTGGGTAAAGGCAGAACGGCTTTTGTATTGCGCGTTGGTGGGCTACATCTGGTACGAAGCCCCCGCCGAGGAAATGAACTTTATTACCCTGTTGGAACTTATCAACGCCAGCGAAGCCCGCGAGGACGACGAGGAATATCAAAGCCCCGTCGATTTGCTGTTTGCCGACTTGGAAGAACGCGACCCCGACCATTTCGCGGTGAAGCAGTACCGAAAATATAAATTGGCGGCGGGCAAAACCGCAAAATCAATCCTCATTTCTTGCGGTGCGAGGCTCGCTCCTTTTGATATAAAGGAATTGCGCGATCTTATGTCCTACGACGAATTAGAACTTGACACGTTAGGCGACAGAAAAACAGCTTTGTTTTTGATTATGAGCGATACGGACAGCACGTTTAATTTTGTTATCGCTATGCTGCAATCGCAGTTATTTAATCTCTTGTGCGACAAGGCCGACGACGAATACGGCGGCAAGCTGCCGGTTCATGTTCGCTGCCTGTTAGACGAGTTTGCAAACATTGGACAAATCCCGCAGTTTGAAAAATTGATTGCCACAATCCGCAGCCGGGAAATCTCGGCTTCTATCATTCTGCAATCGCAGAGCCAGCTAAAAGCCATTTACAAGGACGCGGCAGAAATCATACTTGACAATGCCGACAGCACCTTGTTTTTGGGAGGGCGCGGGAAAAATGCAAAGGATATTTCGGAGAACTTGGGACGTGAAACAATCGACAGTTTCAACACTTCCGAAAATCGCGGCACGCAGGTTTCTCATGGCCTCAATTATCAGAAATTGGGAAAGGAGTTGATGACACAGGACGAAATCGCAGTTATGGACGGAGGAAAATGTATTTTGCAGTTGCGCGGCGTGCGCCCCTTTTTCAGCGATAAGTACGATATAACGCAGCACCCGAACTACAAATACCTTTCCGACTTCGACAAGAAAAACGCTTTTGACGTTGAACGGTATATGTCCACCCGTCCGGCAATCGTAAAGCCCGACGAACCCTTTGACATATACGAAATAGATTTGTCCGACGAGGACGCAGCCGCCGAATAAAAACGGCGGCATTTTTATTTCCAACAACATTTTTTGAGCCGTTTTAGCGGCAGAAAGCGAGGTTTATATGGATTTTTTCAACAGCGCAGTTGACGTATTGCAGACTTTGGTAATCGCGCTTGGCGCAGGACTTGGCATTTGGGGCGGCATTAACCTCATGGAGGGGTACGGCAACGATAACCCCGGCGCGAATGCTCATGTGTCATAAAGAAACACACAAGAGATTGATAGACAGCAGCCTACTATTCCGTAAATTTTGTTTCAGGACTTTCTTTTTCAATGCCGATATGCTATAATATTTCTATTCCAAGTAAGGAGTTAAAAATATGCGGCAAGGTATTCTTAATTAACTATAATCAAATAGTGGGAACAAAGAATTGTAACCGTCCCTTGCAAGGGGCTTAGTTTTTTGTACCCTTTTTAAGAATACTTTTGCCTTATATATTTGACATATCAAAAGAGCGACCGCTGCTTGCAGTGCGTTGTATGTATGTGTATGTCTATTCGCTATATCCCCAGCGGTAAAAGTATTTTGCTGCTGGGGATTTTTATGCCCTTTGGGGGCTGAATGGAGGACAAACACATGAAAATAATCAATATCGGCATTCTTGCTCATGTAGACGCAGGAAAAACGACTTTGACAGAAAGCCTGCTCTATACCAGCGGAGCCGTTCCGGAATTAGGGAGTGTAGATAAGGGAACAACGCGGACAGACACCATGCTGTTGGAACGCCAGCGTGGGATTACCATTCAAACGGCCGTCACTTCTTTCGGCTGGAAGAATTATAAGATCAATATTGTCGATACCCCCGGCCATATGGACTTTTTGGCGGAAGTATATCGCTCACTTGCTGTTCTTGACGGAGCAATTTTAGTAGTTTCCGCAAAGGACGGCGTGCAGGCACAAACACGGGTACTGTTCCATGCGCTCCAGAAAATGAAAATCCCAACGATTATTTTTGTAAATAAGATAGACCAGGAGGGCATTGACTTACAGAGCGTTTATCAAAATATCAGAGAAAAACTTTCTGATGATGTCATGGTTATGCAAGATGTTTCGCTCACTCCGGAAGTGTCTCTGACAGACATTGAGGATATAGAAAAATGGGATTCTATTATTGCTGGAAATGATGAACTTTTGGAAAAATATATTGCGGGGGAACCTTTGAAAATACAAGATTTACAGAGGGAGAAATGCAGAAGAATGCAAAACGGTTCCCTGTTTCCTATTTATCATGGGAGTGCAAAGAACAATATCGGAACTGAAAAGCTGATTGAAGTGATTGCAGAAACATTTACTTCTGGTGCGGACAACGATCAATCCGAGCTATGCGGAAGCGTTTTTAAAATCGAGTACACAGACCAGAAAAAGCGGCTCGTTTATTTGCGGTTATACAGCGGGACACTTCATTTACGGGATACGATTCTCCTGCCCCAAAATCAAAAACTAAAAATCACAGAAATGAGGATTCCGTCAAACGGAGAGATTATACCGGCGGACACAGCCTGTTGCGGAGAAATTGTTATTTTGACCAATGACACTCTGAAGCTGAATGATACTCTCGGAAATGTAGAACTTTTGCCGCGCAAGGCATGGGAAAAAAATCCGATTCCTTTGCTTCGGACGACGGTGGAGCCGCAAAATCAGGAACAAAGAGACCTCCTGCTGAATGCCCTGACGGAAATTGCAGATACAGATCCGCTGTTGCATTACTATGTGGATACGATAACGCATGAAATCATCATTTCTTTTTTAGGAAAAGTCCAGTTAGAGGTTGTATGCTCTCTGTTAGTAGAGCGATACCATGTGAACATAAATGTGAAAGAACCTACGGTCATTTATCTGGAAAGGCCATTAAAAACAGCCAGTTACACGATTCATATTGAAGTGCCGCCGAATCCGTTTTGGGCATCCATTGGCTTAACTGTAACGCCACTTCCTGCCGGAAGTGGAACCCGGTTTAAAAGCAAAGTATCTCTCGGCTATTTAAACCAAAGTTTTCAAAATGCCGTTATGGAAGGGGTGCGTTATGGAATGGAGCAAGGCTTATACGGTTGGGAAGTGACAGATTGTGAAATTTGTTTTGACTATGGAGTTTATTACAGTCCAGTTAGTACCCCCGCAGATTTTCGTTCCCTTGCTCCTATCGTGTTAGAACAGGCATTGAAAAGAGCAGGAACACAATTATTGGAACCATACCTTTCCTTTACCCTTTTTGCACCGCAGGAATATATTTCACGGGCTTATAATGACGCACCGAAGTATTGTGCAGTGATTGAATCAACCTTGCTTAAAAATGATGAAGTTATTTTTACGGGAGAAATCCCCGCCCGCTGCATCGGCGAATATAGGAATGATTTAAATTTTTATACAAATGGGAGAAGCGTCTGCCTTACCGAATTAAAAGGGTACCAAGAAATTTCCGGGGAGCCTGTATTGCAGCCACGCCGTCCTAACAGCCGTTTAGATAAGGTTCGGCATATGTTTCAGAAAATAACGTAATATTTTGTGCGTTATCACGGATAAAAATCTTTGAATATAAGGAGAGTCTATGTTAGTTTTGTTTTCAAGTCGGTTTTGTGTAAACTTATATTGAGCAAACGGCCTTTATTTATAACCCGACTAATTTTGTATGCTAATGTCGAACATATCTTTCTAAATTGTGATATTCTTATTCGGAAGGAGGGGCAATGTGTTAAAGAAATTGAATGACGCGATGGACTATATTGAAGCGCACCTGGAGGACGAGTTTTTACTTGAGAAGATTTCTGAGCATATAAATGTTTCAGATTATCATTTTAGAAAAATATTTTTTGCGCTTACCAATATGACGCTGAATGAGTATGTAAAAAACAGACGACTTTCAGAAGCTAACAAAGAATTGTTGCAGGGGGCGCAGGTAACAGATGTCGCTTATCAATATGGGTATCAATCCGTAGACGGATTTACACGTGCCTTTAAAAAATGGAGCGGTATCTTACCGTCACAAGTCGCAAAGTTGAAACAATGTAAATCATGCCAAAAGTTACAATTTGTTGTAACTATGAAGGGAGGAACTTTAATGGAATATAAAATTGTTGAAAAACCTGCTTTTACGTTTGCAGGTGTAAGTAAACGAGTGCCGTTACAATATGAGGGAGTAAACAACGCTATTTTGGAACTGGCACAAAGCATAACACAGGAACAGAAAGAAGAAATGCACCGGTTGCAAAACATTGAGCCATATGAAACTGTAAATGTTTCCTATGAATCAGATACGAACTTTCTTGAAGAAGCTGGTGAATTAACGCATTTAATTGGAGTTTTAACAACTAAAAATGACATTAGCAGTAATCTGGACACATTTCCTGTTAAAGCTCATACGTGGGCAGTTTTTCCAAATGAAGGAATCTTCCCGTTTACTTTGCAGGATACAATGGCAAGAATCTACTCCGAATGGTTTATGACGGCAGATTATGAACTGGCAGAGCCGTTTTCTTTCTCTTTTACAAAAATGGACGACAAAAAGCCCAACTACGCATACAGTGAAATTTGGATTCCAGTAACAAAAAAAGAATAAGCAATTACACTCAAATAGGAAAGCCAGCCGAGCCAGCGGGCAGTCAAGATAAACGGCGCATATGCGCCGCTGTTGACAGCCCCGCCCGCCTTTGCTGGTAGGCAATCAAGGGGCGACAGCAAGGGGTGCTGCCGCCCTCTGATATTATAAATGAAACCCGTCAACCATACAACGCCCTATGTGGGAGAAAGGGGGAATCATCTATGCCTTGCACAGAAGCATACAAAGAACACATCATGTACACGTTCAATGGCTTTGCAAGACCGTCATACACTATGCGGCTATCAACGCATGGCGTGACAGGAGCAGACGGCGGCAAAAAGAAATATCCCTTGAATACCTCACAGAAGAAAAGTTTTACCCTTTAGGCACAACAGACGAATATTTTGAAGCACCCCATGAAGAACACCCTATAACGATATGCGGTCAGGCAGTTATCCTCACCAATGGAAAACTTGCCGCCGTCCTGTTATCCCTGCCACAGAAAAACCGGGAAATCATTTTCCCTTATTTTTTCAAAAATGGGCTTACAATGGGTGAAAAATTCGAAAACCAAAGTATGATGAGGCAGGTATTGAAATGAAAGTTGTTTCTATATTAAATAAAAATAATGATTACCAGAGATTTGAAGTATTGAAGCATAATCGAAATAAAAGATATAAATATAATCAATTTATTGTTGAAGGCGTAAGAAGTTTAAATGAAGCGGTTAAAAATAACTGGAAGATTATTTCTTTTATTTATGACAAGAATAATCTGTCAGGCTGGGCAAAACATATGATAGAAACAGTAAAAACAGAAGTCAATTATACTCTTACGGCACAGTTGCTAAAGGAATTAAGTGGAAAAGAAGAAACTTCTGAATTATTGGCTATTATTGAAATGAGGGAAGACAGGTTAGAAAATGTTGCGTTATCTTCCAATCCATTTATTGTGTTATTTGACAGGCCCTCTAATAAAGGAAATTTAGGTACGATGATACGTTCATGTGATGCGTTGGGAGTAGATATGTTGATAATTACTGGACATGCGGTTGATTTGTATGAGCCTGATGTAATTGTTTCGGCGATGGGTTCTTTTTTCAATCTTCCGGTGATTCGAATCATTCACAATGAGGATTTATATAAATTCGTTGAAAGCCTTAGAATAAAATACCCTGGCTTTAAGATCATAGGCACAACAGCCCACCACGAAAAGCCTATCTATCATGAGGACTTGAAAACCCCGGTTATGTTAATGATGGGAAATGAAACCATGGGATTAAATAAGGCATTTAAGGAATATTGTGATGTTTTATGTACGATTCCTATGGCTGAAGATTCCTATGCCAGTTCTTTCAATGTCAGTTGTGCTGCATCTATAATGATGTATGAAATAGTAAGACAACGAATGAATTAGACAGCATAACCCTTTTGAGAGTGAGCCAGAGAAAAGGGAGGAGCAGGCGTTCTACCTCAAAAGTCTGCAAATAAAAAAAGAATAAGCAATTACACTCAAATGGCAAAGCCAGCCGAGCCAGTCAACAGTCAAGATGAACGGCGCATATGCGCCGCCGTTGACAGCCCCGCCCGCCTTTGCAGATAGGCAATCAAGGGGCGACAGCAAGGAGTGCTGCCGCCCCGCACTATTATTCAGAGAGGGGGAATTTCCATGACCGAAGATGAAGCCTACAAAGTGCATATCCAGTACACATTCAATGCCTTTTGCAAGATTGTCATTCGTCACGCAGCCATAGATATAATCTTAAAGCTGCGCCGGAGGTGGGAACGGGAAGTTTCTCTTGACTATCTGATGAATGAGAAGTTTGTCCAGCTTGCCGAACCGGAGCAGCTTGAAGAATATCTTTTTACCGCCTGCGGCCAGACCGCCGTTCTGTACCATGCGGAACTTGCCGCCGCCCTTGCCCTCTTGCCGGAGCAGACACAGGAAGAGATTTTCCGTTACTATTTCCTGCGCCAGCCGCAGCGAGTGATCGGCGTACATATTGGCCGGACACGCAGCACAGCGGGGCGGCATATCCAGCTTGCCTTGCAGCGGCTACGGCGGCTCATGGAGGGAAAAGACCATGAGTAAACTTCTCCCCTATGAAACAATCGTCAAAGCCCATGAGGGCGACCCGGACGCAATCGACACCGTCCTTTCCCACTATGCCGGATATATCCGCTACTTTTCCAAAGTACACGGTCAGGTTAACGCCGAGGTTGAGGAATATGTGAAGCAGCAGCTAATCTCCGCACTATTCAAGTTTCGCTTTGACCGATAAGCCCCAAAACTGAATACCAGCCGCCCACCAGCGGCCAGTGAAAGCAGTAAGTCTGAAAAAGATTTGCTGCTTTTTTTGTTGTCCATTTGGCAAAATCGCAAAGTCACCCGTAGTAGGTAGGTGAAGCCAGAAAAAGCTGCCTGCTCCGTTTGGCAAATTTCAAAACGCAGTGTTGTAGGGAGTGAAAGGAAAAATTCTCTGCCCCGTAGGTTGCCAAAATCCTGTTTCCCGGATTACTAAGGCAAAAGAAAATTTGAAAAATCCCCGGACAGCGGGTAGCTGGCGGCCTTTTGAATGTATCTTTGGCGAAAGAAAAAAAAGACCGCGCACAGCGGGCTGAAAGCCCCGCCCCGTTCGCTCTATGTACGGAAAAGCCCGGACAGGGGCAGTCTGCGGCTTACTAAGAGCAAGTTTCTACCACGGTGCCAAAATCCGCAATTCTGCGGTTTTGCCCCTCGCGGGAAACTTGTTGGGGAGTGCCTTCCCCAAACCCTGCTATACGCCCTTACGGGCGAAAAAGCTGAAAACAGTTTTTGTTATTTTCCAAAAAGTTGCCCAATGGGAGGTATAGAGGGATTTTTCTGCCGAAATGCAAAAAAAAGTTTTTGTAATTTCCCGAAAAGTTAAGCAATGGGAGGAGTGAGAGGAAATTTTCTCCGCCCAAAATCCGAAAAAAGTCAGCAATAAGAATAGTGAGAGGAGGTTTTCAGCCTATGCGAAAGAAATACAACACGCCCCACCGCAGCCGCGTTGTGAAAACCCGGCTGTCCGAAGATGAATACGCCGACTTCACAGCGCGGCTTGCGCCCTATGGTATCAGCCAGTCGGAATTTCTCCGGCAGGCGATACGGCGCACGACCATACGCCCCGTTGTCCATGTATCGGCGGTCAATGATGAACTGCTCTCCGCTGTCGGGAAGCTGGCCGCCGAGTACGGCAGGATCGGCGGCAACCTCAATCAGATTGCCCGGTATCTGAACGAGTACGGCTCACCCTACAATGCGCTGTCCGGCGAGGTACGCGCCGCCATAGCCGACCTTGCCGCCCTCAAGTATGAAGTCCTCAAGAAAGTAGGTGACGCAGTTGGCAACACTCAAGCATATCAACTCTAAAAACGCCGACTACGGAGCCGCCGAACAATATCTTCTCTTTGAGCATGACGAGTTTACCATGAAGCCCGTCCTTGATGAAACCGGCAGGCTTATCCCCCGCGAGGACTACCGGCTGTCAACGCTGAACTGCGGCGGGGAGGATTTTGCCGTTGCCTGTATGCGGGCAAATCTCCGCTATGGGAAGAACCAGCGGCGGGAAGATGTGAAAAGCCACCACTATATCATCAGCTTTGACCCACGGGACGGGCCGGACAACGGCTTGACCGTAGACCGGGCGCAGGCATTGGGCGAGAAGTTTTGCGCCGAGCATTTCCCCGGCCACCAAGCCCTTGTATGCACCCACCCGGACGGCCACAACCACAGCGGCAATATCCATGTGCATATCGTCATTAACAGCCTGCGGATAGAGGAAGTACCGTTCCTGCCCTACATGGACAGGCCAGCCGACACGAAAGCCGGCTGCAAGCACCGCTGTACCGACGCTGCCTTGCGCTACTTCAAATCCGAAGTCATGGAGATGTGCCACCGGGAGGGGCTTTACCAAATCGACCTCTTGAACGGCAGCAAGAACCGCGTGACCGACCGGGAGTATTGGGCGCAGAAAAAGGGACAGGCTGCGCTGGACAAGCAGAACGCCCCCATGATTGCAGGCGGTATCACGCCCCGGCAGACCAAGTTTGAAACGAACAAGGAGAAGCTGCGGCAGACCATACGGAAAGCCCTTGCCACCGCCGCCAGCTTTGACGAATTTTCCTCTCTGCTGCTGCGGGAGGGCGTGACCGTCAAGGAGAGCCGGGGGCGGCTGTCCTATCTCACGCCGGACAGGACAAAGCCCATTACCGCCCGGAAGCTGGGCGACGACTTTGACCGCACCGCTGTCCTTTCCGTTTTGGAGCAGAACGCCGCCAGAGCCACAGAAAAGGCCGCAGCCATACTCGAATACCCCCGGCATGGGAACACAAAAGCCCCACAAACCGCCCCGAAGCAGGACGGTGTGCAGCGGCTTGTGGACATTGAGCAGAAAATGGCCGAGGGCAAAGGCCGGGGCTATGAACGCTGGGCGACCATGCACAACCTCAAACAAATGGCCGCGACGCTGAATGTGTATCAGGAATACGGCTTTACTTCCCCGGAGCAGTTAGAAGCCGCCGTTGATACCGCCTATCAGGAAATGCGCCAGACCAGCGGCGAACTGAAAGCACTGGAAACGAAGCTACAAGGGAAAAAGGAGTTGCAGCAACAGGTACTTGCCTATGCCAAGACCAAGCCCACCCGCGACGGGCTGAAAGCGCAGAAATCCGAGAAAGCCCGCGCCGCCTACCGGCAGGCAAACGAGAGCGATTTTATCATAGCCGAAGCCGCCGCCCGGTATTTCAAGGCGCATGGCATCACCAAGCTGCCCGCCCGGAAAGCGTTGCAGGCCGAGATCGAGCAGCTTATCTCCGAGAAAGACGGCCTGTATAACACCTACCACGAACAGAAACAGCGGTTCAAGGAGTTGCAGACCGTCAAGCGGAACATCGACCAGATTTTGCGCCGGGAGGAACCCCACCGCAGAAAGGAGCAGAGCCATGAGCGATAACCTGCCCCGCATGGACTACCGCCAGCACCGGCGGGCGCGGCGGCTGGTACATGAGTGCTGTAACTACGACGAGGGAAACTGCCTGCTGTTAGACGACGGGGAGCCTTGCGTGTGCGTCCAAAGCATTTCCCTTTCCCTCATGTGCCGCTGGTTCCGTGTGGCTGTCCTGCCCCTTGACGGGGAACTGGCCGCAGCCCTCTTGTACCGGGGGAGCCGGAAACGGTGTGAGGTCTGCGGGGCGGCATTTGTCCCCAAATCCAACCGGGGAAAATACTGCCCCGACTGCGCCGGACGCATGAAGAAACTCAAAGCCGCCGAGAGAAAGCGGAAACAAAGGCAGAAATGTCACGCTTTAGAGCCTTTCAAACCCGCATGAATCAAGGTTTTTTTCGTGAGTGTCAAAGGGTACGCGATACATTTATCCTTTTCCCCCGGAAACGCCGTTCTAAGGCGTGACAAAACACCACAATCAACCCGAACACAGGGAGGTGATACTATCGCTGATTATATCATGGCAGACACGCCGCTGCCTATCTATCTGCCCTACCCCCGTTTCCTGCTGAAAATGGAGATTTCCCAGACCGCCAAGCTGCTGTATTCGCTGCTGTTAGACCGTTCCACACTCTCCCAGAAGAACAAGTGGCAGGACGACGAGGGCAGGATATATATTATCTATCCAATCGCGGAGATAGCCGAAATACTGGATAAGGGCAGCACCACCATAAAGGGGGCGCTTAATGAACTGGACATGGCGGGGCTGCTGGAACGGGAACGGGGCGGCTTCTCCGCACCGAACCGGCTTTATGTCAAAGTGCCGCGAGTGCCACAGGTACAGTTTTCCGACCAACTGATGGCCGGAAATCCGACCCTCATAGAGCCGGAAAACCGTCCTACTGATGGTCAGAAAACCGACCTTATGATGGTCGGAAAACCGTCCCCTAACCAAACTACTATAAACAACCTTACAGAGAGCCAAACAAAGGGAGTGAGTGGGGAGCCGCCCGCGCCCTATGGCCGATACCAGAATATTTTTCTGTCGCAGACCGAATACGACGAGTTGCAGGCAGAGTACCCCGACAGGCTGGAACGGTTCATCGAGGAAATGAGCCGCTACCTTGCCGCCAACGGGAAAAGCTACCAGAACTATGCCGCCGCCCTGCGGATATGGGCGGGGAACGACAAAAAGAAAGCCCCGAAAAAGGGCATACCAGACTACTCATGCAAGGAGGGCGAGAGTTTATGAAGAACGAAATCAACGCTGTTTTGGAGAATATGACGACCACCGCCCCGGAGCCGGAGGACTACACCGGCGAGGACGGTTTACTGTACTGCGGCAAGTGCCGCAAGCCGAAAGAAGCCTATTTTGCGCCGGATAAGGCCGCTATCTTTGGCCGTGACCGTCACCCGGCAGAGTGCGACTGCCAGAGAACCGCCCGCGAGGAACGGGAGGCCGCCGAGAAGCGGCGCAGGCACCTTGACACCGTGGAAGAACTGAAACGCCGGGGCTTTACCGACCCCACCATGCGGGACTGGACTTTTGAGAACGACAACGGCAGGAACCCGCAGGCCGGGATTGCCCGCCGGTATGTGGAGCATTGGGCGGATATGCGAGCCGACAATATCGGCTGCCTGTTCTGGGGCGGCGTGGGAACCGGGAAAAGCTATCTTGCGGGCTGTATCGCAAACGCCCTCATGGAGAAAGAAATCCCCGTCCACATGACGAACTTTGCCCTTATCCTCAACGACCTTGCCGCCAGCTTTGAGAACCGCAACGAGTACATTTCCCGCCTTTGCCGCTATCCGCTGCTTATCATTGACGACTTCGGCATGGAGCGCGGGACGGAATACGGGCTGGAACAGGTTTTCAATGTGATTGACAGCCGTTACCGCAGCAGCAAGCCGCTGATCGTCACGACCAACCTCACGCTGGACGACCTGCGGAACCCGGAGGACACCGCCCATTCCCGGATTTATGACCGCCTGCTTTCCATGTGCGTCCCGGTACGCTTTACCGGCGACAACTTCCGGCAGGAAGCCGCGCAGCGGAAAATGGAGAGCATGAAGAAACTGATTACCGACTGAAAGGAGTATTGCCTATGGCAGATAACAAGCAGCCCGACACCCGCACCACCCGCCGCCCCGACTGCGTGACGGAAATCCGCATGGGCAATTCCGTCCTTGTCGTGTCCGGCTATTTCAAGAAAGACACTACCACCACCGCCGCCGACAAAATGGCGCGGGTACTGGAAGCGGAAGCCGCTGCTACACAAAAACCGGCAATTTGACAAATCATAAAGAAGCAGATTTTACACTTTTGCCGCTATACAGCCCGCCCTATTCCGTGGTACAATGAAACCACGGAATAGTGGGGCTGGCTGTCGGAAACGGAGGATTTTATGTTAAGACAAGCCACCCAAAACCTCATTACCGCCCTTTATCCGAGATTGTCCCATGAGGACGAGTTGCAAGGCGAGAGTAATTCCATATCGAACCAGAAAAGGATTTTGGAAACCTACGCCAAGCAGAACGGCTTTACTAATCTGCGCTGGTACACCGACGACGGCTTCTCCGGCGCGAACTTTCAAAGACCCGGTTTTCAAGCCATGCTTGCAGACATTGAAGCCGGGAAAGTCGGAACCGTCATAGTCAAGGACATGAGCCGGTTAGGGCGAAACTACTTGCAGGTAGGGTTTTACACGGAAATGCTGTTCCCTCAAAAGGGAGTGCGTTTTATCGCTGTCAACGACAATGTGGACAGCGCAAACGGCAGCATGGACAACGATTTTACCCCTCTGCGAAATCTGTTCAACGAATGGCTGGTGAGAGATACGAGCAAGAAAATCAAGGCAGTAAAACGAGCAAAAGGCATGAGCGGCAAGCCTGTTACCAGCAAGCCGGTCTATGGCTACCTCATGGACGAGGACGAGAACTATATCGTTGACGAGGAAACCGCGCCGGTTGTCCAGCAGATATACCAGCTTTGCCTTGCCGGGAATGGCCCGACCAAGATTGCCCGTATGCTTACGGAGCAGCAAATCCCCACGCCGGGGACGCTGGAATACCGCAGGACAGGCAGCACACGCCGCTACCACCCCGGCTATGAGTGTAAATGGGCGACAAACACCGTCGTTCATATCCTCGAAAACCGGGAGTACACCGGCTGTCTGGTAAACTTCAAGACGGAAAAGCCCTCTTACAAGGTCAAACACAGTGTAGAGAACCCCGTGGAGAAGCAGGCCATTTTTGAGAACCACCATGAGCCTATCATAGACCGGGAAACATGGGAGCGCGTGCAGGAGTTACGCAAGCAGCGCAAACGCCCGAACCGCTATGATGAAGTGGGGCTGTTCTCCGGTATGCTGTTCTGCGCCGACTGCGGCCATGTGATGTACCAGCAGCGGTATCAGAACAAGAACCGCAAGCAGGACTGTTACATCTGCGGCAGCTACAAGAAGCGCACCCGCGACTGTACGGCGCACTTTATCCGCACCGACCTGTTGACCGCCGGTGTCCTCTCCAATCTCCGGCAAGTGACGGAGTATGCCGCCAAGCATGAGAGCCGCTTTGTGAAGCTGCTTATCCAGCAGAACGAGATCGGCGGCAAGAGAAAGACCGCCGCAACCACCAGGCAGCTTGAACAGGCGCAGGAGCGCATTGCCGAAGTGAGCCGCATTATTAAGCGGCTGTATGAGGACAATGTGAACGGCAAAATCAGTGACGAGCGTTTCATGGAACTGTCAGCAGACTATGAGCAGGAACAGCGGGAACTGAAAGACCGCGCCGCCGCTTTGCAGGCCGAACTGGACAAGTCGCAGGCCGCCACCGTCAACGCGGAAAAGTTTATGGGTATCGTCCGAAAGCACCTTGCCTTTGAGGAATTGACCCCCACCCTCTTGCGGGAAATGATTGAAAAAATCGTCGTGCATGAGTGTAGCTATGACGAGAACGGCACCCGCAGGCAGGACATTGAGATTTATTACAGCTTTGTCGGCAAGATTGACTTGCCCGAAGCCTAACGCCCGACCTATCCGACACAATGGCCAAGTGCCGGATAGGAACGGCAAAATTTTTTACATTTCTATTACTTCTTTATCGCACATCAGTAAAGTCGCAGGGCATGAAACAGCTCATGGCTAAGTAGATGTAATCAAGAAAAGAAAGGAAAAGCACAATCCAGACGGAACCGGCGATTGTGTCAAGAAATGTTTGTGGAATAGCAAGAACTTTGATATAATGGGAACAGGAACCCCGGAACCGGGAGAAAGGCAGGAGGATAAATGCACATAAGCTATAAACCCCTCTGGCACACGCTGGTTGAGCGCAATATGAGGAAAGAGGACTTGCGGATTGCCGCCGGTCTTACCACAAATATGATTGCCAACATGGGTAAAGGCAAAAACATCAGCATGGAAACGCTGGTTCGTATCTGCGAAGCCCTGAATTGTGGTATTTTGGATGTGATTGAGTTGGAACAGGACAAGACTACAATGGAGACATCAGAGTGATAAATCCAGATTTATGAGGTGCGAATATGAAAAGATGTATAGTATTCATTCTGACACTGATTTGCGTATTAGGATTAGGAGGCTGTAACAATCGAACTATGGATTATATCATAGAAAATGAGCCAAATATTACCGGAATTGTGGAAGAAGTTCAAGACAATTTTATTATAATCAATATCAAAACGGAAAGTTATCCTGATGGAGCAAGTTGTAAAGTTTCATTAGATGTAGAAAACAAAGATAGCTATACCGATGTTTCTGTTGGCGATGAAATTATTGTGTACTACAACGGAGAAATAGCAGAAAGTTACCCGTTGCAGATAAATACCGTGTATGCAATTACTTTAAAAACACCTGTAAATCAAGATATTGAATAATCTTCATTATGCTGAAAGTTTTTCAGCCAGCCGTTCCCGGCTGGCTGTTTTGCTACTCCTTATGCTCCAACGCCGCTTTTATCATGGCAAGTGCAAGCGCCTGTTTGCTGGGAGAAACTTCTTCCCAGAGTGCTTCTATCTCCCGGATGGTACTGATTTCATTTTCTTCCAATTCGTCTTGCAGAAGATAATCCGGCGAGATTTTCAGAGCCTTGCAAATGTCTATGAATACCGGCAGGCTGGGCATTTTCACGCCGCCCTCAATCTGTCGGAGATAAGTAGCGTTGATATTGCACATTTCCGAGAGCCGGTCAGCAGTTAAGCCCCGGTCTTTCCTTACTGCGTTGATACGCTTTCCTAATCCGTTCTTTTCCATAGTCCACACCCATCTATTAGCTATCAGTTATCATTCTGTACACTTTAAGACTATAATATGATTGCCGTTTTCAATAGCTTCTGATAGACTATAAGATATTAGCTTATAGCTTGTTGGAGGGTACTGATATGAAGAATGTATGGAGAAAATTGCGGGACAGTTGGCTGGATTTCTGGGAAGATGATGAACTGGATATGGACAAAAAGCATTTGAGCCAGCATGACAAGCGCTCCCTGCTTTATGGCGGTTTTATGATAGGGGCTGTCACATTCGCTTTTATCTCAATCAGTATCATGGCGGGGAATATCTGGACGAGCCATCGAAACCAGAAAGAGATGGAAGATTTTTTAGGAACAGTCGCTACTTACATGGCAACGGCCACCGATGATGAATACGAGGAAATCACCCAGACCATCCGGCATGATTTAGTGTACAGCCAGTACGGACAAGACATTGAAAATCTTATCCGCTATATCCCGAATACGGCTGACGGCTGCTGTCTGGAACGGGGCTTCCCGGAGCGTATCAATCTGGTTTTCCTGAATACCGGCGAAGCCTATGGGCTGGAGATATTCGATAAAACCGAACCGATTGAGAGCCAACGGGAAAGGGGCGGCACAATGATTACCTCTGGTTACGATGAAATCAGCGAAGCCCATTTGATGATGATGTCAAATCCCAACATGGACAGCGCCACCGCTTCCATAGACCCAGGGCGAGGGATTGTGAGCGCCCACAAAATGAAAACGCATTTTTGTGATGATTGTATCCGGGAAATCCTGACTACCGTTGAAGATGAATTTTTAGACGAAGCTGTAATTTATGACGCCGAGGAAAAGACTTTCTACCCTGTCACAGAGGGAGATTTACAAATCGGGGACTATTCTTTCCACACCTACTATGAGGATGGCGGCTATGAGATAGAAATTGCATATACCGGCGAATAAAAGACGCTGCCGTTGCAGGAACACTCCTTCCCACAACGGCAGTTTTCATTTTCTCTTGCGCCGGAAGTTGAAGGGGCTGTTTTTGATGTTCGGCGCTTTTGACAATATCTTTTTTAATATCTTCTGTTCATCCGGCGGCAGCTTGTAAAAGTCAAGGCCGAGCGTATTGAAAATGACCGCCCACACCTTTCCCAGATAATCCCCGGAGGATTGAATGGCTTTCCGAATATCCATCGCCACTTTCTTTGCGGCAGAGTAATCCGGCGTGCTGTCAATGTCATGTTCATGGGCTTTTCGTATGTCATGGAGAATGGCGTCCCATGTTTTGTGCGTCACATGGCAGAAGAAATCTTCTTCCTTTACCTCTGCGGCAAGGATGGTCTTTGAATAGAAATCATTTTCCGCCTGCTTGTATTTCTGGATGATGGTCTGCCGCTGTTCTTCCAAAGTCTCATACAGGGTGCGAAAGGTGGAGGTTGCATGACCGTCTATGTATATCTCCGTGTCGGTCATAAGCTGCTCAAATTTATCGTTGGTAGCAATCTCACACAGGAGCCGGTTGTTGATACGGCCACTCTTTAGCAGCGCCACCATTTCATCATTCAGGTGCAGTTCCATCAGGGGCGTGTTTATCTGCTCCCGGTTTTCTGTCCGGCAGAACAGATAATCAAGAGATACCTCATAAAAATCCGCCAGCGTGACAAGGTTGCCGTGGTTGATTTCCTTATTGTCGTTGGCTTCATAACTGGCGAGGGCTGACTTTGAAATGCCGGTTTGCTGCGCCAGTTCTTCCAAATTTAAGCCTTTATCCTTGCGTAACTCCCAAAGGCGTTCCTGTATGGTAGTCGCTTTCAGCATAGGGCGCTCACTCCTTTCCGGCGGCTGTTTTCCTGCCGCTAACTGGATTATACCATACTTTCCATAATCGTGGAAATTTCCGTTTTTCGCCCCGAAATCCTACTTTGTGGATATACGGCACAGGGAACAAAAATGTTCTATGATACAGGTAGTTCATCGATGGATTATTCCAATCGAATGACCGGCCTGTATGGGATATGCTCCCCGGCGATGTAGCGCAACGACTTGCGGCAGGGAAATGGAGGAACCCTGACCGCAACGAGCGTACCAAAGGGAGCGAAACGCCGTTGTGAGAGCCAGGGGCAGGAACGACATCAGGGAGAACCGGCGAAAATGAACACCGAATTGATACCGAAACACAACAATCCGATAGGGCGTAGTCTACCCTATCCGTAATACTACAGGGGATTTCCGGGCGGTTCTATGGCCGCTTTTTCCCTGAAAATCGCCCCGAAACACGACACTAAAATCTGCTATCCGTCTATTGCGGCTGTTACGGCTGAAATGGGCGGATTTTTGTTTAAGGAGGCACCATGCCGAGAATGCCGAAAAAGAGGAAGCTGGAACTGTCCTTCTTCCTCAATGAACGGGGGCGGGTAACGTACAACGACCTTTGCCGGAAATGTCAGCGTACTTGCAAGCAGAGTTTCCGGGCGGTCATTGTGGACTGCCCCCATTATCTTTCCAAACGCTCAAAACGAAAAGTAAAGGAGGACACCGATTGAATGGAAGTTGAATTTATGACCGCAGACACCACCCTGCCGCCCTGTATGCCGCTGCCGAGAGCCATGCTGCGGCTCCCGATCAGCAGCACCGCCAAGGTCATGTACGCCCGGATGTTGGATATTGTTTTCCTGTCCGGCATAGAGGACACCAACGGGATTTTATTTATCCATTTCCCCATCGTGGAACTGGCGGCGGCACTTGCCCGCAGCACCATGACCGTGAAGCGTTCCCTGAATGAATTGGAGGACGCCGGACTGATACTGCGGGTGCGTCAGGGCTTCGGGGAACCCAACAAGATATATGTACTCATTCCCAAGAAGGAGGACAGCCGCTTATGAATGAAAAGCTGGAAGCACTCAATCAGGAGATAGAGAAAACGGAAAAGAAGCTGCGCTGGGCGCAACAGGAGGAAAAGCGTCTGACCCATCAGGCCAAGGCGCTGACCCGGAAGGAACGGACGCACCGGCTTTGCACCAGAGCCGCCATGCTGGAAAGCTACCTTCCCCACCCAGAAGCCATCACGGATGAACAGGTCAGTCTATTCTTGAAGCTGCTGTTCCACAAAGACAGCACCCGTCAGCTTATGGAAAAAGTGTTTGCCGGAAACGGCACAGAGAAGGAGGGCGCAGAATGAAGATGAATTTTTCTAAAGACGAGTTGGCCATGGTCTATCAGTACGCCGCCGGTACAAAAGAGGACACCCTTGCGGGGCTGAAAGAAATCGTGCCGGTTATCCGTGACCGGCAGACAAGGGATATTGTGGAGAATACCATCCGAAAGCTGGACGCCATCCCGGAGCCGGAGTGCCGCCGCTTTATCGCTGATACGAAGCAGCGGTTTATCCAGAATCGGGACAATTCCATCCGGCGCAGGCTTGCCGAAGCCAAGGCACAGGCGAGGACGAAAAAGCCACATCCCAAGAGAAAAGAGCCAGACCGGGAACGGTCATAATCGCTTTCAGAGCCGCAACCCGTGGACTGCCCCTCTGAAAGAGGGCGCAATTATACACCACTTCGGGAAGTGGTGCATTGCGCCCTGCCGGAGGCGTCCTGCGGACAGCAGATGATTTCCGTAGATTTTCAATCTGCTCCAATCATCACAGGGGAAGTTACCCTTCCCCTGCGCTGGCTTACGCCAGCTACCCCTTTGTGGACTTGCCGCCCGGAATTATCTTGCGTTGCAAGTTGTTTCCATCTGACAAGTTTGCTGAAATTCGGCTATACTTTTTTTATGAGATAGCGTATAATGGAGCCGGTGACAAATCGGAGTTTGGAGGTGAGAATATGACAGCGCATATGAGATTAAGATAACACCGCGGGTTATGTTGCGGTGAATCCGTATTGCATAGCTCGCTTATTGGGCAAGTAATGTAATAACGGAGGGAATAATGAATAAAATACTTAGATTTAGTGACAGTGAAAAAGTTTTTCAATGTCCTATATGTAAAACAGATTTAAAATTGAAACAAAAAAGTTTATTTTGTTCTAATCATCATTGTTTCGATATTTCAAAAACGGGTTATGTGAACTTTGCTGTAGGAACAAAATCTTCAAAACATTATAGCAGAGAGACTTTTCAAATTAGGCGGGAGGTTTTAGAAAAAGGCTATTATTCACATATCCTGAATGAAGTGGTGCAGCTTATAAAAAGCTTTAGCAGCATTGATACAATACTTGATATTGGCTGCGGTGAAGGATATTATTCAAAGCAGATAAAAGAAGTATCAGGTGATAAAGAAATTATTGCATTTGATATTTCTAAAGATGCTGTTCAGCTTGCAGCAAAAAGTGATTTCAGTAATTCTATCAAATGGTTTGTGGGAAATTTGGAAGAAATGCCCATAAAAGACAAAAGGATAGATTGCATATTAGATATTTTTACTCCTGCTAACTATTCCGAATTTAACAGAGTTTTGAAAGAAGGCGGTTATGTAATTAAGGTAATTCCGGGAAATGCTCATCTTAAGGAGCTTCGAGAGACGGCAAAAGAACAATTGAAAAGCAATCAATATTCTAATGCGGCTGTCGTAGATTATTTCCAAAAGAAGTATTCCGTTGTTTATCACAAGAAAGTTTCAGCAACGTATACAATGACATCCGAGGAAATAAAAACCTTTGCGGATATGACTCCACTACTGTTTTGTGTAAATAAAGATGGAATAGATTTAAAAAAAACAAAAGAAATCACTATTGATGCAGAGATATTTGCAGGGAAATTATAAATTCAATTTCAATTTGTCGAATTGACAAACTATTAAAAAATTAAATAACCCGCCGCCCATCAACGGCACACCCAAGCAGGAAATCTGAAAAGGTATCCTGCTATTTTTTTGCCCCGAATCCGGGAGAAAGGAGGACGTACTCTTGCCATGCCCGCATTGTAAAATCACCATCATCAAGCGGAGCAACAATGAATCCGCTGTTTCTGCCGCCGCCTACCAGAGCGGCGAGAAGCTGTTCTCTGAATATGACCAGGAACAGAAATACTATCCCTACAAGAACGAAGTCACCCACAAAGAAATCATGCTCCCGCCCCATGTGCCGCCGGAGTTTGCAGACCGCAATACTTTATGGAACTCAGCCGAAGCGCAGGAAAAACAATGGAACTCCCAGCTTGCCCGGAGATTCGTGCTTGCCATCCCAAGGGAAATCCCGCCGGGACAGTACGCCGACCTTATCCGTGACTACTGCCGGGAGTTTTTTGTTTCCAAAGGCATGATTGCCGACTTTGCCATCCATGACAAGGGGGACGGCAACCCACACGCCCATATCCTGCTCACCATGCGGGCGATGGACGAAAAAGGCAAATGGCTCCCCAAGAGCCGTAAAGTGTACGACCTTGACAAGAACGGGGAGCGCATCCGGCTTGCGTCCGGCAGATGGAAAAGCCATAAGGAGAACACAGTAGACTGGAACAACCGGAAGTACGCCGAAATCTGGCGGCAGGGATGGGCGGACACGGCCAACCGCTATCTGGAAGCCAATGACCGCCCGGAACGGCTTGACCTGCGCTCCTATGCCCGACAGGGGATTGACCAAATCCCTACCGTCCACATGGGAGCGGCCGCCTGCCAGATGGAGAAGAAAGGAATCCAGACCAACATCGGCAATCTGAACCGGGACATCAAAACCGCCAACCGGCTCATGCAGTCCATCCGGCAGATGGTACGGAGCCTAAAGGGATGGCTGTCTGACTTAAAAGAGAAAAAGGCTGTATTACTGGAAGCATTGGAGCAGGCGAAGGAGCCGACACTCCCGGAACTGTTATTCCGGTATCTGGAACAGCGGAGTGGGGAACGTGCCGACTGGACTTCCAGAGGGAAGCTGAAAGGAACCGTTGCCGATTACAATAAAGTGCAGGCGGCGATGGACTTCCTGCGGAAAAAGGGAATCTCCACCGTGGAGAGCCTTGACACCCGGCTGGATGAAATCGGCCAGACCGCTGTTTCCGTCATGGGGAGCATGAAAAAAAGCGAGAAGCGGATAAAAGCCATCAATACCATGCTCTCCTACATTGACAAATACGAAGCCGCCAAGCCAGTCCATGCGGAGTATGCCGCCATCGGCTGGAAGAAGAAAAAGGAGAAGTTTGCGGAGAGCCACCGGGAGGAACTGGACGCTTATAATGCCGCCATCCGGTATTTGAAAGCCAACCTGAAAGGCAATTCCTACTCCCGCAAAGATTTGGAAGCGGAACGGGAACAGCTTGCCGCCGCCCTGCCCGGACAAAAGAAGGAACTGGAAGCGGTTCAGGCAGATGTGAAGGTGCTGCGTGACGTGCGCCACTGGCTGAATCAGGTTTTGCCATCCGAGCAGTACCGCCAGACCGCCGAGCCGGGGAAGAAACCATCCGTACAGGAGAGCCTGAAAGGGCGGCAGGAACGCATCCGGCAGGAGCAGGCAGGGAAACAGAAGCCGCCCCGGACACAGAAACAACAGAATATGGAACTTTAAACAGGCACTTGTTTTGTGATTTGAAATCGCTGGCAGGTGCCTTTTTCATTATCAGGAGGGAACGCCTATTGAACGTATTTGAAGCCGTGAAGCAGTCCGTCACCACAAGGCAGGCTGCGGAGCGTTATGGAATCAAAGTAAACCGGAACGGGATGTGCGTCTGCCCGTTCCACAACGATAAGAACCCAAGCATGAAGGTTGACCGCCGCTTTTACTGTTTCGGCTGCGGAGCCACCGGGGACGTGATAGATTTTGTTTCCCGGCTCCATGGTATCAGCAGCAAAGAAGCCGCCCTTATGCTGGCACAGGACTTCTCTATCCCTTATGAGGATGGGAGGAACGGCAAAAAGCAGCCCATAAGGCCACGCTTGCGAAAAGAAACGGAGGAACAGAAATTCAGGCACATGGAGCGGCACTGCTTCCGGGTGCTGTCCGACTATTACCATCTCCTGCGCCGCTGGAAGGAGGAATACGCCCCACGCCAGCCGGATGAAGCGTGGAACCCCCGGTTTGTGGAAGCCCTGCAGAACATGAGCCGGGTGGAATACCTGATGGACGTGCTTCTCTCCGGGGACATTCAGGAGCGGGCAGCCCTTATCACAGGACACGGAAAGGAAGTGAGGAACCTTGAAAGACGGATGGCAGAATTTACCGCCCCAGATACGGCAGGAAACAGCGAACATGGCAGACAGCGCAGAGCCGCCCCGGAGCGTTGAGGAAGTGAAGGCCATGCTGGAAACCACCGAAAAAGGCGGCTTCCGCAACAGCATGAGCAACTGCCTGACCGTGTTCCAGTGCGACCCGCTCCTTTCCGGGGCGGTTGCCTACAACCTGCTGACCGACCGCACCGATATTTTAAAGCCAATCGGCTACAAAAGAACTGCCGGAAGCCCCATGACCGACACGGACATGAAATATATCCGGCTGTATCTGGAAAAGACCTATGGCCTGACAAGCGAGAAAAAGATACAGGACGCCGCCGCCCTTGCCGCCGATGAGAACAGCTACCACCCTGTCCGGGATTATTTAAACGGCCTGACATGGGACGGAACCGAACGGATACGCTCCTGCCTGCGTCACTTTCTGGGAGCCGGTGAGGACGAGTATACTTTCCAATCCCTGCGCCTGTTTTTGTTGGGAGCCATCCACCGGGCATTTTCCCCCGGCTGCAAGTTTGAAGTCATGCTCTGTCTGGTGGGCGGGCAGGGAGCCGGGAAGTCCACCTTCTTCCGCCTGCTGGCAGTCAAAGACGAGTGGTTCTCCGATGACCTGCGGAAGCTGGACGATGACAACGTATACCGCAAACTCCAAGGCCACTGGATAATCGAGATGTCGGAGATGATTGCCACCGCAAACGCCAGGAGCATAGAGGAAATCAAGTCATTTTTGAGCCGCCAGAAGGAAGTCTACAAGATACCCTATGAAACCCACCCGGCAGACCGTCCAAGGCAGTGCGTGTTCGGCGGGACATCCAATGCCCTTGACTTCCTGCCCCTTGACCGTTCAGGAAACCGCCGCTTCATTCCTATACAGGTATGCCCGGAACAGGCGGAAACACACATTTTAGAGGACGAAGCCGCTTCCAGAGCCTATCTGAATCAGGTATGGGCGGAAGCGATGGAGATTTACAGGAGCGGCAGGTGGAAGCTGACATTCAGCCCGGAAATGGTGCGCCATTTAAAGGAACACCAGCGGGACTTCATGCCGGAGGACACCAAGGCCGGTATGATACAGGCTTTCCTTGACAGCTACCCCGGCGATACCGTCTGCTCCAAACAGCTTTACAAAGAAGCCCTGAACCATGACTTTGACGAGCCGAAACAATGGGAGATACGGGAAATCAACGAGATAATGAACCAGTGCATCACTGGCTGGAATTATTTCTCCAACCCCCGGATGTTTGCCGGGTACGGCAGGCAGAAAGGATGGGAACGGGAAAACGCACGGACAGAACCGGCAACGGACAGCGGCAACGGGACGGAAAAAATCCCGGAAGGATTTACGCCGGTGCCGGAACAGATGGAGCTTCCATTCTGAAAAAATCCGGGCAGGGACAGCCCGTTGCACACTCCGTTGCTATCCCGTTGCCGACCCGGTTGCCGGGAAAAATCCCGTAACTGCGGGCTTTTCTCCCCTTTAACAACCAAAGCAACAGAAAAATAAAAGAAAAAGTATAAAATAACCCAACTGCCAGACAAGGATTAGCTCCAAGGTTTTTTGAAGCCCGTTGCCGGACTTCGTTGCCGCTATCCCCTGTCTGGCTTATTTCATGTATGGAGGACAACTGCCTATGGCGAAAAATAAAACAGAGATTCATGTCACCACAGTATTTGACGGCGAACTGGACGCTACGGACGTTTTCGTGAGCCTTATCGCACAGAAACACACCAGAAAAACAGATAAAGAATATCTTGCTAAAACGCAAGAAATGAGATATAATAAAGACGAGGTTCAAAGTGACCGTGTTCCGTCTGGATTGTGTGGGTAAACGGTTATGATGAACGGATTAGATTATGACGTGATTGGCACGGCGCTTGCCGGGGGATTCCGGGCAGCTATCTATTGCAGGCTCTCGAAAGACGATGACCTTCAGGGCGAGAGTGCCAGCATCGCAAACCAGCGGGATATGCTGGAAAAGTTCTGTGAAAAGCAGGGATGGGAGGTTGCGGCAGTCTATCAGGACGACGGCTTCACCGGCCTGAACATGGAACGCCCCGACCTGAAACGGATGTTGAAGGCCATTGAGCGGAAGCAGATAAACCTTGTCATTACGAAAGATTTATCAAGGTTAGGGCGGAACTACTTGCAGACCGGGCAGCTTATCGAGGACTTCTTCCCAAGGAACGGCGTGCGCTATATCGCCATGAATGACGGTATCGACACCATGCGGGACAACAACGACATTGCGCCCTTCAAAAATATCCTGAATGAGATGTACAGCAAGGATATTTCCAAGAAAGTCCATTCTTCCTATGTGCTGAAAGCCCAGAAAGGCCAGTTCACCGGCTGCCTTGCCCCCTTCGGCTACAAAAAAGACCCGGAGGACAGGAACCGCCTGCTGGTAGACGAGGAAACCGCCCCGGTTGTCCGGCTGATTTTCGGGTATGCGCTGGACGGGCACGGCCCCAACTACATCCGGCGCAGGCTGGAGGAAGAAAAGCACCCCTGCCCCACATGGTGGAACCGGCAGCGTGGGCACAGGAACATCCGCACCAAATGGGAGAAGAAAGACCCGGAGAATGGGCGGTACATCTGGGATTTTACAGTGATTAAGGAAATCCTGATGAACCCCGTCTACACCGGCGCAATCGCTTCCCAAAAGACCGAGTACCGCTTTAAAATCGGCACTATCCGGGACAAGAAGCCGGAGGACTGGATTGTGGTGGAAGGGACGCATGAGCCGCTGGTGGACAAAAAGAGTTTTGCCATCGTGCAGGAGAAGCTGAAATCCCGCCAGCGGCCGGGGCAGTCCGGGGAGCCGAGCCTGTTTGCCGGACTTCTCAAATGTGGTGAGTGCGGAAAGTCCCTGACTGTCCGCTACACCAATGCCAAGCACCCCCAGAGGATTTATTCCTGCAAGACTTACAATGCCTTTGGGAAACAGCACTGCACCCAGCACCGGATTGATTATGACACGCTCTATGCCCTTGTGCTGAATAAAATCCGGGAGTGCGCCGCCGCTGCCCTGACCGACAGTGAAGCGGTGGCCGGGCGGCTGACCGACACCTGCGAAGCCGAGCAGAAAGGCCAGAGGGAAGCGATGGAGCGCACCCTTGCCAAAGACGAGGAACGGATTGAAGTGTTGGAAAAGATGGTGCTGCGGCTCTATGAGGACATGGTTGCCGGACGAATCACAGACGCAAACTTCAATCTCCTGCTGGAAAAGACGCAGAAGGAACAGGCGGAATTAAAGGCAAAAGTCGAGAAAGGCAGGAAGCACCTTGCCGATGAAATCCGGCTTGCCGTGGACGCAAGGCAGTGGGTGGAATCCATACAGGAATACCGGGACATCACCGAACTGGACGCTTCCACCTTAAACCGCCTGATTAAAGAAATCGTTGTCCATGAAACCATAGGCAGCGATAAGACAAGACACATTTCTATCGAAATTCATTTTAATCTCAAACCCATACCGGAAGTGGAGCAGGTCACAGGCTGACCGCTCCCCGCTCCGGGGAGGTTCTTTAAAAACTCCATATATATTTCTTGACGTGCCGCCGCCCGCCAGAAAGCTGTATTGTTCCTACTAATTGGGGATAACACAGTTGATGGCGGGCGGCGGCGTTGCCCTTATCGGCCTTACCCTTGTCCCGCTGCTCTCCGGCCTGTTTGGATAATGCCACAAACTAACACTACCCGCCGCGCTCTCCCGCTTCACGCGGGAGGGCGCGGGAAAGGAGGGATTAGCTTTTGATATGGCAGATGATTGAAGATTGGTTTCGCGGCATTTTGACAGACGGAATACTCTCTAATCTCTCCGGGCTGTTCGACAGCGTAAATACAGAGGTTGGAGAAATCGCAACGCAAGTCGGCACAACCCCCGCCGGGTGGAACGCGGGCATATTCAATATGATACGCAGCCTATCGGAAAACGTCATTGTGCCGATTGCGGGCGTTATCATTACCTTTGTCATGTGCTACGAACTAATCCAGCTTGTAATTGAGAAAAACAATCTGCACGATCTCGACACTTGGATTTTCTTCAAGTGGATTTTCAAAACCTTTGTTGCGGTGCTGCTGGTAACAAATACTTGGAACATCGTCATGGGCGTATTTGACATTACACAGAGCGTCGTCAACGACAGCGCGGGCGTTATCATATCCGACACAAGCATAGATATTGCAACCGTTATCACCGATATAGAAGCAAAGCTGGACGCTATGAGCGTCGGCGGGCTTTTGGGGCTATGGTTTCAATCACTCTTTGTGGGGCTTACCATGAAAGCGTTGTCTATCTGTATCATGCTGGTGGTGTACGGGCGCATGATTGAAATATACCTTGTAACGAGTATCGCCCCTATCCCCGTTGCGACAATGGTAAATCGTGAATGGGGCGGCATGGGACAGAACTACTTAAAATCCTTGCTTGCCCTCGGTTTTCAGGCTTTTCTAATTCTTGTGTGCGTCGGTATTTATGCGGTTTTGATACAGACAATCGCAGCAACCGATGACATATCCGGCGCGATCTGGTCTTGCATGGGCTATACCGTCCTCTTGTGTTTTACGCTTTTCAAAACGGGAAGCCTTGCAAAATCCGTATTCAGCGCGCATTAAGGGGGTGCAGATGAAGAAATACAAAATCATTTACGCCGATCCCCCTTGGAGATACGCGAGAAGCAAGGTACAGGGCGCAGCGGAAAAGCACTATCCCACTATGAGTATTGAGGAACTTTGCGCTTTACCCGTCAAAGAAATTGCGGATAAGGACTGTATTTTATTCCTATGGGCGACGTTCCCGCAGCTTAAAGAAGCGTTGCAGTTAATCAAGGCTTGGGGATTTACCTATAAATCCGTTGCCTTTGTATGGTTAAAGCAAAATCGGAAATCGCCCACTTGGTTTTATGGCTTGGGCTTTTGGACGCGAGGAAATGCGGAAATCTGCTTGCTTGCTACCAAAGGACACCCGAAGCGACAATCAAACAAGGTACATCAATTTATTATTTCCCCTGTTGAGCAGCACAGCAAAAAGCCGGATATAACGCGGGAAAAGATACTTGCCCTTATGGGCGACCTACCGCGTATTGAACTGTTTGCAAGGCAGCATACCCCTGGTTGGGACGTATGGGGAAATGAAATCAAAAGCGACATACGGTTTGCCGGAAAGGAGGTTTGAAATGGCGTATGTAACCGTCCCAAAGGATTTAACCAAAATCAAGAGCAAGGTAATGTTCAACCTTACCAAAAGACAATTACTCTGTTTCGGCGCGGCGGTGGCTATCGGGCTACCGCTATTCTTTTTGACAAAGGACAGCGCGGGAACGACAACGGCGGCTTTGTGCATGGTGCTTGCCATGCTGCCCATGTTCCTACTCGCTATGTACGAGAAGAACGGGCAACCGCTGGAAGTGATTATACGGCAATTTGTGGAAGTGAAGTTTCTTCGCCCCAAAGAGCGACCTTATCAGACCAACAATTTTTATACCGCCCTTGCGCGGCAGGAGCGATTAGATAAGGAGGTACGGGCGATTGTCAAAGGAAAAGGGAAAGACCCAAAACAAAAAGCGTAAACTTACGCGGCAGGAAAAGAAACAGATCGACGCGCTTATCCGGCAGTCAAAGGGCGACGGGAAGCCCCATACGGCGCAGGACAGCATACCGTTTGAACGAATGTATAAGGACGGGATTTGCCGCCTTGCAAACGGGCGGTATTCCAAGTGCATTGAGTTTGAAGATATTAACTATCAGCTTGCGCAGCCGGACGACAAGACCGCCATTTTTGAAGCCCTTTGCGATATGTATAACTCTTTTGACGCTTCTATCAGTGTGCAGCTTTCCTTAATCAGCCGCCATGCGAACAAGGAGGATTTCAAGAGCAGTATCACGATTGCCCCACAGAATGACGACTTTGACAGTATCAGAGCCGAATACACCGAAATGCTGCAAACACAGCTTGAACGCGGCAACAACGGGCTTATCAAGACAAAGTTTCTCACCTTTACCATTGAAGCAAAAGATATTAAATCGGCGCGGGCGCGGCTTGCCCGTATCGAAACGGACACCCTCAACCATTTTAAGGTGATCGGCGCGGCGGCGCGGGTATTGGACGGGAAGCAGCGGCTTGAAGTGCTGCATGGGCTTTTCCACCCGGACGGGGAACGCTTCAACTTTGCGTGGGAATGGCTACCCGTAAGCGGCCTTTCCGTCAAAGACTTTATTGCCCCGTCCTCTTTCCGTTTTGGCGACGGGCGAATGTTTCAAATGGGCGGGAAGTTTGGCGCGGTTTCCTTTTTGCAGATTGCCGCGCCGGAACTTTCAGACCGTATGCTTGCCGACTTCATGGAAGCGGAAAACGGGATTGTCGTCAATCTGCACATTCAGAGTATCGACCACAACGAAGCGATCAAGACGATCAAGCGGAAAATCACCGACCTTGACCGTATGAAAATCGAGGAACAGAAAAAGGCAATCCGCAGCGGCTACGATATGGATATAATTCCGTCCGACCTTGCCACCTACGGCGGCGAAGCGAAAAACCTTTTGCGGGATTTGCAGAGCCGGAACGAGCGAATGTTTTTGCTTACGCTGTTAGTTTTGAATGTGGCAGACACAAAGCAGAAATTGGACAACGACGTATTTCAGGCCGCAAGTATCGCACAGAAATACAACTGTATGCTCACCCGCCTTGACTACCGGCAGGAACAGGGGCTTATGTCCTCTATCCCATTGGGCGAAAACCTAATCCAAATCCAGCGGGGCTTGACGACTTCCAGCACCGCCATTTTCGTCCCCTTTACGGTACAAGAGCTGTTCCAAAGCGGCGAAGCGTTGTATTACGGCTTAAACGCATTATCGAATAACATGATTTTGTGCGACAGGAAAAGGCTGAAGAACCCTAACGGCTTGATACTCGGCACACCCGGCAGCGGCAAGAGTTTTTCGGCAAAGCGCGAGATCACCAACGCTTTTCTCATTACCGCAGACGATATTATCATTTGCGACCCGGAAGCGGAATATTACCCCCTTGTGGAACGGCTGAAAGGGCAGGTTATCAAGGTTTCGCAGAACAGCACGCAGTACATTAACCCGATGGATATAAACCTCAATTACAGCGAGGGCGACACGCCCATAGCCTTAAAGAGCGATTTTATCCTTTCCTTTTGCGAGTTGATTATGGGCGGCAAAAACGGGCTGGAAGCGGTTGAAAAGACTTTGATTGACCGCGCCGTTATCAGCGTGTACCGCAGCTACCTTGCAGACCCGAAGCCGGAGAATATGCCGATTTTGGGCGACCTCTACAATGAAATCAAGAAGCAGCCGGAAAAGGAAGCGCAGCGTATCGCGTCGGCATTGGAACTCTATGTAAATGGCAGTTTGAACGTGTTTAACCACCAAACAAACGTTGACATTCACAACCGCCTTGTCTGCTTTGATATTAAAGAACTCGGCACCCAGCTACGAAAACTCGGTATGCTCATTGTCCAAGATCAAGTTTGGAACAGAGTTACCATAAACCGCAGCGAAGGCAAGGCGACGCGGTACTATATCGACGAGTTTCATTTGCTGCTCAAAGAGGAACAGACCGCAGCGTACAGCGTTGAGATTTGGAAGCGTTTTAGAAAATGGGGCGGTATTCCGACAGGTATCACCCAAAACGTGAAAGATTTGTTATCGTCCCGCGAGGTGGAGAACATTTTTGAAAACAGCGATTTTGTGTATATGCTCAACCAAGCCCAGGGCGACAGGGAAATCCTTGCAAAGCAGCTTAACATTTCGCAGCAGCAAATGACCTATGTAACCCATTCCGACGCGGGCGAGGGGCTTATCTTCTATGGCAACGTGATTTTGCCCTTTATTGACCGTTTCCCGCAAGATACGGAACTCTATCGTGTAATGACGACCAAACCCGGCGAGGTGTCGGCATGAGGATAGAAATGGACAAAATCTATTGCGGCGACAGCTTGCAGGTGCTTCAAACCTTGCCGGAAAATGCAGTTGATTGTTGCGTAACGTCCCCACCCTACTATGCCTTGCGGGACTACGGCGCAGACGGGCAGATCGGACGGGAAGCAACGCCGGAGGAATATGTTTCCCGTATTACGGCGGTATTCCATGAGGTAAAGCGGGTGCTTACGCCGGAGGGTACTTGTTGGCTGAATATCGCGGACACTTATTGCGGCACAGGCAGCAAAGCCGACCACCAAGACCCCAAATACCCCAAAGGCAGGAACGGGCAGCAAGTGGCGTTTAACCACCGCGCCCCCGGCTGCAAGCCCAAAGATTTAATTGGTATTCCGTGGCTTGTAGCCCTCGCCTTGCGGGGCGACGGTTGGTATTTGCGCAGTTCTATCATTTGGCACAAAACAAACCCCATGCCGGAAAGCACGCGGGACAGGCCGACCCGCTGCTATGAATATGTGTTTCTGCTTACCAAGTCAAAGAAGTATTATTACGATTGGCAAGCAGTAGCCGAGCCGATAG